>NZ_JBGUBA010000001.1:0-813134 GCF_041821105.1 Natrinema sp. H-ect1 | reverse complement strand
CCAGCGGTCGTTCAAACACGACTGAGCGCGAGCGCGACCAGCACTTCTCACATCGTGATTCCGGCCGGGCGCAGCCAGTGGGTCTTCGCGCGCAGCCAGCCGCCGACCCGCGCGCCGATGGCGGCGAGTACGACGGCTATTCCGAACAGCAACGCGGTAAACAGCGTTAGAAAGCCGACGGCGGCTGCGCGCGCCAGCACCGACGGTTCCACTTCGGTCGCGATGAAGACCAGGACGTCGGCGACCATCCACAGCCCCGGCAGCACGCCGATGACGCCCGCTCTGTTCGCGGCTCGAGCGCGCGCCGACGGGTCGGCGACGAGATAGCCGGCGATGAGGCCGGCGACGAACACCGGACCGAGCGCGAGTTCGCTTCCCGTCCGGACGTAGGCGGCGGTCGTGAACGGGAGGGCGGCCACGCCACCGACGAGTCCGGCCCGCCAACTCTCGTCCTCGAGCAGCGGTCGAAGGGACAGGGTGGGGCTCATGGTCGACTAGTCCGCGGCCCGCCGTATAAAGACAACCGGCCGACACGTCCGCCCGCCCGATTCCCGCGAGCGGCCTGACACGAAGCGCATCGAATCCGCGAGTTTTAGCCCGTCGCGACTGACTGCTCACACATGACAGCGACGGGAGCCGCCGATCGAACCGCGAGCGCCGACGCCGGTCCGCGACCGCGCGCCGCCCGGGGTGGACAGACGTGATCGAGGACCGCGACCGACTCGCCTCGAGCGAGGCCCGCGAGGCCGCGCTCGCCTGCGTCGAGGCCGGCATCGAGGCGGGCCATCCACGCACTGTCGTCCGCGAGGCCGTCTCGCTCGCGGGCGAGACCCTCCGCGTCGCCGACGCGACCTACGACCTCAGTGCGTACGACGAGGTCCGCGTCCTCGGGGGCGGCAACGCCGCAGCCCACGTCGCCGCGGCGCTCGAGGACGTCTTGGGCGACCGGCTCGACGGGGGCGCGGTCGTCACGGACGACCCCGTCGAGACGGACCGCGTAACGGTCCGCGAGGGCGACCATCCGACGCCGAGCGAGTGCGGGGTCGCGGGAACGCGGGCCCTGCTCGAGGCGGCCGACGCGGCGAGCGAGGACACGCTCGTGCTGGCGGCGATCACCGGCGGCGGGAGCGCGCTCATGGCCGCGCCCGCCGGCGACGTGTCGCTGTCCGATCTGCAGTCGACGACTGATGCCTTACTCGAGAGCGGGGCCGACATCGGCGAGATCAACGCGGTCCGCAAGCACCTCTCGGCGCTGAAAGGCGGCCGACTGGCCCGCCGGGCCGCCCCCGCGACGGTCGCCGGCGTGATCCTCAGCGACGTGGTCGGGAACGATCTGAGCGTGATCGCCAGCGGCCCGGTCGCCCCCGACGCGTCGACGTTCGACGACGCGCTCGCCGTTCTCGAGCGCTACGGGATCGACGCGCCCGACGCCGTCCGCGAGCGCTTAGAGCGCGGCGCGACCGGCGAGGTCGCCGAGACGCCCGGGCCGGACGACCCGGCGTTCGAGCGCGTCTCGAACCGCGTCGTCGCGGACGGGATGACCGTCCTCGAGGCCGCCCGCGACGCGGCGATCGAACGGGGGTACGACCCGCTCGTCCTCTCCTCGCGCGTCCGCGGCGAGGCCCGCGAGGCGGCGACGACCCACGTCGGGATCGCGGAGGAGATACGGGCCACCGGGACGCCGATCGAGCCGCCGGCCGTGATCCTCTCCGGCGGCGAGACGACGGTGACGGTCCGGGGCGACGGGTCGGGCGGGCCGAACCAGGAGTTCGCGACGAGTGCGGCGCTGTCGCTCGCGGAGCGGGAAACGGACGTCGCGGTCGCCGCGGTCGACACCGACGGCATCGACGGCGCGACCGACGCGGCCGGCGCGCTGGTGGACGAAGCGACCGTCGAGGACCCCGATGCGGCGCGGGCGGCGCTGGCCGACAACGACGTCTATCCGTATCTCGAGTCCAGAAATAGCCTCGTTTGCACGGGGCCGACGGGCACGAATCTGAACGATCTGCGGGTGCTGGTCGTCCGCTAGAAGGCCAGTCCCGCGACGTTTCGGAGGACGACGATCCAGACGATACTCGAGAGGCCGAGTACCAGCGTCGCGAGCGTCCAGGCCTGGTAGGCCGTCGACGTCTCCATGTCGGTGAACTCCGTGATGATCCAGAAGTAGGAGTCGTTGGCGTGGCTGACAGTCATGCTGCCGGCCCCGATCGCGAGAACGGTGAAGACCTTGCCGATCTCGGTGTCCAGGCCCAGCGAGCCAAGCAGTGGTGCGACGAGCCCCGCCGTCGTCAGGATCGCGACCGTCGAGGAACCGAGCGCGGATTTCATCGCCGCGGCGACGACGAACGCGGCGAGCAGGCCGATACCGAGCCCGCCCAGCGTGTCGGTGATGAAGTTCTCGAGGGGCAGCGCCGAGAGGACCTCGCCGAACGCGCCGCCGGCGCCGGTCACCGCGAGGATGACGGCGGCGTTTTTGATCCCGTCGGAGACCCACTCGTCGGTCACGTCGCTGGTGAAGTCGGGCACGATCGCGAAGGAGATGAACGCGCCGATGATCAGCGCGACGGCCGGATCGCCGAGGAACAGCAGCCAGCGCTGGAGCGTTCCAGTGATCAGTTCCGGGTTCTCCGCTTCGGGGTAGGCGGCGATCGAGCCGACGGCGATCAGTGCGATCGGCACGAGCAGCGGGGCGAACGATGCCGCACGCGAGGGCATCGACCCGTACTCGGCTTTGATCTCCTCGATCGTCATCTCGGGGTTGGGGTCGATGTGGTAGTTCGAGGCGACCCTGTCGGCCCACGTCGCGGCGACGAAGACGATGGGGGCACTGACGATGAGTCCGGCGAGCATGACGAGACCGATGTCCGCGCCGATGATCCCGGCCGCGGCGATCGGCCCCGGCGTCGGCGGCACGAAGACGTGCGTGACGTAGAGCCCGCCCGCGAGCGCGACGCCGAGCGTCGACAGCGAGAGTCCCGATCGCTCGGCGAGCGACCGGTTCAGACCCGAGAGAATGACGAACCCGGAGTCACAGAACACCGGAATCGAGACGATGCTTCCCGTGATCGCCATCACCTGCGTGGTGTACTCCTCTCCGACGTAGTCCAGTACCGTCTCCGCGATGACGATGGCGGCACCCGAGCGCTCGAGGCAGGTGCCGATGATCGTCCCGGCGACGATGACGATCCCGATGTAGCCGAGGATGCCGCCAAAGCCGTCGGTCACGAGCGAGGCGACCGCCGCGGGATCGAGCCCCGCAGCGAGACCGGTCAGGTAGGCGGCGATCAGCAGTGCGAGGAACGCGTGCAGATCCAACTTCGCCGTGGCGACGATGATAAAGGCCACCGCCGCGGCGAGCAACAGTACCAGTGGAAATCCTTCGAGCATGTAGTCGGTTCCCGCTCATGAACGATGATGAATTTATCGATCAATACGCAATTCGTGATACCTGGTATATGATTGCGGCCAATATCTTGCACCTGAAACGTAGGAATAGAGATATTTGGTAAATAATTCAGGCGGATCGGGGACCACTCGTGTCGAAACCCGATGCGTTTCGTTCCCGAAGCGCGAGCCCTCTCGCGGGCCGGCTCACCCGCCGCTGTCCGGTCGTCGAGTGGCAGGTCGGTGAAATCCGTTCGTCGGCGGACGGCGGGCGGAGTCCGAGCGGTCGACGAGAACCGCGCGACCCCCGACGCGAACGGGCAGGACCGCGGCCGTCGCTCGGTTTCAGTTCCAGGCGTCCGCCTCGGGTGCGAGCGCGTCGATCACGCGACAGGCGTTTTTCGAAAACGCACGGCGAAGCATGTCCTCGGAGACGTCCAGCGTGAGGATCTCCATGACCGCGACGTTGGGGTGACAGGCCGGCGCGCCGCTGCCGAAGAAGACGCGGTCGGGATGCTCGAGGACGGCGCGCTCGAGCTGCTCGCGGTAGCGGACGAAACTCGTCTCGAGGTAGCAGTCGTCGTACTCGTCGAGGAGGTCGATCATCTCGTCCATCAGCTCCCGATTCAGCGGGTGGCCGCCGAACCGGCCGACGACGACGGGGAACGACCGATCGAGTATCGTTTCGGCGAGGGTCTCGGGAGGCGCATCGACGCCGCCGCGGACGATCACGGGGAGGCCGACGTCCTCGAGGGCCGCCAGCACGTCCTCGTCGGGGTAGTCATCGACGGCGGGGTCGAGGACGAACCCGTGAAAGCGGTCGTCGTAGGCGAACTTCTCGACGTCGCTCGGCGAGGTGTGGTGGTCCTCGCGGCCGCTGACGGCGTTGCGCAGTCGGTCGGTGGTCGTCCGCCCCGGCGTCTCGGTCCCGTTGATCCGGGCGAAGGCGACGAACGGGCGGTCGACGCTGCGTCTGGCGACGCCGTTGTTCGGCGCGAGATAGCTCGTCTCGGGAAGCGCGGGCGGGAAGACGACCGATCCCGTGATCCCCGCCTGATGCATTTCCCGCTCGAGTCGATCCGCGGTGATCGTCGGTACGCTGGGCACCCCCGTCCCGTCCGCCGGCGGCAGCCGCGTCGCGACGTCGACGACGCGGAACCCGTGTTCCAGCTCCAGCATTCGTCCGGCCATTCCGAGCGGACCCATATTTCCCTACCGGCTCGTCGCCGACCCGTCGTGTCGACGGTTCACACGGGCAATCGCAAGACGGAGCGGTGGTAGGAGGGAAACGCTTATATAGAAGTGCTAACGACATAGGTAGTGAGGATCAACGATGGCACAACAGCGACGCATGGGTGGGCAGCCCATGTTCATTATGAGCGAGGATAGTCAGCGAACGCAGGGTCGGGACGCCCAGTCGTCCAACATCATGGCCGGCAAGGCCGTGGCCGAGTCGGTACGCACCACACTCGGACCCCGCGGTATGGACAAGATGCTCGTCGACTCCGGCGGGGACGTCGTCATCACCAACGACGGCGCGACCATCCTGAACGAGATGGACATCGAACACCCCGCGGCCCAGATGATCGTCGAAGTCTCCGACACCCAGGAGGAAGAAGTCGGTGACGGGACGACCACCGCCGCGGTACTGGCCGGCAACCTGCTGGGCGAGGCCGAGGACCTGATCGAGCAGGACGTCCACGCGACGACGATCGTCGAGGGCTACCACGAGGCCGCCGAGATCGCCCTCGAGGCGATCGACGAGCAGGTCAACGAGGCCGACGTCGACGACGAAATCCTCCGACAGGTCGCCGAGTCGTGCATGACCGGCAAGGGCACCGGCGGACTCACCGCCGCGTCCCTGGCCGAGACTGTCGTCGAGGCGATCCGCCACGTCGACACCGACGAGGGCGTCGCCCGCGACAACGTCACCGTTCACACCCAGATCGGTGCCTCCTCGAACGCGACCGAACTCGTCCCCGGGATCGTCGTCGACGAGGAGCCCGCCCACGACGGCATGCCGAGCGCGGTCGAAGACGCGTCGATCGCTATTCTGGACGTCGAACTCGACGTCCGGACCGGCGACGTCGACGCCGAGTACGCCATCGACTCGATCGACCAGCTCAACGCCGCCATCGACGCCGAAGAGGGCGAACTCGAGGGCTACGCCGAGGCCGTCGCCGATAGCGGGGCCGACGTCGTCTTCACGACCGAGGACGTCCACGACCGCGTCGCGAACGCGCTGGCAAACGAGGACGTTCTCGTCTTCGAAGGGCTGGGCGACAGCGACGCGCGACAGGTCGCCTCCGCGACCGGCGCGCGCCGCGTCGGCGACCTCGACGACCTCGAGGACGAGGACCTCGGCTCCGCCGACCGGATCCGCACCGAGAACTTCGGCGACGACGACCTGGCGTTCGTCGAGGGCGGCGCGGCCGCCGAGACGGTCACCGTCTTCGTTCGCGGCGGCACCGAACACGTCGTCGACGAACTCGAGCGCGCCATCGGCGACGCCTTGGACGTCGTCGCAACGGCGCTCGAGTCGGGCGAGGTCGTCCCCGGCGCGGGCGCGACCGAGATCGCGATCGCGGACAAGATCCGCCAGGAAGCCGCCGGCATCGAGGGCCGCAAGCAGCTCGCCGTGACGGCATTCGCCGACGCGGTCGACATCGTCCCGCGGACGCTCGCGGCCAACACCGGCCGCGACCCCATCGACGCGCTCGTGGACCTCCGTGCGGCCCACGAGTCCGAGGGCCGTGCGGGCCTGATCACTGACGGTGACGAGGTCACGATCGACGATCCCTTCGAGTACGGCGTCGTCGACCCCGCCGACGTCAAGCGCGAGGCCGTCGAGAGCGCGACCGAGGCCGCGACGATGATCGCCCGTATCGACGACGTCATCGCCGCCGAGTAACGTCGCTGTTCCCGCGTTCGCGTTTTTTCGTGTCGCTTGCTGCCGGTCCCGGTCGATTATGGCCATTACTGTTAAGTGTTAACAAACACCATCTAGGTCTAGTATGTCCGGAACCGCTCCGCGAGACACCCTGACGCCGATCGGTAACACTGACGGTCGGACGGTCTACTACGACGAGGACCGCGGGACCTACCACACGTGGTGTGACGACCGCGCCTATGAACCGGTGAGTACGGCCCTGCTCATGACCGTCTCGTCGGTCCTCGGCGTCGAACCCGACGATCTCGAGGCGCTTTCGGAGTGTATCGATCCGGACGCACTCAACGCCCTGTTCGTCCACTGGCGGGGCGACGAGCCCCGGATCGGCGACGGTTCGGTGTCGTTTACGTTCTCGGAGTGTGCCGTGACGGTGTATGCCGACGGTGAGGTCGTGATCGATCCGTCGCGACAGCGGCCGCGGCCGGCCGATGACTGACTACTCCGCTTTCTCGCCGCCTTCGGGCTCGAGGACCACCCGATCGCCGGGTGCGAGGCCGAACGCGTCGTCGCCGCGGCCGCGGTTGACGTCGAGTTCGACGTAGCCGTGGCTCCCGACGGTCGCGAGTCGCTCACCCGCCGGCACCGCGGCGAAGGTGTCGCCGATCGGGACCGAGTCGCCGTTCGCGACGATCCGCGCTCGGTCCGCGAGATAGGAGCCCGGGACGTTCGTAATCGCGTTCCCGAAGCCGTCGACCACCAGTACCTCGCCGACCGCTCGGCCGTCTTCGAGCGTCGGCGTCGGCAACGTCAGTTCGACGTCGATCGCCGTCAGTTCGAGCCACTCGAGCGAGTCCAGCGCCGCCGGATCGGTCTCGTGGACGGCGGCAGCCGCGGGCGCGAAGACGTCCCGACCGTGGAACGTGTTGCTCCGGCCGCCCGGCGGTCGCTGTGGGCTCTCATCGTCGATCGACTCGACGGGTACAGTCGGTTCGACCGGCTCGAGCGCCGCCTCGTCGACGGTGTAGCACTCGGGGTTCTCGGATCCGGCGAGTCGGGTCGCCGCGGGGACCAAGACGCCGTTGTCGGGGCCGACGAACGTGTGATCGCCCGCACGGAGAACGATCGCATCGCGGTCGGTTCCGACGCCGGGGTCGACGACGACCAGGTGGGTCGCCGGCGGAAAATAGGGCAGTACTTCTCGGAGCCAGAAGGCGGCCGTACGGACGTCCTGTCGGGGGAAATCGTGTGCGACGTCGACCAGCCGGGCATCGGTACGTTGCAACAGCACGCCCTTCATCGCCGCGGGATAGGGCGAGCCGAAGTCGGACGCGAGCGTGATCATGGGCTCGGTTACGACCCTCGAGGCCAAATCAGTCCCCGTTCGAGTCCGAATCGCTGACCATCTGAATCCGTTCGATACCGTCCATCTCCTCGACGACCTCGACGACGGCGTCGGGCACGAGCGACTGCCAGTCGCCGTCGGTGATCATCCGTTCGCGGACCTCCGACCCCTCCAAGACGTCGCGGTTGAACATCGGGGACTGGCGGATCTCGATGCCGGCTTCCCGGAAGAGTTGGATGACCAGCGGATTGTTCGAGTAGGCGACGTCGAAGTCGGGGCTCATGCTCTGGACGTGGCTCACCCACACCGAGTTCCGTTCTAAGTCCTCGATCGGGACGGCGTAGGTGACCAGATCGTACTCGACCAGCGACTTCGTGATCATCATGATGCGTTCGCCCGCGGTAAACGGGTTGCGTACGGTGTGTGAGTCGTCGGCGCTCCCGATCCCGAGGACGAGTTCGTCGACGTCTTCGGCGATCTGCTTGACCATGTTCAGATGGCCGTTGTGAAACGGCTGGAACCGACCGATGTAGAACCCCCGAGTCATGCCGGGAACTGCTCGGGCACGGCGCTTAAGCGTGGCGAGTCGTCTCGAACGCGGGACACTGACCGACAGCGCCCCGTCGCCCCCCGCTCGTCCCGTGCCGGTCACGCTGACCGATCACCGAGCGATACATTCGTTGAATATGTACCGAATTAAAACAGGGACGGTCGCTCCCTGATTAGCCACGTCGGGCGCTGTTCCCGCCGGTATCAGCAACTGACACCATCCTCCGCATGGAGAAAGTATATCAGTCGCAATCCCTTCGAAACAGATACCGAACAGAGTTCTATGAGTAACGATACGAACGTTGACGATCCTCCCGAAGACGCTTCGGACGCTGCTCCCGACGAGGACGGGCGCGAGCAGCCCCCCGAGCGTCAGGGAGACCGGCCGCCGCTCGAGGACGAGGGCGACCGAGGCGACGACCTCGATGAGCCGATCGACGGGTTCGACCCGTCGTCCGACGAGGACGACGACCTCGAGACGGTCGAGGACCTCGGCAGTACGGTCGAGGTCGATCCCGGCGTCGAGGTCGACGAGGAGATCGCCGAGGACGACCTTCTCGGTGGACTGAAGATCGATTCGACCGAGGACATCGAGGTCCCGGATCGGCTCGTCGATCAGGTCATCGGCCAGGACGAAGCACGCGATATCATCATCAAGGCGGCCAAGCAGCGCCGCCACGTCATGATGATCGGTTCCCCGGGGACCGGCAAGTCGATGCTGGCCAAGGCGATGAGCCAACTGCTCCCGAAGGAAGATCTTCAAGACGTCTTAGTCTACCACAACCCGGACGACGGTAACGAGCCGAAAGTCCGAACCGTTCCTGCTGGGAAAGGCGAGCAGATCATCGACGCCCACAAGGAGGAAGCCCGCAAGCGCAATCAGATGCGGTCGATCCTGATGTGGATCATCATCGCGATCGTCATCGGGTACGCGATCCTCACGGGTCCGATCCTGCTTGGTATCCTCGCAGCCGGGATCATCTGGCTGATCTTCCGCTACACCTCTCGGGGCTCGGACGCGATGGTCCCCAACATGATCGTCAACAACGGCGATCAGCGCGTGGCGCCGTTCGAGGACGCGACGGGTGCCCACGCCGGCGCCTTGCTGGGCGACGTCCGCCACGACCCCTTCCAGTCCGGCGGGATGGAGACGCCGAGCCACGACCGCGTCGAGCCCGGCGCGATCCACAAGTCCAACAAGGGCGTGCTGTTCGTCGACGAGATCAACACGCTCGACATCCGCACCCAGCAGAAGCTGATGACGGCGATCCAGGAGGGCGAGTTCGCCATCACGGGCCAGTCCGAGCGCTCCTCGGGCGCGATGGTCCAGACCGAACCCGTCCCCTGTGACTTCATCATGGTCGCGGCGGGCAACCTCGACGCCATGGAGAACATGCACCCCGCGCTGCGCAACCGGATCAAGGGGTACGGGTACGAGGTCTACATGGACGACACCATCGAGGACACCCCCGAAATGCGGCGCAAGTACGCCCGCTTCATCGCTCAGGAGGTCGAACGCGACGGGCGTCTCCCTCACTTCACCGACGATGCCGTCGAGGAACTCATCCTCGAGGCCAAGCGTCGCTCGGGTCGCAAGAACCACCTCACGCTGCACTTCCGGAGCCTCGGTGGCCTGGTCCGCGTCGCCGGCGACATCGCCCGCGCCGAGGATCGGGACCGAACCACCCGCGAGGACGTCTTGCAGGCCAAGCAGCGCTCCCGGTCGATCGAGCAACAGCTCGCCGACGATTACATCGAGCGCCGCAAGGACTACGAACTGCAGGTCAACGAAGGCGGCGTCGAGGGCCGTGTCAACGGCCTCGCGGTCATGGGCGAAGACTCGGGCATCATGCTCCCGGTCATGGCCGAGATCGCCCCCGCACAGGGCGGCGGACAGGTCATCGCCACCGGGAAGCTGCAGGAGATGGCCGAGGAGTCGGTCCAGAACGTCTCCGCGATCATCAAGAAGTTCTCCGACGTCGACCTCTCCGAGAAGGACATCCACATCCAGTTCGTTCAGGCCGGCCAACAGGGTGTCGACGGCGACTCCGCCTCGATCACCGTGGCGACCGCCGTCATCAGCGCCCTCGAGAACATTCCGGTCGATCAGTCGGTCGCGATGACCGGCTCGCTGTCGGTCCGTGGCGACGTGTTGCCGGTCGGTGGGGTCACCCACAAGATCGAGGCCGCCGCCAAGGCCGGCTGTACCAAGGTCATCATTCCCCAGGCGAACGAACAGGACGTGATGATCGAAGACGAGTACGAGGACATGATCGAGATCATTCCCTGCTCGAACATCAGCGAAGTTCTCGACGTCGCCCTGATGGGCGAACCCAAGAAGGACTCGCTGGTCGATCGACTCAAGTCGATTACCGGTACCGCGTTCGATCAGGGCACCGTCGGCTCCGCCGGCGGGTCGAACCCGAGCCCGCAGTAGATGCCTCAGTGGGCGACGTTCCTCGGTCTCACGGGCGTCGTCCTGACGTTGCTGCTCGTTTTATCCCACCTCACGCAGTCGGCGTTTACCGACGGAGCCGACGACGTCACTGACGGACCGGCGACAGCGAGAAGCGACGCATCGGCCGGCGAGTCGCCGCCGTCTACCGACGCCTTCCGCGAGCCGTCATCGGACGACGACGGGTCGCGGCCGCCCGACGCTCACGGGTCGGCGACCCACGCCTCGAGCGACGGTGAGCGCCCGGTAGAGCGATCGGCGACGCCGCCGAGCGCCACCGATGCCGGTACCGAGCCCGATGGGGACACGAACACCGACTCGAGCGACCCGGCTGCGTCCGCTCTCGATGCGGACCACCCGGCGGATCGCGGGGTCGATCCGGACTCGCTCTCGACGGGGATGGTCCTCGCCAACGTCGCGTTCTCCCAGGGGCTGTTCGCGGTCCTCTTGCTCGGCGCGGCGATCTACACGGCGATCCCGGCGTCGGCCTTGGGCGTCGAGTTCTCCCTCTCGTACCTCGAGTCCGGCCTGCTTCTGGGGACGATCGCCGGGTTCGGATTCTACGTCGGGAACGAACTCGCCGCGGCGGGGGCGACCCGGTTCGGGTTCGATCACGACGAGGCGTTGCGGGAACTGCTCTCGCCGGATTCGGCGACGGGCTGGCTCGTCCTGCTGGTCGGCGTGTTGCCGATCATCGCCGGCTTCGAGGAACTGCTTTTCCGGGCGGCGCTGATCGGCGTCCCGGCGGCCGGCTACGGCGTCTCGCCGTGGCTCCTCGCGGTCGGGTCCTCGATCGCCTTCGCCCTCGGGCACGGGATGCAGGGCTCGGTCGGCGTCGTCGTCACCGGCCTGCTCGGGTTCGGCCTCGCGGCCGTCTATATCGTCACCGGCAGCCTGCTGGTCGTCATCGTCGCCCACTACTTCATCAACGCCCTCGAGTTCGTCGTCCACGAGGGGCTGGGCCTCGAGTGGGCCGAAACCCTCGAAGGCTAAGGGCCGGGAGTCCGTCGACCGGCTATGGATCTGACTGCCGGCTCACCGGCTCGCTCTCGAGCGGTCACCGCCATGATTCTGAGCTACTTCGCCGTCTTCGCCTACGCGACGGCCACGAACGACCCGCGAGCGGTGACGCTCACGGAATTCGGCTTCGGAATCATCGCGATCGCGGTGGGAGCAATGCTATACGGGCAGCGGTCGCGGTCGGAACCGGTGCTGACCCTGGGCGCGGGCAGCCTCGTCGCCGGCGGCCTGTTGAATGTCGTGGCCCTCCTCACGCACTCGAGCGCCGCCGATACGCTCTCCTCGCTGCTGGTCTTTCTCGGCGTCGGCTGCTACGTCTACGCGGTCTGGCGCAGTTGATCGCGGGGAGTTTGATCCTCTCGTGGCGTCGCTCGAGTCGGCTGTCACCGAGACGAACCCGTTCCATACTCGTCGCGTATCGCGCTATCCAGTCGGCGGTTTCTCGCGTCGAGCCCGAATCCCGACGACGAGTCCCCCAACGATACCGATGCCGGTCGCGCTCACGATCGAACCGATCACGCCCGCCCGGAGCAAGACGAGCGCGACGACCAAGACGGTGAGGAAGGTGACGCCGAACGTCCCGAGGCCCAGCGCGAGCGGTTGGGGCGTGCCGTCCGCGTTTCGACCGAACTGGACGAGAACGACGGCTGCGATCAGGACGCCGGCCCCGATTCCGGCCGGCAGTCCGACGAGTACCGAGAACTCGAGGTACGGGAGCAGGAGTTCCGACACAGCGACGAAGACGACGAGAAACGTTGCGAGACCTGCCGCCGCGGCGTAGCCGAGCGTTCGAACGCGCATTTCACTCACGGTGACAGGACGACTGTGGTCACGATATAGATGCCGATCGGAACGGCAGGCCGGTCAGAACTGCTCGAGCCCGGTCTGTTCGGCCGCGGCCAGCGCGTCCTCGCAGGTCGACCACGACGCCCGCGCGAACGGCGGGAGGTTGCCGTGTTCGTCGACGTAGTCCGCGAGGAACTCGCGGGTCGTCGAATCGCCCGGGTAGCCGCTGCCGATCGGGCCGTACTCGTCGGCCAGTGCAGCGACGTGGGAATCCCGTTCGACTTTGGCGACGATGCTGGCCGCGCCGACCAGCGGCGATTCGTCGTCGGCACCGTGGCGTGCATCGACGGTGAGGGCCTCGAGCGAGCAGGCGTCGGCGACCCGCCGGGCGAACCGGTCGGCGTCGGTGTCACAGGCGTCACAGAGCCCCGAGAACTGCTCGTCCGCGCTCGCGACGCGAGCGCGGTCCGCGAGCGCGCCCTCGATGGCCGTCGCGTGGGCCGCGACCGCCAGCGAGTTCATGTCGGTCTCGGGGTCGTCGATCCGCGCCGGCGTGATCTCGGCGACGCCGATCGCGATCCGGTCGTCGCCACGCAGTGTCGCCGCCAGCTCCTCGCGGCGCTCGGGCGAGAGCCGCTTCGAATCCCTGATGCCGTCGGGGAGATCGTCGGGCGCATCGCAGTGGACGGCCGCGGCGAACATCGATCCCAGCGCGGGGCCCTTGCCGGCCTCGTCGACGCCGAATGGCATACGACGTGGATCCGTCGCCGGGCGCTAAACGGTTGCGTTGTCTGTCCCCGATTCACCGCGTCGCGTGTCGCACGATATTTGTCCGTGGCCTCGAAACCGGCGCGTCGTGCAATCCGACAGCGAGGGACTCGAGGTCGACGCGCCCGATCGGCTCCTCGAGCGAGCCGACGTTCTCGCGACCGCGCTCGGGACGAGCCGGTCCGAACTGCTCGTCGCCGCGCTTCGGGACTACCTCGAGAACGCCCGTGAGGGACCGCTCGAAGGGGAGGTCGCCGCTGCCTACTACGACGACGAGATCGCGTACGAGGAACTGACCGCTCTGGTGGGCAAGCGACGCGCGGCGGACTTTCGGCTCCTCAAGCGACAACTGGAGGAGGCGTCCGTCGACGGATCTCCGGACCCGTAGCCAGGGCGTGAGCCGCCCGTTTCGACCGAGCGGCCGACGGCGGCTCAGGCGTCGCCGGCTGCCGTTTCGGAGCCGTCGCGCGGCTCGTCCAGGAAGTACGCCTCGCGCTCGAACGGCTCGTTCTCTCCTTCGACACCGGTCACGTCCAGCGCCGTCACCTCGGCGTCGGTCTCGAGCAGGCCCGCGAGGCTGGGCTCGGTCCGGCCGCCGTCGCTGCTGATCAGTTCCTTGACGTAGAGGCCGCCCTCGCCGTGGAGTCGTACCTCGGCCTCGGTGGGCGATCGCAGGTCGCCGTCGATGGCGTAGACGGTCCGCTCGCGGGTCAGCCCCGCCCGGCGGTGGTCGACTCGCTCCGGCGTGTACTGCTCGACGGTCGTTCCCTCGAGTTCCGCGAGGGCGGTCTCGAAGGCGTCCTCGTCGACCGACTCGGCGAACTCGACGTCGGCACGGTAGTGCTTGCTCGCGTCGTGTTCCTTGACGCGCTCGACCATTTCGTAGGTCGCCAGCCGCAGGCCGTCGACCGCGACCGCGCCGTCGGCGGCCTCGTTGATCTCGGCCTCGAGTTCGGCCGGGTCGGGATCGCGCACCGCGGGTCGTTTCACCTCGAGGACGAACGGCCGGCCCTCCTCGAGCATGCGCGCGTCGACGTCTTCCCGGCCCGCGCCGTGGAAGGTGCCCTCGTCGCCGTCCATGGCGTCGACGACGTGGGGTCGGACGACCTGTTCGACACTGGTGTCGTACATATAGCCGGAGCCGCCGCAGTAGTCACAGGGCTCCTCGCCGTCGTCGCCCAACTGAACGCCGCTGCCGCCACACTCCCGGCAGGGCCACTCGGTCTGGGGGATGTCCCGCTCGAGCTTACGGTAGCGGCCGTAGACGAACGCGGGGTTGATCTGGACGTCGACCGCGTGGCTCGTGACGATCCCCGACTCGAGGGCCTCGAGCGGGTCGAACCCTGCGAGGTCGACGACCGCGAGGACGTCCGGTCGGTCGAAGTCGACCTCGGTCTCGGTCGTCGCGCCGACGCGCCGGCCGACTTCGCGGTTCATCTCGCGTTTCATCGATTCGCCGACGTCGGGCTCGAGACCGGCGTCCTCCCGGAGCAGGCGTTCGTTCTCCTCGACCAGCGGCGGGACGCGGGTCCCGACCTGATAGGTGGCGAACGCGGTTCCCTCGAGGGCGTCGACGATGGTCTCGGCGACGGCGTCGAACGTGCCGCAGTACCCCTCACAGACCCAGCAGTCCGCGGGTGCGGTCGTCTCGAAGTCCTCGTCGTCGGCCAGCGCGACGGTCGTCCGTAGCGCCCGGCCGCGTTCGGCGTTGGTCAGCCCGAAACTGCGATCGGCGAAGGGCCGTCCGAGACACGAGTCGCAGACGGCACCCGTCGACAGCAGCGCACGGGCGTCTTCCGTGATCATGTCTCGGGACTCGGGGAGCCGCGGGTAACACGTTTTCCCTTCGCGAGGCCGACCGTGGTGTCGACGATGGGGCCGTCCGGTTCGGCGGCCGGCGACCCTCGAACGCGCCGATCGCTAGCCCCGACGTTCAAATGGATCGGGTCCAAGGTCACGACATGAACGAGTTCCGACTGGATCGCCGTTCCTTTCTCGCGGCCGCAAGTGCTGGGGTCGCTGCGGTCGCCGGCTGTGCCGAACCCCGAGCCGACAGTTCGATCGAGGGCGACTCCTCGTTCGACAACCGCGGGAACCTCGCCGACGGCTCGGCGTTTACCGACCTCTACAACGAGATTGTCGAATCGGTGACACAGGTGCGTGCCTTCGGCGTCGAGAACCCGTCGACGGGCGAACGGGGGCGAGGCCAGGGTTCGGGCTTTCTCTACGACGAGGACCACGTCGTCACCAACCACCACGTCGTCGCCGGTGCCGAGGCCGCGGACCTCCAGTACGTCACCGGCGACTGGGCCGGCACCACGCTCGTCGGCAGCGACTACCACAGCGATCTGGCCGTCCTCGAGGTCGATTACGTTCCCGACTCGGCGACGCCGCTGTCGCTGACCGACGACCGACCGGTCGTCGGCCAGCAGGTGGCCGCGGTCGGCAACCCCTACGGCCTCGAGGGATCGATGTCCGCGGGGATCGTCAGCGGCGTCGATCGGACCCTAGACGTCCCACAACGACAGTTCTCCTTCCCGAACGTCGTCCAGACCGACGCCGCGGTCAACCCCGGCAACAGCGGCGGGCCGCTCGTGAACCTCGACGGCGAGGTCGTCGGCGTCGTCAACTCCGGCGGCGGCGACAACATCGGCTTCGCCATCTCGGCCGCGCTCACCGAGCGCGTGGTCCCGTCGCTGCTCGCCGACGGCTCCTACGACCACTCGTACATGGGGATCGGGCTCAGATCCGTCGACCGGCTCGTCGCCGAGGAGAACGACCTCGACGAGGCCAGCGGCGTCCTCGTCACCGACGTCGTCGACGGCTCGGCGGCCGACGGCGTTCTCGAGCCGGCTACGGGAACCGTCGAGCGCCGCGGCGAGGCCATCCCCGTCGGCGGCGACGTCATCCGCGCGTTCGACGGGACGCCGATCCCCGACCGCCACGCCCTCTCGACGTATCTCGCGCTCGAGACCAGTCCCGGCGAGGCCCTCGACGTGCGGTTCCGCCGGAACGGGCGAACCGAGACGACGCAACTCACGCTCGACGCCAGACCGGACCCGCCCTCCGCGTAGGATCGACCGTCGGGAAACCGCGGCTCCGAGGGCACGCGACCGGCGGAAACGATCAGTTATTGCGTTGATACGGCGATGACTGTCCGGAACCCGTGCCATAGCAGCGCCGTACACGTCAGCTCTCGTTACCGTCAGTGTCGTGGCAGTGAACGGTCTCCAACCGACTGAACCGAACGCTATCGTCCGCGTTCGAGGCGTTACCCACTCGATAACAATAGTAGGGGACCGGATAGGAACTCTCGGCGCGCGTACCCGTCGCCTGATCCCGCATGACCGACGCCGATGTCCACCGCACTGACAGCGAGGAACCGCCAGTCGAACTCGAACACGTCACCATCGAAAACGATGATGCACCCAACGAGTGTGCCATCTTCCCGCGCCACGCCAGCGGGAGCGTGTTGACGACGACCTGGATCACCGCCCACGGAGAGGGATTCGTCGACCTCGAGGCGATGCGCTGATCGTACCGATGCCGCTGCACCGCTCCGTTACCGCGGCGGGCTTCTGGCTCGGGGCCCTGCTTCCGATCGTCTACGTCCCCGTCATCGTCGCGGGGATCGACTCGTTCGGCCGGCTCACGATGTTTCTCGGGCTCATCGCGGTTCACGCACTCGCGCTCGTCATCGGCCACGACTACTCCGGCTCGCGGTCGCGGTGAGCGGGTCTCGCTCGGTCCCTCGAGCGCTAGCCGGTCCAGACCTGCGCCCGCGGCGTGCCACAGCTGTCGCAGACGACCGCTCGCTTGTCCTTGTAGCTGTCCCGCTCGAGTTCGCCGTCGGCGCAGTCCGGGCAGGGCCGCCCCTCGAGGATCGCGAGCAACCGCCGACTACCGCCGGACTGCGACGACTCTGATTTCGCCATATACGCACTCCATACTCGAGACGGGGAAACCGGTTGGCCATGCCTATGCAGCCCGACGGCGGCGAGTCGAAGCGCCTATGCCGGTTTCCGGAGTAGCCTCTCTGGATGTGGCCTTGGGGACACCTCGCCGTCGCCTATCTGCTGTACACTGCCGTCGTTCACCGCCGGTTCGGCCGCCCGCCGCGTGCCCTGCCGGCAATCGCCCTCGCCGTCGGCTCACAGACGCCGGACCTGATCGACAAGCCCCTCGCGTGGAACGTCGGAATCTTGCCCGGCGGGCGGACCCTCTCACACTCGGTTTTCGCCCTCGCCGCCCTCGTGGTGGCGGTGCTGGCCGTCGCGACGCGGCTGCGGCGTCGCCCGCTCGGCGTCGGCTTTCTCGTGGGCTATGGCTCGCACCTGCTGGCCGACGTTCCGCCGGCGGTGTTTGGCGGTGACTTTTCCGGCGCGACCTATCTCCTGTGGCCGGTCCTCGAGCCGCCGCCGGAGGAGCCGGTCGCCGGCATCCTCGATGCCATCCTCAGCTACTACGAACTCGGGGCCTTCGAGTGGGTCCAGTTCGGCCTGTTCGCCGTCGGGGCCGTCGTCTGGTATCGCGACGGCATGCCGGGACTGGGGCTCGTGACCGCCCCCCTCGAGCGGTGGGTGACCGCGTAGGCTCGTTTAGGACGGCTCACTCCGTCGGGCAGATGCCGACCGGATCGTTGCGGACCGCGACCGTCCCCGCGCTCGTGACGACGACCCTACAGTCCCCGACCGCGAACTCGAGGCGCACGTCGCCGCCTTTCGCCGCGGCGTGGGCGAACAGGTCGACCATCGCCTCCGGTTCGATCCAGTCGTAGAGTGGCCGGTCGGGAGCCGGCGGTTCATCGACGGCTTCGACGCCCCGTACGACGGTGTCGACGATCGCCGTCGGCTCTTCGTACTGCATTCGAACCGACGCACCGCCGTCCGTGATCGGTAACTCGTCGTCCGAGCGTGACATATTCCCAATCTAGAGAATCACCGTGATATATGTTATCGATCGTTTCACAGTTGTCGGGCCGAACCGCCGATCCGGAACCGTGGCAGCTATTCCGTTCGTCCTCGTTGCACCGGTATGCGCCAGTTCGTGTTGCTCGGTCACGACATCCCAACCGAGCCCGACTTCTCGCTGGACGACCTCGCGGGCGGGGCCGGTCGCCTCGACGCGCTCTGTCGATCGATCACCGCCGCGTTCGTTACCTCCCACGGCATCCGGGAGGCCGTCCGCGTTCACCTGGTCGCACAGGACGAACTCACCATTACCTTCGACGGACGCGAGCTACAGCGGCTCAATCCTGACGAACGCAGTACCGCCGCGCTGGTCCGCAACGCCCTCGAGCATCGCGAGGACGCCATCGGTGCCCTCCCGGCCGAGCCCAGTCCCGGAGTCGAGCTGTACCGGCGCGGGTTCGAGGGGACCCTCGAGGAAATCGCCGACGACGGCCCGGTGATCCAACTCCACGAGGAGGGCGACGCCGTCGTCGACGTCGACCCCACGACGCTCGCCGACGGGATCTTCGTGCTGTCGGACCATCGGGATTTCACCGCCGACGAAGCGGCGCTGCTCGAGAACTACGCGGAGCAGCGGCTTCGGCTGGGGCCGGAACTCCTGCACGCCGATCAGGCGATCACCGTCGCGCACCACTATCTGGACACCGACGGCTACGAGCGGTGCTGAGGCTCGCGGGGACCGACTCCCCTCGGGCGGTCGGACGGCGGCTTTCGCAAGCGTTAAACGCCCGGCCGGGTACGTTTCGATTGCGGGCCGGTGGGGTAGCTTGGTATCCTTCGGCCTTCGGGTGGCCGTAACCGCGATTCGAATTCGCGCCGGCCCACTTTTCCCCACTTTCGTTCGTCCAGTGACGACCGTCGGGTGGCCGTAACCGCGTTCTCGTGAGCGGTGCGGGACCGGCGGTCCCGCTGGAAGCCGGCCGCAGGCCGGCGACGAAGCGAACGAGAGCAAGCGAGACGAGTACCGCGAGTCTCGCATGATTCGAATTCGCGCCGGCCCACTACCGTTCCCACACTCTACGAACGCTGAGCGACAGCGAAGCGCTCCGAGTGCGGGGAAGTCGTTTCGCCAAGCGAATTCGAGCCAGCAAGTCGCAGCGTGCGAACGAGGTGAACGCGACCGTCTTGCCCAGTTCGAATTCGTGTCGGTAACGTTCCGCCGCTCGTAGTGGGCTACCGGGGGCTATCAATTCTACTGTACAGGTAAGGATATAGAAAAGGAAGGTGAAATGTATGCGTTTATGCGATCAGTCCATCGTATGGCTCACAATTGGACTATTCTGACGTTAGAGGACCTCTGGCTCGCTGATGTAATCCTCGTTCTCCGTCCAATTGGGCTTGATATCAACGAGGAACGTGTCGCTATCATGACTCGACAACATCTCGTCGGCCTCCGAATACTTAGACTGCTGTGAATACAGCGGTTCGTCGATACTATAATCGTCGTTCACCTCTAAAGTGAATCCTTCACCTGGTGGGACTTCTAGTGTGAAATAAACGCCTGCTAGGTATGCAGGAATGCTACCACTCCCGTTGAAATCCATCTGCCAGTGCTGGCCGTTATCAGCAGTGTCAATTCCGAGGTCCTCATCACTCATCTCGTCGATCATATTTGCGGCCGAAAGCGTGACTCCGGCCCCACCCAGCAGGGTTGCAACCCCGCCGCTAGCGATCGTACTACCGATCCCGAGAGCGAGTCCTGCCCCCTGCGCAAATTTGTCATTTACTGCGTCTATCTGATCATAATCGATATCTTCAGTACTCGTGGCAGACAGCCACTCGGAACCCGTGCCGACATCATCGACATGTTGGGTTAGTAGGCCGTCAAGTGCCGCGAATTTCGCATTGTCCTCGTTGAGCATGTCCGTTTGGTTCGTATTCTGTACCTCCAGTTCCATTGTATGATCAGCCTCGAATAGTGAGGGGATTGTCTTTGGATCGGTGATCGTTCCGCCTTCGCCTTGGTACAGATTTTGGTATTGCTTCCAAATACCCGCCCCGAATGATGCGAAATTAAACGCATAAAGGTAGGAGTGACTCGTGTTTAAGCGGAACGGATCATCGAGGTGTTCGACACCCACTAACGAAAGGACGCGATGGACACTTACGCCGACTTCTGCCACACCCTGATAGGTACTCATGTACATGTCGGGCTTGGGCTCGTCTCGGTCCCACGACTCGTGTTCTTTCCCGACATCGGACTCAACCCAGTTTGGATCGTATGGCGTGCTAGTCGGCGCTGCACTACCGACTCCGCTAGCGCCAACGCCGAGCGTTATCCCGCCGACTGAAGCGCCTAACGATTTCAGAACTGTTCGGCGTCCGAAACGGTGGTTTTTATCAACCATCCATCCTATCCTGAACTAATTAAATTATTGTATTTTTATATTATTCCTATATATCTACTAATAAGGTAAAGGTTGGGTAAAGAGCGTCTCACAGCCTTCCCCCGACAGGACATATTATTTCGGAACTGATCATCACCATTGGTGCCCTTCCCGGCAGTATAGAACTAGTTATAATCGCGCTTTCGTTGAACTGTCGACACCGAACCACGAACGGGAGTCGGGTTCCCCGTGTTCGTCTTACGGATCCCGTAATAACCTCGCTTGACGTGACTCTCGAATCATACCCGACGAGAACCGAAAACCGTCGAGTCACCTCTTCCCGGTTGCGATCGATGTCTGTCGTGAACACCGCCAGCGATAGGATCATACCCGCCGACTGGTGTACTTCGCTCGAGGCGGTCACACTCCGGGATGTGCCGTTCCGTTTTCGTCCGAGTCCGCGTCCTCGTCCTCGAAGACCTCGCCCCCGTCGATGA
The DNA here is from genome assembly GCF_041821105.1 of Natrinema sp. H-ect1. NCBI lineage: Archaea > Methanobacteriati > Methanobacteriota > Halobacteria > Halobacteriales > Natrialbaceae > Natrinema > Natrinema sp. H-ect1. The sequence goes on along the minus strand of NZ_JBGUBA010000001.1, from coordinate 792,146 downwards.
CCCGCAGCGACGGGTCCGTACACGAACAGGCATTGTGGGGACTCACTGGCCGGACGGTCCCGTCGCAGGATTCCCACACCGTAAACAGTTCCCCGCAGCGCCGGCAAATACCAGCGGCTTTCTCCCGCTCGTCGTCGGATTTCGTCACGGACCCGATCCCATCTCTGTTTATTGTTAACGACACCCAAACGGAAAACCTTCGCGGTCGAGTACCCGCTCGACCCCGGCTAGCGGGTCGATTGCGTCGCGATCATCGCGATCGCTACGCACAACGACATCCGCACTGGACGCTGTCGGCGACGACCGCCCTCACAGCGTCTCGGACGCCCGGGCCTGTTCGGCGCGCCGATCGGCCTGTTCGAGACGCTTCTCGGTCGCCCGCGAGAGCGACGCCGGCATGTCTTCCTCCGCTGCGGCGAGACGCTCTCCGACCCGCTCGAGCCGGTCCCGGACGGTCTCGAGTTGCTCGTCCGCGTTTCCGCGATCGCCAGCGCGCGCTCGTTCGGCGGCCCGGCTGGCGGAGTCGGCGACGGCCGCGAGGGCGCGCTCGAGACCGGTGACGGGGTTCGACGAACCGTTGTCATCGTCGTCGTCCGTATCGCCCTCGGGTTCGACCGCGGCGACCGCAGCCTGCGTCTCCGCGGCGATTTCCGCGACGAACGACGCCAACGATGCCGTGCCGGTCTCGGGGCGGTCGATTCGGACCGGTTCCTCGGTGCCGGGATCGGGGTTGACCCGATAGGCACCGATCTCGTCGTCGGCGTCCCGGACCTCGGTCGTGTAGGCCCCGCCGTCGTGGACGTAGACCGCGTCGCTGCCATCGACCGCCGACTCGTAGAGTCGTCCGGCGAAGTCATCCTCGAGGGCCACCCGCGATAGCTCCCCGTCGCTTTCCTCGCCGCCGACCTCGAGTTTCGTCGCACGCTCGCGGGCGACCAGCGGGATCTCGCCGTCGACGCCGGCCGCCGTCGTCGCGCCGTCGTCGGCTACGGTAACGCGCTCGCTGTGGGGTGCCGTCCCGGCCCCGTTGACGGTCAGTCGGTGGTCGCCGGCCGGCACGTCCTGCACGACGGCGACGCCGTCGAAGGTCGGTACGGCTTCGGGGTCGCTCTCGAGCAGGACGACCGATTCGACCCCCGTCGCGGTCGTCGTCAGCCCCTCGTCGGTCGGCGCGTCGTCGGCCGTCACCGCCGCCGTGATCTCGCTGACGACGGTGTTTATCGGTGCAGGGTCACCGATGGCGTCGTAGCGGTCGGCCAGCGCTTCTCGGTGGTTCGGCGCGGAGATGTCAGTCGCCGGGTTCTCGTAGCGGGGCTGGCTCCACGGGGTACCGGTCGCCGTGATGTGGCCGGCGACGGCGTCCTCGACGGCGTCGGGGACGGCGAACTCGAAGCTCAGTTGCGGCCCCGAAAACTCGGTGATATGCTCGAGGTCGGCGGTCGGGACGAGGTCGTACGCGACGTCGGCGTCGCCGGCGCGCTCGCGGTGGTCGAAGACCAGCCCCGTTTCGCGGGCCGGGAGATCGGTCGGCGGCGATGTCAGCGCGTCGAACGAGCGGACCGTCACCGCCGCGTCGATCAACGAGTCGCGGGTGACGGACGGCAGGTCCTCGTGGTCGTACAGCGGCGCGCCCTCGTACTCCGGAACGACGTAGGGGAGTCGCGAGCCCTCGTCGCGGGGCAGCCCGTACGCCAGCGGGATCTCGGCGAGGTCCTCGATCCCTTCGATTGCCGTGTTCGTGATGTCCGCCAGCAGGTCCTCGACGGCGACCCGCTGGAAGCGATCCGGCACGTCGTTGACCGAGAGCGTACTCGAGTGCGAGCCCAGTTCCGAGAGGACCCGTGGGACGGCGTCGGGGTCGGGATCCAGGAACTCGTTGTTGGGGACCTTTCTGGAGTGGGAGCTGGCGACGTACAGTTGGGGCTCGTCGGTCTCGGTGTCGACGAAGACGTGGAGTACCTCCCAGTCGTGCCAGTGGAAGTTGGTCGTGAACTGGTCGAACGCCGAGTACGACCAGAACTGGACGGCCGCCAGCGGCGAGTCCTCGTACGCGACGGCGTGGTAGAAGACGGCCGGGTTCGGCGGCTCCCCGTCGCTCGCTTGGGCGTGGTACCCCTCGAGCGCGTCGAAGCCGTCGACGACGGTGTCGCCGTCGCGCTCGCTTTCGTAGGGCCGAGGGTCCGTCGGGAACCACGGCTCCCGGCTGTCGAAGTACAACGTCGGGGCGAACCGCTCGGCCAACTCCCGCGCCGCGTCGTCGTCCAGTTGCTCGGTCTCGGCGTCGCTTTCCCGTTCGAACGCCGAACAGCCGGCGAGGGCGGCCCCGCCGACGCCGGCGAGCGCGCCGAGTACCGTTCGCCGATCCACGTTGGTCCCGTCTGCGTCGGTCACGTACCGTCACCGTCCGTCACCGCCCGCTTCGAGATGCGGCCGCTCGGCTGCCGAGTGAACATACCGTCGGATACGCCTGATCGACCAAGTAGCTTCTGTCCGCCCCAGCCGACGCGCCCCTGCCGTCGACGGCCGGCGGCCCGTCGTCGCTCACTCGAGTCGGACCTGGATCACCGCCAGTTCGTTCGCCGGGACGGCCCCGGCGAACGCTGCCTCGAGTTCGTCCCACCCGTCGGGGCGGTAGGCCTCGATCCCGAAGCTCTCGGCGAAGGTCACCAGGTCCGGCGTCGTCAGCTCGGTGCCGGTGTGGTCGGCCCGATGGGCCTCCTGTTTCTCCGAAATGAGCCCGTAGTCCTCGTCGTCGAAGACGACGGTGGTAAAGCCACAGTCCAGTCTGGTCGCGGTCTCGAGTTCGGCCGCGTTCATCAGGAACCCGCCGTCGCCGGTGCCCGCCACGACGTTCGCATCGACGGCCAGATCGGCCGCCAGCGCGCCCGGGACGGCGATCCCCATGCTCGCCAGCCCGTTCGAGATCACGCAGGTGTTCGGCTCGTAGGTCGGGAACGACTGGGCGATGGCCATCTTGTGACTGCCCACGTCCGAGACTAGTACGTCGGAATCGGCCATCGCCTCGCGTAGGAGCGGGAGGGCGTTTCGCACCGTCACCGGGTCGCCGTCGGTCGGCGGCTCCGTCACGCCCTCGAGCAGCCGGTCGTGGAGGTCGTCACACCACAGCGAACAGGCCGCCGCGGAGAGGTCGTCGGCGATGGCCGACAGCGCCGCGCCGACGTCGGCGACGATCTCGACGTCGGGGTTGTAGTGGCGGTAGACCTCCGCGGGCTCGTAGTCGACGTGGATAATGGTCTTCTCGCGGTCCGGATTCCACCCCTGTGGATCGTGTTCGGCGATGTCGTAGCCGACGGCGACGACGCAGTCGGCCCGCTCGATCGCCCGCGCGGCCTCCTCGTCCGGGCCTGAATCGAGCGTCATCAGCGATGCCGGCTCGCGGTCCGAGATCGCCCCCTTTCCCATGTAGGTCTCGACGACCGGGAGTCCGACGCGGTCGACGACCGCCCGGACCTGCTCCGACGCGCGGGTCCGGACCGCGCCGTTGCCCGCCAGCAGGAGCGGCCGCTCGGCGTCGGCGATCAATTGGGCGGCCCGCGCGGCCGACTCGTCGTCCGGATCCGGCCGCCGGACCGGATCGCGACGATCGATCGGCTCCGCGTCGATCTCGGCCGCCGCGACGTCTTCGGGAAACTCGAGGTGGGTCGCGCCCGGCTTCTCGTACTCGGCGAGTTTGAACGCCTTGCGTACCGACTCGGGGGCGATCTCGGGCTCCCCGATCTGGGTGTTCCACTCGACGATCGGCTCGAAGACGTCGACGACGTCCAGCGCCTGGTGGCTCTCCTTGTGCAGCCGCTCGCGGCCGCCCTGACCCGTGATCGCGACGACGGGGCTCTTGTCCAGTTGGGCGTCGGCGACGCCGGTCATCAGGTTCGTCGCGCCGGGGCCCAGCGTCGACAGACAGACGCCGGCCGCGCCGGTCAGCCGGCCGTGGACGTCAGCCATGAACGCCGCGCCCTGTTCGTGGCGCGTCGGGATAAAGCGGACCGACGACGCCCGCAGCGCGAACAGCAGATCCTCGATCTCCTCGCCCGGCACGCCGAAGACCCGTTCGACACCCTCCGCCTCGAGACAGTCGACCAGCAGGGCCGCGGTGGTTGCCATAGGCGGCCGTCCACACCGTCGGCATTAATCACCGGCCCTGCAGGCGGCCCCGGGATCTCGAGCCGCCGTCGACTGCGACCGAGTGGCGCGTCACCTCGCGACGGGCTCCGATCGGGACCCGCCGATCCTGTTCGCCAGCCAGCCGCCGACGAGTCCCCCGATGCCCCCGACGAGCCCGAAGTAGCCGATGTAGAGGACGACGACGAGGGCCGTGTAGAGTCCCGCGAGGACCGAGAGACCGATCGGGAACGAATACTCGGGGATGTCCGTGAGGAACCGAACCCCGCCCCCAAGCAGGGCGAGTCCGCCAACCAGACCTGCTTGCATCCCGGCACGGCGGCTCGAGGGCGGTCGCTCGGCGAACAGATAGCCGACGACCAGACCAGCGAAAAGCACGGGCACGAAGACGTAGCTGCCGGCGGACCGCCACTGGAGAACGAGCGTGACCGGAACCGATGCGAGCCCCGCGATAATCGGCGCGCGCCACTGTGGGTCGGCGATCGCTCCCGGCACCGTCATACGGGATATTTAAAAACTGAGGAACATAGCTGTTCCGCTGCTCATATTTTCGACCGGGGACTCGCAGCGGGACGGCCGCTGGCGTTCGAGATCGGTCCGTCCCATGGCGGGTCACAGGACCCGATCCGGCCGAATCCGCAAAATCACGCGCTCGGTTTCGATCGTCGGCTGGTACTCGTCGACGTCCTGATAGCGCCGGGCCAGTTCGTCGATGTGGGCTCGAGCGCCGTCGGTCGTGATTTCCTCGACCTCGCCGATCACCGAGAGGAACCGATAGGGGTCGTCGGGGTCGGTCATGCTGACGCCGACGCCGGGGTTGTTCTGCACGTTGCGCTCCTTCTGGCGGCCCCGTTCGGTGTTGATCAGCAGCCGGTCGTCAGCCGCGTCGTAGTCGATCCAGACCGGCGTGACGTGGGGCAGCCCCTCGTCGGTCAGCGTCGCGACGTGGGCGAACGTTTCCTTCTCGAACAGGTCGTGGAACTCCTCGGGGATCGAGACCATGGACCCCGGTTCACCGGCCCTGTTCTTGGGCGTGGTGCCTACCTCGACCGGGAACGAGGCGTCGCGGACCCGGCGACGGCGATCGGCCCCTCCCGCGGCCGCGTGCGTCGACGACCACGCGCGTGCCGCCTGACGGCTTATTCCGGTCGCACTCGACTCGTGGCGTATGACCACCGACCCGTCGACGACTCGCCGACGCGTGCTGGGACTGACCGGTGTCGCGGCCTCGAGCGCCTTCCTGGCCGGCTGTGGCGGGCCGGGCGGCGACAACGAGAGCGACGGCGAGACCGAGGCCGAAGAGGGGACGGGCAACGGTCAGGACATCGAGGAGGACGAGGAACCGAGTACGGACGACGGCCCCAATGAAACCGCCGGTAATGAAACCGAAAACGCGACCAACGAAACGGGCGGCGATAACGAGAGCGAGAACACGACCACCGAGAGCGAGTAACTCATCCGCCCGCGTCACACCTTCCCGCCAGCAACCCGTGGCGAAACCGTTACCGGCCCCCGGCCCCTCGATCGGGTGATGACCGACGGACTCGAGGCGGACGTCGAAGGGGCGGACGACATCGCCCAGCAGCGCGACGAGCTGGCGACCCGGGTGCGGACCCACGCCGGCCGGATCGCACGGGAGTTGGCCGTTTTACAGGGCGGCGACTACGGACAGAAGACGTTCACCACCGACGCCGGCAGCTGGACGCTCAAGTACGAGGCCGGCGACGTACAGTACCTGCGATACGAGCCCCAGTCGGGGTCGGAGATCTACGCCGTCTCGAGCAAGCAGCCGCCCGAGCCCGACGCGCTCGAGCGGGCGATGACCGACTACGACGCCTTCGTCGCGGCCTTCAACGAGTACGTCCGGTCGTTCGAGGACCTCTTTGCGGACGTACCGGAGACGTTCCCCGAGGTCGAATCGACCGCGGAGCTGGCCGCCCAGCGGGATCGAACCCTCGAGCGGATCCGCGAGGTCTGTACCGCGATGGCTGGCCAACTCCACCGCTACGACGGCGACTACGGCACCTACGCGACGACGATCGACGGGACCCGCTGGGAGCTGAAGTGGGACGGCGACGCGGTCTCCTATCTGCGCGTCGGCGGCGAGGACGGGATCTACCTCCTCTCGCAGTACGGCCCGCCGCCGGCCCCCGAAGTTCGCCGACTGGTCGACGACGTCCCCGCGTTCGTCACCGCGTTCAACGACCACGTGCGGGATCTCGAGGCCGACCTCGAGACGGTCGCGTTCGAGTCGAAGTGAGCCCGCCGCCGGGGTGTCGCCGTGTCGAAGACTGGCGAACGGCCGACGCGCTCGAGGCCGTTTTCGAACGGTACCGAGTTCACGTGACCCCTCTATACTCCAACTAGTAGTCGTTTTTACCGCCCAGCCCCTACTACCGGTGGCGACGACGCTCGCCGAGATCACCATGGACGGCGCTACTGACGGGACCGACGGGGGAACTGGCAACGAGGACGCGACCGACGACCGAGCCGGACCCGCCGATGCGGCCCTGTTCGAGGCCGTCGTGGTCCGCTACGAGTCGGAATGCGATCGCTGTACGCTCGTGCCACGCGACGGGTCGACCGAGGCGAAGCTCAACGCCTGGCTCGCGGCGGATCTCGAGACGGTCGTCGATCTCGACGACGCACGGTGATCGCCGCCCAGCGGCCGCCGATCGGTCTACCGACGAGAGGCGTGGCTCCCGGGCTGGGTCAAAACGGCCACGGCGTCAGAAGTCACACGTCGACGTACTGGTCGACCCACTCCTGACGGCGTTGAAGTGCGCGTCGGCCCTTGGGCGTCAGCGCGTAGTAGTTCGTCCGGCGATCGAGTTGCCCCTTTTCCACGAGGTCTTTCTCGACGAGCGTATCGAGGTTCGGATACAGCCGACCGTGTGTCACCGGCTGCTCGATGTAGTCGTTGATATCGTCGAGAATGGCCTGTCCGGACGGCCGATCTTTCCCTGCGATCACGTACAACAGGTCACGTTGGAAGCCAGTTAGCTGGTCCATGGATCACCCTCTGAGTGACGACGTTCACCTCGCTGTGGCTTTGTTATAGAGCGGGTACGTCGGCCGACCGAACCGGAACGGACCGCGTAGGATCGGTACCGGCCGCAAACGGCGCTTGCCTGCACCCCGAGCGCGACCGCGGACACGACGCGGCGTTTTTGACCCGGACGGCCGTAGCCGCCGTTGTGCCAACCGATTCGCTCGAGTGGGAGACCCGCGATCGTCGCGTAGCCTACTCCTGTCCGGGGTTCGACGTCGTTAACGAGTCCGTTCGACTCCCCGACGGGACCGAAACCGACTTCGATTACCTCTCGGAGCCGGCCAGCGTCTGTGTGCTGCCGTTGACCCCCGACGGCGACGTCGTCTGTATCGACGAGTGGCGACAGGCCGTCTCCCGGGTCAGCCACGGGCTCCCCGTCGGCGGCACCGAACCCGAGGACGACGACCTCGAGGCGGCGGCGCGCCGCGAACTCGCCGAGGAGACCGGCCACGAGGCCGACGAGCTGGAGCCGCTGGTGACCGTCGAACCGGCAAACGGGATCGCCGACGCCGTATTACACCTCTTCGTCGCCCGGGGCTGTCGGCCGACCGCCGAACAGCGCCTCGATCACAACGAGAGCATTCGCGTCCGAACCCGGTCGCTCGAGGCGCTGACCGATGCGGTGGCCGACGGCGAGGTCCGCGACGGTCGGACCGTCCTCGCGCTCTCGTACTACCGACTGTTCGGGCCGGACCGGGACTCGGACGAAGCATAGTCGGCCGGAGAGCAGCGACGAAAGGCCGCGGAGCGGCTACGGGGACCGGGGAAACGCCGTTCCGCGTCACCCGGTTTCGTTGGCTGCTGTCTCGTTTCCGCTCTCGTTTGTGGCCGTCCCGTTCTCGCCCTGTGGCTGCTCGAGGGCGGCCTGTAATCCGTCGGTTTCACCGAGGGTGACACTGCTCGCGGCGACGTCGTCGATCGTCATTGATCCGGCCTCGAGCGACGGGATCGTCTCGCCCGCCATCTCGTCGTCGGTACCGGTCGGTTCCGTTTCGTTGCCAGCCGTCTCGTTGCCGGTGGTTTCGTTCTCTCCAGTCTCGTTCGCCGTCGTTTCGTTTCCGCCGGTCTCGTTGCCCGCCGTCTCGTTCCCGTCGGCCTGTGTCTCGAGGCTGCCGACGGTCATCGAGGTGACCGTGATCTCGTCGACGTCGAACTCCTCGACGGTCAGTTCCTCGATATCCTGCGTGCTGGCGTTCTCGCTCTCGTTGGCCTCGCCGTCGCCGTCACCGCCGAACAGGCCGCCGATGAAGTCGGAGATCCCCGAGAGGATGCCGCCACCGTCGTCCTCGACAGTCAGGTCCTCGACGGTCAGTTGCTCCGTGGTCATCGACTCGATCGTCATGTTCCCGACGGTGACGTTCGTGGTTTCTTCGTCGATCGCCTGTCCGATGCCGGCCGCGGAGTCGTTCTCGCCGGCGGCGCTCTCGTTGTCGGTCGCGTTGGCGCCATCGGTTCCGCCGAGATCCTCGATCGAGACGTTCTCGAGCGCGAGCGACTCGAACGCGACGTTCGAGATCGTGACCTCGTCGCCCGCGGACTCGTTGCCGGCCGCGGTGTCGTTTCCGGCGGACTGGTCGTCCGCGGACTCGTTCAGTGCGTCTTGGAGCCCCTCGCTGTTCTGGACGTCCAACTGCTGGACGCTGAGTTCTTCGATCGTGGCGTTTCGAACCGTGACGTTCTCGAGTTCCAGCGTCCCGACCTGGACGTTCTGTAGCGTTGCGCTCGTGTCGCTCATGTCTCCGTCGTCGTCGTTCGCGGCCGGTGCGGTTGCCCCTGCGAGGGCGGGACCCCCCGAGAGCGCGACCAGCACGGCGACGAACGCGACACCGAGTGTTCGTGGTCGTGAAACCATACGGACCGACGTAGGAGCGATCCTCGGCTAAAACCGGTCGACTGTTACGGGATTAGAACGGGGAAAACAGCCCTTTCGAGCCCGGAGCCGATCGATCGCGGTCATACGACCCCCGTTCGACTGCGTCGGCTGCGACCGACTGCAAGCGATCGGCAGTGCCCGCCGGATCGACGCCGCGACGACTGAAACCGACGATTCTGCGCCATCCAGTCGGTCTCAGTTCCTCGTTACCGACGGCTCCTGCGGAAAAAGGCGGGTTTCCGTCCGAAACTGGGCGCACGACGGTCGGCGTCGCCGCTCGCGAACGGCTGCGGTCGCCCGAGCCCCGGTGAGCGATCACTCGAGGCGGAGTTCCCGGGTTTCGACGGCGTCGCAGGTGGGACAGACGAACTGGTAGCGGACCCGGCCGCCGGACGTGGTCACGCGCCAGCCGCCCTCGGTGTCGACGTAGCCACACTCCGGACAGCGACGCTCGGCCTCGTCGAACTTCTCCCGGAGCCGCTCGAACGGTGATCGATACGCTGACATGTGTTACACTACACCGTGGTGGTATTTAACAATCTAGCCTGCGACGCGGCTGGGATGGTTCGTCCGATCGCAACGGTTCTTAGGGATCCGTCCGTATACGGAGGTATGGACGATGTGGATGCGGACCGGCGTGGTAACGTCGGCGACCCCGCGGCCGCAGCACGTGCCCTCGAACACGTCGTCGATCCGCTCGTGGCGGTCGCTGACGGGACGATCACGTACGCGAACGAGGCCGCGCGCGACGCCTTCGGGATCGGCGAGGCCGACCGCGACGCCGCGACCGCTCTCCCGGGCTACTGGGACCGGCTCGCGACGGCGATCGACGAGACGACGGTCGGCACCGTTCGCCGGGTCGATTTCGACGACGATCGGCAGGGCGCGCGGATCCACCGCGGGGTCGACGGCGCGACGATCACGTTCGACCGCGGGGCGACCGGCGCCGGCGACGAGGGGGCACTGGCCGGCACTCGGGACCGACTCGTCAAGGACCGCGCGCTCGAGGAGGCGCCGGTCGGGATCACCATCTCCGATCCCGACATGGAGGACAACCCGCTGGTGTACGTCAACGAGGCCTACGAGGAGATGACCGGCTACGAGTACGACGAGGTGGTCGGGCGGAACTGCCGGTTCCTCCAGGGAGAAGACTCCAGCGAGGCGGCCATCGCGGAGATGGCGGCGGCCGTCGCGGAGGACTACCCGGTGACCGTCGAACTCAAAAACTACCGGAAAGATGGGACCGAGTTCTGGAACGAGGTGACCATCGCGCCCGTCCGCGACGAGGACGGCGCGGTGACCAACTACGTCGGCTTCCAGAACGACGTCACCGCGCGCAAGGAGGCCGAACTCGCACTCGAGGAACGGACCGAGGAACTCGAGTACATCCTCGATCGCGTCGAGGGGCTGATCCAGGACGTGACCGCGGTCGTCGCCGGCTCGACGGATCGATCGGAGCTCGAGAGCGAGGTCTGTGAGCGGATCGCCGCCGAAGACGGCTACGACGGGGCCTGGATCGGGGAACGGAACCCCGCGACCGGCACGATCGACGTTCGCTCGAGTGCGGGCAGCGGAGCGGACCGCCAGCAGCTCGAGACCGGGGCGGACCATCCCGCCGTCGAGACCCTCGAGACGACCGATCCCGCGGTCGGTACGGTCGACGGCCGCACCTGTGTCGCCCTGCCGCTGTCGTACAACGGCATCGAGTACGGCGTGTTGACGGTTCGGGCCGACCGAGACCGGGACGTCGACGAGCGGGAGACGGTCATCCTCTCCGCGCTGGCCCGATCGATCGCAAGCGGTGTCAATGCCCGCGAGACGAGCCGGGTCCTCGCGACCGACGCCGTCGTCGCCGTCGAACTCGAGCTGGCCGACCGGTCGTTCGCGCCGGCAGCACTCTCGTCGGCGGCTGACTGTCGGCTGGAGTACCGCCGGTCAGTTCATCGCACCGGCGACGAGACGGCGTCGCTGTTTACCGTCGCCGGTGCAACCGGCGAGGATCTCACCGCGGCAGTCGCGGACCTCGAGGGGGTCGATTGCCGGGTCGTCGTCGAACACGACGACGAGTGTCTGGTCGAACTGACCGGCGACTCCGGCCTCGTCGGCTGGCTCTCGGAACGGGGCGCCCGAACGCAGGCGATCGAGGCCGAGGACGGCCGGGCACGGGTCACCCTCGAGATCCCCCGCTCGGCGAACGTCCGCTCGATCGTCGAGGCCATAGAGGACCGCTACGCCGGCACCGACGTCCGTTCGTTCCAGCAACGCGAACGCGAGGGCGAGACCCGCCAGGAGTTCGCCGCCCGGCTCGAGGAGGCGTTGACCGACCGCCAGTTCGGGGCCCTACAGCGGGCCTATCTCGGCGGCTACTTCGAGTGGCCCCGGCCGACGACCGGCGAGGAACTCGCCCAGTCGATGGGTGTTTCGCGGCCGACGTTCCACGAACACCTGCGGACGGCGGAGGCGAAGCTCTGTCGCGCGTTCTTCGGGGACGCGTAACCCCCGGCCCGGACTGTCTTCGCTCGTGACCTGTAGCCACGGCTTAGGACCCAGAACGGTCGTGGACGGTCGCGGAGGTTTATGTGAGCAGTCGTGGGAGCGATGAGCATGTTCTCGTTCACGATGCCGCTGCAGAACGTGCCGCTGCAGACGGGTGGTGGGTTCCTGTACTGGGCGATCATCTTCTTCGTCCTCGCGATCGTCGCCGCCGCCGTCGGCGCCCGCGGGGTCGCCGGCATCTCGATGGAGATCGCACGGATCTTCGTGCTGATTTTCATCATCCTCGCCGTGGTCGCGCTCCTGTTATAGCCGCGGTCTCGCGGGCGGCCCGGCCCCGATCAGCGGACCAGCGCCTCGAACACTCGCTGCTCGATCTTGCGGAGATGTTCGCCCGCGGTCACCGGTGCGATCCCGACGGCGGCCGCCACGTCCTCGTGGGTCGCCTGCCGCGGTGCGGCGTAGTAGCCGACCTCGACTGCCGCCTCGAGGACCTCCCGCTGGCGGGCCGTTAGCAGTCGCGTGAACGCTCTTTCGTCGGGTTCGTACGTCCCCGTCTTGACGACCTCGAAGGTGAGCGGGAGTTCCGACATCACCTCCCGGAACAGGGTCCGGAGGGCCGACTCGCTTCCGAGATGGGTGACTCGGAGCGAGCCGTCGTCGGTGATGCGGATCGGCATTTCGATGACGATGTCCGAGTCGCGCTCGAGTTCGAGGAGCCGGCGCATCGGAGCCGTCGGCTCGAACTGACTCACCGCCATCCACCGCCCGGTCCGCTCGCCGGAGACCATGTGATCGACCACGTGTGGCGAGTCCCGCATGATCTCCGCGTACCGATCTCGATCGCCGCTCCCCTCCGCGAGCAACAGCACCGTCCCGTCGGCGAGTCGTTCGACCTGATGGATGGCTTCCCGACCGATCGAGGGGGCCGCCGAGAGCGCCTCCCCGACCGGGTGGAACGCACCGCTCTCCGTCGGGCGGACGAGAACGGTGAGATAGCGCATACCCGCCCATCGCCGTCGCTCGAACTTAAAGGACAATGCATACGCTGCAGTTCGCGCTTCGCTGTGGCGCTCGAAGACTGGATATGACCCGGATGCAAGCGACACTCGACGTCGCCGTCGTCGGCGGCGGTATCTGTGGCCTGACGACGGCGATCGCACTCGAGCAACGCGGCATCGAACCGACCGTCTACGAGGCGGCATCCGATTACCGGCCCGTCGGTGCCGGCATCCTCCTGCAGGCGAACGCGCTTCTCGTCTTCGACCGACTCGGCATCGTCGATCGGGTCCGAGCGGCCGGGAAGCCGCTCGAGGACGTCCGGATCCGCTCGCCGAGTGGACGGGTCCTGTCGCGGTTCGACCTGAACGGCGTCGAACGGTCCGCGTTCGGGTACGGAGCGGTCGCGATCTACCGCGCCGACCTACAGCGGATCCTGCTCGACGAACTCGACGGCACGGTCGAAACCGGGACGGCATGCACAGCGGTCGACGCGGGGGAAACGCCGACCGTTCGGTTCGACGACGGCACCCGCGTTCGGCCGGACGTGGTCGTCGGCGCGGACGGCATCCACTCGACCGTCCGCGACGCGGTCGTGCCCGACGTCGAATTGCGGACGCTCGACAGCGTCGTCTACCGGGCGGTCGCCGAGATCGAACTGCCGCCGGCACACCGTGCGCTGGGGTTCGAGGTGTGGGGTGACGGCACGTACGCGGGCGGCGCGCCGATCGGCGACGACCGGTTCTACTGGTTCGCGACTGTGGCCGGACGACAGGCCGAGTCCGCGGCGACGACTCGAGACCAGCTGTCGGCCCTTCGGAACCGGCTCGCCGATTATCCCGAGCCGATGCCGTCCGTCGTCGACTCGCTCGAGCCGGACGACGTCGTCGTCACCGCCCTGGAAGACGTCCCGCCGCTCGAGCGGTGGTCTCACGGCTCGGTCGTCCTCGCCGGCGACGCGGCACACGGTATGTATCCGTTCGCCGGGCAGGGGGCGGCACAGGCGATCGAGGACGCACTCACCCTGGCCCACTCGCTTGCCGCCCGCGAGGAGCCGTCCGCGGCCATCGACGCGTACGTCGCCGAGCGGATGCCGAGAGCCGAGCGGGTTCGCTCCGAGTCACATCGCCTCGGCACGATCGCGACGATCCGCTCGAGGATCGGCTGTCGAGTACGGAACCTCGCGTTCGGCCTCTGTCCGGACGCGGTGTTCCGCCGCGCTCGCCGGACCCGGATCGCCGGGACCTCGCTCCCGACGGCCCCGGACGCTGGCCACGGGACGGGCGACTGACCCCCGTTCGAGGCCGACCGTCCGGTATCGGTTACGGTGTCGGAGTCCCCGTTCCGTCTCGAGAGAGTCACGCCTTCGAATCGGCCCCCACTCGCGAGTTGGCGGCTCGCGATCGGTGTCGGAGATGGGATAACCGAACCCGGTTACGTTTGACTGTCAACAACTAACGTGCTGGGCGTCGTAGCTAACACGGAACGGTTACCATGACTGAACTCGGCGGATTTCAAGACAGGGTCGCCCGCATCGATCTCTCGGACGGGGAAGTCGCATACGAGTCGATCGACGACGAAGATGCAAAGCAGTATATCGGTGCGCGGGGGCTTGGGGTAAAGTACGTCTTCGACCAGGGTCCGGACGTCGATCCACTCGGACCCGACAACCTGCTGGCCTTCATGAACGGGCCGCTGTCGGGCACGCAGGTAACGATGAGCGGCCGGATCGCCATCTGTACCAAATCGCCGCTGACCGGTACAGTTACCGACAGCCACCACGGCGGCTGGTCCGGCGCTCGGCTCAAGTGGTCCGGCTTCGACGGCCTGTGTTTCGAAGGTGAGGCCGACGAACCGGTCTACGCCTTCGTCGAGGACGGCGAAGTCGAACTGCGCGATGCCTCCCACCTCTGGGGCGAGGGCTTCCACGACACGCGCGATGCCATCGAGGAGGAAGTCGAGGGGTCCTACGGTAAGAACCTCTCGATCATGGGGATCGGCCCCGGCGGCGAGAACGGCGTCAAGTACGCCTCCATTATGAACGAGGACGACCGGGCCTCCGGCCGCGGTGGCACCGGCTGTGTCATGGGGTCGAAGAACCTCAAGGCCGTCGTCGTCAAGTCCTCGACGAAGATGCCGAAGCCGGCCGACCCGGAGACGTTCAAGGAGGGCCACCAACAGGCCATGCAGGCCATCCAGGAATCGGAGGTCACCGCGCCCAACGAGGGCGGCCTCTCGATGTACGGCACCAACGTCCTGATGAACATCGGCGAGGAGATGGACGGCCTCCCGACCAAAAACGGGAAATACACCTCGACCAAGAGCATGCGCGAGGCCGAGGGCGTCGACATCGACGCCGAACGGGTCTCCGGTGAGAACGTCCGCGAGAACATCCTCGTCGACGAGCCGACGTGTCACTCCTGTCCCGTCGCCTGCAAGAAGGAAGTCGAGGTGACGACGATGCACAAGGGCGAGGAGATGAACGTCCGCACCGAGTCCTACGAGTACGAGTCGGCCTACGCGCTCGGCCCGAACTCCGGCCACACCGACCGCGACAAGATCGCGCTCATGCTCGAGCGCTGTAACGACATGGGCATCGACACCATCGACGCGGGCAACATGATGGCGATGGCCATGGAGATGACCGAGGAGGGCAAACTCGAGGGCGTCGGCGAACTCGAGTGGGGCGACACCGAGACGATGATCGACATGATCGAGCGCATCGCCCACCGCGAGGACGACTTCGGCGACCTGCTCGCGGAGGGACCGCGCCGCGTCGCCGAGGCGAAAGACGCCCACGACAACTCGCTGGCGGTCAAAGGCCAGACCATCGCGGCCTACGACCCCCGCTGCATGAAAGGCATGGGAATCGGCTACGCCACCTCGAACCGCGGGGCCTGCCATCTGCGCGGGTACACCCCCGCAGCCGAAATCCTCGGGATCCCCGAGAAGGTCGACCCCTACGAGTACGAGGGCAAGGGCGAACTCACCGCCCAGTTCCAGGACCTCCACGCCATCAGCGACTCCTTCGACATCTGCAAGTTCAACGCCTTCGCGGAGGGCATCGAGGAGTACGTCCTGCAGTACAACGGGATGACCGGCCGCGACGTCGGCGAGGAGGAACTGCTCGAAGCCGGCGAGCGCATCTACAACTTAGAGCGCTACTACAACAACCTCAACGGCTTCGACGGCTCCGACGACTCCCTACCCGCGCGCTTCCTCGAGGACGGCATCCGCGGGCAGGGTGCAAGCGAGGGCGAGTACTGCGAACTCGAGGAGATGAAAGAAGAGTACTACGACCACCGCGGCTGGGTCGACGGGGTCGTCCCCGACGAGAAACTCGACGAACTCGGCATCGACCTCGGCCCCGGCACCGGCGTCAGCGGCGAGGGCGGTGCGGCGGTCTCGAGCGACGACTGAGCGGGACCGTCGGATCGTTTTCGCGCTCGAGACGGCGTGTCCGGAAGGGTGTCGGTCGCCCTACCGACCGCTGTCGTCCGATCCGAGCAGTAGACGACGGCAGCGATGCGACGAGAAGGAATCTATCGACGAACGGTGTCGACTCGAGCGGGATCCACTACAATCGATCCGAAGACGGCGAACGCGCCCGGTTCAGTCATCGGCGACCGCGGGCGAGCCGTAGCTCGACCCGGCCTCGGCGTCGCCCTCCGGTTTGGTCAGTTCGATCTCGAACCCGTCGTCGCCGACGGAGACGTGGACGTCGTCGAAGTTCGTGGCGTATTCGGTCGCGTGCTTGCCCGAGGTGTTGATCCGGACCTGCTCTTCGACCAGGTCGGCGTCGGTCAGCAGTTCGACCTTCCGGTAGGCGGTCGACATCGGGATGTCACAGCGGTCGGAGAGTTCCGTCGCGGTCAGTGCCTCCTGGGTCGTCGCCTCGAGGATGGCCCGACAGGCGTCGTCGTCGAGGGCGGCCAACACGGCCTGTGTATCGACTGTCTCGTCGCGGTGCCAGCCTCGCTTCCGGGCGTCGGAGTTCGTAGCGGACATCTGTTACACCTCATCGTATCCACCGAGCCCCCTCCAAACGAGTCCCAATAAATACAGGGGCCTTTATATGGGGTAGGATACGGGTGGCGGGGTCGAACTGCGGACACAGGGTTTAGGATGCCGGCCCCCCGAGTACCGGTCGATGGCTTCGGGGATTCGCGCTGAGATAAAGATCGACGACCCGCCGGACTGCGTCGTCGCGCAGGCCGCCGCGGCGACCAGTGGACGGGTCCACTCGGTTTCCAAAAGCACCAGCCCGTCCGCGCCCGAGCGCGTGACCGAGGAGTTCATGCTCGAGGCCGACGACTACCCCGAGGAGTTCGACGTCGACGCCGAGATCGAGTCGATCTTCTCCTACGGCTCGAGCGAGGTCTACCGGTTCGAGCGCGAGCTGGGCCAGGGCTGTCCCTGCGAGTGTATCGAGGGCCACGACTGTCCGGTCGTCGACGTCCGGGCACACGGCAGCGCGTTGTATCTCACGTTCCACACCCCGGACATGCACGTCCTGCAGGCGGTCATCGGCGACCTGCGCGAGCGGTATTCGGGGCTCGACGTCCAGCGACTGCTCCAGTCCCAGCAGGACCACGACGAGCGACACCTCGTCTTCGTCGACCGGAGTACGCTGACCGACCGCCAGACCGAGGTGTTGGAGACGGCTCACCGGATGGGCTACTTCGAACACCCAAAGCGGGCCAACGCCGGCGAAGTCGCCACGGAACTCGGTATTACCAGTACGACGTTTACCGAACACCTCGCGGCGGCCCAGACGAAACTCCTCGATGCGATCCTCGACCATGAGTGACCGACGACGCGTCGGTCGTCGTTCGGGACAACGGGACGTGGACGGCGGCTGCTGACTCGAACCCTATGAACGTAACGGGACCTACAGGCCGGTGGCACCGAACCGCAACCCTATATATACTGGACGTACAGCTATACGGTAGACAACCGACGGTTCACGCGAGTTTCCCCCGACATGAGTAGATACGAGTTCACGTGCCCCGAGTGCGGGCAGGAGATCGAGGTCAACGAATCGATGCGCGAGGCCACACTCACACACGGCTGTCCGGTCTGTGGGGCGTCGGTCTCGTCGGCGGACTTCGTCGCAGAACAGCAGACGAACTAGACTCGCTCCGAGTCGGCACTGGCCCGATCGCCCGCTCTTACTCCTCTCGATCGACTTCGGTTCGCCGTCCCGCCAGCGTTGCGGGCACGAGGCGGTAGAGTTCGATGTCGAGTGCGTCCTTCCCTTCGGCCCAGATTTCGAACAGCGGCCGCTTCGCGTCGCCGTACTGGGCGATCTGGTCCGGCGTCAGCTCCGCGGGCTCGATGCTTTGTAGTTCGCCGGTCGCGATGACGCTCCGGTAGGTCGAACCGGCTTCGTCGTAGACGACGAGTCGCCCTGCGGGCGTAGATTCGAGGAACTGCCGCTTCTCGCTGTCGGGCGTCGATACCATCCGCATGTAGAACTCCCGGGCGTCGTCGTCGTAGCCGTACGAGATCGGAATCGCGTACGGGTCGTCCGTCCGCGCGAGCGACAACACCCCCGTCTCGTGACGACTGAGGAAGTCGTCGATCTCCGCGTCGGTCATCTCGGTTTCCTGGTCGATAGCCATCGTCTGGGTGGTTCTTCAAAGGTGAAACACGATCTTTATAGTTGCCATCGACCGCGAGCGGCCGCGGCGCGACCGCGACGCCCTCGAGGGGCCGCTGACCGCCGCTACTCGTCGTCCTCCGGCGTGGCGATGACCACCGGCTCGCGGATCTCGAGGGCCGTCTCGAACTCCGCCTCGCGGTCGGTTCGTCGGCCGATCCGCAGGAGTTGCTCCTCGTGTGCGCGACGAACGGCCGACAGTTCGCGATCGGTTAGTCCGATCTCCTCGCCGATCCCCTCCCAGTGGCCCCAACCGACCAGGAAGGCCTCGAGATCGTCGTCGGCGTAGCATCGCTCGAACTCCCGGCGGTATCGCTCGCGGTCGGGGCCCACCCTCGCCTGCGCCCGCTCGATGAGGTCCGGCAGTCGGGTCGCCGGGACGCTCGCCTTCGCGGCCGTCAGCAGGAGGACCTGCCCCTCGATCGGTTCGCCCGCCATCTATCCGCCCGCGCGCATCGCCTTCTGTGCGAACTGCTCGACCAGCGGCTCGAGGGTCTCCTCGTCGCCCTCGAAGACGATCGTCACCTCGGTCAGTTGCAGCGACGGGCCGACGCCGACCCGCTCCGACGAGAACGTCGCCGTCCAGTCCTCGCCCTCGACGGTGTCGTCGGCGACCTGCTCGCCGCCCAGATTCGTCAGGTAGCGGACGACGAGCCGCTCGGAGATGCCGCGAAAGGACCGTTCGAGACTGGTTACCATACGTCCGATTCGACGGCCGGACGGATAAATTCGCGTTCAGCGGTAACGGGTTACAGGAGTGCGCGGAACGCGATGACGGCGCCGATTCCGCCACACAGCGACACCAGAATGTTCTCGGTGCGCCACATGATCGCCACCACGACGCCGGCTGCGCCCCACTCCGCGGGCCCGCCCGCCGCCAGCTCCGGCCCGAGGATCGCGATCACGATCGCGCCCGGCAGGACCGAGAGGCCGGCCTCGACTCGATCGCTCACCTCGAGTCGGGAGAGCAGCCAGAAGCCGCCGATTTTCGTGAGGGCGGTCACGATCGCCATCGCGAGGACGACGCCGACGACGAGCGGATCGAGCGCGAGCGGTCCCTCACTCATCATAGCGGACCACCTCGACGGCGGCGGCCGCGAACCCGCCCAGGAGGATGTACCACTGGCCGGACAGTAGGGCGTCGGCGACGACGGCGGTTGCGAGCGCGACGAGCCACGGCACCAGCGTCGCCCGCCCCTCCCAGAGTTCGAGCGCGAGCGCGACGAAGACCGCCGCGAGGACGAAGTCGAGGCCGTACCGGGCCGGGTCGCCGATCACGCCGCCGGCGGCCGCGCCGACGACCGTCGCCGCGACCCAGAAGAGCCACATCACGATCCCGGTCCCCAGCAGGAACGCGCCCCGGCTGCCTCCGTCTTTGAGTTCGCGCATCGTCAGTGCCCAGTTCTCGTCGGCCATCAGTAGGAGGCTGCCGTAGCTCCGAAGCGGGGTGAGTCGCTCGAGCCACGGGCGAAGCGCCGCGCCCATCAGCGAGTACCGGAGGTTGATCGCCAGCGTCGCGAGGAGGACGGTCGCAATGGGGATCGGCTCGGTCCAAAGCTCGACGGCGACGATCTGGGCCGCGCCGGCGAGTACCGTCGCACTCATCAGTGCCGCCTCGGCGACGCTCAGGCCCGCCTGGCGCGCGAGCATCCCGAAGGCGATCCCGTAGCCGCCGACGCCGACGGCGATCGGGAGACAGGTCAGGAAGCCGGCGCGGATCCCCTCGCGATCGAACGTGACCGACTCGGCCTCGACCTCGGCGGGTCGGCTCCCGCCGATCGAGTCCGGTGGCGTCTCGCCGGCGGCACCGCGATCCGCGTCACTGCTGTCGGTTTCCGTCACGTTCGACTCGAGTATCACGAGGCCTAAAGCGTTCTCGGAAGCGCTCGCGGAGCGCGGTGTCGGCGGTTCCCACGGCTGTCAGTCACGCACCATAGAGGAGCAATACCAGCGCGACGACGCCCACAGCGAGCCCGTACAGCGGCCCGACGAGGACCGCCAGCGCGGCCGCGGTTACGGCGGCGACGAGACCGAGAAACAGTGACGCCTGCTCGAGCCGTGATCGCGTCCCGTCGCGATCGATGAGCCAGTCGACTCCCAGCTCGAGGACGAGTTCGGCGGCTTCATCGAGCATACGCTGATCGTTTCGATCGACCAACAAAAGCGTCGGGGAAACGCCCCGGATCACCGTCCGATTTTCACCCTACCCGCCGGCGACCGGCGGGAACACCGACACCACGTCGCCCGCTTCGAGCGTCGTGTCGACGCCCTCCATGTGGACCACGTTGCGGCCGTTTTTCAACACGCTCAGTTGCGGCCGAACCTCGCCATCGGCGAGTAGCTGCCCCTCGAGGCCCTCGTACTCGGCCTCGAGGCTCGCGAGGACGTCGCCGACGGTGGCGTCGTCCGCCACGGTTCGCGTTCGCTCCTTCTCGCCGACGGCTTCCCGGAACGTGGCGAAGAATCGGAGATCGATGTCCATACCACGTACTCGCCGTCCAGCGACATAAGTCCGTCCGGTAACGCGGTACCGGGACGCGGCGGCCGTCCTCAGATCGGCTCGACCGTCGGCGACGACGCGTCGTCGTTGGGCTCGGCGTCGGTCCCGGCGAGCGCCGCCTCGATCGCGGCCATTCCTGCCTCGGCCGCCGCGTCGGCATCGTCGGCGTCGACGGTCACCGTCACCTCGACCGCAAGCGCGATCGTGTAGGGATCGAACGGCGCGGTCGGGTGTTCGTACACCTCGGCGTCGGCGATCTCCCAATCGGTCAGCCGGCCCTCCGCAACGAGCGCCTCGAGGGTCTCGCCGAGATCGGCCTCGGCCTCGTTGCAGGCGGTGGTATCGGATCCCCCATGGAGGGTGAGATGCGTCGTTCCGGTGCGGGAGACGGCGAATGCCATACCGTTTCCTACGCCGTCCTGAAGTTTCAACGCTTGGGGGAAGACGGTTCGAAACGGATCGCTGTCGCTACAGGTCTTGCAGCCGAATGCCGTCCTCGACCAGTCGCGCGTTTCGTTCCCGGTCGAGATGGTCGGCGAGGTCGTCGTGGTCGTACAGTTGGGCGATCACGTCGGCGTACAGCGTCCGCCACGCGATCGCGTAGATCGGCGACTGGCCCCACGCTCGGAGTTCGGGGACGAACGCGTCGTAGGTCTCGTAGCGCTCCTCGAACCGTTCGATGGCCTCGAGTATCCGTCCGGCGGCCTCGCGGTCGTCCGCGGCCTCCTCGCGGACGCGGTTGAGTTGGTCCTCCCAGCCCGCGACGGCCTTGTGCATGTCCGCCGCCGCGCTCTCGTCGTCGTCCGGCAGTCGCTCGAGGATCGGCTCCGGTACGCCAAGGGAAATTTCCTCCATGCGGCGTGATATGGGATCGACTGGCAAGAAGATGGTCCTCCGTCCTCGCGGTGGTGTCGGCGTCCGGCGCTCCGCGAGTACCGACGGGATGGGGTCACGACCGACGCTGTGGCTCGGCCTCCAATTCGTCCCGTAGGTCGGTCAGCCACTGACAGTACGTGTCGACGAGCCGGATCGCGAGGTCCTGCAGATCACGCCGGTACCCGGTCGGCTCCGCCAGCGTCTCTTCGTGAGTCGCTTTGACGTCGTGCCATCGGCTACGGGCCCGTTCGAACCGATCGATCAACGCGGCGAGCCGGTCGCGCCGTTCGTCGGTCGGGAGGTGATGGAGAAAGCCGATCGTCAGAACGAGTCGCGAGCCGCCCATCGGAATCTCGTCGTCGGGAATCGGCTCGTTCAACAGCGTCCGAAGTCGCTCGCGACCGTCGTCCGTGATCGCGTACTCGGTTTCCCGGCGGCCCGCCGCCGTGACCGACGTGACCGCCGTGACGTGACCCGCCTCCCGGAGCCGCTCGATGGTCGGCTCGAGCGCCCCGTACCCCGCTGTCCAGTATCGACTGAAGTTGTGCCGGAGCCGCTCGCGGACGGTTTCCGTGTCGGCGGGCTCCTCCGCGAGTACTCCCAATACGCCGAGTTCGGCGAACTGATTCGGTTCCATGCGTCCGAGTCCACTGTGGCTATGTATAGTGCTACCGCCAAACAGCGTATTCGTCGAGGCCGATGCGACGGATCGACTCGCTCTCCGGTGTGCTACGGCCAGACCGCCAGCATGACTTCGTCGACGTACTCGCCGTCGAGACAGTACTGCCCCTCGTGGGTTCCCTCCCGCTCCCAGCCGTTCTCCTCGAGGAAGGCGATCGCCCCGTCGTTGGTCGCGGGGACGTGCTGGTAGCACTTCTCGTAGCCCGCGTCGATCGCCCACTCGAGGCCGTATTCGAGCAGTTCTGTGCCGATCCCCTCCCGGCGGTGGTCGGGATCGACGCCGACGGTCACCTCGGCGGTATGACGGAGCGCCCGGCGTTCGGGTGCATCGACGTGGAGCCAGCCGACGACGTCGCCGTCCGTCGACGCGTCCGCGTTTCCGCCGGAATCCGCTTCCGATTCGCCCTCGTCATCGGACGCCGGCTCGAGGATCGCGGTGAAGACGACCCGCGCCCGGTCCTCGTTGGCCCGTACGAGCGCCCGATCGCGCTCGAGGTCGGTCGCGACGTGGTCGGCGACGACGTACGGCCCGTCGGCGGCGACCGTCCGCATCGTCTCGATGATCCCCGCCCGGTCCCGCCCGCGTGCCGGCCGGATGGTGACGCGCCCGTCCTCGCAGTCGAGGTCCGTCGTCGTCGCCGCGAGCGCGACCCGAAGCTTGCCGTCGGTCTCGGTCAGATGTCCCTCCGCCTGCAGTGCCTCGAGACACGTCCGGAGTTCGTCCGGCGTCGGCGGCACCGACTCGGTGTAGGTCCCCGACCGCGCGGGCTTGGAGGTGGCCCGGCCGTCGTCGACCGTGATCGTGCGGGCCAGCTCGTCGCAAGTGACGGCTCCGTTACGCTCGACGTACTCGTAGACGCGCCGCTGGAGGTCGGTCGTGAACGATCCCGTCGGGTCCGGTATCATATCTACGCCCGCGCCGACCGCCGCCATTAGTATGCGATCCGTATCGTCCGCCCCGTGGGACCGCTCGCGGCGACACCGCGAGTTCGATTCCGTTTCGGACCGTCGATCACCCCGTTCCGTCCGGCCAATCTCCGATTAGGGCCGCTCCGACGCAGTCGATGTCCGTCCAGCCCAGTACTGGAATTGCTATAGCAGCATATGGTTTATAAGATACTGTTCGAACGGACGTTCCCGTTCCGACCCCGGAGCAAGCGACATGCCCGACTCGATTCGACCGATCGTTCCGACCGGCAACTGGGCCGACGATCGGTTCGCCTCCCCCAGCGCCCGGCCCTTGTTTCCAGCTCACACGATTATACCGGCCGACGGCACGGCGTCAGTCACGACTGGGGATCCCGTGCCGCGACGGTCGGCTGCAACGCCGCAGTCGAATTCGTCGTCCGTCGGCGATCGAGTTCTACGATACCACCGGGTGGCTCGAGTCGGTGTCGGCCCGTTCGGAGCAGCCGGTTTTCGGGTCGTGACCCAGGGGTTTGAGGCCGGTGACGACGGTTCCCGACCGTCGGACGAGAACTGGATTCCGATCGGACTCGAGCGGGCCGGGTGGCCACGGGAAGTCCGGTCGTCGCCGATCGCTGTCGATGAGTCGCCCGCGATCGGCCGAACGGGTGAGTTGCCGGCCGTCGTCAGGGTCGTGCCCGGGGTGGTCGACTACGGTGATCGGCCGTCGGTTCGAACCTTCCCCGTCGACTGCGGACGCCGTTTCCGGGGCCGTTTCGGCTCGTCGCTACTTGCGGGCGGCGACGACGTCCCCGGCTGGCCGTCCGCTCAGTCCCTGAGTATCGAAGCCCGCGCGGACCGCGACCGGGCTGGGACGCGTCGCTATCGGCACGAGTCCGGTATGTTCGCCGGTCGGCTCGCTCGAGCGATCGCGGTCCGATCACGCTCGGTCGGTACTCCCCCCTGCTTCCCAGGTATAAATCACATATGGCGATACAGAAATGGAGATTCGGAGTCCGGTCCCGGGCGGTGGTGGTGTCAACGAGCCGATCGACGTCCGTCGTCGGCATTTGGCCGAAAGAGCCACTTAGGGGCCTCGAGCCCGTAGGACACGTATGACTGCATCTTCGGATCCATCCCCGACGCTTCCGGACGGCACCCGGCTCGGCCGGGCCGCACTGGTGGTCGCCGACCGCACTGCGACCGTCGACTTCTACCGCGACACCGTCGGCCTCCGTGTGTTAGAGCGGGCCGATCGAACGACGACCCTCGGAACCGAGGGGACGGCACTGCTGGTCGTCCGCGAGGACTCGACCGTCGCGTCGCGCGACGAGCGGGCGGCCGGTCTCTATCACACCGCCTTCCGGGTCCCCTCGCGGGCAGCGCTTGCCGCCGCCCTCGAGCGGCTCCGGGATGACTGGACGCTCGAGGGGGCCTCCGATCACGGCATCAGCGAGGCGCTGTACTGTACGGATCCCGCGGGCAACGGAGTCGAGATCTACCGCGACCGGTCCCGAGCGGCGTGGCCGCGGGCCGACGACGGCACCATCCGGGCCGACGGCGCGCCGCTCGACCTCGATGCCCTCGCGGCCGCCGGCGATGCCGGGCCGGCTCCCGCGGGGCCGCAACTGGTCCCCGACGGAACGACGATCGGCCACGTCCATCTCGAGGTGTCCTCGCTCGAGGCGGCGCGGTCGTTCTACGCCGACCGGCTGGGTTTCGACGTGACGATGACGGGCGTGCCCGGCGCGCTGTTTTTCGCCGCCGGGGGCTATCACCACCACGTCGGGACGAACACGTGGAACCGCCGGTCGGAGCCGGCCGGCGGGCGGGGACTGGCGTGGTTCGAACTGCTCGTCCCCGGTGAGGGGGCCCTCGAGGCAGTCCGGGAGCGACTCCTCGAGGCCGACGTTTCGATCACTGATCGTGGGGACGGGTTTGAGGTCGTCGATCCTGACGGGACCGCGGTTCGACTCCGACCGGGAACCGATAGTAGCCACTGACAGTCAATGCACACCCGATCGCACGACGGCTGTGCGATCGGTGTGTGACTCGTTTCAGTTGTTATTATAACTGGCTGGTGGGGCACTCGAGCGCCACCGTAAGCGACGGCCGATCCTCGCCGACCGTTCGGTCACTCCCATGATGGGTAATACGGACGGAGAGTCACTCTCGAGAGGGTCCGGCGCTAGGTTTACCCTTCTCGCGGATCTTTCGAACGGTAGTATGGCTGCTGTCGATCCCTCGTCGGACGCGCTCGCCGCTCGATTGCGGTATCGGGTGGCCGTCGCGACACTCGGCCAGCGGGCGCTCGAGTCGGCCGACCTCGAGGTGCGGACTGAGGAGACCGACGCCGGGATCGAGACCGGCCCCACGTCTTCGTGTCGATGGCGACCCCGACCAGCTTCGGCAGCTGTTCCAGAACCTGCCGGATTCCGCGATTACCTATTCGGGCGAACGAACCCCACGTATATCCGTATTCGCCGAGTACGATGGTCCGAGATGGAAGGTTTCAGTCCGCGATCGGGGATCGGAATCGATCCGAGGGAGACGGATCGTCTCTTCCGGGTGTTCGATCGGCTCCACGGCCGCGAGGAGCACGTCGGCACCGGCGGGGACTCGCGCTCTGTCGGCACATCGCCGAGCGCCACGATGGCGCGATCACCGTCGACTCGGAGACGGGCGGGGGAGCAGCGGTCTCCGTCGCGTTACCCACCACACCGAACCACGACTTGAGCGATGACTGAGACAGCACACACCCAGCCCGAGCCGGCCCGAATCCTGCTCGTCGAGGACAATCCCGGCGACGTTCGCCTGACCAAGGAGGCGTTCAAACAGGGTCGCATCGAGAACGACCTGTACGTCGTCTCCGACGGGACCGAGGCGTTGGAGTTCCTTTCCAAGCACGGCGAGTACGCCGATGCCCCCCGTCCGGACCTGATCCTGCTGGATCTCAACCTCCCCGGCAAGGACGGCGAGGACGTCCTCGAGGACCTCAAGGCCGATCCGAAACTGCAATCGATCCCGGTGATCGTGCTGACCAGTTCTCGGGCGGAAGAGGACATCGCCCGGTCCTACGAACTCCACGCGAACGCCTACCTCACGAAGCCGGTCGATCCGGACGAGTTCATCGAGACCGTTCGGGCCTTCGAGAAGTTCTGGTTCTCGGTCGTTCGGCTGCCACCGGAGGTCGATCCACAATGAGCGAGACCGACACCAGAGCGGCGGGCGACGCGGCCGACGCCCTTCGGGTCCTCCTGATCGAGGACAACCCCGGCGACGCCAGGCTGATCCAGGAGATGCTCCGGGATACCGAGGAACTGGCCCAGCGGGTCAGCCCCGGCGATGCGGCCGGTGGGGCACCCGATATCGTCCGCGAAACCCGCCTCGAGGACGGGCTCGCGACCGCCGAAACCGAACCGACCGACATCGTCCTGCTCGATCTGAACCTCCCCGACAGCGAGGGGCTCACGACCCTCGAGACGGTCCACGAGGAGACCGGCGAGACGCCGATCGTCGTACTGACGGGGGTTCGCGACCAGCAGGTCGGGGTTAAGGCGATCCAGCGGGGCGCACAGGACTTCCTCGTCAAGGACGAGGTGACCAGCGAACTGCTGGTGCGGACGATCCACCACGCGATCGAGCGTGCCCATCAGGAACGAAAGCGCCGCCAGCAACGCGAGCAGCTCGAGGCGCTAAATCGCCTCAACCGGATCGGCCACGACATCAGTCACGCGGTGATCACGACCGAGACGCGCACGGAACTCGAACAGCAGGTCTGTGACCGGCTCGCCGCGGAGGACGCCTACCGGTTCGCGTGGATCGGCGGTGTCAACCCGGGCAGCGACCGCATCGTCCCGAAGGCAGCCGCCGGCGTCGAGGACGGTTACCTCGACGAGATCGACGTCTCCGTCACCGAGGACGACGAGACCGGACGGGGGCCGGCCGGAACGGCCGTCCGGACCGGCGAGGTGCAGGTCATGAACGACGCGCAGGCGGATCCGGGGTTCGGACCGTGGCGGGAGGCCGCACGCTCCCGCGGTTACCGGTCGTCGGCCGCGGTCCCGATCGTCCACGAAGATCTCGTCTACGGCGTGTTGAACGTCTACTCGTCGTCGCCGCGGGCGTTCATGGGGGCCGAGACCGAGGTCCTCGCCCGGACCGGCGACGTCATCGCCCACGCGATCACGGCGATCGAACGCAAGGACGCCCTCGTCAGCGACGCCGTCGTCGAACTCGAGTTCCGCGTCGAGGACATGGCGGAGGAACTGGTCGAACTCTCGGCGGCGGAGTCGTGTACGATCGAGTTCGAACAGCTAGTCGGCGGCGACGAGGCGCTGTTGGCCTACGGCACGGCACGCGGCGTCTCGCAGGAAGCGTTCGAAGACAGCATCGACGACACCGACGGGGTCGGCAACGTTCGGTTCCTCTCGGTCAGGCGCGACGAACTCGAGTTCGAACTCGTCGCTCCGGCGGCGGTGTCGCTGTTCGAGACGATCGCGACCCACGGCGGCCGCGTCGCATCGGCAACGATCGCCGACGGCGAGTTCCGGTTCGTCGTCGAACTGCCGCGGGGCCGGGACACGCGCCGGATGATCGAACTCATTCAGGACCAGCGCGCCGACGCGACCTACCTCGCCCAGCGGACGACCGAGCGGAGCGACCGCAGCGACGCCGGCCCGTCGTCGGTCCTCGAGGACGAACTGACCGACAAACAGCGGGCGGCCCTCGAGACGGCCTACTTCGCGGGCTACTTCGACTGGCCGCGAGGCAGTACGGGCGAGGAGATCGCCGAACGCCTCGGTATCGCGCCTGCGACCTTCAACCAGCATCTGCGGACGTCCGAGCGGAAGTTCTTCGAGTCGGTATTCGGCGAGTAGCACGACCGAATGCTATCTCGGTGCCAGCCGGTCTCTAGCAGTTCCGTTCTCGGCCCCTGAACCACCGTGTGCCCGCCGCCCGATTTTTAGGCCACACGAAAAAATATAAGATAAATTATATGAGTGTGGGTGCCCTATAGACTACTGTGATGAACACGCAGCAGACCGTCCAACAGGAAGCCGGTACCGTCGAGGAGAATTCGCTCAGGCTCGAGCCCGAGAAGGCCGAGCAGATCGTCGAGGCGCTCAACCGCGATCTGGCGGACGCGTACGTCCTCTATCACCAGCTCCACAAGCACCACTGGAACGTCGAGGGCGCGGAGTTCCTCGACATTCACGTGTTCCTGCAGGAGGTCTACGAGGACGTCGAGGACGCCGCCGACGAGATCGCCGAGCGACTGCAGGCGCTTGGCGGCGTTCCACACGCGAACATGACGACGCTGGCTGAGAAGGCGACCGTCGAACCCGAAGACGAGGACGTCTACGACATTCGGACGTCGCTTGCCAACGACCTCGAGATGATGGGCGACATCATCGAGAGTACGCGCCAGCACATCGAACTCGCCGAGAACCTCGGCGATCACGCGACCGCCGAGATGCTCCGCGAACAGCTCGTGACCATCGAGGAACACACTCACCATATCGAACACTACCTCGAGGACGACACGCTGGTCCTCGAGTCGGCGACGAACTGACGGCCGCTCGTGCGGGGCGATCCCCCGCCGCGGCTCGAACCGCTCTCTCGACCCGGCTCTTGTTATTTCTCGATCGGCGTCTCAGACCGGCACGTCGATCGCTTCGACGTCTTCGGCCTCGAGCAGCGTTTCGGCGACGCGTTCGGTCACGAGCGGACTGACGCTGCCCGCCAGTGTCATCGCCTCGCGGTCGGGCTCCGCGAGGTCGAGGACTTCTCGGAAGAACGTCGACAGGACGACGTAGCGCTCGTGGAGGTCGGCGGCCGCCTCGCGTCCCTGTTCGGTTAGCGTCGCTCCCTCGTACGGTTCGTAGCGCAGATAGCCCCGCCGCTCGAGACGCTGGAGCGTCTCCGTCGTGACCGACGGCGACCGCTCGAGTTCGTCCGCGACGTAGCCCGGCGACACCGGCTCCCCGGTCTCCTGTGCGCCCAGATAGCACACGAGCAGGTACTGGGATGCGTCCGTCATCCATGCCGTGCGGACCGATTACGGCCGAGTCGCTGGCGGGCCTCACGAGCAGCGTCGGGGCGGGTCTCGGGTGACGCGACGGACTGCCGCGTCGGCCCGCGATCCCCGCGTGGATCGCCGTCCATATTATTTAGGCTTGCCTAAAACAATAAAGTAGTTGCGGCTCAGACGTTCCGTCGGTCGCCGTCGTCGCCACTGAAACGAGTGCCACACTGATCGCGGCTGTCGTCGGGCGAGGAAGTATGCAACCACTTTCGCGGCGACCGCCGGAGCCGGGCCGTCCCGGGGTCCGACCGGGATTACGCCCCGCGCGGTCCGGTCGCGGACGGCGTCGCCTCCTCGAGCGGACGACGAGCGGCCGCCGCGACGGTCACCATCGCGATCCCGGTCACGAGGAGGTTCGCGCCGACGAGCAGGCCGATCGCCCACGCCGCAGTCGCCGGGAAACCGGCCCAGAGGAGGCCGGCGAGGACGAGCGCGGCGACGCCGCTGACGGCGATCGAGGTCCGGCCGCGGGAGGCAGGCAGCCGCATCGCCGCCACGAGTTCCGTGATTCCCTCGACGGCCAGGTACGCTACGAGCGCGATCGTCAGGGTAACGAGCGCGATGGCTGGAGCCGCGAGTACCGCCGCTCCGGCGACGATCGAAACGACTGCCAGCGCAGTCTGCCAGGCCGAGCCGCGCCAGCCCCGCACCGCGAACGCGTGGCCCGCGTGGACGATCCCGCCCGCGATCAGGAGCAGTCCCAGCGCGAGCGTGACCGAGATCCCGGTCACGACCGGCACCGCCATCGCAAGCAGTCCGAGTAGCCCGACGATTCCGCCCGCGATCGCGAGCCGCCGCCAGTCGTTCTCGAGGTCGATGCCCTCGCCGTGTCCAGTGGGTGCTGTGATACTGTTCATCTCGTTCACCACATTTTTCTACGTCGCGTCTGGAGATAAAACGAGTTCACGGTTTGACGGTCTGTCCCGGCTTCGGACCGGTCCGAACGGGTCTCGGGGCCGCTCGAGCCGCTGTCGGAATCGGTCCGGCGAAACAGACATTGTCGTTCGGGTGCCACCTCGAAGCGTGACCGACGACCGTGACGATCGCGAGTGTGACCTCTGTGGGGAATCGGTGCCCGCGGCCGTCTATCGCGAACATCTACTCAAGGAGTGTCCGGGCCGGTAGCGGCGTCACCGTCCGTCGTTTTCCCGGGGCGAGAGGGAGGGAAACGCCTATGGGAGTCGTCGGAATCAGGGAGACACAGTGATGGGGGCGTTCGACGCGAGTCTCTGGGAGTGTCCGGCGTGTGGTCGATCCGTCAACCGATTCGTAAACGGCCGTCAGTGCCCGTCCTGCCGGGTGGACGGTTCGGAGGGCCGTGACTGTGATTCCGACGCGACGTGATTACTTCTCTTCGACGTGGCGGATCTCGCAGGCGATCCCGCGCGTACTCTCGGCCATCTCACGGCCGAACATCTCGGCACGGCCGACGGCGAAGGCCTGCGGACCCTCGACGATCACCTCGTCTCCGACGCGGATGTCCTCGTCGGCGTCGACGACTCCCGGCGCGAGGACGCTCCCGTGGGGGACGAAGCCGTCGATCTCGACGCGTTTGGTTGGTGCCGCGCTCTCGAGCCAGTGGCGCGCGCCAGCGAGCGTAAAGGAGAGGGTGCCGTACTGGGGGACCATCGTCGCGAGCTGGGTGTCCTCGTCGTCGCGCACCTGAATTTTGGGGTAGCGGCTCGTCGTCTGGATGTCCGCGAAGAGGTCGTCGCCGGCCCCGTCGCCGAGCAGGTAGTCGGCGAGCGCGCGGACGGTGTTGTGTTCGCGCTCGCGCTTGGAGTACTTCAACTCGCCCGACAGCGCCTCCGAGAGATTCGCGAGCGACTCGTCGTCGGTCGGGTGGTCGGCGACCGTATAGGTAATATCGAGGTCGAGCCGTTCCTCGACGCGTTCGACGATATCGCGGTAGCCCTCGTCGGGGACGTGGGCGACGATCTTCGGGTACTCGTTGCGCTCGAGGTACCGCTGTAGCACCTCGCTGACGAACTCCTTCTCGTCTTCCGTCCAGCGGCCGGTCACGACGGTGTCGTAGTGCTGGGCCGGGTAGGTCGTCTCGAGTTCCTGGGGCACGACGCCGATCGGCGAGGTCATCGAGACCAGGTGGCCGCGCCACTGGATAGCGTCGTGGAACTGGCGGTGGCTCTGTGACTCGCTGTAGGGCTTGGCGGCCGAACAGGGCACCAGCACCAGCGGGTTGTCGAACCGGTTGCGATAGCGCGTGGTCACCCGGTCGGCAAAGCGCTGGATCTCGACCCGGCGGAGGGTGTCGCCGGTCGCGGCGTCGATCCGTGCGTCCCGGAGGATCGGCGTCCGTTCCTCGAGGTAGCCCCACTGGTCGTCGAGTTCGCGCATGGCCGCGGTGAGCCACTGGTCGTGGCGGGCCTGCCCCTCGAGGTAGTCCCGCAGCCGCCCGTCGCGGATCCGCCGGCGGACGATCGCCAGTTCGGATTCGAGAGCGTGTCGGTTGTGGTCGGCACAGTCCTCGCGAGTGAACTCCTCGCGCGGCCCCTGACAGGCGGGACACGAGCAGGGGAGTTCCTCGAGGTCCTCGAGGAAGTAGGCCTCGTCGGTCGTCAGATAGCGGCCCTCGGTGCCCTTCACGACGGCCGCGGTCGCGTCGAACAGGTCGACGCCGGCGTAGGCGAGCAAGGCGACGTTTCGGGGCGTCGCGACGCCGGAGAACAGCAGGGCGGTGTCGGCCGGGATCGCCTCGCGGACGTCGACGACCGCTTCGACCAGCGCCGCCCCGTGGCCCATCACCGACTGGACGTCCGACAGCGCGTAGGCGTCCGTTCCCTGCGACTCGACGTCCTCGCTCGAGACGACCGCGACGCTGGGGTAGTCGACGTCTGGGGCGTCGACGGCGAACGATGCCTGGACCTCCTCGGGGGTGCCGCCGGGGAACGCCCGGTGGGGCAACACGGTAAGCCGGGACTCGTCGCCGTCGGGGAGATCGCGGTCCGCGCTCCAGAGCGACCCCGCGTCCTCGAGGACGTCGTCGACGAGTGCTGGCGTCGTTCGGGGCGAGGAGAGGCGGAGTTCGCCCACGCGCGCGGCCCCATCGCGCTCGTGAACTTCGAAGTATTCGGTCATACCCGATATGGCCGCGGCGAGCGAAAGAGGGTGTCGATAGCGAGCGGTCGGTTCGACCCGTCGTCGGCCGCGGCGAGGGCCGTCCCGGTCGTCGATTGATAGAAACGTGTGAAAATCAACCTTTATGATCACTCGGTCGGATGTCACTCGTATGGAATCGAAATCGAACCTCCGCTCTACGGACGGGTTCAGGGCGTTCCTGATCCTGCTCGTAGTCGCAGCAGTCGGACTCGCGACCATCGGCCTGCCGGTCGTCTACGGCGGGTCGACGACGACTGCTGTTGCAGCGGAACCGACCGTGGAATCGTATCAGACCGCCTCCCAAGCCGGCTCCGAACTCGGCGCGGCCGACGAGGTCTATCTCGGCGAGAACGGCAGCGCCGTCCTCGCATACGAGGACGACATGGAGGACCTCGACGAGTTCCAGGTCGGCATGGACGTCAGCGAAGGGCTGGCCTACATGCTGGTCGAGGGCGACTACGAGGAGACCGACGAGTTCGAGAGCGGCTCCGTCTCGGCGGTCCTCGATCAGGACGGCTTCACCGGGAACGGCTCGTTCGTCATGGAACAGCCGGAGGACCTGAAACGCCTCGACCTCGACGTCTCCGGTGAGGTCACCGACGAGACCAACGCGTTCGAGGCGAGTGCGACCGGCGCGTTCGCCGGCGAGGACTCGACCCCGACGACGGTCGAGTCCGACGGCCAGCTCACGATGAGCGCCGACCGCTTCGAGACGAGCGGCTCCGCGACCGTCACGGCCGAGAGCGCGATGGGCGCGACGAGCGACGGCCAGACCCTCGACGTCTTCCTCGAGGAGACCTCGAACGGCTACACTCTCGATGTGACCGATGAACGGACCGTCTCCAGCTACGCCGCGTCCGACTGGGAGACGCGAGAGCAGGCCAAGCAGACGCTCACCGAGCAGTACGCCAGCTTCGCCATGCAGCTCGGCGGGGATGCCGACGTCACGATCGAGAACTACAACTTCGACGAGAGAACCAACCGCCTCGAACTCGAGTTCACGATCGAGTACACCGGCATCGACAGCGGGATCGAACAGATGCTCCCGGTCATGCTGATGAACGACGACACCGCCGGGCTGAGCCAGGAAGAGGCCCAGGCGGTCGCGACCGGCGTCACCGACCTCGAGATCGAAACCGTCGACGTGCGGGTCGAAAACCGCGGTGACTCGATGAACGCCGAGTGGGACGTCAAGCTCTCGAACTACGACGAACTCACGATGGCGATGCTCGATGCGGCCGAATCGGCCGCCTCGGAGGAAGACCTCGAGCAGATGAACATCGAGGACGCCCGGACGGCCATCGAGGCACAGCAGGCCGCGAACCTCGAGACGAACATGGAGTGGGACGCGTCGCTCGAGCAGACCACCGGAGAGGAGTTGCAGTTCGACGTTCAGGCCTCCAGTGACACCGCGAACTGGGCCGACTACGTCGACGAACTCGAGTCCCGAGGTATCGACTCCATGAACGACGTCAAATTCGAACTGTCGGCCGACACCGACGGGGACCAGCTCTCGCTCGAGGGCATGTTCGAACTCGAGGGCCAGGAGCTGTCCCAGCAGGCGATCGACGCCATGGCCCAGTCGGCCCAGACCGGTCCGACCGGCACGACGTCGCCCGAGGCAACCCAGTTCATGCAGGCGCTGTCCGACGCCAACCTGCAGGTCGCTCGCGTCGACGCCGACATGAGCGACGGGACGGTGCGCCTCGAGGGCGGTGCGAAGTTCGAGGACATGAGCGAACTGACCGACACCGTCACGGGGACGATGGCCGTCAGCGGCGTCTCCAGTACGGCGTCCGGTGACACCGCATCGATGTACGTCCACGTCGAGGACATGGGCGACGTCGACACCGCCTCGGCCACGAAGGCCGATATCGATCACCTCGAGGTCGTCGGCGACGAGACGACCGTCCACGAGGCCGGCGAGTGGGACAAGGAGTTCCCCGCGGTCCCCACCGACACGATGAGCGAGTATCTCAGCACCGAAAGCGCCGAGACGAGTAACGAGACCGACGACGGCGACGACGAAGACGACAGCATCCCCGGCTTCGGTCCGGGGATCGCGCTCGCGTCGGTCGCGGGACTGCTGACGGCACTGCTGCTCCGCCAGCGGAACTGAGACGATCGCTTTTTTTTGGCCGTTCGACCGGTAGCGACGCGGCGCTCAGGCGCGTTCGAGATACGTCGCCGTCGCGGAGGTGTGGCCGCGGTTGAACGAGAGGATCTTGATGCGGATCGCGTCGGTCGGCTCGCAGTCGGCGGGGACGTCCTCGACGAAGACGACGAACCCTTCCACCTTGCCGACGGCCCGTCGCTCACCGGAGTGGTGATCGGTGAACTCCCGAATGGCGACGGTCTCGACGTCGCCGATATCGACCGGTGGGTCGCGGTCCTGTGCCTCCTCGTGGCGCTTTCGGGAGCGCTGCGCGGCCGCCGACCGCCCGCGGCCACGAATCCGTCTGAACAGCCACGTTCCGATCACGAACGCAACGAGCAGCCCGCCGCCGAGTACGGCTGGTCCGAACATACCGGGAACGGGAAGCGCCGAGGGTTTCGGTGTTCCGATCCGGATAGCCCACCGCTGCGGTCGGTCGGAAACGTTCCGTCAGTGCGGACGAGTGACCGGTCGCCGCGACGCGCGAGGGCAGCCAGCCGTTCCGAACAGAGTGGGAACCGAATTGCGACACAGCGAACGTGAGACGGTTGATTTCGACGTACAAATAGCGCTCTACCCGAGACAATCGCCGTCATCGTTTTATACGCAACGCCGCTTGAGTACGTCGTGACAAACTCCTCCACCGGCACCGGCGGCGACGCAGTCCACGAGACGGTCAGTAGCGCGGTCGTCAACGTGATCGCGACCCACCGGAACGTCGATCCGGTCGATCTCCCACCCCTCTACGAGTGGATCGATCCGGACGCGATCGACGCCCTCTTCGAGCCGACGCGGACCGGCGGCCCTCGGCACGGTCGCCTCGAGTTCGACTACGACGGGCAGCGGGTCGCGGTCGACTGTACCGACGACGTCGAGATCTCGATCGACGGTACGTCGGCCGCCCCGTCGGTCTCGGTTCGCCAGTCCAACGCGTAACCTCGCTCCCGCCGGAACCCGGCCGCGACGGCCGATTCCTCGTTTTCCTACTCGAGTCGCCCCGGCTCACGCCTCGTCAGCGAGATCGACGAGGGCCACCCCGTCGGGGAGTCGCTCGAGGACGTCGGCGGGCCAGTCCCGATGGGCCAGCGTGACGCTGGTCTCCGGGCTCGTCTCGACGAGGCGAGCGACGCCGTCGGCGGCGGCCTCGAGGGCGGCCCGATCGGTCCGCTCGGGGGTCTCGGCGGTGAGCGGATACGTCTTCGAGAGCGCCCGCGGGAAGGGACCGAACGGCGGTTGGACCCGCCAGACGTCGTCGTACCCCGCGTCGGGCGCGGATCGGTCGACGGTGAGCAACAGCGAATCCGGCACCGAGAGCCGCTCGAGCCGTCGGTGATGCCGGACGACTTCGGGCCGGCGGGCGCTCTCGTGGGAGGTGTAGAAGAACGACCCCTTCGAGACGGGATCGGATCGCTCGAGTTGGGCGGCGTGATCGAGCAGCGTGCGGTAGCCGTCGAGCATCGCCGGATGTGAGCGGGCGCGTTGCTCGACGAGTTCGAGCAGGTTTCCGGCCCGGATCGCCTGCTTGATCCGGCGGATTTCCGCGAAGGTGACGTGGAGGTTGTGGGCGGCCAGTTCGGACTCGCGCTCGGCGTCGGGCAGCGCGCGCAGTTCGGCCGGCGAGTGATCGGTACAGACGGCACACGAACAGGGGAGGTAGTCCAGATCCGCGAGATGTCTGGTGCCACGGACCGTCAGGTAGCGGTCGTCGCGGGCGTACAGCGCGTAGGCCGCCGAGTCGAACAGGTCACAGCCCGCGGCGACGGCCAGCGCGAACATCATGGGATGGCCGGCCCCGAAGAGGTGGACCGGCGCGTCGGCTCCCAGTCCCCGCTTGGCGGCGGCGACGACCTCGATCATGTCGTCGTACCGGTAGTCGTTCATCAGCGGGACGACCGCGCCGACCGGAAAGACGTCGAGGTCGGTTCCCGCAGCGTGGCGGCCGGCCTGCTCACGAAGATCGGGGTAGGTCGAGCCTTGGACCGGCGCGCTGACGAGCATCTCGCCCGTATCAACGTCCTCGGCGATCTCGAGGCGTTCCTGTGTCGTCTCGAGGTCGCTCGCGGCCCGATCGTGGGAGACGTCCGGCGGGGTCGGGATGTCGACCGGCGTGGCGATGTCGGAGCCGATCTCGCGCTGGAAGTCGAGGATCTCCTCGGTGGTGACGTCGATTTCGCCGTACTCCGAGAGCTGGAACGAGCCGGAGTCGGTCATGATCGCGCCCGGAAAGTCGAGCAAGTCGTGGAGCCCCTCCTCGAGGGCCCGCTCGTGGAGCGTGTCGTCGCCGTGGATAATGTAGGAGTTCGTGATGAGGATCTCGGCGCCGAACTCGTCGGCGAGCCGACGGGGGCTGATCGTGTCTAAGTTCGGGTTGATGACCGGTAACAGGGCCGGGGTCTCGACGGTCGTCCCGGCGCGGGGAACCGTTAGCTCCCCGATACGGCCGCCGGCGTCGGTGTCCCGGATCTCGAAGGACTCGCGCATTGGCTTCGGGTTGGCCCGTCGGACGTAAGTCGTGACGGTTTTCGAGCGACGGATCGACGGGACCTCTCTCGATCAGTCGAACCCATAGCGTTTGTGCGCGTCATCGATATCCAGCAACTCGACGACGCGAACTTCTCGCTCGTCCTCGAGGACGTCGTAGAACGCCGTGTGGGTCCGGCCGATATGCAGTCGATAGAGTTCTTCGCCGTCGACGATAAGCTTCTCCTTATCACCGCTCCCGGAATCGGGTCGCGGATACGGGTCGGACTCGAGTTTCCGCAGGTTTTCCCTGACGATCCGCGTACTCTTTTCATCGAGAGCGGCGACGTACTCGCGTGGCTGGTCCGCGAGCAGAACCCTATAACTCATCGAGTGCCGTCAACGCCTCGCTATCGGTATCCCGGACCTCCCGCGTCCGTTCGGCAAGTTCCCGCCGCTTGTGTTCCCGAATCAACTCCGCGAGGAGATCGTCGTACGTTTCGCCGGCCCCCTTGAGTTCGTTCAGTTCCTCCCATCGCTCTTCTGTCACCGGAATCCGCTTGCTTGCGTTAGACATGGGTTCGGCTACGTGTGATATTTACAGTCCTTACAACGTAACTCCTTCGCCGGCTACCGATGTCTCGACGGGATGGCGTTCGGAACGGCATAGACGAAGGCGCTTTACGCTCCGGGCCGCTTGCGTCTCCTAATGAGCAAACCGAGCCCCGAGGTCTACGAGCAGGGCAAGGGCATGGACGCCCACAATCAGGCGATGCGGGAGATCCGCTCGCGAAAGGAGGCCAGCTACGACCCCCACGAGCCGACCCGCGTCTGGCTCGATGAGGACAACACGCCCGACGGCGTCAAGACGAGCCTGACGATTATCCTCAACACCGGCGGCTGCCGGTGGGCCCGCGCCGGCGGCTGTACGATGTGTGGCTACGTCGCCGAAAGCGTCGACGGTGGGTCGGTCTCCCACGACGCTCTGATGGACCAGATCGACGTCTGTCTGGCCCACGAGGCGGACAATGCTGACGAGCCGGCCGACCTCATCAAGATCTACACCTCCGGCTCGTTCCTCGACGAGCGCGAGGTCGGTGCGGAGAGTCGCCGGGCGATCGCCGACACCTTCGCGGACCGCGACCGGATCGTCGTCGAGTCGCTGCCCGACTTCGTCGACCGCGAGAAGATCGGCGACTTCACCCAGCACGGACTCGATACGGACGTCGCGATCGGCCTCGAGACGGCGACCGACCGCGTCCGTCACGACTGCGTGAACAAGTACTTCGACTTCGCGGACTTCGAGGACGCCTGCGCCGAGGCCGCCGCTGCTGACGCTGAGGCGGACGGCGACGTCGAGGCCGGCATCAAGGCCTACCTGCTGATGAAGCCGCCTTTCCTCACCGAGTCCGAAGCCGCCGAGGACATGATCTCCTCCGTCGAGCGCTGTGCCGACGTCGACGGCTGCCATACCGTCTCGATGAACCCCTGTAACGTCCAGCGCTACACGATGGTCGACGACCTCTACTTCGAGGACGGCTACCGGCCGCCGTGGCTCTGGTCGGTCGCCCACGTCCTCGAGGAGACCGCGGACGCCGACGCGATCGTCGTCTCGGATCCGGTCGGCCACGGCTCCGACCGCGGCCCGCACAACTGCGGGGAGTGTGACGACCGCGTTCAGAAGGCGATCAAGGACTTCGATCTGCGGCAGGACCCATCGGTCTTCGAGCAGGTTTCCTGTGAGTGCGAACTGACCTGGGAGACGGTCATCGAGCGCGAGCGGAGCTTCAACCAGCCGCTAACCCGATAACGGCGGCAGTCGCAGGACGAACCGTTTTGGCACTGGCGCGGGTCGGGCGGATATGGCGCTTCCCGTCCCATCCCGATACGTCAACGAACTCGAGCCGACCGTCCTGATCCTCATTGGTATTCTCCTCGTCGTCTTTCCCGAGCCTGCCACCTCCGCGTTCGGCGCAGGACTGCTGTTGCTGGGGCTTGGCTGGTGGTTCTACGAGTGGGGTCGGTAGCGCGGCCGCCGCCTCATACGGTTCACTGTCGGTTACCACCGGTGTACCTGCGACGGTCCTGCGGGGACACCGGTATACAGTGACAACAACCCGTCTCAGTCGCCGGTAGCCGGCTCGTCCGACGCCGAGCGGATCGGTTCCGCGTCCGCGCGCGGGACCTCGAGCGTGACGACGGTCCCGCGGGGGTCGTTGTCGGCGAAGGAGAGCTGACCGCCGGTCTGGGTGACGACCCAGTTGACGAGCCAGAGGCCGAGTCCGCTGCCGTGGCGCAGTTGGGTGATCTCCCGTTCGCCCTCGAGCAGTTCGCGCTCCTCGTCGGGGATGCCGGGGCCGTCGTCGGCGATCGAGAGCGTCAGCAGTTCGTCGTCCGGGCAGTCCCGAAGGGTCACGTCGATGGCCGGCCGGTCCCGATCGCTGTGTTCGACGGCGTTCTCGAGGACCTGGTAGATCGCCGTCTCGAGGTATTCGTCGGCGCGCGCCTGGACACCGTCCGGCAGCGTTCGGGTGACCTCGACCGCCGGCGCAGCGTCCTCGAGGCGGTCGATCGCGCGGTCGATCGCCGCCGAGATGTCGAGCGGGCCGGTCGGTGCCTGATCGCAGTCGAGGACGCGCTCGACGGCGCGGGTCTTCTCCGCGAGCCCGACGAGTTCGTTCGTCCGGTTTCGAATGGTTTCGACGTACTCGTCCTCGCCGACGGCGTCGGCGAGCATCTCGGCACAGCCCTCGATGATGTTCATCCCGTTTCGCAGGTCGTGTCGCAGCACGCGGTTGAGGATCTCGAGGCGTTTCTGGCGCTGTTTCCGTTCGGTGATGTCGGTGTACAGGCCGAAGGCGCGGTCCGACGAGCCGTCCATCTCGATCGGGACGACCCGGAGCCGGAAATCGCGCAGGCCGTTCACGGTCCGTCGTTTGACCTCGGCCTCGCCGACCTTGCCCCTGCTGCCGCGTCGGTTGAGCGTCTCGGCCTCGTCCGTCCTGTCGGTCGGCACGACGAACTCGTCGAGCGACTCGCCGACGAGGGTCGACTCCTCGTAGCCGAAGAGTCGCTCGAACGCCGGGTTGACTGCCTCGACGATCGGCCCGTCCGAGAGGTTGCTGACGCTGACGACGCCGTCGGGGACGTTCTCGAACAGGGCGGCGAACCGGTCGCGCTCGGTTCGTAGCCGCTCCTCGAACGCGATCCGGTCGAGCGCGTCGGCGACGTGAGAGAGCAACAGCTCCGTCAACTCCTCGTCGGTCGGGGAAAACGCCGACGGCTCCCGGGAGACGGCCTGGAACACGGCCCGATCGCCGATCGGGGCCGTCAGGACCGACCGGCAGCCCTCGATCCGTGGCGTTCGATCGCCCGTCACGTCGTCCAGTCGGAACAACTGGCCGGTGCGATAGGTTCGGCCGGCGAGACAGCCGTCGATCGGGGTCCTGTCTTCGGGGTCGGCCGTGAGAGCCGACGACGCGGCTTCCGTGACGAGTTCGTCCCCGCTGACCATGTCGATGACACAGCCGTCGAAGTCAAGGACATCCTCCGCGGCTTCGATGGCCACGTCGTAGATCTCCGCGCGGCTCTCACAGCCGTCGAGCCGGGAGGCGACGCCGTGGAGCCCCTGAATCTTCGCCTTTCGATCAACCAGCTGTCGCTCCATGCGCTTGCGGTCGCTGATGTCGCGGGCGATGCCGACCGTTCCCTCGAGTTCCCCGTCGGTCGTCAACAGCGCCATGTTGACCTCGGCGGGCGTTTCCGTCCCGTCCGTATTCGTCAGCGTGATCTCGTAGGTCGCGACGCGTCGGTCGTCGTCGGCCAGCAACTCCTCGACGTAGCGTTGCCCGCGCGCGACGCTTTCGTCGGTGAGTATCGTCGAGACGTGTTCGCCGAGGAGGTCGTCGCGATCGTAGCCCGTCGTCGTCGCCATCGTATCGTTGACGGTCACGAACCGGCCCTCGTGGTCGAGTTGATAGACGCAGTCGCCGACCGTCTCGACGACCGTCTTCGTTCGCTCGAGTTCGCGTTCCCGAGCGGCCCGATCGAGCGCCGCCTCGGCCGTCGTCGCGAGGACGTTGAGGAGGTTGCGTTCGGCCTCGTCGAGTTCGCTCGTCGCGGGGGACGCCACCGAGAGTATGCCGTGATCGCCGAGCGGCTGGAGGACCGCGTTCCCCATGCCGATCGTGACATCGTAGGGGACCCGGTCGGTTGATGGCTCCTCGACGACGGTCGATTCCCCCTCGGTGTAGGCGTTCCAGAGGCTCGTATACTCGCCGCCGACCGACGAAATATCGCCGGTACGACGGTCGAGTTCGGACGTGATGCCGGCGAGTTCGAGGCGGTCGGTTTCCTCGTCGTAGTACCTGATCGAGCCCAGCGGCCGGTCGATCACGTCCTCGGTCGCCGCCATGACGATGTCGGCGATCTCGTCGGTCGATTCCGCCCGGAGCAGCTCACGGGTCGTCTCCTGCAGCGCCTCGAGCGCGGTCGCGCGCTTGACGTCCGCGGTGATGTCCTGCCCGAACGAGAGGACGCTGACGATCTCGCCGTCCTCGACGATCGGCGTATTGAACCACTCGCAGGTTATCGTCGTCCCGTCCTTGCACCGGTTGCGGTTGACCTGTCGCGAGGGCAACTCATCCGGGTCGCCGTCGACGAGTCGCTCCCAGTACTCCCGGACCGCTTCGCGGTCCCCCTCGGGAACGAGGAAGTCGGGCGCGACCTGGCCCATCGCCTCGTTGGCGGTGTAGCCGAACAGTTCCGTCGCCGCCGGGTTCCAGTTTCGGACCCCGAACTCGAGGTTCCACTCGATGATCGCGAGCGGCGACTGTTCGACGAGCAGTTCGAGTCGGCTCGAGGGATCGGCCGTCGATGACGGAACGGCCTCGAACGGACGCTTGTGTTCGGTGTCCGACGGGTCACGGTTTCCGTTCTCTCGGTCCGCAAGCAGTTTCCGAAGCCGCTCGAGGAGCGGTTCCGTTCCCTGTGATCGGGGGACGTAGCCGTCTGCCCCCGCCGCGACGACATCGCCTGCGAGCCGTTCGCTGCCGCCATCGGGGAAGACGACGATCGGCACGTCGGCCCGCCGGTCGCGGAGTCGCCGACAACACGCGACCGGGTTCACGGCCGAACCCGAGCCGGCGATCACGATGCAGTCGGCCGTCCCGAGTCGGTCGAGACACTCGGCGACCGACCGAGTCGACGCGACCGAGACGCCGCGCTCCTCGAGGGCGCGTTCGGCGTCGCCGGTGTCGGTACCGATGACGACGGCTCGCGTGTCCGGACCGATGATCCTATCCATGCCTCGATAGTCCGGTCGTGTTCAACGAACTAGCCCCCTATTACTGTTTCACTCAGTTCACGAACTGCGTCGTAGTTCTTATCGTTTCGGAAGGAGGGTAAAATAGACCGAGCGGCAGTGACGCTGCGAATTACTGTTCGAACCCGCACAACACACCCTGCCCGTCGGTCGGGCCGATGTCGGGGAGGGTCGCGCGCTCGGGGTGGGGCATCAACACCGCGACGGTGTCGCGTTCGCCGAGGACGCCCGCGACGGCGTGTTTCGAGCCGTTGGGGTTGGCCTCGGGGCTCGTCTCGCCGTCCGCGTCGCAGTATCGGAAGAGGACCCGGCCTTCGTCCTCGAGGTCGGCCAGTCGGTCGTCGGCGATCTCGTAGCGGCCCTCGCCGTGGGCGATCGGCACCTCGATGACCTCGCCTTCCTCGTAGGCGGCGGTCCAGGGGGTGTCCGCTCGCTCGACACGCAGATGGACGTGTTCACACTGGAAGCGCGCGCTCTCGTTGGTGGTAAAGGCACCCTCCGTAAGTCCGGCTTCGCAGCCGACCTGCGCGCCGTTACAGACCCCGAGGACGGGGACGCCGTCCGCGGCGGCCTCGCGGACCTCGGCCATGATCGGCGACCGGGCCGCCATCGCGCCGGCCCGCAGGTAGTCGCCGTAGGAGAACCCGCCGGGGAGGACGATCCCCGTCGTGTCCGCGGGAAGTCCGTCCTCGTGCCAGACGATCTCGGCGTCGATGCCGAGGTACTCGAGGGCGCGCTCGGCGTCGCGGTCGCAGTTCGAGCCGCCGAAGCGGACGATCGAAACCGTCACAGTCGCCACCCCGCGGTGTTGCGATCGACGGTTTCGATCGGTGTGAGAGAAACCGTCATCTACCGTTCGGCGACCTCCACGTCGTAGTCGTGGATGGTCGGGTTCGCCAGCAGCCGTTCGGCCATCTCGTCTGCGCGCTCGCGCGCAGCCTCGGCGCTTTCGGCCTCGAGGTCGACCTCGAAGCGGTCGGCCGAGCGCAACTCCTCGAGTTCGAAGCCCAGCCGCTCCAAGGCCTGTGCGGTCGTCTCGGCCTCCGGATCTAAGACGCCACGTTTGAGTCGAACCGTCACCGTCGCGGTGTAGGCGGTCATCACCTGATACCCCGCAACCGTGCTCAAAAACGCTTTCGCCTTGGCTCCGTAATACATGTTCGTGGATATCGATACGAGTCGGGGGATCGCCCCGTGTCCCGCCACCCCAGTCGCCGGTGGCGTGGACGGTCACCGCATCGGCGTCCGACTGGAACGACACCTGTCCGGCGGTCCGATCCGTCACCCGTGGGGAAAACAGCGTCTCGTGTCCGGCGAATCCGCTCGAGGGAGCCGTCTCGCTGCTGGCACGGCAGGAACGCCACTGCCATCGGAACGGCATGGTTCGCCCCGACGGACCGCTCCGAAACGGAATGCGGGCGATTCTCACGCACTCTGCCGGAAAGCAGGACTTTTAGCCGCTCGTGGACTGGGATCCGTCGTGATGAATCGCGAATCGCTCGAGCGGAGGTGGCAGCGTTGA
Source organism: Natrinema sp. H-ect1 (assembly GCF_041821105.1). Lineage (NCBI taxonomy): Archaea > Methanobacteriati > Methanobacteriota > Halobacteria > Halobacteriales > Natrialbaceae > Natrinema > Natrinema sp. H-ect1. The sequence continues at coordinate 748,299 of NZ_JBGUBA010000001.1, read as the reverse complement.
CGACCGACGTAACCGAGATCACGGTGATCGGAGAGGACGACACGGGACTGATCGCGAACGTAACCAGCCTCCTGTTCGAGCGCGGAATCAACATCGAGGACCTCGATCAGGCGGTTCGTGACGGCGTCTTCCGGATGTATCTCGCCGTCGACACCTCGGAGATGGTCTGTACCGAGTCGACGCTCCGGGAAGACCTCCACGACCTCGGGGACGACCTCGGACTCGACGTCCAGGTCCGGTTCCCGTCCGATCGCGAGAGCCAGCAGATCGCCGTCCTCGTCACCAAGGAGAGCCACTGCCTCGAGGCGCTGTTCGAGGCCTGGGCCAACGACGAACTCGGCGCCGACATCGGGGTCGTCATCGGCAATCACGACGACTTACAGCCGCTGGCCGAACACTACGACGTCCCGTTCCACGACATCGGCGACGAGGGCGGCCAGCAAAACGAGGACGAACTGCTCGAACTCCTCGCGGAGTACGACGTCGACCTGATCGTCCTCGCGCGGTACATGCGAATCCTCTCGCCGAACGTGGTCTTTCGCTACGAGGACCGCATCATCAACGTCCACCCCTCCCTGCTGCCGGCCTTCCCCGGCGCGGAGGCCTACCGGCAGGCACTGGACGAAGGCGTCCGCGTCGCGGGCGTCACCGCCCACTACGTCACGACCGACCTCGATCAGGGGCCGATCATTACCCAGCGCGCGTTCGACGTCCCCGACGACGCCGATATAGACGACATGAAACACCGCGGCCAGCCACTGGAGGCAGACGCCTTGCTCGAGGCCGTCCAGCTCCACTTAAACGGCGACGTTTCGGTCCACCGCGGTCGGACCTCGGTCCGGGAAAACGGCACCAAATACCAGCTCGGGCTCCCCGACGAAATCGACGAGTTCACGCCCGATCGGCCGGTCGACGGGATCGGCAGCGCGGTCGCCAAGGACCAATAGCCGCGGCGGCGTTCGTCTCTCCCGCTATCTTCCGTTTGAGGACCGTAGTGACCCGTCTCGAGCCCGATACTCAGGCCGAGTCCGACGATTCCCACTGATCGCGGCAGTCGTCGCTGCAGAAATGCCGGTGGACGGCGGTGCCGTCCTCGACGGTCGTCACGACGCGCTGTTCGGAAGACGATCCCACTGGGCTCCCACACTGTCGACACTCGGGCGAATCCGCATCCGTCGAGTCAGTCATCGCTTGACAGAAGACACGAGAGCCACTTGAACGAACCTATTGCGGCGGATTCGGCCACGGCCAGCCGAACGAGTTCGTCCGACCCCGGCAGGCGTTCTCCCGGTCGATCGCGACCCGTTCGAACAGCGGAGCGTGGTCGTCGTGGATGTCGGGAACACAGCCGCAACCAGCGCCGGTCGCCACCGAAACCGGATCGGGGAGTCGAATCGGCGTCGCTCGACATAGTTTCGCCCCGTCGTCCGTTCATCCGAGGGCGGACGAGCGCTCACCGTCGGTTCCGTGAGCGGCACCCTTATCGACGTCAGCGACCAACTATGGATTGGTATGGCACAACAAGATATCCACCGGGAGCTGCACGTCGACCAGTACACGCTCGGGCTCGTCGGCCCCGATCAGGAGTGGGCGGGGACCGTCGCGGACGGCGGGACGATCGAGACCTACACCCCGCCGGGCTGTTGGGGGCCGATGGTAACACCGGAGTTCCACGGCGGCCACGAGGTGACCCGGCCGATCCGCGTCGCGGGGGCCGAGGTCGGCGACGCGATCGCCTTACACATCCGCGATATCGAGGTCACGAGCATGGCGACGAGTACGGGCTCGATGGCCGAGCGCGAGGACGCCTTCGGCGACGACCCGTTCGTCGACCACCGCTGTCCGGAGTGTGGCACGAAGTGGCCCGACTCGATCGTCGAAGGGACCGGCGAGGACGCGATCAAGTGCGCCGAGTGCGGCGCGAACGCCTCTTCGTTCGGCTTCGAGTACGGCTACACCGTCGCTTTCGACGACGGGACCGTCGGGATCACCCTCGACGAGGACGCGGCCCACGAACTCGCCGAGGACGCCGCGGAAGTAATGGACATCCCTGCCAACTCCCGACAGCACCCGATCCTGCTGTACGAGCCCGGCGAGATGCCCGGAACGCTGGGTCGGCTGCGCCCGTTCATCGGCAACGTCGGGACGACCCCACCGGTCACGATGCCCGACTCGCACAACGCTGGCGACTTCGGCCAGTTCCTCATCGGGGCCGACCACGACTACGGCGTCGACAGCGAGGCCGACCTCGAGGCCCGCACTGACGGCCACATGGACATCCCGCAGGTCCGCGAGGGCGCGACGCTGATCTGTCCCGTCAAGGTCGACGGCGGCGGGGTCTACGTTGGCGACCTCCACGCCAATCAGGGCGACGGCGAACTCTCCCTGCACACGACCGACGTCAGCGGCACCGTCCGAATGGACGTCGAGGTCATCGACGACCTCGAGATCGACGGCCCCGTCTTGCTCCCGCCGGAGGAGGACCTGCCGTTCATCAGCAAACCCTACAGCGACGAGGAGCGCGAGGCGGGCCGCGACCTCGGCGCGGAACACGACGTCGACGTCGAGACGGACATGGGTCCGATCCAGGTCGTCGGCTCCGGCGCGACGGTCAACGACGCCACGCAGAACGCCTTCGATCGCGCCGGGAAGTTGCTCGAGATGAGCGAGGGCGAGGTCCGCTCGCGGTGTACGTTTACCGGCGGCGTCCAGATCGGCCGGCTCCCCGGCGTCGTCCAACTGGACATGCTAGCTCCGATGGACATCCTCGAGGACCGCGGGATGGACCACCTCGTGCGCGAGCAGTACGGACTGTAGCCGGCCCCGTGCCGTAGCCCCCTCCGCTTTCCCCCTGCGGTGGCGCGCGCTGGGACACGGCGAACCACTGGTGAGCCGTGGCACGATCTCGCGCGAGGGATGAGCGAGCGAACGGAGTGACCGAGCGTTAGCGCGGAACCGACGGTTCCGCGAACCATACGAACGGGCACTTCGTGCCCGTGAGTAGAAATCGGTTGGGGAGGGCGTGGTCCTCACTGCAGCCACGATAGCAGCGAACTCGTTCGTCTTCCCGTTTCTTTCGACTCCGTCCATCACTCAGTGACGAGATCCGCCCTGCACGGCCGGCACTACCGCCAGCGCCGCGCCCTCGGGTACTGACTCGTCGAGCCCGGCCCGATCGCCCTCGAGCGAGACCCTGACGCTCGCGCGTACCGCGTCGCCGTCGTAGAGGTGCGACGCCGCGCGCGGATAGGCGTCGACGAGCGCCGCGAGCGCGTCGGCGACGGTCCCGCCCGCCCACTCGAGGACCACCGTCTTGTTGCCGGTCGCGCTCCGGAGCGGGCCGTACACCGTGACTTCGGTCTCCATACCGACTACTGGGACGACCGGCGACATATACCGACCGCCGCCCGTTGCTCGAGGGCGCCGGCTTCGAGGACGTCGCGCCGTCGCCCGTCTGGTGGGGACCAGTACGGGCTGTAGGGTCGACTCCGCGCGGTAGGGATCGAAGCGAGCCCCTTACGGTTCGGGCCGCTCCGTCCCGAACCGGAGATCGAAGTCGTCCGGAGTCGCGGCCTCGGCCGCGGGGAGGCGGCGGAGCCGCGGCCGCAGGAGGACGTAGGCGGCCGTGAAGCCGAAGCCGCCCGGGGCCAGCGCCATGGTGGTCGTCGTTCCCAGCGTATCGGCGACGACCCCGCCGACGAGCGAGCCAAGCGGGAGCGTCGCCCCCGAAGCGGTCCCCTTCGTTGCCGAGATCCGGCCCAGTAGGTCGGCCGGAAACAGTCGCTGGTTCAGCGTCGCCGTGAGTACGCCCGATGCGCCGATCGGCACCCACGCGAGGCCGAACAGTGCGACCGTAAGCGCCGGCGACGGCGCGACGACCGCCGCGACCCAACACCCCGCACCGAGCCCGTGCGAGAGCAGTACCGTCCCGTATGGGACGCCGGCCACGTACGGACCGAGGATCGATCCGACGAGCCGACCGATGCCAAGGGCCCCCAGCAGCAGGCCGTAGATCGCGGGACCGCCCAGTCCGTCGCCGAACGCCGGCAGAATCGCCAGCGCGACCCCGGTCGCGAAGTTCGCCACCGCAGTCAGCAGAATCAGTTCGACGAAGAGGGTCCCGCGGAGGACTTCGATACCCACTCGGAGGTCCGAACCGTACGACCGGAGTATCGATCCGACGGACGGTGCGGACTCGTCGGCCCCACCGCTTTCGTTCGAATTCGCGGGCGTTCCGATCGTGATTCCGGCGAAGAGTACCGCTGCGACGGCGAACGTGAGCGAGTCGGCGAGGAACAGCGTCGTCGCGCCGAAGACGGCGATGACCCCGCCTCCGATCGCGTCGAACACCATGTCCAGCCCGAGCGTCACCGTCGCCAGCGCGGAGTTGGCCTCGGAGAGCCGGTCCTCGTCGACGATCCGGGGGAGCAGCGCGGTCTCCATCGGCCCCATCACCAGCGTCGCGAGCATCAGCACTGGGGCGACGACGAACAGGAGACCGACGCGGAGCCGTCCGGTCACCGCTGCGAGCGGCAGGACGAGTACGACGACGCCCTGGACCACCTGTGAGCCGACGAGGACGGATCTGAGCGGTAGCCGGTCGACGAGCGGGCCGGCGAACACCTGCAGCAGCCACGGGAGCAGCAGTATCGCGTTCAATGTGCCGGTGACGAGGGTCGACCCGGTCAGTTCGAAGGCGAGCCAGAGTACGGCGACCGTGTAGAGACTGTCCCCGGCGTTCGTCGCGAACTGACCGGCGACGAAGCGGCGAAAGTCCCGGTTTCGCCCCAGCAAGCGCCCGGCGGCGATCATCGCGGACCACCCCTGCGGAGCGGCGACACGGCTCCGGGCGGTTCGAGCGATCGGGTCGGCGGTGATTCGAATATCGATACGCGGTCGTGCGAGCCACGGCCGGTGACCGGTGGCTCGGTGGATGTCGGCATGTGCGTGTTCGGTCGAGAGAAAGTGCGGCTACCGCGGCGGTAGCGAAACGAACCCGAGTGCTGCGGCTATCGGGCCCGTCACGCGGCGGGGGGCGAGAGGGGGTCGAACACCGGACGAACCGAGATCCGGCGGGTCATAGAACGAATCACCGGGAAGATACGCACGATCCATCAAAAATGTACTGATTCCGTACTGTCATGAACTCCGTCACGTTCGGCGGTGAGTACAGGCAGGCGAAACCCCAGGCAGCCGCATCCGCTGGAGTCGTCGCTCGAGACGAACCGATGGCTCGAGCGGCGAGGGAGACGACGCGAGCGGAACGGGCGACGGACGAGGTGTTCAGTCGTCGCTCGGTTCGGCACTCGCCGCCGCGGTCGCGTCCTCCCGACCCGCCCAATCGCTCGAGCGAAGCGGCGCGAACGTCAGAAACAGGATGGCCAACATGAAGACGCTCAGCATGACGGTCGCGACCATCGCGATACCGGACGTGAAGCTGAACAGGACGATACCCGCTGTGCTGGCTATGAGACTCATTCGTGTTCGTTCGATCGTCGCCACTCCCGCCATATGAGGGTTACTTTGTCCGGTGCCGGGTGAGAAATGACAGCAATGGACGCGTGATCGAGCCGGTAGCGGCGTTCGTTCCCGCCCGGACTCGCCGCCGTCAGAGCCGCCGGACCGCGCCGATCGCGCTCGAGAGCGGCGGCGCGTCGAAGAATTCGCGGTCGGTGTAGGCGTTCGCACCGCTGCGATACAGTTCGCTCGCGGTTTCGAGGACCGACTCCTCGAGGGGCTCGGGCGCTTCCTCGCAGAGCGATTTCCAGTCGGCGACGTCCTCGGCTTTGGCCTCGGCCTTGGCGTCGTCGACGGCCCGGACCCAGTCGGGCTGGGTGCGCTTGTGGTACTGGCGCAGGACCTCCTTCGAGAGCTGGGTCCCCTCGTAGCTAAAGCGGTTCTCGTCGAAGGTGCCGACGACGTCGCCGACCCGGATCTCGCCCTGATAGTAGAGACACTCGATCTTGCCGTCCTCGTGGGTCAACCCGGCGGCGTCGGCCTGCTCGGTAACGATCCGGTTGACCTCACGGGCCAGCGACTCGAGGTCGTCGATCGACGCCTTGCCGGCGATGGCGTCAGCCTCCGCCCGCTCGAGATAGCGGTCGCCTTCCTCGTACTTCGTGGAGAACTCGACGATCGGCTCCGCGAGGTCGACGGCCTCGTCGGGCCACTCGTCGAACGCGAGCCCGTGGTCCGCGGGGTCGGTTCGGCTGCGCAGGCTCGAGCCGACCGGGACCCGGTTGCGGAAGACGATCTCCAGCGGGATCAGGTAGTTCTCGCCGGCCGCCTCGTGGTAGCTGTCGTAGTCGTACTCGCGGCCCTCGTGGGGGAGGTCGGGCACCTGCGTCAGATCGATGGCCATCTCCCAGGGCGGGTGGGACGCGTCCGCGAGGGCGACGACATCGCCGTTTTCGACAACGCCGCGGTAATGGGTGGGGACGCCCTCGGACTCGAGCAGTTCGAAGTTGAACGCGCCCATGGTACAGAGGCTCGCGCCCTTCTGGGGGATCTGGTCGGGCATCTTCCCCCAGTCGAACACCGAGTAGTCGTCGGTAAAGACGAACGAGCCGCGGCCGAGATCGTCGTCGGTCGCGTCCTCCTCGATGCGGAACTCCTTGACGCTGGTCATCGGATCCACCCCACGTGGATCCTGGACCGGTCGAACGGTTGCGCTGTGAGTGCAGTCACGCGAGACACCTCAGGACGTGTTCGCCCCCGTCGCTCATATCCCAGTTGCCGTGGCCGGAGCGTAAGAAGGTTTCAATATTCGGTCGGTAGTCGGGAGCCCGAACGCCCGGAGCCAGACGCGGAGTGACGAGCGCCACCGCCGGTTCGGTTCGACGGCCGGTGGCGGCCGCGATCCGCCTTGCCTCGCGTCATCGGTAGCGGCAACTCTCGACGCGGCCGATTCTGACGGGGCGGGGTCCGGATCCATCACCCTTTTCTCGCTGTGCGAGCATCGTTACGTCGATGGAGCGACCGGTGACCGAGGCCGACCTGGCGTTCGAACACGTTCCCGAGACCGACCAGTCGTTCGAGAACGCACTGGCGAAAGCGCGCGATGGCGACCGACTCGATGTCGACGACGCCATCGAGTTACTCACGACTGGGACCGACAGCGACGGCATCGATCGCCGGCGCAAGGAACGCGTCCTCGAGGCGGCCGATCGCCGGCGCGCCGAGCAGGTCGGTGAGGAGGTCACCTTCATCGCGAACCTGAACAACAACGTCACGACGGCCTGTAACGTGGGCTGTCTGTTCTGCAATTTCAAAGATGCAGCTCACACCTTCGAGAGCGAGACGGAGATCGAGACGGCGGGGTTCACGAAGACGCCCGCCGAGTCCCGCGAGATCGTCGCCGACGCCGTCGAACGGGGCATCTACGAAGTCACGTCCGTCTCGGGACTGCACCCCGCGTTCGCGCTCGACGAGGAACATCGGGAGATCCTCGAGGCCCACCCGAACCCGAAGGAAGTCAACTACAAGCCGCCGGCGGTCTACGACACCAGTCCCGGTACCTACACGGACCAGCTCTCGGCGATGAGCGTCGACGGCGTCCACGTCCACTCGATGACGCCCGAAGAGGCCTACCACGCCCGGCGGGGCACCGACTGGTCCTACGAGGAGGTCTACCGCCGACTGCGGGACGCGGGACTCGACACCGTCCCCGGGACCGCAGCGGAGATCCTCGTCGAGGAGGTCCGCGAGGTGATCTGTCCCGGCAAGATCAGTACCGAGGGGTGGCTCGAGGCCATGGAGGCCGCCGCGAACGTCGGCCTCGGGATGACGGCGACGATCATGTACGGCCACGTCGAGAACGAAGCCCACCGCGCACTGCACTTGAAACGGATCCGGGACCTACAGGACCGCACGGGCAACATCACGGAGTTCGTCCCGCTTTCCTTTATCCACCAGAACACGCCGCTGTACGAACACGACGTGGTCTCTGGCGGGGCCAGCATCGACGAGGACGAACTGCTGATCGCCGTCTCGCGGCTGTTTCTCGATAACATCGATCACATCCAGGCCTCGTGGGTCAAGTACGGCGACGAGCAGGGGCTGAAGATGCTCTCGTGTGGGGCCGACGACTACATGGGGACGATCCTTTCGGAGGAGATCACCAAACGCGCCGGCGGCGGCTTCGGCGAGTTCCGCTCGTTCGAGGACTACGTCGAGATGATCTCCTCGATCGGCCGCGTGCCCGTCGAGCGCTCGACCGACTACGAGAAGCGCCGGGTCATCGACCCCGACGACCCGCCCTTTGGTCCCCGACTCGGGCCGAGGGCCGACGGGACGCCGCTGCTGACTCGAGCGGAACGCGAAGAGCGGGCGGTGCCGGCCGACGACTGATCGGTGCCGGCCGTCTCCATCCGTCGTTCCACGGTGGCGGCACACTGCCACCGCTCCCGGTGACTACAGTCCCTGTTTCAGTGAGATGAATACTTAACTGCGGCCCGGTCCCACTCACGATCGTGTCTCGTGACAGACCTCTTGAACGTACTCCTGCCATCGGTGTTTTGTCCCGATAATGACGGCTTCGTTTCACGGGAACGGGCGACTGGTACTGGGGACTCGTTCTCATCGTAAGTACGGTAGCGCTCGGCGGCTGTCTGACCCAAGCGGACTACTCGACCTCGGTCGGCGAACCGACCAATGGGACGGTCATACGGAACGTCTCCGTCTACGACGTCAACGAGCTAGACGGGGCGCGATACGAACTCGACCATCGTCTCGACGACGAGACCAATTACTCCCTCAAGACGTACGAACGGACGAACGGAACGGACGAAATCGTCAAGATATCCTCGCTGACGGGGCACGAACCGACGTACAAGAACGATCTGGCACCGCCGCAGGACCGCGGCGACGAGCGGACGTACAGACTCGTCGTCGTCCGATCGGACACCGGTGCGACCGTCGACGCTATCACGATAACGATCAAGCGGAACTAGCGGTCGCAGTAATTACTCGCGGTCGTGAGGCCTAGTCCCCACCGCGGACGCCGACGGCCCGCACCGGCGCGCCATCGCCAGCGAGCGCGAGCGGATACGCCCGGAGTTCGAACCGCTCGCCGACCGCCTCGAGCCCGGTCAGATTCTCGAGGATCAGCCGGTCATCACCGAGCAGTGCGTGGTGGGCCGGGGCTCCGTCGGGCTCATCCGCGCCAGCACCCTCGGTCGGCGTCGGATCGGGGTTGAGCGTGTCGACGGCCACGTCCAGTCCCCGTTCGGCACAGGTTTCGGCCGCGGCCGGCGAGAGATAGGGATGCTCGAGGTAGCGGTCGGTCCCCCAGTGGGCGTCCCAGCCGGTCCAGAACGCGGCGAGGTCGGTATCGCCGTCAGGCACTCGCGACGCGGGGATCGGCTCGCGGGCCTCGAGGTCGCGACAGTCGACCCGGACGGCGTCGAAGACGAACCGCTCGAGCGGATAGGCAGCGAGCGTTCGGCCGTCGGGCTCGGTGTGGGCGGGCGCGTCGACGTGGGTTCCGGTGTGGCTGCCACACTTGAGGCTCGAGACGCGAGCGCCGTCGTCCGCGTGGGTCGCGTGGGGGTGGACGGCGACCGGGGGGTCGCCGGGGTAGGTCTGCATCCCCGTTTCGATCGGCTGGGTGAGATCGATCTGCATGCGGGATAGCTGTCGGCGACGGGGCATAACGCTGTCCGGACCTCGAGCCGATCGACGGTCGATTTTCAGAACCGGTGACAATCATTATACGGTATCCCGATAACGTGTGGGTATGCGACTCGAAGGCAAGACAGCGTTTATCACGGGTGCGGGATCAGGCCTCGGGCGGGAAGCAGCGCAACTGTTCGCCGAGGAGGGCGCGACGATCGTCGCGGCCGACATCGATCACGAGAGCGCCGCGGAGACGGTCGCTCGCGTCGAAGACGCGGGGCGGGAAGGCACCGCGCTCGAGTTGGACGTCCGGGACGCCGACGCGGTCCACGCGGCCGTCGACGAGGCGGTCTCGGAGTTCGGCCTCGACATCATGCTGAACAACGCGGGCGTGAGCCACGAGCGCGCGACGGTCGAGGAGATCGACGAAGGCGAGCGCGACCGGGTCATGGACGTGAACGTCAAAGGCGTCTGGAACGGCTGCCACGCCGTGATCCCGCACTTCAAGGAGCAGGGGTCGGGCGCGATCGTCAACACGGCGTCGCTGGCGGGCGTCATCGGCGCGCCGCAACTGGGTGCCTACTCGCTGTCGAAGGGGGCGGTCGTCAACTTCACGCGGACCGTCGCGGCGGAGGTCGGACCGGCCGGCGTCCGCGCGAACGCGGTCTGTCCGGGCGTGACCGACACGGCGATGCCCCGGCAGAACCGCACCGAGGAGGAGTGGGAAGCGACCAAAGAGGAAATGGCGCGACACTACCCGCTCAAGCGGCTGGGCGAGCCGGAAGACATCGCCAACGCCATGCTGTTTCTGGCCAGCGACGAGGCCGACTGGATCACCGGGCAGGCACTGGTCGTCGACGGCGGCTTCTCCTGTACATAGCTCGAGGGGAAGCGTTTCGGAACCGGCGACCGAACGGCCGCTATGGCCACTGACGACTCGTACGTGCGGCGGGCGATCGACCTCGCAGAATCGGCGGTCGAGAACGGTAACACCCCCTTCGGTTCCCTGCTCGTCGTCGACGATGAAGTCGTCCGGACCGCGGAGAACACCACCCTAACTGACGACGACGTGTCGGCCCACCCCGAGTTCAAGCTCGCTCGGTGGGCCGCGCGCGAACTCGAGCCGGCCGAACGGGCGGCCTGTACGATGTACACCAGCACCGAGCCGTGTCCGATGTGTGCGAGCGCGATCGTCTACGCGGGGCTGGACCGGGTCGTCTACAGCGTTCCCGTCGACTCGCTTGCCGGGATCCGGGACGATGGCGTGATCGAGATTCCCTGCGCGGAGGTCCTCGAGCGGGCGGACGCCGACACCAGCGTCGACGGGCCGGTCCTCGAGGACGAGGGACTGGAACTCCACGAGGACTACTTTTCCGAGTGACCGCGAGACGAACTTCCCTCCCAGTCCAAAACTGATCTTGCTACCCACCGCGCGGTGGCGCGCGCTGTGCCGCGGTGAACCGCCGGTGAACCGCGGCGCGACGCCGTGCGAGGGATGAGCGAACGAAGTGAGCGAATCGGCTGGGGAGGGCGTGGCAACTCCGTGTTGCCACGATAGCAGGACGCTCGTCGCCGTCAGTACCGCCGTAGCCGAATCTCCTGTTTTCGATCACAAATCCGTGAATTACCGATGCTCGAGTCACAGCGACTAGTTCTCACTACACCATCCAGTAGTTATAAGTTATAATGAGGGTACATTCAACTGGAAGCCGGTCTCCGAACGGAGCAAGGGGGCTGCATCGAAACGCCCCGGGTGCGGACACACCCGAGACCTGGCTTCCAAGCGACCTGCTTGAAGCCATGCTTCGCTTCGTACTATCGGGATATAAACGTCCCGCACGACGGTGGAATCAACCCCGACGATCAGCGACGGCCCTCGAGTCCCCGCTACGGTCCTCGAGAACCGGTGATCGCGATGCCTGACAATGACCCGTTCGAGTCGTCGCTCCCCGACTGTCCCCATTGCGGCCGCCCCGTCTGGGTGGTGACCGTCAGCGGACCCCGCGACGGGACCGCCTCACCCTGTGGCTGTTCCGTCGTGCCGGACCGCCTCGAGCGGGAGTAGCCAGCTCGGGGCTCAAGATTCAGTCCCGGTTGTCGCCGTCGACACTGTCGGCGACCCGCCTGACGAACCGCTGAATTGTACGCGATTCCGACCATCATCAAAGGATTGATAATTGAAGCCGAGGCACTATAGAGACAAGCGAGATGCTTCGCTTTAGACGGGCGGTAATTGCGGTATCGGTAGTGATTCTGTCGGCAATAATGAACTATGTCGAATTTCACGGAACGAGCAGGAACGTTTCCTCGATCGGAGATTTCATCGTCTGGTTTGCGGTCGGCGTCCCTGTTGCCTATCTGTTCCTCACGATCAGTATCGTCTGTAGTACTGTTGTAATGGAGCGTCTATTTTCCGTTCTGAGATAACCTGGTCCTCTCGGGATCACTCTCTGAATTATAATCAGAGTCAGTCGCTAACCGTCTAGAGAAGGGAAAGAGCGGCAGGATAATTCACGTCCAGTCACACTTGCAACCGTTGGTAGCGTCCCGCTGGCCAATCTCAGTGTGACGCGGCCGTCTCTCCGTCCCGAAGCACCGACCGGTACCGCCCACCTGCCGCGTCGTCGGCCTCGAGCGCCGCCCGAATCGCTGCCGAGATCCACTCCCGGTCGCCGTCCGCGCCGTCGGCGAGGACGCCGTCGAAGCCGTCGGTCCGCAATTCGGCCGGCAGGAACCGCTCGTAGACCGGTAGTCGCTCGCCAAGCGGCACGCCCGCGCTCGCGGCGATTTCCTCGAGTTCCCTGAGCGCGGGCCACGTGTACTCGGGGTTGATGTGGTCGTCGGTGACCGGCGAGACGCCGCCCAGATCGTCGACGCCGCAGTCGATCAGGTCCTTGGCGGGGGCGAGATTTGGCGGGACCTGCACCGAAATCTCCTCGGGCAGGGCGGCGCGGGCCATCGCCGTCACCTGCCGCATCGTCGCGAGATCGGGCGAGCCGCCGGACCAGCGCTCGTTCTCGACGACGGGCTGGACGATCACCTCCTGGATGTGGTCGTAGCGTTCGTGGAGCTCCCGGATGGCCAGCAGGCTCTCGGCGCGGTCCCGCCAGTCTTCGCCGATCCCCACCAGGATTCCGGTCGTGAAGGCCACGTCGAGTTCGCCCGCGTTCTCGAGGGTGCGCAGGCGCTGGCCGGGCACCTTGCGCCGCGGGCCGGCATGGGCCCCGACCTCGGCGGTCGTCTCGAGCATCACGCCCATGCTGGCGTTGACGTCGGCGACGACTGCCATCTGTTCGCGGGTCTGGTCACCCGGATTCGCGTGCGGGAGCAGTCCTTCCTCGAGCGCCACTTCACAGGCCTCGCGCAGATAGGTATGAATCGAGTCGTGGCCCCACGCCTCGAGTTGCGCGTGGATCTCGGTGTAGCGGTCGTCGGGGTCGTCGCCGAAGGTAAACAGTGCCTCAGTACAGCCGGCGTCGGCCCCCCGCCGACAGATCTCGCGGACCTCCTCGAGCGAGAGCAGCTCGGCCTGACCCGGCGGGTCGAAGTACGTACAGTAGGTGCAGGTGTAGCGACAGGCGGTCGTCAGCGGCACGAAGACGTTCCGCGAGAACGTAAGCGCCGGCGGCGCGTCGACGTCGCTCGGGCTGACTTGGAGGAGGTCGTCGACGGCCCCCTCCTCGACCGCGATGTCGACGCCGTACTCGCTGGCCCCGGAAACCATTACCTCCGATTGTCGTGGCTCGGCACATAAGGCCTTCACTTCGCGGCAACCGCCGGGGCCGTCACTCTGTCGGCCCGCCCTCGCGGACCGCGGCGACCCGGCCGTCGCGACGCTCGAGTTCGAAGCCGAACTCGCGGAGGACGGCCGGCGCGCGGTCGCTCTCGCGGCCGTGGACGAGGACCTCGACGAGGTCCGCGGGCTCGTCGATGTCGGTCCCCAGCCGGAAGGAGTCGACCGTCTCGAGGCTCGCGCCGACTTCGCGGGCGATCCCGCGGTGATCCAGATAGGAGAGCCCGTGGTAGTCGACGCGGAACGCGGGGTGATCGACGACGAGGGCGTTGGTGCCGCCGCCCCGGCCGGGCGCGATCGCGACGTCCGCCGAGGGAGTCAGCAGGGCTGCGAGCGCGTCGGGCGTCGCGAGCGCGAGATCGGCCATGACGACGGCGACGGGGTCGTCACCGCCGTCGGCCGGCAGCCGCGCGTTGACCGCCTCGGTCAGCGGGCGGTCGTCGACCGTCAGCGACGTCGCCGCGGCGACCTCGCCCGGCATCTCGAGGGCCCCGAGGTCGAGCGGCGCGGTCGAGACGACGGCGGGCTCGTGGCCCGCGCGGACGATCGCGCGAAGCACGTCCGCGAGCATGGCGCGGGCGAACTGCGAGCGCTCGGCCGGCGAGAGAACTGACTCGAGCCGCGTCTTCGGCGTCTCGGCGGCGAACGGAACCACGACGCGCATGTGAATCTAGTTGCGGTAGCCGGGGCGGCCCCAAAAGTACGTCGGAGCGAAGATCGAGGGCGGCCGACGGTGACTGCTGGCTCTCGAGAATGCTGGCGATCGACTGCCCCCTCCCGGCGAGCGCGGCCGCTGGCCCCGTCGATCGTCGAAAGAACGGCGGCCTAGAACAGCGGCTCGAGTTCGTCCTCGTCGTCCTCGACGAGTTCCTCGAGGTTCTCTTCGCTTTCCTGCTGGATGTCGTCGATGTTGTCCTGTGCCTCGATGGCGACCTGCTGCAGTCGCTTGATCCGGGGGACGTTGGTCACGCCGGAAAGCAGGATGGCAGCGGCCACCTCGGGCTCCTCTCGCGGGAAGTCGCCACCGCGGACTTCCATGCTGCCCGTTTCCTCCTCGAGCCACTTGCGGCCGCGTTCGATGCCTTTCCGATTGAGGTACTCGGAGGGACCGGAGAGGACGAGCAGCGCGCGCTCGGTACCCTCGATCTCACAGGGGAGCGTGAGTCGGCCGAGCGCGGCCTTGCGGACGAGGCTCGTGATACGGTTGGTCGTGTTTGCGGCGTCTAAGTCGTCCTCGCTGCCGCCTTCGCCGGTAAAGCGAGAGAGGAGGCCACCGCCGGTGTTCATCTCGACTTCCTCGCTCGCGAAGCCGACGGTCGAGACGCCGCCGCCCGAAAGCGTGTTGATGATCTCCGAGGAGTCGACGACGCTCTCGGCGACCTCCTGTCCGTCGCCGACCTCGCCGGCACCAAAGAGGATGCCAAAGCGGCGGACGATCTCCTCGTTGATCTGGTCGTAGCCGCCCTCGACGGACTCGCCGGTCTGTCGCCAGGAGTCGTTGTCGAAGACGAGCAGGTTGTCGACCTCGCGGACGAACGTCTGGAAGGATCGTGCCGCGTTGAGCGTGTAGATTCCGCCCTCGTCGGTGCCCGGCAGGACGCCGAGGCCGTAGACCGGGATCGTGTAGATCCGCTGGAGGTGTTTCGCGAGGACCGGCGCGCCACCCGAGCCGGTGCCACCGCCCATCCCGGCGACGATGAGGAAGGCGTCGACCTCGTGGGTCGGGATCGCGTCGATCGCGTTTTGCACCTCGTCGATGTCTTCCTCGGCGACTTCCGCGCCGAGTTCGTTGTCAGCACCCACGCCGTGGCCCTTCACGCGGGCCTGGCCGATGAGTACGCGATTCTCCTGTGGAATATTCTCCAGGCCCATGAGGTCCGCTTTCGCGGAGTTGACAGCGATCGCTGCCCGGACGATTCCGCTTCCCGTCCGATCGTCGTAATCGAGGAACCGATCGACGATTTTGCCACCGGCCTGTCCGAATCCGATCATCGCCAGCTTCATTGTTTATCAGGGGGCTCCGTTGGATTGGTAACAGTGGGATAGAGGATATAAGTCTTGTGCTAATCTGAATTTCTCGATTAATAGAGTATTGCTCGAGAGCGCCGCGTAGAGACAATGAAGCGGCCAATATCGCGAGTAGTAAATATCTTTTTACCCTCTCCAATAGTGTTTTTTATATTACGTTTCGTATCGCCGGTGATCGGAACGGTGACCGCCCGGCTGGCGCTCGATCAGGCAGTTCCAGCCGGCCGCCCTGGGCGACCGGGTCCCGCGAGGCCGAGATACGAGGCGAGCGTCGTCAGGTCGGCCGGGTCGCGATCGAACGCGGTCACGTCGTTGTCGGTAACGGTGTTGTCGAACGCCAGCGAGCGTGCCTGATCCGGGCCGAAGGGCAGGAACGGGACCGGGCCGATCGCCGAGAGGCCGACCTTGGCCAGTCCCATCGGGATCGGGACGATCGTGATGTCTTTGCCTTCAGCCGCGTAGGCCAGCTCGGTCACGTCCGCGAGGGTCAGGACCTCCGGCCCCGCGAGGTCGTAGGTCTCGCCGGTGTGGGCCTCGTCCTCGAGCGCGTCGGCCAGCATCGGGACGAGATCGCCGACCCAGATCGGCTGGAACCGCGTCTTTCCGCCGCCGGGGAGCCCGGTCACGTACGGCGTCGTCAGCGCCTTCGTGAAGTCGACGAACTCGCCGCCGTCCCCGAAGACCACGGAAGGGCGAACGATCGTCGACTCGAGGGCGGACGACCGGACGACCGCTTCGGCCTTGCCTTTCGTGCGGATGTAAGCGGTCGCGCCGTCGGGGTCCGCTCCGAGCGCGCTCAACTGGAGGAACCGGTCGATGTCACCGGCCTCGGCGGCTCGCACGAGGTTCTCGGTGCCGCCGAGGTGGACCGTCTCGTGGCTCTTCCCACCGCGGGGCTTGAACAGCGGCGAGAGCGCGACGAGATTGACGACCGCGTCGTGGCCTGCGACGGTGTCGACGATCGAGTCGTAGGCGCTGACGTCGCCTATCGCGACCTCGACGCCGTCGGGCAGGCCGCCGCCGTCGGGCGAGCGCGACAGCGCCGTCACCTCGTGGCCGCGCTCGGCCAGTTCCGCACACAGGTTCGTCCCGATGAAGCCGGTGCCGCCGGCGACGAGGATCTTCATACACGAACGTGCCGGCGCAACGATAAATAGCTAGGCGGCTACGTAGTGAGGTCGTCCGTCTCGACAGATTGTAGTAGCCGTCACGCCCAGGTCCGGGCATGCTCGTCACGCTCGAGGGGTTAGACGGCAGCGGCAAGACGACGGTCCGGGAGGCCTTACGCGAGCGCTATCCGGACGCGACGGTCACGCGTGAACCCACTGACGACTCCTGGTACGGCGAGGCCGTCTACCGCTCGATCGCGGACGACGACGCCGACCCCCTGGCGGAACTCTTTCTCTACACCGCCGACCACGCGGCCCACCTCTCGCGAGTGATCCGCCCCGCCCTCGAGGCCGGCGACCTCGTGATCTCCGATCGCTACTCGGACTCCCGCTTTGCCTATCAGGGCGCGACCCTCGCGGACGCTCCGGCCTACGACTTTGCGGATCCGCTCGAGTACGTCGTCGATCTCCACCGGCCGTTCTCGATCGAGCCCGATCTGACGATCTATCTGGACCTCGACCCCGAGACCGCCGCCGAGCGGGCGGGGACGACCAACAAGTTCGAACGCACCGCCTACCTCGAGACGGTCCGGGAGAACTACGAGCGCCTGCTCGAGCGCGACCCCGAACGCTTCGTCCGGGTCGACGCAACACAGTCGCCCGCTGCGGTCCTCGAAACCGTCGTCGACGCGCTCGAGGCCGCGCGGTCGAGCGACCGCTGAGTAGGTCACGACCGCGTTTTGGGGATTCGGGCAAAGGCTTTAGTCGTGGCAGAGTGTACCACACCGCCGATGGTCCACGCCTTCATCATGGTGAAGACCGCCGCCGGGAAGTCCGAGCGCCTGCTCGCGGAGATCGGCGATCTCGAGTCGATCACCGATGCCCACATCGTCGCGGGCAACTACGACATCATCGCCGAGGTCGATACGCCGGAGGTCTACGACGTTCTCCAGACCGTCTCCTCGGACCTGCAGGCCCTCGACGGCGTCACCGACACGAAAACGTACATCGCGATGGGGTAGGGTCGCTCGAGCGCCGTTCGTCTCGTGGGCCAGTCGTCGTTTCTCGCCGCCCGCACATCGTGCCCTCGAGCCCGCCGGCCGAACGCATGCCATGGTAATCCGGGGCAAGCTTATTGACCGGGGCCGGCGTATCCCCCTGCATGCGGTTCGTGATTATCGGGGCCGGACGGGTTGGGCTGCGCACCGCGCGCGTCCTGCGCGACGAGGACCACGAGGTGACGATGGTCGAGCGCGACGAGCCGACGCGCAGACGCGCCCGTGAGCAAGGGTTCACCGTCGTCGACGGCGACGGCTCCCGCGAGGACGTCCTCGAGGCGGCCGGAATCGCCGACGCCGACGCCCTCGGCGCGCTGACCGGCGATCTGAACGTCAACTTCACCGCCTGCATGATCGGGAACCACCACGGCTGTCGGACGGTGATGCGGATCGACGAGGCCTACCGCGAGGGCATCTACCGGAAGTACGCCGACCAGGTCGACGAGGTGATCTACCCCGAACGACTCGGCGCGATCGGCGCGAAAAACGCCCTGCTGGGCGGGACGATCCGCGCCATCGCCGACGTTGCCCCCCACCTGCAGGTGGTCGAACTCACGCTCACCGCCGACGCACCCGTCAACGGCTACACGATCAGCGAACTGCACCTGCCCGCCGACGCGACCGTCCTCGCGTTCGGCAAGGGCGACGGCCCCCTCGAGATCCCCACCGAGGACCTCTCGCTCGAGGACGACGACCGACTCGTCGTCCTCGCCGACTTCGACGTGTTGAGCGAGGTCCGTCAACTGCTGGTCGGTGAGACCGCCGAACGGGCGACCGCCAACGCCGGCACGGGCACGAGTTCGGCCGCGACCGAACTGCTCGAGGGCGATACGGACGGAGGTGCCAACTGATGGTTACAGCATTCGTCATGATCAAGGCGAACACGGGCGAGGCGGATCGGCTCAGAGACAGCATCGAATCGGTCGCGGGCGTGGAGTCGGCCCACATCGTCGCCGGCGACGTCGACCTCATCGCCAAAGCCAGCGTCGAGACGCCCGCGAAGGTCAAGGAGATCGCCGCTACCCACGTTCAGGCGATCGAGGGCGTCGAGGACACGCAGACGTACATCGCGATGGACTAGAGACGAAGTTTTGCGCTGTCGTTCGAGAGAGCGGAGCTCTCTCGGACCTCGCGGGAGCAAAGCTCCCGCTTAGCTTCGATGAAAAGCACTCCTCCTTCCGTTCGTTCCTTTCAGTCACTCACATCAGTCGTCGGCCCGCTCGCTCCCTGCGGTCGCTCGCGGTGAGTATGGGGAAGGGCCTGCCCTCCCCCGCTGAGCGGAAGCTTTGCTTCCGCGAGGTCGTCGGCGCTTCGCGCCGACTGCTTGAGGGACCTTTGGTCCCTCGCCGCTCGGAAGAGCTTGCTCTTCCGTAGGGTCGCGGGGCTCTCGCGTCTGCTCGAGCCCCGCTCCCGGCCCCTAGACTACACTGAACCGTTCCACGAATAGTATATCGGCGAGTGAGCGGTTCGGAGAACCCGAGCGACGCCGTTCATCGAGCGCTGCGCGCTCGGGCCGACGAGCGACCACCGGAAGCGAGGAGGCTTTTATACTAAATTTTGCTCTGCGGGCCGCCGTAGGCGGCCCTCGGCAAAATTTAGGTTTACATCGGCATTCCGCCGCTGCCGTCGCCGTCCGCGGCCTGTTGGCCCCTGTTCTGGGCGTTCTCGAGCAGCGTCGCCGCTTCACCGCGATAGTCGTAGCCTGGAATGATCCCCTGTGCGAACGTGCCTTCGACGAACTCGATGAGGGCCTTGGCGTCGTCGACGCCCTCGGCGGCGTCCCAGGCAGTGTACTCGAGGCGGACTCGAACTTCGTCGGCGTCGCGTTCGACGGCCGGCTCCTCGTGGGTACTCGTGTGGGCGACGGTAAAGACGTCCGCGAGCCGTCGCTCGAGCGTTTCGAACCAGCCGTCCTCGACTGGGTCGGCGACGACCTCGCCCGCCACGGCGGCGTCAAGCGTCGGCAGGACGACGGTGATCGAAAACCGGCCGTCGCGTTTCCCCTCCGCGTCGTCGGCCGTGACGGTCGTCTCGAAGACGGTCGTCTCGAGGTCGTAGGCGTCCCTGCGGGCCGTAAACGCGTCGTGGGACTCGAGTGCAGTGGCGACGGGATCGGGCAGGTCGGTCATTGGGGAACCAACGGGCGTGGCGGAAAAGGGTGTTACGTTGTTCGATGCGGTGCGGTCGACACGTCAGCGACCGTTTCGAACGAAACCGCACGACAGCGCGGGGATCGTTTCACGCGGGAAGCACGGCGTTTCGAGCGCAAACGGCCCCTATTACTACAAGGGACTCCCCCATCTGTCGTCGGCATGAGTCTCGATAGACACGCCGCCGATCGCCGTCGCTTCGCTCGCCTCCTCGGGACGGACGGCGACCGCGGTTCCGGCCTGCCGATCGGCGGCGACGATAGCGACGGCGCGGATGCCGACCCCGATGCGGATGCGGACGCGGACGACCCGCCCGAGGCCGACGATACCGATAGTGACGACTCGAGCGCGGATTAGTCGAGTTCGCGCTCGCTGAGGAACGTATCGAGCGCCGTTGCGACCTCTTCGAAGTCCTTGACCGTGAGGCCGTCCGTGGTGGCGAAGACCCCCTCGCTGTCGTTCGTCACGCGGATGAGGAACCCGTTTTCGAAGACCCGGATCGTGTAGTCGTAGCCGCCAAGTTCCGACCCCTCGTAGGCGGTCTGGGTCGTCTTGAAGCCGCGCCACTCGTGGCCGATGAACGTCGAGAGGTCCGCGTCGCGTTCGAGGTCCTCCCGCAGGTAGACCTGCTCGAAGTCGTCGCGCGTGAAGTAGGTGACCGACCGGAGACTGTCGCCGATGGCCGTCCGACAGGTCGCGACGATCTGCTCCGCCGCATCGTCCGTGAGTATCCCGGTTGCCATATCCGACCAGTCGAACGCCGGTCCCTTAACCGCGGGGGCTAGTCACAGCGCAGTGAAAACGTCGGCCGGCCGCGGGCGGCGATCGATCAGGCCTGTTCGATCGCGCGATCGAGGTCCGCGATCACGTCGTCGACGTCCTCGATGCCGACCGAGAGCCGCACGAGGTCGTCGGTGACGCCGCTTGCCAGCTTCTCCTCCTCGGTGAGTTGCTGATGGGTCGTACTCGCGGGGTGGATGATCAGCGTCTTCGCGTCGCCGACGTTTGCGAGCAGGCTCGCGAGGTTCACCTCGTTACAGACCGTTTCGGCGGCGTCGTAGCCGCCCTCGAGTCCGAACGTGATCATGCCGCCGTAGCCGCCCTCGAGGTACTTCTCGGCGTTCTCGTGAGTCTCGTGGCTCTCGAGGCCGGGGTAGTTGACCCACGCGACCTTCTCGTGGTCCTCGAGGTACTCCGCGACAGCCATCGCGTTCTCGCAATGTTTCTCCATGCGCAGCGGCAGCGACTCGAGTTTCTGCAGTGTGACCCAGGCGTCGAACGGCGACTGCTGGTTGCCCAGATCGCGCAGGCCGCGGGTGCGAGCGGTGAAGGCAAACGCCGCATCGCCGAACGTCTCGCGGAAGTTGATGCCGTGATAGGCCGGGTTCGGCTCGGTGATCTCGGGGTAGTCGCCGTCCTCCCAGGGGAAGGAGCCGCCGTCGACTAAGATCCCGCCGACGGTCGAGCCCGCGCCGTGGATCCACTTGGTGGTGGAGTTCCAGACCAGGTCCGCGCCGTGTTCGAGCGGCCGGCAGAGGTACGGCGTCGCGAAGGTGTTGTCGACGAACAGCGGCACGTCGTGATCGTGGGCGATGTCGGCGATCCGCTCGATATCCGGCGTCACCAAGGCGGGGTTGCCGATCGTCTCGAGGTGGACGAAGGCGGTGTCGTCATCGATCGCCTCGGCGTAGGCCTCGTAGTCCAGTGTGTCGACGAACTTGGTCTCGACGCCGCGTTTTGCGACGGTGTGGGTGAGGTAGGTGTAGGTCCCGCCGTACAGCGCCGACGAGGAGACGATGTTGTCGCCGACGTCGGCGAGGATGAACGTCGCGAGGTCGAACGCGGCCATCCCCGACGCGGTCGCGAGCGCACCGACGCCGCCCTCGAGCGTCGCGATGCGTTCCTCTAACATCGCGTTCGTCGGGTTCATGATCCGCGAGTAGATGTTTCCGGTTTCCTCGAGGCCGAACAGGGCGGCGGCGTGGTCGGTGTCGTCGAACTCGTAGGAGGTGGTCTGATACAGCGGCGGCGCGCGAGCCCCGGTCGTCGGATCGGGTTCCTGCCCGGCGTGGACGCTGTCAGTGGCGAATCGGTTCCCCTCGGAATCTGAATCGTCGCTCATACCCGCCCCGTCGCAGGCGGCCTAAGTAAAACCACTAGACGTATGGCTTCTGCTGGGAAGCACTGTGGATCGCAGGGCGGCCGGCCGCGTCAGAGAACGCTGACGACGCCGAGGCTCTCGACGAGCAGCCAGCAGACGAACGCCCCGTACAGCCCCAGGAGCAGCCACCCCTCGCGCCGGGACAGGGCCATCCCGGTTCGGGAGATCGCGAAGAACGCGACCGTCGCCAGAACCAGAAACCCCATCATCGGGACGATGTTGGCGAAGTTGACCGTCAGTGCCCCCGCGACCATGACGCCGACGGGCACGGCCACGAGCAGGTCGAACGTGTTGCTGCCCAGGACGTTCGCCAACGTGACCGTCGGTCGGTCGGCCCGCGCGGCCGTCAGGCTGACGAACGTGTCCGGCAGACTCGAGCCGGCGGCGACGACGGTCATCCCCCAGAGAAAGGAGGGAGTCCCGAAGGCGTCTCCGAGGCCGATCGCCGCCCGGACGAGCGCCTCCACGCCGACGACGATGAACGCCAGCCCGACGACGAACCAGAACCACGTACGCGCGAGCGCGATCGAGCCGTCCGCCTGCTGCCCGGACTCCGCAGCGTCCAAGTACTGTGTGAACAGGTAGAGGCCGTACAGCGCGAGCGGGAACAGGGCGAGCGGCCTCGAGACGGTGCCGCCGATCCGGACGCCGGCCGCGTCGGCGGGGTTGTAGATGACCGCCAGCGAGAACGTCAACAGGAGCGACGCGACCGCGAGCATGTAAAACAGCGACTCCTTGTAGACGAGTTCGCGCGTCGTCTCGACCCCGCCGTTGCCGACGACGACTGCGAGCCCCGGAATCACGAGGAGGTTGAACACCGCCGAGCCGACGATCGATCCGACTCCGAGTTCGAACTCCCTGTGTACCAGCGTCGCGAGCAATACGCTCGCCAGTTCCGGCGTACTCGAGCCGACCGCGGCGATGACGGCACCCTGGACGACCGCCGGCAGTCCGTACGCGACCGCGAGTTTGTTCGCCGAATCCTCGAGCCAGCTG
Organism: Natrinema sp. H-ect1; assembly: GCF_041821105.1. Classification (NCBI taxonomy): domain Archaea; kingdom Methanobacteriati; phylum Methanobacteriota; class Halobacteria; order Halobacteriales; family Natrialbaceae; genus Natrinema; species Natrinema sp. H-ect1. The sequence continues at coordinate 725,389 of NZ_JBGUBA010000001.1, read as the reverse complement.
CTGCCTTTCCAGACGATCGCCGTTCCGAGGGCGGCAAGTCCCAGCAGCGTCGCGACCGCGAACATGACGGTCAGTTCAAACGACCGATTGATAAAACGATCGACCGCGTCGTCGGTCGCGTCGCTGCGGCGGAACCGCGGTCGCCATCGCAGCCACTGAACCACACGAACGCCGGACGCCGTCGGGTTGCATCAGCGGGGGAATCGGGTCAGCGGCTCCGATCCTGCCGTCGTGCGAGCAGGCCGCCCGCGAGGACAGCGAGCGCGAGCAACGCAGTGCCGCCCGCGAAGCCCGGAACCGCTTCCGAGTTCGACGCCGAGTCATCGTCCGACCCGTCGGTCCCGCCGGCTGGCTCCTCGTTCGAGGCCACTCCGTCGCCCGCGTCGCTCCCGTCGTCCGGCGTGCCTGTCGATTCGGCCGCCGTCGCGTCCGTCTGAACGGTGAGCGTTCCCGGCTCCCGTGTCGGGTCGATCCGGCTGCCGCCGTCGGCGTCGAGCCGGGCGTCGGTCACCGCGAGCGCCGCCGTGCCGGGCTCCGTCCCGCTGACCGTGACCGTCGCGAGCGTGACGTCGCTCGCGCCGGGGGTGACCGCGTCGTCGAGATCGACGGCCTCGACGGTCACCGATTCCCCGTCGTCGCTCACGACGGGGTCGGTCGTCATCCGGTAGTCGTCGGGATAGCCGGCGTTCTCGACTGCCGCCGCGTCGCCCGACAGCTCGAGGGTGAGTTCGAAGCCGGCGAGCCCGTCGGGCGCGTCGGTGAGTACGATGCGGTGGACGGCGGTCCCACCGGGCTCGACCGTCGCGTTAGTGATGACGAGGGCATCCCCGGTCGACGCGGACGGGCCGCCGGTCGCCGTCGCGGGGGCCGTCCCCCCGTTCGCGGCCGCCGCAACTACCGACGATGGTGCGAACGCCGCCCCGATCGCGAGGGCGACGACGAGGGCGACGGCGGGCCGTCGCCACCATCGTTGTCGGGGAGCCGACGCCGCGGTGTCGGCCCGGTCGGACGAACTCGTCGCAACGGTGTCGTCTGCGGCCATCGATTACAGCTCGTCGGACAGCTCGACGACGTCGTCGTAGTCGATGCGGCCGTTGTCGTTGAAGTCGTACGCGTCGACGGTCAACGACCCGGAGTCGTCCTCGATCTCCTCGAACAGGAGAACGATATCGTCGTAGTCGAGCCGCTCGTTCCCGTTGACATCCTCGTAGCGACCGTCGCCGTCGGGATCGGTCGGCACTGCCCCGCTTCCGCCCGCGCCGCCGTCGATCGGCGGCGGCCCGGTGACCACGACGCCCGTGTGCGGCCGGGACTCGATCGGCGCGCCGTCGTCGTCGTCGAGCGAGTCGACCGTCACCGAGATGTCGGTCGTCCCCATGCTCGTGCCCTCGAGTTCGACCGTCGCCACCGACACGTCGGTCGCGCCGGGCTGGATCTCCTCGTCGATATCGGCGAACCGGAACTCGACCGTCGAGCCGTCGTCGCTGACGGTCGGGCCGGCGGTGAGTTCGAGCGCGTCGTGGTAGGTCGCGCCCGTGATCTCGGCGACGTCGGTGTGATCGACCGAGACGGACACCGTCCCGCCGGCGAGTCCGTCCGGCACCGCGGACAGGGTCAGTTCGGCCGCGGCGGTCGCGTCCTGTCGCACCGCGACGGAGTCGATGTGGACCGAGGTCGGCGGCTCGTAGACCCACAGCGCGTCGTTGGGGTACGACCGGCCGAAGCTGCCCTTGTCCTCACAGAGGAGGACGCGGCCGTCGTCGAGTACCATGACGTTGTCCACGTTGATCGGCGCGGCGTCGACGATCGACTCGCGGTCGGTCGCGTCGGGGCCGACGACCGCCGGCTCGAGCGTCGAGACGTCGTAGTCTTCCTCGAGTTCGGCCCGGTAGACGACGCCGCCGTCGACCCGGTCCATCCGTACGTCGCCCTCGTCGTCGCTCATGCCGTCGTTGAGTTCCGAGATGCCGAGATAGAGGAAGTCGCCGGGCTCGGCGTCGTCGAGCGAGTCGATCCCCTCGGCCTTGCGGAACTCGACGGTGGCACCGATCGCCTTCGCAGCGGCACGGGTCTCGAGGAACGGGATCCGGCGCAACTCCTCGTCGACGCCGTCGGGGCCGTACTCTTCGTACTGGCGGGCCCACTCGACGATCTCCGCGTCGGTGATGTAGTCCCGATTACCGTTGATCGCGACCTCCTCGTCGGCCGCCGCCAGCGCCGCCGCGAGATCACTCTCCCAGTCGACGTCCGCGTGGGTCTCGAGGTAGTCGACCTGCGTGATGTCGTCGTAGTCGGCGATCCAGGACGCGACCTCGGCGTTGCTCGCAGTGCCGAGTTCGACCCACTCGATCTCGAGGTCGACCTCGGCCGGCGGGTTGTTCTTTGCGGCCTCGTCGTTCGTGACGCGGGCGGCGAACAGCGTGCCGCGGACATCCATCCGGTCGTCGTAGCTGGGGATCGGTTCCTCGGCGACGAACTTGTAGAGCCCCTTGCTCGCACCGTCTGAGGCGAGGTAGACGGTCCGTTCGTCGGGCATGAACTCGGGACACTCGAAGGCGGCCCGACCCATGACGTAGTGTTTGACCGGGGTCGGCTCCGCGGCCGTCGGCTCGGTGACCTCGACGATGTGGCCGTACCGGTAGCGGTTGGGGTACCCCTCGCCGATCGGCTCGGTCGTGTTGGCGTCGCCGTCCTGATCGACCGGCTCGGCACCGAGGTAGTAGGCCTGCATCTCGACGCCGCCCAGCGCCCAGGTCCCCTGCGGGTACCAGCTTTCCTCGAACAGGTCGCCGTCGTCGCCGAGTACGCCCGCGATCTCGGTCGGGTTCGGCCGGTTCCAGAACGCCGCCGCGCCCCGGACCCCCACGCCGCTTTCGGCCTCGACCACGTCGCCGACCGTCGCCGACCCGGACACGCGCGGGTGGCTGTAGTCCTCTTCGGACGACATCGGCGTCCCCCACGGACTCAGGTCGCCGTAGCAGTTGATCCGCGTGCCGCCGATCTCGCGGAACGCCTCGCGGTTCTCGAGTTCCATCGCGTTCGCCGCGTCGGCGCTCCAGCCGTCATCGCCGCGGCTGATCGGCGTCCGCGTAATACAGCCGGGGCTCGTCTCGTTGTTCGTGAAGAGGTATCCCTCGAGCCCCTCGTCGTCGGTCGGGACGAAGAAGTTCATGTCGGGGTTGTAGCCGACGTCGCCGTACCGACTCCCGACGAACTCGGTGACGTCGGTGCCGTCGGGCGTCTGGGGGTGGCCCCACCGTTCCGAACCACCGTTGATCTCCTCGCCCTCTTGGACGAGGATATCGTACTCGCCGCCGGCCACCTGGACCTGCTCTCGGGCCGCTTTCGAACGCGGTGCCTCGAGTTCGTCGAACTCGTCGTTGCGGCCGTTGAACTCGAACTGATGGCCGGCGAGGACGCCGACCGCCGCCGTATCGTAGGGGGCGGCGTTTTCCCGGCTCGGGTGCTGGAGGCTGAACAGCACCTCGCCGTTCTCGAAGACGAACGGGCCGGTGACCTCGGCCCCGCGGGCCGTGGTCGCGAGTCGGTCGATGTCCCCTCGAATCGTCGGCGCGCCCGGTGTGTCCGTATCGTCCGCGCTCACGGTCCCGATCGCACCGATACCGAGCGCCGCCGCCGCGGACGACGCCATCAGTTTCCGCCTGGTGAATTCGACCATGCGTGTGGGGAGAGACACCCGACATATGGTTAGATTTTATAATAGTATTCTTTACCTGAATTGTTTTGGCGAAGGAATACTATGCCGGTCAGAGAGAAACGAACGGAAACCGACCGCTCTGTACGGCTATTGAGACGGAAACCGACCGCAGTACTCCCCCGTGCTGGAGACGGATCGAAAAGAGCGCGACTATAGTCGCCACTGACAGTCACTGCAGACCCGATCGCACGACAGCGGTGCGATCAGTGTGTCAATCGTTTCAGCGGCGACGATACCGAGACGCTGCGGACGAGCGCCCTACTCGAGGCCGTGGGCGTCGGCACGGGAGCGGATCTCGTCGGCGCGGTCGCGAACCCACGAGCAGTAGCGCTCGATCTCCTCGGGGGTCGTCCCGTAGAATGAGGCGACCCAGTTGACGTCGGCCCACGGGCAGGTCACGAGGTAGGCCGCGAGGGTGTCCTTGCCGGCCTGGACGACCTCCGGCGGGACGCCGCGGGTGCCGGTGTCTTCCTCGACGAAGCCGTTGACGTCGTAGTAGACGGCCCCGTAGAGCCGGGCCGTCTCGAGGTCGTCGAAGTCGATGGCGGTGTGGTTCGGTGCGACGAACTCATACCGTGGATCGCCGTCGGCCGACTCGGTTTCGACGATCCGGACGCCGAGGACGTACTCGTCGACGATCGACTCCGCCTGGGTGGTGGCTGACTGGGTCATGGCGTTCGGCTGCACGCAGGCGTGTCGGCCCATTGAACCTTCGTATGTGACGTATATAGCGCTCGGGATCGCTCCGTTCGGCTCCGGTCGGTTCGCGACGCGACTCACCGCGATCGGTCCGCGTTCGCCCGACGGTCCGCAGCCGCCGGTCGGTCGGCGCGTGTCCCATCGGCCGACTGCGCCGCTGACGAGTCGACGACGCCGGGGAGCCGAACCGTGACGCGCGTTCCGCCCTCGTCGGTTTCGAACGCGAGATCGCCGCCGACGGCCGTGACCGCCCACGAGGCGATCCACAGCCCGAGTCCGCTGCCGTGTTCCAGCGGCGTCTCCTCGCCGCGCTCGAGGACGGCGAGTTCGTGGTCCGGAATCCCCGGGCCGTCGTCGCGGACGGTAAAGACGGCGGTCCGATCCGGATCGACACCCTCGAACGCGACTGTGACGTGGGGATCCTCGTCGTCGTGGACGAGCCCGTTCTCGACGAGGTTCGAGACGGCGAGTTCGAACAGGTCCCGATTCGTTCGCAGCGTGAGGTCGGTCGGAACTGTCACCGCGACGCGGCCCCCAGTCTCGCCCTCGAGGTCGGCCGCGACCGCGTCGAGGACGTTCCGGGCCGAAAACGCCCCTGCAGCGGGCGTCGCCTCCACCGCTCGTTCGAAGGCCCGGACCTTCTCGGTCATTCCGATCACGCCGTCGACGTCGGCGGCGGCCGTCTCGAGGCTCGCCCGGACGTCCTCGTCGTCGGTTCGATCGGCGGCGAGGCCGACGTATCCCCGGACGGCGGTCAGATCGTTCCGGAGGTTGTGACGCAGCACGCGGTTGAGGATCTCGAGGCGCTGTTCGCGTCGCCGCTGGTCGGTGATGTCCTGGAGGATGACGGTGTGGCCGACGACCCGTCCGGAGTCGTTTCGGAGCCGCGAGGTCGAGACGGCGAATTCGCGGCGTTCGCCGCCGTCGGAGCGGGTGATGACGCGGCCGTCCGCATCGTCGATCCGCAGTTCGGTCACGGCCGTGAGGGGGTCGCCGAGGACGGTCGGTTTCGCGACGCCGAACAGGGAGGCGGCCGCGGGGTTGCAGTCGACGATCCGCTCGTCGGTGTCGACGGCCAGGAAGGGGTTCTCGAGATCCTCGATGGCGGACCGGTCGGCCGTCCGGCGGACGGAAGGGCTGTAGGTGAACAGATCGCCGCCGACGAAGGCGTAGGCGTCGAGGGCGACGTGGGGCAGGAACAGGACCGCCGAGAGGTTGAGCTGGGGGACCGGACCGAGTTCGAACAGCCAGACCAGTAGGGCAACGCCCGGCGGCAGCGTACTGAGTCCGACTGCGAGCGCTTCCGTCCGGTAGAGCGGGCCGTAGCTGACGACCGTATCGAACAGCAACAGCGTCCCGGAGGCCGCGAAGACGGTCGCGGTCATGATCGCGAAGAAGGCCCACGCGTTGGGCTCGTAGGCGACCGTCGCCGCGCCGAAGACCGGCTCGAGTCGGAACCCGGTCCAGACGAGTTCGTGGAGGGGGTTCGTGACGACCAGGACCGTCGTCACCGCGGGGACGAGCGCGAGCAGCCCGAACCACGGGGTCTTGACGAGGGCCCCGCGGCCGGTGTAGGAGAGGCCGAAGGCCAGGAACGGGACGCCGGTCCAGACGATGCCGATCCAGGTCAGGGCCTCGAGCGCCCAGCGAAGCGTCGGGTCGAACACGAGCAGCCCGGCCCCGTAGGCGAAACACCACACCGCCTGCGCGACGAGCGTCAGCAGCAACCAGTCGGCGCTCGGGGTTCCGCGATGCTCGCGGAGACACCAGAGCAACAGCGCGGTGCCGACGCCGGACAGCAGGGAGCCGGCCGCCGGCCACGGGATCGAAAGCACGCTACTCGAGGGTACGAACACAGCGACTTCGGTGTTGCGGCCCCCGAGCGATCGCCAACGGCTCCCTCGCTACTCGAGCAGCGACTCGCCGGTCATCTCAGGGGGCTGGTCGAGGTCGATGACCTCGAGAATGCTGGGTGCGATGTCGGCGAGCGTGCCACCCTCGCGAATGGTCCGTCCCCCGTCGGTACCGTCGCTCACGGGTCGTTCCTCCCCGTTCGCATCTCCGAGGTCGCTTTGCGACCTCGCTCCCGGCGAGAGATAGACGAGCGGCACCTCGTTGTAGGTGTGGGCGGTATGGGGGTCGTCTTCGGTCCCCATGTCGTCGGCGTTGCCGTGATCGGCGGTGATGAAGACGTGCGCGCCGGCGGCCTCGAGCGTCTCGACGAGCCGTCCCAGTTGCGTATCGACGGCTTCGACGGCCTCGATCGCGGCCTCGTAGTCGCCGGTGTGGCCGACCATGTCGGGGTTGGCGTAGTTGAGGACGAGGACGTCGGGATCGTCCGCTTCGATAGCGTCGATAGCGGTATCCGTAACTCCGGGCGCGCTCATCTCCGGCTGCAGGTCGTAGGTCGGCACGTCGGGGCTCTCGACGATTTCCCGGCTCTCGCCGTCGAACTCGACCTCGCGGCCGCCGTTCAGGAAGTAGGTGACGTGGGCGTACTTCTCGGACTCGGCGATCCGCAGTTGCGTCCGGCCCGCGTCGGCCAGTACCTCGCCGAGAACCTGTTCGGGCTGGTTCGGCGGGTAGGCCACGGGGAGGTCGAACGTCTTGTCGTACTGGGTCATCATCACGACCTCGGCGTCCGGTGGGCTGGTCTCGACTTCGTCGGCCCAGTCTCCCGGGCGGATGTCCGCGAGCATCCGGGTCAGCTGTCGCGCTCGATCGGAGCGGAAGTTGAACCAGACGACCGAATCACCGTCCTCGAGCGCCGGTTCGTCGGCGATCAGCGTCGGCTCGACGAACTCGTCGGTCACATCCCGCTCGTACGAATTCTCGACGGCCTCGACCGCCGACTCCGCGCTCCACTCGGCCTCGCGGTTCACGATCGCGTCGTAGGCCCGCTTCGTCCGCTCCCAGTTCTGATCGCGGTCCATCGCGTAGTAGCGGCCCGACACCGTCGCGACGTGGCCGGTGCCGTGGTCGTCGACGACGTCCTCGAGCGTCGCGAGGTAGTCCCGACCGCCGGTCGGCGAGGTGTCACGGCCGTCGGTGATCGCATGGGTGACCGCCTCGACGTCGCGGTCGCCGGCGAGTTCGATCAGCGCGTGCAGGTGTTCCTGGTCCGAGTGGACGCCGCCGTCGCTGACGAGGCCGACGAAGTGGACGCGACCGTCGTTGTCCCTCGCGCGGTCGAAGGCCGCGTTGATCGCGTCGTTCTCGCGGAAGGAGCCGTCCGCGATGGAATCCGAGATCCGCGTGTACTCCTGATAGACGACCCGGCCCGCACCGATGTTGAGGTGACCGACCTCGCTGTTGCCCATCTGGCCTTCGGGCAGCCCGACACGTCGGCCCGCGACCTCGAGTCGACCGTCCGCGCCCGATTCCGCGAGTCGGTCGAAGACCGGTGTTTCGGCCGCCGCGACCGCGTCTCTGCCGCCGTCACCGAGTCCCCAGCCGTCGAGGACGATCAGCGCAGCTTCCATACGAAATCGCAACTCGCCGTCCCGTAACTAGCTGTCGTTGTTCGTCGTCGCGACGCCAATATCGACGGACCACCCAGAACAGTGTCATTCGATGGGGCCGACTCGAGCGGACGCCGTCCGCACCCGTCCCGCGTCGGTTCGGTACGTCGCTCGAGTCGCGTTCGGTCGTCCGATCAGCCCCGCGGGGCGTGATCGAACGCCGTGCCGCAGTCGCCACAAACGGTGCCGTTACCGGGTTTGCTCCGCTGGGCGAACACCGCGCCACACTCGTCACAGATCATGAACAGCCGGTGTTCGGGGTCGATGCCGGCCTCGAACTCGGCGTGGATCCAGGCGTCGGCGTTGCCCTCCTCGTAGAGGGTGACGCCGGAACCGGTCTGTCGCCAGTTGACTGGACTGTCCCCGCGGTCGACTGCCGCCGACTCTCGCTCGGACATCGAGATATGCCGACCCTCGAACCGCCCATACATACGCTTTCTGATAGTAATTTACACGGGATCGAGTGAACGTCTCCGTCACCGCGATCACTGGCTTTTTGCCGGTCGGGTCGGTCCCACCGTGCATGACGCTCGATCCGGTCCACTTCGACGGTATCGCGCGACTCGCCGGGCGGATCGACCACGGGACCGACGAGCGCGACCGCCGCGCCCTCGCCGAAACCGTTTGGGAGGAGTTCCTGGATCCGCTGGTCGTCGACGGCCGGCCGATCCTCGAGCCCCTCGATGAGCGAGCGCGACGGCTCGTCGACTGCGAGGCCGTCGCCTTACGCGACCGGGAGTTCCCGACCGAACACGGCCTCGACGCGGGAACGATCAATCCGACGACGTTCAAGAACGGACTCGTGATCGACATCGCGCAGGCGGCGATGAGCGCGACGCCGAGCGACCTCGACCTCCACCGGTCGCGGACGACCGTGATGACGGTCCACTCCAACGACGAGACGATGGCCGTCGATGAATCCTGGGGCAAATTCGACGCGGGCTACAGCAAGAGCCGGGCGGTCAAGGTGCCGCCGCTGCCGCGCTTTGCCGAGGGCGTCGTCCACGCGCTGGCACTCTATCTCGCCGAGAGCAAACACGCTCGCGACCACGCCCAAACGGTCTCGGACCTGCTCGTCCTCGACGGCCCGCTCTACCCCCGTGGCCTGTTGCGCTGGGCCGACCAACACCCCGACCTCGCGGACTTCCTGCTCGAGGACCCCCGTCCGACGACGGTGCTGGAGAACTACGTCCGGCTGGTCGAGGAGTTCGTCGATCGCTCGGTGCCGCTGGTCGGCTTCGTCAAAAACCCCGCGACGCGGGTCATCACGCGCTCGCTCAAGTCCGAACGGGAAGTCAGCGTCCCCTGGGCCGACGATTCGGCGCTGTTTACCCGCCTGCTCGAGCGCGGCGAGTACGTCGACGACGTCGACGGCGACCGCTGGGAACGGGACGACTCGGCGCTTTCCTACACCAACTGGTTCCGATCGCGGGGCGGCGTCGACCGGCCGCTATCGACCGACGGCGACGCCCTCGGCGTCGAACGCCGCCTCGAGCGCGCGGCCTACGAGGTCACCTTCTTCGTGATCTACGACCCCCGCGACGACCTGCTGTACCGGATCGAGGCCCCCTACGCGTTCACGAAGGATCCGGACACCCGCGAGCGGCTGACGATGCAGTTGTTACAGGATGTCGCCGTCGCTCACGGGCCGCCGACTATCGTCGAAAAGGCCGACGAACTCGCCCGAATCAGCAATGCCGAGAAGGCATCGCTCCGGGAGACCCTCGAGGATCGGTTCGACGCCGCACAGGACCGAACGTACGACGATCACCGGTGGGACGAGCAGCCCTATTGAGCCGCTCGAGCGACCTAGCCGTCGCTTTTCTCGACTGCGAGGTCGACGTCGTCGGGATCGACGCCGATCCGGGCGAACTGCGTCCGGACGTGTTCTTTGGCTCCCTCGAGGGCCTGCTCGCGGGTGTCGAACCCCCGCGGCATCGGCGACTCGAAGGCCAGATTGACCTCCCGGCCGTCGACTAACTGCGTCGAGCCGCCGCTGTCGACCTCGTAGAACTCGTCGCAGACCCAGACGTACGCGGCGTCCTCGTCGGGCGCGCCGCTGAAGGTCGGGGCCCGCTCACCCCGTTCGTACAGCGTCCCCGTGAGTTCCGTCCCGCCCGCGTGACCGCGTACCAGTAGCATGACCTAGTCTACGGCTCCTGACGGCAAAAACACGGCGCATCGGGATCCGGACTGAGCGTCTCCACGCGTCGATCGACCCCGCGGGCGGTCGGCCGAGGACGGGTCTCGAAGGGCCGCTGTCAGGCCGACCCGCGTCACCGGTCCGTCACTCGGCCAGTAATCATGTGGTACGATGACACTGGGTTCGGTCCGTCCGACGTAATCAGCTCGTACCACACCGCTCGAGCGACAGTAACCGTCTTCTGAGCCTTCCGGTGCGGTGATTGTTTTCGGACGCTGAGACTCGTATTTTCATCAGAGGTCCGCTGTATCTGCCATTGTCGGCTGTCTGAGCCCAGTACTACGAGGTTACGGGAGTAACAGCTGACTTGCGGCCCAAATCGTTTTGGAAACGGGCTTATCCCCGTTGCAGGGGTTGGTGGGGGTAATGAGTTCGGACGCTCACCTCGGCGACGACGTATCCCATCCACTCGCGAACGTCCCGACGGAGTGCTACGAGATCCTCCGCCATCCCCGTCGGCTCCGCGTCCTCGAGATCCTCGGCGCTCGCGGGACGCGACTCTCCCTGTCGGAACTGACGACCGCGCTGCTCGAGCGGGCCGCGACGGACGACCACACTGACCAACGGCGACGCGAGGTCCGGATCAGCCTCGTCCACAACCACCTGCCGCGGCTCGCGGACTACGACATCCTCGAGTGGGACGAGGACGGCGTCGCGCTCGTCGACGAGTCGCCGGTTCACCCCGCCGACCTCTCGGTGTTGCTCGATCTCTGCGGGGACGGCGACGGCGCGGAACTGCTCGAGACGCTCGTCGATCCCGCCCGGATGCGCCTGCTTTCGGTCCTCGCCGACAGCGACCGACCACAGTCGGTCGAGCAGTTGGCTGGTCGGCTCGCCACCCCCGACGGCGGCCCCTTCGTCGACCCCGACCGCGCGGCGATCGCGCTGCATCACTCCCACCTCCCCGCGATGGCGGCGGTCGACGTCCTCAACTACGACCCCGAGTCGGGGCTGGTGACCCGATACGCCGACGCCGTCTCGATCGTCCAGTAACCGCCGATTCGATCGCGTCCGTCCGATCGATTCTCCCTATCCCGTTCCGTTCCCGATTGCGTTCTTGACCGGCGAGAGGGGACCGTCTCGCTCCTCGCTCGGCCCTCTCGGCCGCCACATCCGGAACCTGTAAGCGGGCCTCGGCCGTAGCTCCGCTCGATCCATGACATCGGCCGACGGCGACCGCGTTCACGGACCGTCGAGCGACGCCCGCAGAACTGTCGCCGTCATCGTCGTCGCCGCCCTCCTCTCGCTCGCGTCGATCACCGCCGTTGCGAGCGTCGCCGCGATCGATCAGGTCGCCTTCGTCTCGCCGGACCGGACCGAACTCGAGGCCGACCCCGGCGAGACGGTCGAGATCACCGTCGCGCTCGAGAGTCGGGGCGGCCACGGCGGCGAGGGCGTCACGGCAGTCGCGTTGATCGCCCAGTACAATCCCGATTATCTCACCGTCACCGACATAGAGCGAGGGCCGTGGCTCGAGGGGGAGGATACCGAAGTCGAAACGCGGTCGACGCTCGCCGACGGGGCCGGGACGGCGATCATAGAGCAGCGCCGCGAGCCGGCCGCCGGCGGGACGACCGGCTCGGGGACGATCGCGACGCTGACCGTCCGCGTCGCCGCGGACGCGCCGACGGGCACGACGCCGATTTCGTTCGGTGAAAGCACCGTGTCGCTGACCGGCGACTATCCGCCGGCCGTCGTCGACGAGTCCGCAACCGTCGCCATCGCCGGCGGAAACGAGTCGCTCGGCGAGTTCGACCACCCCGATCCGGACGGCCTCGAGCGCGACGGCGAGTTCGACTCGAGCGGGGACGCGGAGGAAACCGACGCGGCCGCGAGCGACGGCGGCGCGCCGGTTCCGGGCATGACTGTCGGGGCCGCGCTCGCGGCCCTCGCGCTGGGAACGGCGGCTCTGGCGGTCGCCCGTGACCGTCGGCGCGGATAAACAGTCCGTCCGACTGGAGGGAAACGCGTTTGGGGGCCCGGTCTGATGGGACTGATATGAGCGATCTGGGAGACTTCGGCGATTTCGATGCCGACGCCGACACCGACGACGGCGCGGCGGACTCGTCGCCAGCGTCGTCGGACGGCGAGCGCGCGGCAACGAGTTCGACGACCGACGCGGACGACGGGTTCGAACCGACGAACGTCGAACCCAGCGGCGAGGACGTCGGGATCGGGACGATCTGTGTCTCGCAGGGGCTGCGCGTCGCCGAGGACGGCGACGACACCACCCTCCGGGCCTACGTCACCCGCGGCAACCGCTCGTCGGTCCGCATCGGGAGCTACCTGCTCGCGCCCTACCCCGACGGCGAGACGCTGTTCTGCCGGATCACGGGGCTGGAGTACGCCCAGCAGTACCACGCCGACGACGCGACCGAGATCCACGCCCGTCGGGCGATGCGGACCGACGACATCGACGAGTCCGACTACAAGTTCGTCGCCGAACTCGAGCCCGTCGCAGTGCTGTACGACGACAGCGATGAGCAAAGCTCATCTGGCAGCCGGACGCAGTCCGGCGACGACGGCGAACTCAAACGGCGGATGACCGACCGCGTGCCGAAACCCCAGACGGTGATCCGGCAGGCCGACGACACCGCCGAGATCAAGACCGGGCTGAAGATGCCCGACGACGGGGTCTTTCTGGGCCATCTCTCGGTCGGCGGCGAGAAGGTCCGGACCGCGGCCTCGCCGCCCACGATCGATTACCGGCTCAAAGACGACTACGACGCGGGCGATCCGCTGGTCTTCCGCCACACCCTGATCGCCGGCGGGACCGGATCGGGGAAGACCCACGGGGCGAAGAACATCCTCCGCCAGTACCTCGCGGACGAGCGGACCTACCCGATGGCCGACGGCCGCGAGGTCACCCCCGCAGTCGTCCAGTTCGACCCCCAGGACGAGTACGCCCAGATGCACGACGACAACCCCGACCTGGACGACGAGTTCGCGCGCCGCCTCGAGCGCGAGGGGATCGCCTACGGCGGCCACGACGATACGACCGCGTTCGTCCCGAAGGTCGGGTCGGCGTCGTACGCGGCGGGACACCACCGCGCCCAGCAGGTCGAGTTCACGATTCCGTTCGCGATGGTCCACGACAACCCGTGGCTGGTCGCGGGCAGCGGGTTAAACGACAACCAGTACGGCGCGCTCGTCAGCGTCCTCCTCCCGCGGTTCCGGAAGCAGTACGGCGCGGACGGCACCTACGAGGAGTTCACCACGTTCCTCGACGACCCCGCCCTGCGCGAGGAACTCGACGAGTCCGGCCGGGTCCACGAGGCGACCTTCGATGCCGTTCGCCGGCGCGTGCTGGGCTTCGACAACGTCTTCGATCAGGACGCCCGGCCGATCACCGAACTGGTCAGTGACTTCGTCCGCCCCGGCGGGCTGACCGTCGTCCCGACCTACCACATCAACGACAGCCGGGCGACGGAGACCGTCGTCCTCGCCGTCTCCTCGCTGCTCATCGATCAGAAGCTCTCGAACGACCCCGACTACGACCGGATCAAGGAGACCCCGCTCTTGCTGGGGATGGACGAGGCACACAACTTCCTGACCGACGCCGACAGCGTGCAGGCTGGCAAGGTCATCAGCAAGTTCACCGAGGCCGCCAAACAGGGCCGCAAGGAACGGCTCGGCCTCTTTCTCATCACCCAGGACCCACAGGACATCCACGACGCCGTCTTCAAACAGATCAACACTACCGTCGTCCTCAACCTCGGCGACGAGGACGCGATCAAGAGCGTGAATATTCCGAGTAACCTCGAGTCCAAAGTCCCCTACATGGAGAAAGGCCAGATGGTCGTTTACTCGCCGGACAACTCCGAGCCGGTCGAACTCATCGGGCTCCCGAAGTGTTTGACCAGACACGGCCGAGACTGAGCCCAAAATATCGTCTGTCTGGAGTTGGATTTAGTGGACGCACCGCTCACTACGTCTGCGAAGTGAGTACCGGTGTTTCTATCAGATTAGGGTCGTGTATAGCGAGGCGTGCTGCATACAAGGCGCGAATCTCGAATCGATTCGTCCGAACTTCCGGACGACCAGGCGAACGGCTCTGGCGAGAACGCCCCCTACACCCTCCGGAAAAGACCTAATTGACTGCCCGCCACCACGACAAGTATGAGCAGTATGGCCCACCTCACGATAGAGACGGGAGTGAGGCCCGTCACGGAGGTCAAAGAGGAGGTGGAGGCGGCGCTACAAGCGGCGGACGACGACCAGGAATCCCGCTACCCGGAGGTGTACGAACACCACGGCAACGTCGCCGCGACCAGGGGCTACCGGCCGAAAGACCTGTCCGGGGTCGACGTGCCGCGCGTCATCTGGACGACCTTCAACGACACCGTCGATGCCGGTGCCGGGAACCTGCACGAGCGGATCGGCGACCGGTTCATTCAGGTCGAGAACGTCGAATCTCCCTACCAGGAGGGCCGCTACGGCGGCTACGTCGGCGACTTCTTCCGCATCAACTACGGCATCGTCCCACGATACGGCTACGAAGAGACGCCGAACGTCGGCCAGACGAGTCGGCCCGGGCGTGAGGACTGGCACTCCATTCTATCTACCGGAGATGAAAGCCCCCCGATGCCGCCTGAGGAACTGGGAGCGTGGCTCGACGGATATCCTCCGGACGGTCTGGACCCCGAGACCATCCGTACACTGCTCGACTACGACCCCTACTATCGGGTGGCCGGCCACCTATTCGCGAGCCAAGCCCGAACCTGGGTGACTGGGGACAGTGCTGAGTCGCTTTTCGACCAGCTCGACGAGCCCGACGACGCAGAGCGAGCACGCATCGTTAGGGCTGCATGGGCTTGCGGTACCGATGACACCGACCAGTACAAGGAACTGCTCGCAGCGTTGGGGACAGTCGACGAGCGAACGAAAGCGCTCATCGCTCCCAAGTTGTGGGACCCAGCACCGTTGACTGACGACGAACCCCCGGCCCCCTCGTTGCTGACGGCGCTTCTGGACCTGGTCGACGACCCCGTTCCGGAACTCCGAGTCGGGGCCATCATGGGTGCGAGCATGGTTCTGGGGCATCTTCAGAAAGACGTCATCGGCGGCAAGATAGAGGGTGATGTGGCGTTCGACGGCGTGGTCAAGCCGTTCTACGAGGCGCTTCGGGAGCTGATGAGCGATTCGGACATCCGTGTCCGCGAGCGTGCCGTCACCATTACCGACGAGTTCGTCCCGGTGACCGACGAGACGATTCCAGAGTTCACCGCCGCCAACATCCTCCGGCCGATTACGAGAGATCGTCTCGACTTCCAAGACCGATGGGCGTTCGCACGGGCAGTCGCCGAAGCAGCAGCGGAATCCAGCTCGGAGACACCCGACCGTGGAATCGTACTCGCCGGGGCCTTCGACGGCGAACCCAACGCCGTCCCCACGCTCGTGGAGTACGCGTACGACGAGCGCGGCCCCTATTACGAGCGCGTCCGGCACGAACTGGCCCGGTTCGCCGACGACCACCCGGACGCTGCCCTCGGAGCGCTCGAACCGGCAGTCCGGGCGGTCGAAGCAGGAACCGAGACGACGGCTGACGTGAAGTTGCTCCAGGCCCTTGCGAGCGAGGCGCCCGACAGAGTTGCGCCGGCAGAACCCCGATTAGAGACGATCCGGGACGGCGCCGATGAAGACGACAAGCGCGACGCTGCCGACCGGACACTCGAACAGCTGCGCGGCGGTGCAGTGTGAGGCGGCTCCAGACGATCTTTGCTGTATCTACACTCTGCATTCAGTAGGTGAATTTTGCATATTTCAGACAAATAGATAGCCGCTTCGGTAACTGCTTGTCCCCTACTTATCGCTGTGACCTCTCACGGGTCGATTTCGGTCCCGCCCGTCAGGTCGCCTCACACAGCGTCTGCTCGAAGTACTCCCGGACCGCGGTCGCGATTTCGTCGCGCGTGCCGAGGAAGAAATGGTCGGCGGGCAGCGACGTGGTCTCGTCGCCGCGTTCTCGCGCCCGTTCCACGACCTGTTCCCAGTCGACGGTGGTGTCGCGTTCGCCGTAGAGGACGTGAGTCGGGCGCTCGATCCGGTCTAGCGCCGCGAGCGCGTCGAGATCGTCGGCAAGTTGCGCTGTCGGCGCGAGGACGGCGACGGCGTCGGGGTCGGCCTCGGCCGCGGCGAGCAGCGCCAGCGACGCGCCGAAGCTGTAGCCGAAGAGGCCGACCGGCAGGTCGCCGCGGCCCCCGTCGTACTCGTCGCGCGCCCAGCGAACGGCGTTGCGGACGTCTTCCCGCTCGCCGTAGCCCTCGTCCCACGCGCCGTAATCGAATCGCAGGCAGGCGATGCCGGCCTCGACGAGTGCGTCCGAGACCGCCCGGAGCCGCTGGTCGCTGCGCGAGCCACCATGCTGTGGATGGGGCGGGCAGGCGACGACGATCGCCCGCGGCTCCGCTGTCGGTTCCTCGAGCGTGCCCCGGACGTCGCGGCCGCCCGGAACTAAGACGTCGCTCATGGGCGTTCGTTCCGAACCGGTGCTAATGAAACCCGGCGTCGCCGGCGGCCTCGAGCCACGCTCAGGACCGGACCGACGAGGCGGTAAACGACTCGCGCAAGCGAGACCGTTCGTATTCGCCGAGGACGGCGTAGGCGACGAAGCCACCGAGGAGGGCGAGACCGCCGAGCGACTGGGGTCCGACCTCGAGGGGCGCACCGGCTCCGGTGGAGCGGACGGCCGCGGCGACGAGTCCGAGACCGATCGCGATGCCGAGGCCGCCGGGACGGCGCTCGGCGGCGTCCGTTCGGACCGTGGCCCACAGCCGCCACCCCGCCGCGAGGGCGACGCCGGCGACCAACAGGAGGACGACGGTGTGTCGGGCGACGACGATCGACCCGACGAACGCGACGGCACCGCCGACGCTGGTCCCGAACGCGGCGCGTTGGAGGGCGGCGATTCCCCCGTCGATGCCGGTCTTCGAGCGGGACTGCCCCGCGTCGCGTTCAGTCGCCGCGTCGCCCCCGGCCGCGATCGCGTCGGGTTCGCGGGTCCCGCTCGAGGCCGCGTCGGCCGCCCCGACGTGGGCGACGCGCTGGCCGGCGCTGAGGTATGCTCGGCCGTCGTCGGGAGCGTCCCCGGTGCCGTCGGAGCGTGGTTCGTCGATATCCGCTCGAGCGCCCGGCCATTCGGCGTCAGCGTCGTCGAAGGCGATCGGGAGCCCCGCCGCGAGTTCGAAGCGGGGGTGGTCCTGCAGCTGGAAGTGGAGGTGTGGCTCCGAGGAGTTCCCGGAGTGGCCACAGCGACCGACCTCCTGCCCGCGCTCGACGCGGTCTCCGGGGGAGACCGTCAGGCTGCCGGGGACCAGATGGGCGAGACAGCTGTACTCGTCGGAGGCGTGCTGGATCACGACGTAGCACCCACGGATGTCCCGTTTCAGCGGGTGGGAAAGGCCGCCGCCGCGGGGGGACTCGAAGTCGGTGTCGAAGACGTCGACGACGACCCCGTCAGCGGGAGCGAGGATCGGCTCGTCGTAGCAGTAGTACGAGTCCACTGCCGACCCGGACTCGGTGGGGGCGGTGTGACCGTCCGCGTCGGTGATCACGAAGTCGTAGGCGTATCGCTGGGTGGCAGGGAGCCACGAGTGGGAGTAATCGTGGTCGTAGCTGCCGTTAACGACGGTCCAGGTCCCGTCGAACGGGAGCCGGTAGGAGACCCGCTGGTCGTAGTTCTCGGGGTCGGGGAACGCGCCGCGGTGGCGGACGAACGCCACGCCGGTGCCGAGCCACTGCGAGAGGTCCTGTGCCAGTACGAGCGGATTGACGAACGTCAGCGGCATCGTCAGGAACCACGCCGCGTACTCCCGCCAGTTCCCCATGTGGAGCCAGTCGGTCGGCTCCGCGCGCTCCTCGCCGGCCCCGCGTCGCAGCACCAGATCCAACAGCGGCGAGACGAACGGCCAGAGGAAAAAGAGGAAGAAGAGTTCGAAGACCTCGAGGACGGCCAGCGAGTCGAAGACGTAACTGGGAACCGCCAGCAGACCGAGCAGGGCTAGGTACAGCGGTTCGAACGATCGCAGCCGACGCCGGACTCGCGCGGCGATCGTCGTCGATTCGGCGGTTCGGATCCCCTCTGTCATAGGGTAATGGTGGTGCCGAGAACACGTAATCACTTTGTGAACTGAAATTCACGAGGGCGGTTGTCACGGCAGGTTTCGGCGGCACAGTCGGAACGGTCAATGGGGCGTCGAGACAACGTCGGCACATGAGTCCGGACGACGAGTCGGCGGCCGCGGTTCGGGACGCCTTCTCCCTGCTCGGTCACGAGATCCGCCTCGAGATCCTGCTCGCCTTGCTCGAGGACTGGCACGCGGTCTACACGGAGCCGCGGTCGTACGCGGAGCTGATGGATGCGGTGGGCATGCGCGACAGCGGAAAGTTCAATTACCACCTCGACAAGCTCCGGGGCGTCTACGTCCGCAAGGTCGAGGACGGCTACGTTCCGACGGCGGCCGTGACGGCGCTGTACCGTGCCGTCCTCGCTCACCGGCCGGCCGAAGGGGTCAGGGACTGGACACCGTCCGAGCCGACGCCGATCGACTCCGAGTGCCCGGATTGCGGTACGGGGGCGGTCCTACGGTACGAACGGGGGTTCGTCACCGTCGCGTGTTCGGCCTGCGAGGAGTGGTCCGGCTTCACCTATCCGTTCCCGGCGAACGGCTTCGCCGGACGGAGCGCGGACGACGTCGCACGCGAAACCGCACGTCGTGCCCGCTTTCACGTCGGACTGGCCCGTACCGGTCAGTGCCCCTTCTGTGCCGGGACGACGACCGTCGACTCGCGCCTCGAGCGCGAGGGCGAGGACATCGTCGAGATCACGTGTGACACCTGTACGTTTCTCGTCGGCGTGGAGCCGCTCTCGGCGCTGCTGAGTGACGGTCGCGTCGCCGCGGCGCTTTCCGACGTCGGAATCGACCTCGAGCGTCCGGACTGGGAACTCCCCGCGCCGACGACCAGGGTCGAGTCCCGGGTCCCGGTCCGGATCCACCTCGAGGTTGCGGGCGACGCCGGCACGGCGACGATCGTCGTCGACGACTCGCTTGCCGTCCGATCGGTCGAGACCGACCGCTAGTCCGCGGTGTGTTCCGCCGTCGGCAGCGCCACCGGCCCCGCGCTCGCGAACATTGGATATTCCTGAAGTGACATTTTTAAGGCCCGCGAGCAATACGTAGCGAGTATGGGCATCCTCTCTCGGGCTTCCTACGTCATCCGGTCGAAACTCAACTCGGTGCTCAACCGGGCCGAGGATCCGACCGAGACGCTCGACTACTCCTACGAGCAGATGCGTGACCAGCTCCAGCAGGTCAAACGCGGCATCGCCGATCTCACCACGCAGAAAAAGCGCCTCGAGATGCAGAAACGCCGCCTCGAGGAGAACGTCGAGAAACACAACGATCAGGCCCGCACTGCGGTCCAGCAGGGTCGGGAGGATCTGGCGCGACGCGCACTCGAGAAGAAGAAGACGAAGATGAACCAGATCGAGGATCTGGAGCGCCAGATCTCGGACCTGCAGAACCAGCAGGATCGGCTGATCGACCAGAAAAACGAACTCCAGAGCCGTATCGAGGAGTTCCGCACGAAAAAGGAGACGATGAAGGCCCGCCACGAGGCCGCCAAGGCCAGTTCCACGGTATCGGAAGCGATGACCGCGACCGGCGAGGAGTTCGAGGACGTCGGCCGCGCCATCGAACGCGCCGAGGAACAGACCGAGGACATGGAGGCCCGGGCCGCCGCGATGGACGAACTCCACGAGTCGGGCGCGTTCGACGACGTCCTCTCGGACAAGGACAACATCGACCGCGAACTCGAGCAGCTCTCGACCGACAGCGGCGTCGAGGCCGAACTCGAGACGCTGAAATCCGACGTCGGTGCCGACGACGCGGAGTCGGCGGCCGAGCAGACCGGCGAGGCCGACGAGGCGGAGCTGACCGACCTCGAGGGCGAGGACCAGGACGAGGTCGAGGCCGAACTCGCGGAACTGCAGGACGAAGAGAGCGCCTGAGCCACCGACGGATCGACTGCGTCACAGCGACCGCGAGCGTCTCGAGCCGACGCTCGGTCTCCGCTGCTGTAGTCGGGAGAAACTGTTACCATTGTTCACGGTCAAGGGGTAGTATGAGCAACGTCTCGCGGTTCGACTCGATTTCCCTGACCAATCAGGCCGTCCTGCTGGGGCTCGCCGATCTCGCTGGCGAGGGGGAGACGCCGGTTCAGACCCACGACGTGAGACGGCACTGCAAACAGCGGCTCTCGGATGTCGATACGGAGGTCGTCGGGACGATCTCCGAGGCCGACGTCATCCGATCGCTCTACCGGCTCGAGGAGGAGGAGTTAGTCGAGGAGGTCCCGCCCGCGGAGACGTCGCCGACGGGGAAGGGGCGACCGGCCTACGCCCTCGCCGTCGAGTCCGACGCGGTCTACGACGGCGTCGTCGACGAACTGGTCGAGGGGACGCGGGACTGACGCCGCGGCGGTCGGGGGAACGATGGTCGCGATCGCCGGTTCCGACGCCGGTCACGAGGGTGTTCCGAGTACCGTGATGTCGTAGTCGGCCACGTCGCTGGGAGCCTCGAGGACGACGACCTGAAACTCCCAGGCGTCGCCGGCCCCGAGGTCGCCGGTGCTGGCGAGATACCGGCCGAGGAGGTTGCCGGCGTCGTTGTAAATTCGGGTCCGGACCTCGACGGTCTGGAGCCGGTCCGATCCCGTGTTGGTCACGACCCCTTGGACCGTCGAGCCGAGGTAGCCGTTCTCGAGGACGAACTCGTGTTCGACCAGCTCGAGGGAATCGAGCGGCGTCACCGAGTTGGTCGGTTGCTGTTGGGCCAGTGACGAGGCCGTGGACATCTCGCTTGCGTTCCTGCTCGAGGCGTTGCTGGCGTTTATCGGGCCGACGTTACCGCTCTCGTAGCTGGGGTCGCCGCCGAGCGCGTCGCTGCCGGTACAGCCGGCGGCCGCGGTCGCCATCCCGACGCCGAGCGACGCGAGCAGTCGTCGTCTGCTCGTCGTCTCCGAGCGCGTCATCGGGACCTGCCCGTCGTCCGCGAGTCGATTCCGGTGCCGAGCATGTCTTCGGGAACACCGCCGACGCATTTCAGTGTAGGCCCTGAAGCGACAGCGCTCGGCGGTGTATGCAACGCAGGCCCTTATTGTCGGGTCGATTGAACGTGTCGCCATGTCCTCCGAGACCGACGAGACGCTCGAGTCCTACGGGGCCGACGTGGGCGGGCCGGAGGGGCCGCTGACGCGGTTCCACGAGTGGGTGCTGATTCAGGGGAACCGATTGGTCGTCGCGGCGTTGCTCTCGGCGGTCATCTTCGCGCTTATCGTCGGCCTGTACGAACTCGGCGTGATCAACTTCGTCAACGGGAGTTCCGTGACGAGCGTGGCAAGCGGCATGATCGCGGGCACGTTCTCGCTGGTGACGCTCGTCGTCTCGGTCAACCAGCTCATCCTCTCCCAGGAGTTCGGCGCGGCGGGGAAGGCCCGCGACCGATTCGAGGGCGTCGTGGCGTTCCGCGAGGACGTCGCCGAGACGGCGGCCGTTTCCGCGACGCCGACCGCGCCCATGAGTGTCCTCGAACTGCTCATCGAGTCGGTCCGACGCGACGCGGCCGAACTCGCCGACATCGTCGCCGATCACGACGACGAGGTGCGGGAGACGGTCGTTCGGTACACAAACAGCGTCAGGGAGCGGGCCGACCGGGTCGACGAGACGCTCGAGCGCTCGGACTCCGACGCCGACACCTTTGCGGCCGTCTGGGCGGCAATCAACTACGACGAGGCCTGGCAGCTGTACGTCGCGACCCAGTTGCGCAACGACTACAACGAGTCGCTGTCGCCGACGGCGAAAGAGCAGTTCGACGACCTGATCGGCACGTTGAAACTGTTCAGGGTGGCCCGCGAGCAGTTCAAGACGACCTATCTGCAACGGGAACTCACCCGGTTCTCGCAGCTGACGGTCTACTGCGGCGTCCCGTCGATCCTGTCGGCGATCGTCGTCGGCCTCCTCTACGCCGACTTCGCCGGGCCGAGTCTCAGCGTCGTTGCGCTCCCCTACGTCGTCGCTGCCCTGATCGTCGTCGTCCTCTCGCCGCTGTCCCTGCTGGTCTCCTACATCCTCCGGATCACGACCATTACCCGCCGGACCGCGTCGGTCGGTCCGTTCGTCCCCCAGAAGGATCCCGACGAGGGACCGTTCGACGTGACCGCCGGCGAGGACCGCTGATCACTCCCGGTCCGCGTCGGCTCCACGACCGGTCTCTCGGCGGATGAACGGCCCGATCGCCGCGTCCACTTCGCGAGGTTGGGAACCGGGAATATGCGACGGGACGATCGCGAACGGTGTCACGGAGCGCGAAGGCGATACCGACGACCATTAGTCCGTGGTCGACCCCCGGGGTTCGTATCCCCCCAGCGGCTACCGGGGACCGTGATCGTCGTCATCTGCGGGCCGCCGGGCACGGGCAAGTCAACCGTGACGGCCCGCGTTCGGGACCGCCTCGAGACGCGCTCGATTCCCGTCCGGACCGTCCACTCCGACGACTTCTCGAGTCGGACCGACGAGCAGTTGGCCGAGCGGGTCGCCGACGCGCCCGCGACGGGCGTGACGCTGGTCGACGGGACGTTCTATCGGCGACCCTGGCAGACCCGGTTTCGGACGCTTGGCGATGTCCGGTTCGTCCGCCTGACCGCGAGCCTCGAGACCTGCCTCGAGCGCAATCGCGCTCGTCCCGACTCGATCGACGAACGGGGCGTCCACGTGGTCTACCGGGAGTTCGACGCGCCCGACGCTGCCCTCGAGATCGATACCGACCGCTGCGGCCCCGACGCGGCGGCCGATCGGGTCGCGGCCGCGATCGAGGGCTGGCTCGAGTGACGTTCCGCGAGTCGTTCCGGAGCGATCACGGCCCCAAATCGATGCCGAACGGGTCGAATCCGGACGGGTCGAACGGGGCGAGATCGGCGGGTAGTTCGTCGGGGACGACAGCCTCCGGGAGCGCCGCCCAGCCGAGGTCGTCCTCGCCGGGAACCGCGTCGGTGTCGAACGTCGGTTCGTCGGCGGGGTCGACGTCGCGGTCCTCCCGCGGCGGCGCGTCGTGGGCGTAGACGCTCTCGGGATGGTCGACGGTCCAGACGTGGAGCATACAGGGGGTCCGACAGGGGAACTCGAGGTCGCCGTCCGCGGCCGCTCCCTCGTAGGTCTGCCGGTAGAACCACCACGCGAACCGACCGGGGAGGCCGGTGTGGGCGTGCCACGGCGAACACAGTTCGGCGTCAGCGTCCTCGCCGTACACCGCCGGCGGCGCGACGGCCGTGCCGTCCTGCGTCGCGATGAACATGACGCCGATCGAGCGCCACGTTTCGTTGTCGACCAGCACCGATTCCGGTCGCTCGGGTTCGAGGAGGTCGCCGTCGCCGATGAACGCCGGGTTGAGCCAGTGCGACCAGCTGTCGTCGCCGGTCTCGAGCGTATCGAAGTACGGTTTGTAGCCCGCCTCGAGCAGTGCATCGACGTCCGGGTACCGGCGCTCGAGGGCGTCCGCGACCGCGGACTGCAGGGCGACCGTCCTCGGGTGGTCGTCCGCACACCCCTCCATGCTCGCACCCTCGCAGTGGGCCATACTGGGCTCGATCGTCGCGTCGGGACAGTCACGATCGAACCGTCGGACGAGGTCGTCCCGCTCGTTGCCGTCGTCGGCGCGGGCGCTCCCGATGGCCGAGAGTGCGGCCGTTCCGGCCGAGGCCCGCAGGAGCGTTCGTCGGGACACGGTTCGATCGTCGTCGCTATCGGACATACCACACGTTCCACACCGACGATCGGTATGAAACCCCGTTGGGAGTTGTCCAGACAGTCGCCGACAGTGGTGTGATGCGCGCAGTTGAACGCTGACTCGAGGACGGCTTCGCCGTCGGCGACCGAGTGGGCGATGTCGATTCGGACGCGAACCGGCAGTGGCCGGATCGATGGGCATGCGTCGCAGTCTCGCACTCTCGATACCGCTTGCTTGCCACTGTCCGACTCGGAACGCAAACACCCTAATTGTACGTTCATTTTCCGGTGATGGACCATCGAGCGAACGCAGCCGCCGGTCCGGCTGGGTGCCATCGAAGGAGCGCCGCTGCCGATTCGGGGACGGTCCGGCCGTCGGCGGGACGGTCCCGTGATCAGGACGAACCGAAGCCGGCACCCGTCCCGGACCGCTCGAGGGCGGCGAGGTCGATCCGACCGTCCGCAAGGGGGACGCCGTCGACGGGGTCGTCGGCGAGCAACAGCGAGCCGTCGAGGTCGGCGTAGTCGAGCAACGGCGCGAGGTGACAGGCCGCGGCGATCGAGGCGTTCGACTCGTTCATACAGCCACACATGACCTCGAGGCCGTGGGCCCGGGCGGCGCTGATCAGCCGTCTCGCCTCCCGGAGCCCGCCGCATTTCATCAGTTTCAGGTTCGCGATGTCACAGCGGTCCGCGATACGGGGGATGTCCGCGAGCGTTCGACAGGACTCGTCGGCGGCGATCGGTAGCGCCGAGCGCTCGGAGACGAACTGCAGCCCTTCGGGGTCCTCGGCGGCGACCGGCTGCTCGACGAACGCGAGGTCGAACTCGGCGAGCCGGTCGATCTTTCGGACCGCCTCGCGGGGGGTCCAGGCCTCGTTGGCGTCGACGAACAGCCGCACGTC
Source organism: Natrinema sp. H-ect1 (assembly GCF_041821105.1). NCBI lineage: Archaea > Methanobacteriati > Methanobacteriota > Halobacteria > Halobacteriales > Natrialbaceae > Natrinema > Natrinema sp. H-ect1. The sequence goes on along the minus strand of NZ_JBGUBA010000001.1, from coordinate 700,563 downwards.
GGGTGCGACCGATCGAATCGTCCGGACGATCTCGAGGTCGCGGTCGGTCCCGAGTTTGACCTTTAGGGTGTCGAACCCGCGCTCGAGGGCCGTCTCGGTCTTCTCCCGCATCCGATCCGTGTCGTCGAGCCCGATCGTGTACGAGGTCGAGAGCGTCTCGGCCGGGTCGAGTCCCCAGTAGCGATAGAGGGGCACCTCGAGTCGCTTCGTGACGAGGTCGTGGAGCGCGATGCTCACTGCGGCGCGGGCGGCCGGGTTCTTCCGGACCGTCTCGCGCATGCGGCGTTCGATCCGCTCGAGTTGGTGGGGATCGCCGACCGATTCGACGACTGCGAGCAGGTCGGGCAAGACGGCCGCAACGGTGGCCGCGGTCTCGCCGTAGTGTGTCGACGGGGCGGCGGCCCCGAGACCGGTCGTCCCGTCGTCGTCCTCGATCCGGACGTAGACGACCTCGGTCTCGGTCGTCGTGCCGCGGGAGATTCCGAACGGGTACTCCAGCGGCAGCGAGCGCCGCTCGAACGATGTCTCGAGGCTCATAGCAGCGCCTCGAGGACGTCGTCGGTTCCGAACCGGATGACGTCGTCGGCCGGCGCGCCGAGGGCGTCGGCGTATTCGGCGACTGCGTCGCTGGCGGCCGCGTCGTCCGCCAGCCCGGACGTGTTGAGCGCGCCGGCGACGACCTGCCCGTCCGCGACCGGCGCGGCGACGCTCTCGTAGAGGTCGATGTACGTCGGGATCGACGGCAGCGCGAACGACTCGTAGCCGTGGATCGCCTCCCGGCCGGCCTCGTGACAGAGGACGAGTTTGTCGGCCATCGAACCGTGGAGAATGCCGAGCGTGACCGGCGAGTACGCCGGATGGACGATGCTTCCCTGCCCCTCGACGAAGAGGTAGTCGTGGTCGTCGCCGATCTCGAGGATCATCTCCTCGACCGCGCCGGCGGTGAAGTCGCTGACGACGCGGTCGATCGGGGTGCCCCAGCCCTCGATCATGATGCCGGTCTGGCCGGTCGGGACGACGGCGGCGTCGTGGCCGGCCGCGCGGGCGTCCCGGGCCAACTCCATCGTCGTCGTCATCTTGCCGACCGAACAGTCCGTGCCGACGGTGAGGATCACTTCGGCGTCGACCTCATCGGCGACGCCCTCAGCCACCGTGAGGCCCTCGGGCGGCTTCCGGACGTCGCGCAGTTCGCAGTCGTTTTCCGCCGCCAATCGGGCGAACTCCTCGTCATCGGACAGGAAAGAGTGCAGCCCCGAGATCACGTCATAGCCGTTCTCGAGCGCGACTCGAATATCGTCACGCCAGCTTTCCTCGAGATCGCCGCCGATCGGTGCGATCCCGATCAGTAAGGCGTCGACGGCGTCGGCCTCGAGGTCGTCCATGCCTTCGACGATCGGTGCGTCCTGGACGTCCGGGACGAAGTCCGACACTCGTCGGCCGGCGCTGTCACGGTCGAGGACGGCGACGATGTCGTGGTCGGCGTATCGGAGAACCCCGAGCGCGGTCTTGGCTCGGTCGGGAAACTGTTCGTGGGCAAGAATTGCGACGCGCATATTGGGACCTAGACGGGTGGTGATTAAAGTAGTGCGATCGGGATCGGCATCGGGGCGGTCCGGCGGCCGCCCCCGTAAGCCCTTCTTTCGGTCACGGTCCCGTTCACGGACCCACCGTTTCGGTTCCCGGACCGATCGATCGATCAGCAACGGTCGGTAGACTTATCACTGTGGGGCGTGGCACCATGTGTCATGAATGGTGTCCTCAACGAGACGACGAACAAGATCCACAAGCACGAACACGGTCGTTCGGACTTTCAGACGACTTGTGGCGCGACCGCCCACGTCGCCCACGAGGATCTCCGACTGATCCCCGTCGAACAGGCCGACGACGCGAACCGCTGTGGCCGCTGCTTCGAGGACGGCGGCGGCTACTGACCCAGACGTACTATTGGCACCGGTTTCCGGTAACCCGCAGGACGGCGGCTACTAGAGGACTCGCAGTTCCGTCGTCCAGAACGACCGATAGGCGTCCTCGAGCGCGGATTCGGGATCGCCGGTCGCGTCGACCGCGGCGGTTCCCGCCGGCTCGAGGCCGACTTCAGCGACGAGCGTGTCGACGACGCCGCGCTGGCCGACGACGAACAGTCGATCCACGTCGCCACGGCGTGTCGCGACGGCCTCGCGACAGCGCTCGAGGTGGTCGTCGATCTGTTCGTCACGGATCCGTTCGAACCGGGCCTGTGAGAACCCGCCCTTCGAGTGGGTGCCCTTGACATCGCTTTCGAACCCGCGGTAGTCGATCCGCTCGTCGCCATCGTAAACCCCGAGCGCGAACAGGTCCGTCCGGACCAGCGCAAGGGCGTGGCGGCCGGTCGGCAGGAAGGTCTCGCGGTCGATGGCGAACCCGTCGTCCCATGTCGGCTCGAGCGTCGGCTCGACCGGCGGCGACAGGGCCACCGCGATCAGGCCGGCGTCGTCGACACAGCACAGACACGGCGCGGCGTCCTCGAGCAGCGCAACTCGGTCGCCGAGCGGCTCCTCGAGGGTCGACCGGACCGATTCGGGTAACCCAGACTCATCGACCGCGACGGTCAGCGCGCCCTCCGGCCCCGTCCGGAACGAGTCCAGTCGGTCGAGGATCGCCTCGAGACGTCGTCCCCGGACCTGTGTCCGGTGACGGACGGCGACGCCGTCGTCGGCGTCGTCGACCTGCTTGAGTTCGCCCTCGAGTTGGGCGATCCGGTCCTCGAGACGGTTGACCCGCTGTTCGGCCTCCTGTCTCGCCGTGGCCGCCTCGGCCCGGCGGTCGGACTCGGCCTCGTAGCGCTCCCGTAACCGCTCGTTTTCGTCCTCGAGGTCCTCGATGCGCTCTTTGAGCGACGCACGGCCGAGCAGCTCGTCGATCATTCGGCGGAAAACGGGAAGCGAGCCTACTTCTAGGTTCCGGCGTTGGACAGGTCCGTGCCGGCCGGGTCGGGTTGCCAGCCGCCGGCGAACTCGAGCAACCGACGGGCGCAGTCGCGCCGGGCGAGAAACACCTCCCGGAGCGACGGCGGGTTCCTGATATCGGTCCCCTCGAGCATCGACTCGGGGAGCGCCAGCGTGTTCGTCGGGACGTTCTCGCCCCCGTGGACCGCGAAGTGTCGCGACTCGAGTTTCATTACGAGCGGGGTATCGAGCCGCTCGAGGCCGTCGCCGCTGGCGTAGACCTCCTCGTTGAGCCGCTCGTGTTGCTCGCTGTGCATGAGTGCGTGATCGCCCTCCGTGGGAGTCACGTAGAGTCGTCCGAGATAGTAGCTCCGCGAGAACACCTCGAACATGGTGTTTGGTGACAGGGGACGCACCGATATAACCCTTTTCGGACAGGTTTAAATCGACGCGCTAACAGACCGGTCCGTCGGTGGGGCATGATGCGGTTCCGGGTCGCGGCCGCTCGGCGGTCCGGTAGGGAACGTCGACGCTACCGCCGACGGTTCCGCGGTCCGTGAAACGGTTCGAACGGTTGGTGACCGAACCGTTCGTGAGACCCGATCGGCGGCGACGGTCGACCGGAAACGACGACAACTCCGCCCGCCTTGAACGCTCAAACGGTACCTCGACCGACGATGAGATCGATTAAACGGTCCGAACGAAGGTCCGTCTTTTTACTATGTTCCCGCAGACAACACACACGATGACAACCACTCGGTCGGTCGCCCTCCTGGTGGCCCTCGCAGTCGGCCTCACGGTCGCGCCGCTTGCGAGCGGTGCCGTCGTGAGTCCGTTCGCCGAGCCCGCCGCTGGCCAGAACGAGTCGGTAGCGGGGAACGCCTCCGTCGGAACGCTTCTGCAGGCGAGCGCGGCCGATACGGAAAGCACAGTCGATTCCGAGCAGTTCGAAGCCGCCCTCGAGAACGCGGCCAACGAGAGCCGGTTGCTTACCGACCGGACGGCCGACCTCGAGTCACGGTTGGCCGACCTCGAGGCCGAACGCGATCGCCTCGAGGCCGACTACGAGAACGGCACCATCACGAAGGGTGCCTATCGATCCCGGATGGCGAAGCTGACGGTCGAACTCGCCAGCCTCGAGCGGTCGATCGAACGGACCGAACGCCACGCCACCGAGGCTGGCGTCGCGGCGGACCGCCTCGCTGATCTCCGCGGAAACGCTTCTGCGGCTCGACAGAGCGCGGCGGAACGCGGTGGGCCCGGCGTTCGCGGCGTCGCTCGCGGGCTAGCCAACGGCGGTGGCCCGCCGGACGATGCCGGCCCGCCGGGCGATCGCGGCGGTTCGAACGGTCCGGCGGCCGACCCGGGCAAGGAGTCACCGGGAAACGGACCGGATAACGCCGGCTCCGCCGGGAACGCGACTGCGAACGGGTCCGGCGGTCAGTCCGCCGGGAACGGCGACGGCGGTGGACCACCCGAAACGACCCCACCGGCGTCCGGTTCGGGGGAGACTCCTGACAAAGGAGCCAACGGCGAGTCCGCAAGCGGTTCGAAGTCGACGGATTCCGACGACTGAGCGTCGTCGCTCCGCCTGAGCCGCTCGCCGTCGCGGATCCGGCAAGCAGACACGCTTTTCAGCGGTGACCACTTACCCACGCTCGATGGATTCCGCCGCGTTGTTGGACTTACTCGGGAACGAAAACCGGAGACGGATCCTTCGGTTGCTCGCCCGCAAACCGTGTTACGTAACCGAGATTTCGGAGTACATCGGCGTAAGTCCCAAGGCGGTCATCGAACACCTGCGGAAACTCGAGGAAGCGGGGTTAGTCGAGAGCCGGGTCGACGACCAGCGGCGAAAGTACTTTCATATCGCTCGGAACGTCCGGCTGGAAGTGAACGTCTCCCCGTACGGCTTCGCCAGCAAGAGCGCGTATCCGGCCAACAGTAGCTTCGATATCACGACCTGTCGACACCTCTCGATGGACGTCTCCTGGGACGATACGGACGACCTCGGCGAGCTGCTCGCGGCGCTGGAGGACCTCGAACAACTGGAGAACGAACTGTCGCTGGCCCAGCGCTGGGTACAGGGACAGCTCTGTGAAGTCCTCGATCACGTGTCGGAAACCGTCGGCGCCGGCCCGGAGAGTCGGATCTACGCCGACCTGCTCGCGAGCATCCGGACCGAACCCAAGTCAGTCGGCGAACTCAGCGACGACATCGACGCCCCGCGGGAGGTCGTCGCCGAACTCCTCGAGGTGATGGCCGACAACGGCGTGGTTCGGCGGACCGAACGCGGCTGGGAGCTGACGACGAACGGTTAGATATCTCGTGCGAGTCCGTCGCGCAGGTCGCGACCGAAGTAGTAGCCGACGACGGCCGCGAGTAGCCCGACGGTCGCGCCGACGGCGACCAGCGACTGGCCCGAGCCGACCGCTGCGAGAACGGCGTTGTTCAACACCGCGGCGATACCCCCGACCGAGACGCCGGCGATTCCCACCTCGAGATAGCGCCGCTTCGACGCGACGAGGCCGACGAGGAAGGCGACGCCGAACATCCCGATCAGTCGGCCGGCGACGGGCAGCACGGTCGAACCGCCCACCAGACCGACCCCCAGCAATGCGACGAGTGCGAGGTACTCCTTCGGTGAAAAGTATCGACCCAGCGAAAGCCGCGACGTGATCGGCGCGAGCCACGACCGCGAGTCGTCGCCGTCGTCGGCCGCCTGTTCGGCGTCGCGGTCGGTCCCGGTGCTGGGACCGAGCGACGAGTCACCCAGCGGGTCGTCGATCGGGGCTGCCGGCTCGCTCCCGGCGGCGTCGGCTGCCGTCCCCGCGTCGCCGACGTCCGCGCCCGAGTCCGAGAGCAGTCGGTCCGTCTCCTCGAGGAGGTCGTCGGTGGCGGCGGGGTCCCGACTCTCGGTCACCTCGTCCGAGCGATCGCTCATGCTCGAACGGAGGGCGGCCGTCGGCATGGGCCTTTCCCCGGCCACAGGCTATCGGTCACCGGCCGTCCCACTGGCCCCCGAGCTGGCTCGGCCCGGCGATCGCGGTCGCGGCCCCCGGCGTCGGCCTCGGCTTCCTCGTCTTCGCGGGACAGGCGTACTCGTGGTGACGGCGGCCATCGGGGACTGCGACGGAGCTACTGGAGACTACTCGAGGCGCGGGTGACCGAAAAAGAGCGTAAACGAACGGGCCGTTAGCGGACCGAATCGAGCAGGAGCTTCTGTTCGACGCGTTTGACCTCGTGTTGGACGTCACGGACGGCGTCGATGTTCGCGGAGATCGACGTGATGCCCTCCTTGGCGAGGAACTTGACCATCTCGGGCTTGGAGCCGGCCTGCCCGCAGATGCTCGTGTCGACGCCGTGTTCGCGGCAGGTCTCGATGACGTCGCCGATCAGGCGCAAGACGGCGGGGTGGAGTTCGTCGAACCGGTCGGCGACGTTCTCGTTGTTCCGGTCGACTGCGAGCGTGTACTGGGTCAGGTCGTTCGTCCCGAAGGAGGCGAAGTCGATGCCGGCCTCGGCCAACTCCTCGACCGACAGTGCGGCCGCGGGCGTCTCGATCATCGCCCCCCACTTGCGCTTCTCGGGGTCGATGCCGGCCTCTTTCATGCACTCTTTGGCCCGATAGACGTCCTCGGCGTCGTTGACAAGCGGCAGCATGATCTCGACGTTGTCATAGCCCATCTCGTAGAGCCGCCGGAACGCCTCGAGTTCGTGGGCGAACACGTCGGCGCGATCGAGCGAGCGTCGGATGCCCCGGTAGCCCAGCATCGGGTTGTGTTCCTCGGGCTCGTCGGCGCCGCCCTCGAGCTGACGGAACTCGTCGGTGGGGGCGTCGAGGGTGCGCACGCGGACGGGTCGGGGGTAGAACTCGTCGGCGACGCCGCGGATGCCCTCGACGAGTTCCTTCGTGTAGGCGTCGGTGCCGTTTTCCTCGATGAACTTCTCGGGGGTCTGGTTCAGCGAGAGGATCATGTGTTCGGTCCGAAGGAGGCCGACGCCGTCGGCACCCGTCGCGGCCGCGCGTTCGGCCGCTTCCGGGATCGAGACGTTGACCTTCACCTCGGTCGCGGTCATCGGCTTGACCGGCGACTGCGGGCGGACCTCCTCGACCGGTTCGGTCTCCTCCTCGGGTTCGACCGCAGAGCCCTCGAGGACCGAGCCCTTGTCGCCGTCGAGGGTGACGACCTGCCCGTCCTCCAAGACGGTCGTGGCGTTGGTCGTGCCGACGATGGCGGGCACGCCCAGTTCGCGCGAGACGATGGCGGCGTGGCTGGTCATGCCGCCCTCGTCGGTGATGATCCCCGAGGCCCGCTTCATCGCGGGCACCATGTCGGGCATCGTCATCTCGGTGACGATGATGTCGCCCTCGCCGACCTTGGCCAGATCGTCGAGTTTGGTGACGATCTTCGCGGGGCCGCTGACCGTCCCCGGGCTCGAGCCGAGTCCGTCGACCAGAACCTCGCTCGAGCCGCTCGCGTCCGCGCCGGTACTCGCGCCCTCGGCGCTCTGGACGCTCCCGCTGCCGTCGGTCAGTCCGGCCGCGGCGTCGACGCCGCCGGCCGCGTCGGCTCCGTTGCTGGAACTCTCGTCGATGGTCGTGATCGGCCGGGATTGGAGCATGTAGACGTCCCCCCCGACGATGGCCCACTCGACGTCCTGGGGCTCGCCGTAGTGGTCCTCGACGCGCTCGCCGAGATCCATCAGCGCGTCGATCTCGTCGTCGGCGAGGACCCGTTCGTTGCGCTTGTCCTGTGGCACCTCGCGCTCGACGGTCTCGCCGGTCGCCTCGTCTTTCTCGTGTTTGACCTTCTTCTCGGCGACGGTGACGTCGACGTCGCGGTCCTCGCGCTCGACGACGTAGTTGTCCGGTGACACCGCCCCGGAGACGACGGCCTCACCGAGGCCCCACGCGGCCTCGATGATCATCGTCGGCTCACCGGTCGAGGGGTGGCTCGTAAACATCACGCCGGACTTCTCGGCGTCGACCATCTGCTGGACGACGACGGCGATGTTGACCGCCGAGTGGTCGAAGCCCTGCTCCTGACGGTAGTAGATCGCCCGCTGGGTAAAGAGCGACGCCCAACACTCCCGAACCCGGTCGAGCAGGTCCTCCTCGGTGACGTTGAGGAACGTCTCCTGCTGACCGGCGAAGGAGGCGTCGGGCAGGTCCTCGGCCGTCGCCGACGACCGGACCGCGACGAACGCTTCGCCGTCGCCGACCTCGCCGTAGCTCTCGAGGATCTCCGCGCGAAGCTCGTCGGGGAAAGGCGTTTCGAGGATGAGTTCCTGTGCGCGATCGGCGGCCTCGGCCAGCGCACTCGAGTCGTCGACGTCGACGTCGACGGCCGCGAACAGTTCCTCGTCGATCTCGGCCTCTTCGATGAACGATCGATAGGTCCCGGCAGTTACGACGAATCCCGGCGGAACGGGCAGCCCCGCACCCGTCAGCTCGCCCAGGGAAGCACCTTTACCGCCGACCTTCTCGAGGTCGCCGGCACTGATCTCGTCCAGCCAGAGTACAGCCATCTCTAGTGAGTCACTCGCTGGAACCGATAAAGAAGGTTGCGAACAGTCGCGCCGGATCGCAACTCGGCCGCGAGGTAATTTACGGCACGGTTCCGTCGGCCGCCGCTGTCCGCTCCTGACTGGGTCGGTCGGAACCGCCGCTTTAGCAGTACTGGCGATCGTCTTCCCATAGCGACTATACGATTCCAGCGACTGTCATCGCTATGGGGCTTCGCAACTCGTTCAAGTGGACGATCGTCTATCGGGGAATCACCGTCGGGTCGCTGGTACTCGGGCTGGCGCTCGTCGGTGCCGGGCTGCTCGCCGGCTTCGGCTCCGCGGTCACCACGCTGTTTACCGACCCGCGCAACGCCGAGTCCGCCATCGAGCAGTCGGATCCGATCATCACCCTGCTGTTCGCGGCCGCGGGGATCGTCGTCTGGCAACTCGGCAAAACCTACGCGCTGTTCGTGACCTTGCCCCGCGCGGCGGGTCGGGCCGCCGGCCGGCAACTCGACGCGACCAAACTCGCAAGCGAGGTACAGGACGGACTCGACGACCGGCTCTCGGACCTCGAGGACGACCTCGCCGAGACGAAACGCGCCGTTCGGGCGCTGGAGGGCGACGGGCAAACGACGACCTTCGACGAGACCGACCGTCTCGAGGGTGAGACCGACCGGCCCTCGGAGCTGGAGCCGGCGACTGCGGAGACGAACCCGCCGCCGTCGAGCCCATCCGACAATCCGAGGACGGAGTCCGCGGACGATGGCCCCGCGAACGACCGGTCCGCGACGGGGCTCGACGACGATACCGAGCCGGCGGACGAAACCGGCGACGACGCGGACGACCCGCTGGCCTGATCAGGCCTCGAGGATGTCGTCCTCGTCGGCGGCGGGGACGGCGATCGAGCCGTCGAGGACGGTCACGCCGCGGCCCCCCACCTGCACGCCGTCCGCGAGCCGCACGCGGACCGCGCCGGGCCGGTCGACGTAGTGGCCCTGCTCGAGCCGGAGTTCGTCCGGGAGATCGCCGTCGAACGCGCCGAACCGATCGAGGTAGGCGGCGACGGCGCCGCTCGCGGTGCCCGTGACCGGATCCTCCGGGACGCCGGCTCCCGGCGCGAACATGCGGCCATGCAGCGTCGATTCGGGCTCGAGCGCGTCGAAGGTAAAGAGGTAGACGCCGGTCGCGTCGACGTCGTCGGTCAGCGCTTCGATCGCGGCCATGTCGGGGTCCGCGTCCCCGACGTCCGAGAGGTACGTGATCGGGACGATCAGGAACGGGAGTCCGGTCGAGGCGACCGCGAGCGGGATGTCCGCGCTCGCACCCTCGAGCGCGGCCCGGTCGACCCCGAGTGCGTCGGCCACCCGGTCGTAGCCCACGTCGACCTCTCGGATCGTCGGGGCGTCCTGTCGCATCCAGACCGTGCCGTCGGCCGCGAGGTCGATCTCGAGAACGCCGACGTTCGTCTCGAGGGTCGTCGTCCCGGGCTCGAGCCCCTCGTCGTGGAGGTGTGCGAACGTCCCGATCGTCGCGTGGCCACAGAGATCGACCTCCTGCGTCGGCGTAAAATACCGGACCCGGCGGTCGGCGGTCTCGCTCGAGCGCAGGAAGGCGGTCTCGCTGACTGCCATCTCCGCGGCAATTCCCTGCATCTGGTCGGCCGAGAGTTCGTCGGCGTCAGGGACGACTCCCGCCGGGTTCCCCGTGTGCGGTTCGTCGGTGAAGGCATCGACCTGCAAGACTCGCGTCGTCTCCATACGACGTGGGTCGGGCGAGCGGCGTATGAATCCTCGGACCCACGGCGGCTACAACCCGCGAACCCACGTCGCAATGTCGTTGACGACCGCCTCGGCGACGTTGTTCCGGACGGCGTAGGCGACCGCCACCGGCTCGCCCTCGCCGGGCATGAACAGGTGATTGCAGTCCGCGTAGGTTTCGACGGTGGTCGCGCCCGCGAACGAATCGTCCCACTGCTCGAGGTCGTCGGCAACGGACACCTGAAAGTCCCGTTCGCCCTGACACAGCAGGACGGGAAGGTCGGTCTCGGCCGCGACCCCGAGGTGATCGTAGTCGCCGATGCTGTCCCAGAACGCGCCGGGTTTGCCGAGGAGCCGCTCGGCGGGTTCGTACTCACCCGACCGGACTCGGTCGATCTCGTCGCCCCAGGTCTCGTAGGTGGCCGTCAGGTCCGCCCACTCGTGGGTCCCGACCGAGACCTTGTACTCGAGCTGCGAGAAGGTGAACTCGGGGTAGGGACGCGCCGGCGGTGCGAGCCCGACGACGCCGGCCAGGCTTCCGTCCCGTTCGGCGATTCGAGGCGCTGCCCGGCCGCCGAGTCCGTGTCCGGCGACGACGATCCGGTCGGGATCGACGCCGTCGACGTTCCGGAGTCGCTCGATCGCGACCGCGGCGTCGTCGGCGGTGACGCGATCGAGCGTGTACGCCTCGGGCGCGACTTCACAAGCCGGAACCCGCTTGTCGTATCGCAGCGTCGCGACGCCCTCCATCGCGAGTCCCTCGGCCAGATCGGCGAACGTCTTGGTGCCCCCGCGCGGGGTGTCGGCCGTCATCGGCCCGTCGTCGTGGACGAGGACGACTCCCGGAACGCCGTCGCCCGCTGCGGGCGTCGTCACCGTCCCCGGCAGCGAGCAGTCGGGCACCGAGAGGGACACCGACTGCGTCGTTATCGCGTCCGGATCGACGTACGACGGCCGCTCGTACTCGTCGCTGAGCCCGTAATTTCGCACCCGCGTCTCGCCGTCAATGACGACGGTACAGTCGTGGTCGCCGCCGTCGAACGCCGCGGTCACTTCGACCGCACGTAGCTGCTGGCCCTCCGTCACTTCCGTCTCGAGGATCTCCTCGAACGAACCGCTCGTAGTCGTCAGTGCCAGCCAGAGCCGCTCGAGGCGACCGGGATCGCCGTATCTCGAGCGCTGGTCCGACCGGAACCGCTCGCTCGCGCGCTCGAACCGCCCGTCCGCGAGGTCCTCGACGAGCGCCGTCGCGACGTCGGTTGCGGCTGCCGGATCGTCCTCGTCGTCGCCGCTCGTTTCGTCGGTGAGGAAGCCGGCACAGCCGGCCACTGCCGACGCTGTCGCAGTCGATACCGCCGCCAGTACGGTCCGTCGTCGGGGTGCCATCGATACCGAACCGACCACGGTCCGTCGGATAAGCACACTGTCGATTCTCCGTGACTGTAATCGGAACCAAGGGGTCAGTCGTCGCTCGGTTCCTCGAGCGGCTCGTCACCCTCGTGATCGGCCATCGGCGGTAGGTCGCCCGACCGGTGGGTCCCCACGGGCGGGCGGTTGACCGCGGCGGCCGGCGAGGCCTCGAGATCGGTACCGTCCTCGCCCTCGATGGTTTCCATCTCACCATCCTCGCGCGCATCTTGGTCGATCCGCATCGAACAGAACTCCGCGCCACACATCGAGCAGAAACGGGCTTCCTTGTAGTTGTCGCCGGGCAGGGTCTGGTCGTGGAACGACCGGGCGCGATCCGGATCGAGCGCGAGGTCGAACTGCTCGCGCCAGTCGAAGTTGTACCGCGCCTCGGAAAGCGCGTCGTCCCAGTCGCGTGCGCCCGGCCGCTCGTTGCCCACGTCGGCGGCGTGGGCGGCGATCCGGTAGGCCGCGAGGCCGTCGCGGACATCGTCCTCCTCGGGGAGCCCGAGGTGTTCCTTGGGTGTGACGTAACACAGCATCGCGGCCCCGGCCTGTGCGGCCATCGCGGCACCGATGGCGCTCGTGATGTGGTCGTAGCCGGGTGCGATGTCAGTGACCAGCGGTCCGAGGACGTAGAAGGGCGCGCCGTCACAGACTTCCTGCTGGCGCTCGACGTTCTCCGCGACCTTGTGCATCGGGACGTGGCCCGGCCCTTCGACCATTACCTGGACGCCGTGGTCCCAGCCGACGCGGGTCAGTTCGCCCAGCGTGTCGAGTTCGGCGTACTGGGCCTCGTCGCAGGCGTCCGCCAGCGACCCCGGACGGAGGCTGTCGCCGAGGCTGAACGTGACGTCGTGTTCGGCAAAGATCTCGCAGATCTCGGGGAAGACCTGATACAGCGGGTTTTGCTCGCCGTGTTCCTCCATCCACTTGGCCATGATGGAGCCGCCCCGCGAGACGATTCCCGTTTTCCGGCCGTCGGTCAACGGCAAGTGTTCGGCGAGGATCCCCGCGTGAATCGTCATGTAGTCGACACCCTGCTCGGCCTGTTTCTCGATGATCTCGAGCAGCAGGTCTCTCGTGATCGCCTCGGGACTGCCCGCCTGCTTGACGGCCTCGTACAGCGGCACCGTCCCGATTGGTACCGGCGAGTGATCGATATGGGCTTCCCGAATCTCGTCTAAGTCGCTCCCGGTCCCGAGATCCATCACCGTGTCCGCGCCGTAGTGGACCGCGGTGTGGAGTTTCTCGAGTTCCGTCTCGAGGTCGCTGGTCGTCTCGCTGTTACCGATGTTGGCGTTGACCTTCGTCGCGAACTCGCGACCGATGATCATCGGATCGAGGGTGTCGTGGTGTCGGTTGGCCGGGATGACGGCCTGGCCCGCGGCGACCTGCTCGCGGACGTACTCCGGATCGCGGTTCTCTCGCTCGGCGACCCGCTCCATTTCGGGCGTGACCGTCCCGTCGCGGGCGGCCTGCATCTGCGTTTTCGACATCGATAACTAGGTTGTACTACTAGGTTATAAAACTCTCCCGCTCCCGCGGCTCGGCGCTATCTCCGTCGCTGACCGCCCGCTCGAGGGGCGGGGATACGTCGGTCCCTCACGGTCGTCGATCCGTTCGACGTCTCGCAGTGGTCCCGGCGACGGGGCCGCAATCGCTCGATCGGGGGTGAAACCAGTTTCAGCCGACTTAAGGGGCGCGGGCTCGAGGGGTCGCGTAGGTGGCCACCAGATGTCCGACTTACCGGACGATTTCGACTGTACGATAACCAACTGGGAGTACATCTACGGACTGTGTCGGGACGTCGCCGACGACGTGCGCGACGACGAGTTCGAGCCCGACGTGGTCGTCGCGCTGGCTCGCGGCGGCTGGTTCGCGGGGCGGTGTCTCTGTGACTTCCTCGGGCTCGACGACCTGACAAGTCTGAAGATGGAACACTACGTCGGTGCCGCCGAGAAGTCCGACGAGCCGAGCGTCCGCTACCCGATGCCCGAAGGCAGCGTCGAGGGCAAGGACGTGCTGATCATCGACGACATCGCCGACACCGGCGGCTCGATCAGTCGCGCGTACGACTACGTCGCCGACCGCGACGCCGGCGAGGTCCGTACCGCGACGCTGCAGTTGCTCGGCACCAGCGAGTTCCAGCCCGACTACGTCGGCGAGCGCTTGGAGGAGTGGACCTGGGTCGTCTACCCGTGGAACTTCATCGAGGACATGGTCGACCTGATCGCCGGTGCCATGGAGGCCAGCGACCGCGAGACGTTCACGGACGAGGCGATCCGCCGTGCCCTGACCGACCACCACGGCATCGAACGCATCGAGATGGAGATCGCCCAGCCCGACCGCCTCCCCGAGGTCCTCGCCGAGATGGAACGCCGCGAGGTCCTCGAGTCGGTCGGTGACGACCAGTGGGCGCTGGCCGGCGAGTAACGCTGCCACGCTCGCGGATCGCTCCGAACCTCGCTTTCTCGCCGTCGTCTCACGCCGCTAACCTAACAAAATATTTATGCCACGGCTGCGGCCTTTCGACCGCATGAAACGAGTCCTATCGAGACTCGGCATCGGTTCGGCGACGGTCGAGACGGTCCTCCCGCCGACCCTCACGGCGGGCGAATCAGTCGACGCGCGCGTCGACGTTACCGGCGGCAACGACAGTCAGGACGTTGAGAGCATCTACGTCGCCCTGGTGACGCGGTACGAGACCGACGAGAGCTACGGAACCGCGAAGCTCGAGACGGACGCCCTCTCGAATTCGTTTACGATCGACCCCGACGAGGAACGCTCGTTTACTGTCACCATCGACATCCCCTACCACACGCCCGTCACGTCGGATCGAACCGACGTCTGGCTCGATACCGGCCTCGACATCGACTGGGCGGTCGATCCGGACGACCGTGATCCGATCGAGATCGAACCCGACCCGCTCCGCGAGACGCTGTTCGACGCCCTCGAGTCACTCGGGTTCGCCCGCAAAACGGCGACGTGCGAGGCCACGGAATCGCTGTTCGCGGACCACCGTTTCGTTCAGGAACTCGAGTTCGTTCCCCGGTCCGGCCCCTTCGTGGACGACCTCGACGAACTCGAGGTCGTCACGCTGCCCGAGGGCGACGGCTTCGATCTGCTGCTCGAGATCGACCGCCGCGGCGGCCTGCTCGCCGAACAGTTCGACGCCGACGAGCGACACGAGCGCCTCTCGCTCCGGCCGGGTGACGAGTCCGACCTCGAGCGGCGACTCCGGACGGCGATCGAGCGAAGTCTCTGAGCGTCGGGCCCGAATGCCCCCGCGTCCTCACTCCCCGTTTCCTCGAGCCGAGACGGCCCGCTCTCAGTCGGCGATCGCCTCGCTCGCGTCCGCTTCCACCGCGGCCTCCCTGATCCAGAGGTCGCCGAACAGTTCGTCCTGCTCGAGCGCGATCCGGCCCCGATGGGCCAGAAAGAGCAGCGCCAGATAGGACATCACGCGCGAGCCACCGGCCGCGTCGATCTCGGCGAACAGCACCTCCTCGCGCCCGTTCTCGTAGTGGACCTCGAGTTCGCCCTCGACGTCGTCGATGACCGCCTCGATGTCCTCCTCGTGGGTGGTGTGGGTGACGTCGTCGCTGGTCGGTTCGTCGTCGACCCGGAAATCGTCGCCCGAGCGGTAGTCAAGTTCCTGCATACCGCGGTCGTACCCCGACGGCGAGTCGCTCGTGTCGTAACTGCGCGACTCCTTCCACCGGGTGTCCCGTTCGGCAGTCCGCAGTTCCCGAACGAGTTCGTCCAACGTCTCCGGCTTCCCGCGGGCGTGCTTGCGCTCGAGGCGACGCTCCATCTCCGCCTCGAGGCTCTCGACGGGATCGAATCCCTGCGGGTGGCGCTCCTCGCCCTCGGCGTCCATCGCGGGATCGTCGGCGAACGGTGCCTCCCACGGCGGGAGTTCCTCCTCCTCCTCGGGCTCGTCGGTCGCGAACAGTTCGTCGCTTTTCATCCGCAGGAGGACGCTCGCGTAGAACAGCGCCCGGCCCGACGTCCGGAGGTCCGCGTCCTCGATCGCCTCGAGGAACTTGTCGGTGACCCGGACGACGTCGATATCCCAGGGATCGATCTCGCCCTCTTCGGCGAGCTGGACCAGCAGTTCGACGGGTTCGACCTCCTCGTCGTCTCCGGCCCCCGCGTCCACCTCGTCCTCGGAGAACTCGAGGACGGAGTCGTCGGCTCTGGGTGCGTGGCTCCCGGCGTTCGTCTCGTCGTCACCGCTCGAGTCCGCGTCCCCGGGCCGCTCGCGGTCCTCGTGGCCCGTGATATCGAGGGGGATCTCGTCCCCGCCGTCGGTATAGAACTCGTCGCGGTCCCGTTCCGTCTCCGAGCCGCATGGCGGATCGCTACCTCGCGGGTCACTTCGTTCCCCGCTCACGGATCGCTCCGCTCCCCGTTCGCTTTTCCGCGGCGCGTCGCGCCGCGCTCCGCTCAGATCATCCGAGTCGCGTGGCGACTCGCTAGTCACTCACGGGCACCTCCTCACCACCGTCGTCGCTATCGCTGAGATCGATCCCGGTCACCGCGCTGACGTTGTCCTGTTGCATCGTCACGCCGATGGCCCGCTCGGAGCGATCGAGCATGGCCGAGCGGTGGGAAACGACGACGAACTGCGCCTCGCCGGCCAGTTCCTCGACCATCTCACCGACTCGCTCGGCGTTGACCGCGTCGAGGAAGGCGTCGATCTCGTCGAGCGCGTAGAAGGGGGCGGGGTTGTGTCGCTGGATCGCGAAGATGAACGCGAGTGCGGTCAGGGACTTCTCGCCGCCGGACATCGCATCCAGTCGCTGAATGGGCTTGTCGCCCGGCTGGGCCTTCATCGTCAGTCCGCCGTCGAACGGGTCGTCCTCGTTCTCGAGATGGAGGCTCCCGGTCCCCTCCGAGAGTTGCTCGAAGATCTCGGTGAAGTGGCCGGCGATCGCCTCGTAGGCGTCCATGAACGTCCGTTTCTTCTGGGTTTCGTACTGCTCGATCCGGTCACGGATACCCTCCGCTTCTTCGACAAGCGTCGCCTTCCCCTCCTCGAGGTCGTCGAGATCGTCCCGGACCTCGTCGTACTCCTCGATCGCGAGCATGTTGACCGGCTCCATCGCGTCCATGTCGGACTGCAACAACTCGATGGTCTCGAGGACGGTCTCGTGGTCGGGCACGTCCTCGGGGTCGTAGTCGCCGACCGCCGATTCAAGCGACTCGATTTCCCACTCGAGGCTGTCGGCCCGCTCGCGGGCATCCTCGAGTTTG
Source organism: Natrinema sp. H-ect1 (assembly GCF_041821105.1). Lineage (NCBI taxonomy): Archaea > Methanobacteriati > Methanobacteriota > Halobacteria > Halobacteriales > Natrialbaceae > Natrinema > Natrinema sp. H-ect1. The sequence goes on along the minus strand of NZ_JBGUBA010000001.1, from coordinate 683,699 downwards.
CTCTCGACGGTGTTGACCCGATCCTGTTGTCGGTCGCGTTTCGTCCGCGCTTCCGAGAGTTCCTCCTTCAGGTCGCTGCGATCGGCTTTCAGCTCCGTCAGCTCCTCCTCGAGTTCCGCGACGGCCGCGCGTTTCTCCTCGAGACCCTCGCGCTTGCCCTCGATTTCGGCCTCGTACTCTTCGATTCGCTCCTCGTGGTCTGCCTTGCGGTTCTGGGCCGCCTCGATGTCGTCGTGGCGGTCATCGATCGCGTCCTCGGCGTACTCCTTCTCGAGGGTGAGTTCGTTGATCTCGCTGTCGATCTCGGTGATGCGGTCCTCGCGCTCGTCGATCTCGGCCTCGAGGGCCTCGATCCGATCGGTCAGTTCGGGGATCTTCGAGTCCGCGAGTTCGGTTTCGAGATCGTCGATCTCGGCCTCGATCTCCTCGATCGCGGCCGTCTTTTCGTCGATCGTCGCCGAGATCTCGTTCATCCGCTCGTCGACCGACTCCCGTTCCGCCCGCAGCTCTTCGAGTTCGGCCTCGAGGTCGTCGATATCGCTCTCGACCCGTTCGCGTTTCTCGTCGAGTCCCTCGAGTTCGGCCTCGATCGAGCGCACCTCGTCGGCGGCGTCGGTCTTACGGTCGCGGGCGTCGTCGAGTCGTTCCTCGACGCCGCGCAGTTCCTCGCGCAGTTCCTCGCGTTCCTCCTGCAGTTCGGTGATCTGCTTGGCGACGCGCTCGAGTTGGCCCTCGCCGCCGCCGGTAAAGGAGTACCGGGAGCCGCCGCCGGAGCCGCCGGTCATCGCGCCGCTTTTCTCGACCAAGTCGCCGTCGACGGTGACCATCCGGTAGTCGCCCATATAGGAGCGGGCGGTCTCGATGTCCTCGACGACCAGCGTGTCCCCGAGGACGTACGAGAAGACGCCGGCGTACTCCTCGTCGAAGTCGACGAGGTTGTACGCGAAGTCCACGACGCCAGGATCGCTGGGGGCGTTGGGTAGCCGGCGCTGGCTCATATCGGTCAGCGGCAGGAAGGTCGCCCGACCGGCGTTGCGCGATTTGAGGTGTTCGATACACTGCTGGCCGACGACGTCGTCGTCGACGACTACGTTCGCCAGTCGACCCCCGGCAGCGGTCTCACAGGCGACGGCGTACTCGCCGGGCACCGTGCCGAGTTGGGCGACTGCACCGTGGACGCCGTTGATCCCCGAATTGAGGATCGTCGTCACCGCACGGCCAAACGAGGAGTCGCCGCTCTCGCCGGCCTTTGCCTCGAGTTCGGCGTACTCCTGCTGTTTGGCCTGAATGTCGTCGTCGAGTTCGTCGAGGTCCGACTGGAGCCGGCGTTTCTCGCCTTTCAGATCGTCGACGACGGCGGCGATATTCGACCGGTTCTGTTCGGCCTTCTCGAGTTCCCGCTCTAAGTCGGCCCGCTGGTTCTCGATCTCGGGCAACGTCTCCTGCTTTTCCGCGATCGTCTCCTCGGTCTCCTCGATGGTGGTCGAGCGCCGCCGGGCCTCGTCGAGCAGGCGGTCCTGCTCGCGCTGAAGGTCGTTCTTCTCGGTCTTGGCGGCCTCGAGGTCGTCCTTGCGCTCGTCGAGGTCGGCCTTGAGTTCGTCGAACTCGGTGTCGACAGCCTCGATCTCGGCCTCGAGGTCGTCGCGTTCGGCCTCGCGCTCTTGAATCTCGGTCTTGATCGAGGCTTTCTCCAGCTTGTGTTCGCGGATCTCGTCTTCGAGGTCGTCGATCTGCTCTTGCTTGCGGTCGATCTCGACGAAGGCCTCGCGGCGGTCGGCCTCGGCGGCCTCGATCTCGGCCTCGCTGGATTCGATCTTGTCCTCGAGTCGCGAGATCTCGCCTTTGAGTTCCTCGATCTCGCTTTTGATCCGCAGCTGTTCGTCCTCGCCCTTGCGCTCGATCTCGTCGTTTATGTCCGCGAGGTCCTCCTCGAGCCGGACGACCTTGCCCTCGCGTTCGTCGAGTTCGCGCTGCAGTTCCCGGAGTTCGTCCTCGCGGTCGTCGATCTCCGCCTCGACCGACTCGAGGTCCGTGCGTTTCTCCTCGAGTTCGCTGGCTTTCTTGTAGCCCTCGTACTCCTCTTTCTCGCGGCGGAGCCGGCGATACCGCATCGCCTCGCGGCGCTCGTCCGCAAGCTGCTCGAGCCGGTCGCGTTTCTCCTCGATGCGGAGTTCGGCTTCGTCGATCCGTTCCTGGACCGTCTCGAGTTCCTCGAAGGCGTCTTCCTTCTTGGCATCGAACTCGGCGACGCCCGCGATTTCGTCGATGATCTCCCGGCGGGCGTGGGGAGTCATGTTGATGATTTCGGTGACGTCGCCCTGCATGACGACGTTGTACCCCTCAGGGGTAATCCCTGCCTGAGCCAACAGGTCCTGGATGTCGGAGAGGTTGACCGAGCGGTCGTTGAGATAGTAGTAGGAGTAGTAGTTGTCCTCGGTCTCTTTGACCCGGCGACGAATGCGGATCTCGTCGACGTCGCCGACGTCCTCGCTGCCCGCGGCGTTGACGACCTGCGAGCGGGTCAGCGTCCCGTCGGCGTTGTCGAGGACGACCTCGACGGTCGCCTCCCGGGAGCCGCCGGCGTCGCCGTCACCGTCCTCGTGACCGGGATTGTAGATGAGGTCGGTCAGCTTCTCCGCGCGGATCCCCCGCGTTCGGGCCAACCCGAGCGCGAACAATACGGCGTCGATGATATTTGACTTGCCGGAGCCGTTGGGCCCGGTCACGACCGTGAAGTCCTCGTAAAACGGGATCTTCGTCTTGCGGCCGAAGCTCTTGAAATCGTCGAGAACGATCGACTTGATATACATTCTTGATCCGAGCCCTCCGTCACACACGCGGCCGTCTGCCGGGTTGTCCGTTCCCCGACCGCGGCCGCCGCTGCAGTTATGCGACGATGATGTCGTCGCTACCTGAGTCTTCCGTTTCCTCGTCGGCCGTCTCCGTCTCGTCCTCGGCGTCGGCCGCCGCCTCGGCGACTTCGTCGGGTTCGGCCTCCGGCGTCTCGTCTCCCGCCACCGTTCCCGCCTCGTCGCCCCGCCGATCGGGGACCCGTGTCGGCGTTTCGGCGTCGAGTTCGGCCTCGAGGACCCGGATTCGCTCCTTGGCTTCGATGAGTTCGTCCGTCAGGCCCTCTACCGTCGACTCGAGTTCCGCGACCGTCGATTCGAGCTGCTCGACGCGATCGTTCGACATATCCACTAGGGGCCCGGCCGGCCACATAAACGTACGTCAGACTCATATCTAGAATCTCATATGTGGGCCGACCCCAGAAGCCGCCGGTCGTCCCTCGGTCCGACGACGACCGCAACACTGTTGGAAACACGGTATCGAACTGACAGTATGGCACTCTCGCCGGATCGACGGCTCCAGTTCCGGATCGTCGGTGCCCTCGCGCTGGTGGTCGGCGTCAACGTCGGCGTCCTCTCGGTCCTCGTCTGGAGCGGGCTCCGCGTGGCGGCGGTCAGCGGCTGGTCCCGCCCGGCCGTCGTCGGCGTTCCGTTCGTCGTCGGTGCGGTCCTCCTCGGTGCGGTCGGTCTCGTCGCCCTGCAGGCGCGATACGGCTCGCGATCCGCCGTCGCCGGGCTCGAGTTGACGGTGCCCGAGGGCGACGGTCCGAGAAACGTTGCCGGACGCGTCCAGCGGTTGGCGACGCAAGCGGCCGTCCCGGTGCCCTCGGTGGCCATCGCCGACCGTACCGAACCGACCTGTCTGACCGTCGGGAGCCGCCGCTCGCCGACGATCGTAGTGACGAGGGGGCTGCTCGCAGAACTCGACGACGACGAACTCGACGCGGCCCTCGCCCACGAGGTCGCACACATCGCGAACCGGGACCTCCCGGTCGTCACGGCCGTCGCGGCGACCGTCGCGATCGGCGATCGATTGCTCGAGCGCGAACGGCTGCTTCGTCGCGTCCTCGAGAACGCGGTGATGCTCGGTCTCTTCACTGGGGTCGGTATTTTCATCCTCGCGGTGCCGATCCTCGTGACCGGGGTCGTGTACCTCGTCGTGAGCGCGGTCGCACGGGCGCTGCTCGGCGTGAACGCGATCGCGCTCGGACTGTTTGCAAAGGCCCGCGAGTACGCCGCCGACCGCGGCGCGAGTCAACTCATCGGCGACCCGGCCGCGCTGGCGAGCGCCCTCGAGACGCTCGCGGACTCGCGCCCGAAACGGGACGCCCGACTGCACGCGAGCGCGACGCTGGGGATCGTGTCGCGGCCATTGCCCGTCTCGGCGGACGATGACGACGGCGAGGACCACTGGGTCGAACGGTTTCTGCCGCCGGTCTCGCTCGAGGGGCCGGCCGATCCCCGCGGACTGAACCGGGGGCTGGTCTGGCTCCACGTGCGCGTCGTCCGCCCGGCGGTCGCAGCCGTTCGTCGGCTGCTCGGATGGCGGCCCGCGACGCATCCGTCGACCGAGGCCCGGATCGAGCAGTTACGGACGCTCGAGCGGCGGCGGGCGGACGCAAGCTGAGTCGCTCACTCGGCGTCCGCCGCGGGCAACACGACCGAAAACGTTGCCCCTTCGCCCGGCTCGGAATCGACGCGGATCTCGCCGCCGTGGCGTTCGACGATGCGCTGACAGAGCGCGAGCCCGATCCCGGTGCCGGCGTGGGCCTCGCGACCGTGCAGCCGTTCGAAGACCTCGAAGATGCGGTCCTGATCGTCGGGGTCGATCCCGATCCCCTCGTCGTGGACCGAGACCACCCAGTCCTCGCCGCGGCGCTCGGCGTCGACGCGGACGCGGGGCGGCTCGTCGCCGCTGTACTCGAGGGCGTTACTCAGGAGGTTCTGGAACACCTGCCGGAGCTGGCTGGCGTCGCCCTCGACGCGGGGCAACTCCCCGACCTCGAGCGCCGCGTCGGTCTCCTCGAGCCGTAACTGCAGGTCCTCGAGGACGTCGTCGAAGACGGTCTCGAGGGCGACGGGCTCGAGCGGCTCGCCCTGGGTTTCGACTCGCGAGTAGGCAAGCAGCCCGTCGATCATGTCGCGCATCCGTTCGGCCCCGTCGACGGCGTACTCGAGGAACTCCCGTCCGTCCGAGTCGAGGGCATCGGCATAGCGGCCCTCGATCAGCTGGAGGTAGCTCGAGACCATCCGCAGGGGTTCCTGCAGGTCGTGGGAGGCCGCGTAGGCGAACTGCTCGAGCCGTTTGTTCGACTCTTCGAGGCGCTCGACCGTCTCCTCGAGTCTGCGCTGGTACTCCTTGCGCTCGGTGATGTCGTGGGCCATCGTCACGCCGGCGAAGACGTCGCCGCGGGTATCGGTGATCGGGACCGTGTAGACGACCCACTCGCGGTCGGCGTACTCGAGTTCGACCGCCCCTTGCTCGCCCTCGAGCGCGCCCCGAAGCGCCGGCTCGAGCGCGTCGCTGGTCGCCGCGTCCCAGGCGTCCGCGTAGTGGTTGCCCTCGATGTCGGCCGGGTCGACCGGGATCTTCTCGAAGCCCTGGCCCGCCGCCAGCGTGTACTCGAGGTCGTGGTCGAACAGCGTGACGACGCCGTTCGGGAAGTTCTCGGCCAGCGTGCGATAGCGCTGTTCGGACTCCTCGAGTTCGCGCTCGCGTTTCTTGCGCTCCGTGATGTCCCGGTCCGAGACGACGATCGAGACGACGTCGCCGTCGTCGTTCGTGACCGGCCGGAAGACACCATTCAGGGTGTATCGCTCCCCGTCCGGTCTGGAGAGGTCGGCCTCGAAGTTGACGTACTCGCCGGCGGCGGCTCGTTCGGTCCACTCCCTGACGTCCTCTCGAACGTCCGCGGACTCCCCGCCCCACCACGGCGTCTCACAGAACTGCTCGCCGATCACGTCCGTCAGCTCCGCGTCGACGTACTCCATGGCGGTTCCGTTGACGTCGATCACCGTCCCGTCGGGCTCAAGCAGTCCAACGAGGATGTTCGGGTCCTCGAAGATAGCCTCGAAGCGCCGCTCGGTCCGCTCGAGTTCGCGTTCCCGTTCCCGCCGTTCGGTAACGTCCCGGAAGTAGACCGAGATCCCGGTCTCGGAAGGATAGAGGTTCGCCTCGACCCGGAAATCGAGCGTGTCGTAGTAGAGTTCGTAGCTGGTCGGCTCCTGGGACTCCAGGGCCGTATGGAAGGCGTCCCAGACCTCGTCGATCTCGTTGAGGTCGGGAAACACGTCCCAGAGGCGTTCCCCGAGGAGTTCCTCCTCGGAGCGTTCCAGCAACTCCGCCGCACGATCGTTGACGTGGGTGAACCGGAACTCGTCGTCGACCGCATAGAAAGCGTCGGAGATCCGCCCGAGGATACGCTGCAGTTCGCTCTCGAGTTCGCGCTCGCGCTCCCTGCGGTCCGTCATGTCCCGCGTCACCTTCAGATAGCCCCGGTGGGTACCGTCGTCGTCCCGGACCGACGTGATCGTGACGTTCGCCCAGAACCGCGTCCCGTCCGCACGAACGCGCCACCCCTCGTCCTCGACGGAGCCGTTCTCGAGGGCCCGCTCGAGGTTCCGTGCGGGAACGCCCGCGGCCCGGTCCGCGTCGGTGTAAAACTGCGAGAAGTGTTCGCCCAGGATCGCCGCGCGCTCGTAGCCCTTGATCTGGCGCGCCCCCTCGTTCCAGCTGACGACGTGTCCGTCGGTATCGAGCCGGAAAATGGCGTACTCCTCGACGGCGTCGACCAGCGACCGGAACGCCGCTTCGCTCTCCCGGAGCGCACCCTTCGACTCCTTCTGATCGGTGATATCGTAGTAGAACTCGACCCGTCCGCCGGCGAACTCTCCCGATTCGATCGGTTTGCTCTGGTAGGACAGCCAGCGGTCCTCGTGGTCGCCGTCGCCAGTGATCCGACACTCGAACCCGTCGACGTAGCGCTCGTCGTCGTACGACGACAGGACGGTCGCTGCGAAGCACCCGGGATCGTCGACCCGGTGTTTGAGGACTTCGTCGACGACCGTCCGGTTGTCCCGTCCGATGAGACTCGCGCGATCGAGGCCGAAGTACTCCTCGACGGACTCGTCGGCCCACTCGATCTCACACTGCTCGTTGAGGACGATGGCGCCGATGTCGGCCCCGTCGATGACGCTCGTGATCGACTCGTAGGAGGCGATCGCCGACGCGAGCGTGTCCTGTCGACGGCGCTTCTCGGAGCGGTCGCGGGCGACGCCGATGGTCCCCCGGAACTCGCCGTCCTCGAGCAGCAGGTTGACGCGGAGTTCGAAGGGGATCGCGTCGCCGTCGGCAGTTCGAACGGCGAGTTCGAAGGTCGCGATCTCGTCGTCGTTCGCGGCGATCCGGTTCGTGATCTCGCGTTCGACGCGGGCCACGTCGTCGTCGGCGAGGACGAGCGAGACGTGTTCGCCGAGGAGGTCCTCGCGGGCGTAGCCGGTCGCCTCGACGATGCCATCGTTGACCGCGACGAAGCAACCGTCGGTGTCGAGCTGGTAGATCGCGTCGTCGATCGTGTTGACGAGCGTCCGATAGCGCTCGAGCGCGACGTCGTCGGTGGCGTCGCCCCAGAAGGCACCCTCGTCGGTCCCGGCTCGGGTACTCATGCTACGTCGAACGCCGTAGAACGGCAAAAGACGTTCGCCGGCGCGAGCGGCCAGCGAACCGCGGCCGCGGATACTTTTATGCCCGTCCGCGGTGAGTGGCAGACGGAAAACATGTCCCAGACGAAAGTCACGGCACCGACGGTCGACGACGACGAGATCTACCGGTTCCCCGATGATTCGTTTACCGACCGCAACGTCTGTCTCGTGACTGGCGGAGCCTCCGGTATCGGCCGAGCGACCGCACTGGCCGCCGCCGGTAACGGCCTCACGGTCGCGGCGACCGACGTCGACGAAGACGGCCTCGACGGGACGGTGGCTCGCGGCGAGGACCTCGGCCTCGAGGGCGAGATCGAGGCGATCCCCGGCGATCTCACGGTCGACGACGACATCGAGCGGATCGTCGACGAGGCCGCACAGCTGGGCGATCTCAAGTACCTCGCGAACGTCGCCGGGATGCAACACATCGACCCCATCGACGAGTTCCCGATGGAGACCTACGACCTGATGCATCGAATCATGCTCCGGGCCCCGCTGTATCTCTCGAAACTGTGTCTCCCACACTTCCGAGAGACCGACGACGGCCAGGGGTGTGTCGGCAACATGGCGTCTGTCCACGGTCACTACGTCACGAGCGACAAGGTCGCGTACAACGTCTCGAAGTTCGGCCTGCGGGGACTGACCCAGTCGATCGCCGCCGAGGGCGAGGGGCAGATCCGAGCGTTCTCTCTCAGCACCGGCTACGTGAAGACGCCGCTGGTGACCGCTCAACTCGAGGATACCGCCGAACAGCGCGGCATCTCGGTCGACGAGGTGATCGAGGACGTGATGCTCGGTCAGTCTCGAGTCACGGAGATGATGGAACCGATCGACGTCGCCAACCTCTTTTTGCTCGGCTTCTCGGATCTCGGCCGGCACCTGGACGGCGGCGACCTGTTGTTTGATGGTGGCATGACGCTAACCTACGAGTGACAATGTCCGGGAACACGAGCCCAAGCCTTGAGGACATCGACGAGATCGCCCACGAACCGAGCCAGGAGTTCGTCGAGTCGACGAACGTCGCCGAGTTCATGGAGACCTACGGGATCGACGACTACGAGGAACTCATCGAGCGGACGACGACCGATCTCGAGGGCGAACCCGACAGCGGCGTCGAGTGGTTCTGGGACGAACTGGTCGACTACCTCGGGATCGAGTTCTACGAGCCCTACGACGAGGTACGGGACGACAGCGAGGGACCGCAGTTCACCGACTGGTACCCTGACGGCGAACTCAACATCGCCCACAACGTCGTCGACCGCCACGCCGCCCTCGACGAGGAGCGCCGGAACAAGGTCGCCACGATCTGGGAAGGCGAACACGGCGAGGTCCGCGAAGTCACGTACCACGAACTCCACCGGGGAGCGAATCAGGTCGCGAACGCGCTCGAGGAACGCGGCATCGGCACCGGCGACACGGTCGGGCTCTACATGCCGATGGTGCCGGAGGTCGTCTCGATCCTCTATGGCTGTTTCAAGGTCGGCGCGATCGCAGTACCGATCTTCTCGGGCTTCGGCGTCGACGCGGCCGCGACCCGGATCGCGGATTCGGAGTGTTCGGTCCTCTTTACCGGCGACGGCTTCTACCGGCGCGGCGATCCGGTCTTCCTCAAGTCCGCCGCCGACGAGGCGATCGAGGAGGCCGGCCATGTCGAGTCCACGATCGTCTTCGATCGATTGGGCTCGAGCGATGAGCGGAACGAACATCAAGTCCCCTGGGACGACGACCGCGACGAGTGGTGGGCCGACGCCGTCGAAACCGCCGCCGACGACTACGAGACGAAATCGCTGCCCTCGAGTCAGGAGTCGATGCTGCTGTACTCGTCGGGCACCACGGGCAAACCGAAGGGCATCGTTCACACCCACGCGGGCGTGCAGGTCCAGTGTCCCAAGGAGGTCCACTTCGGGATGGATCTCAAGCCCGCGGACCGGTTCTTCTGGGTCTCCGACATCGGCTGGATGATGGGCCCCTGGAGCCTGATCGGGACCCACACCTTCGGCGGCACCGTCTTCATGTACGAGGGCGCGCCGGACTACCCCGAGCCCGACCGGTTCTGGGAGATGATCGACCGCCACAAGCTCACCCAGTTCGGCATCTCGCCGACCGCCATTCGGGCGCTGCGCAAGCACGGGGACGAGTGGCTCGAGGGCCACGACCTCTCCTCGCTGCGAATTCTGGGCTCGACGGGCGAGCCGTGGGATCCCGAGTCCTGGCACTGGTTCCACGAGAACGTGGGCGGCGGCGAGGCCCCGATCATCAACATCTCCGGCGGCACCGAGATCTGTGGCTGTTTCCTGATGCCGATGCCGACCGAGTCGCTCAAGCCCTGTACGCTCGGCGGGCCCGGCCTCGGGATGGACATCGACGTCGTCGATCGCGAGGGCAATTCGGTCAAGGAGGACAACGAACGCGGCTACCTCGTCGCGCGTGACTCCTGTCCCTCGATGACCAAATCGCTGTGGTCGGGCGACGAGCGCTACCTCAACGAGTACTGGTCGACCTTCGAGGACATGTGGGACCACGGCGACTGGGCCCAGAAGGACGCGGACGGCTTCTGGTTCCTCCACGGCCGGGCCGACGACACCCTCAACGTGGCCGGCCGGAAGGTCGGGCCCGCGGAGGTCGAAGGCGCGCTCATCGACCACGCGGCGGTCAACCAGGCCGCCGCCATCGGCGCGCCCGACGATACCACCGGCACCGCCGTCGTCGCCTACGTCGTCCTCGAGGACGGCTACGAGGAGACCGACGACCTCCGCGAGGAACTGCGCGCGCAGGTCGGCGAGGAACTGGGCAAACCGTTCCGCCCGCGCGAGGTGCTGTTCGTCGACGAGTTCCCCAAGACCCAGTCGGGCAAGATCATTCGTCGGGCCATCCAAGCCACCTACACCGGCGAGGACCTGGGCGACATGAGCAGCATCGAGAACCCGGCGGCGCTCGAGGAACTCGAGGACGCGCGGTAGTCAGCGCGGATCGTACGGATTCGTCGCGGTCCCGAGTCGAGTGATCTCGTCGACGCGATCGAAATCGTCGTCGAACGCGTACAGGCATTCGACATCGTTGGCTTGCATATACGCGACAATACAAACGTCGACGAACGAAAGGCCGCTATGCCGGCGAAACAGCGATTTCGCTGTCGCCAACGTATCAGCTGATATCGAAACGAGGTGAAATCTGGCGTTTTCTTCTATACGGTCGAGAAAATCGACGGCCGGCTCGTGACCAGCGTGTGTCGTCAGTCCATTGAGCGTCTCCGCGAGAACGTAATCGAGGACGATCGCCTCGGGCAGGGACTGATCGTCGATCCCGCGAAGAATCGGAAGTGCGGCTTCGTGTGCCCCGTCTCGGCGGTAACTCGCGGCAAACAGCACCGACGTATCGACGACCGCACGCGGCATCTATTCGACTCCCCAGGCGTCGTGATCCGTCGTTGCGTCGGTCTCCTCGTCACCGTCGTATCCGGTGAAATCAGCGAACGAGCCACCGCGGCGGTGAACGACCTCCACTCGGACCGTTCCGTCATCTCCGACGTGCCACCGAAGTCGATCACCGTCATCGATATCGAGTTGTCGACGGATTCGCGCGGGAATATTGGCCTGATTCCCGGAGACCTTGCTTTCGGCGTCGACCCGATCGGTACTCATACTCGATGTTAGTCGCTGAAGGCACAAATATAGTGTGGTGGCACACTACTTGAGCGGCGACGAAACGAGCGCGTCCCGTTACGTTTTACCCCTGTGGGGCCGAATCGCCTCTAATGACTGCCCAGACCGTCCAGCAGGGCGACCTCGTGACCGTCATCGGCCTCGAGGTCCACGTCCAGCTGGAGACCGACACGAAGATCTTCTGTGGCTGTTCGACCGAGCCGAGCGACGAGCCCAACGACAACGTCTGCCCGGTCTGTCTCGGCCTGCCGGGGGCGCTCCCGGTGCTGAACGAGGGGGCCGTCGAAGCCGCGGTCAAGATCGGCAAGGCGATCGACGCCGACATTCCCGAGGAGACCCGGTTCCACCGGAAGAACTACTACTACCCCGACCTCCCCAAGAACTTCCAGATCACCCAGTACGACGAGCCGATCTGTCAGGACGGCGCGCTCGAGATCGCCGTCGAGGGCCAGCGTCGGACCGTCGCGATCGAACGGGCCCACTTGGAAGAAGACCCCGGCAGCCTCCAGCACGTCGGCGGCGGTGGCGGCATCGACTCCGCGGAGTACACCCTCGTCGACTACAACCGCGCCGGGACGCCGCTGATGGAGATCGTCACCGCGCCGGACTTCCGCAGCCCCGGCGAGGTCCGGGCCTTCCTCGCGGAACTCGAGGAAGTCCTCGAGTACCTGGGCGTCTTCGACGCCGAGCGCGACGGCAGCCTGCGGATCGACGCCAACCTCTCGATCATTCCCGAGGAAGACATCGAGGGCGACGACACCGACGAGATCGGGATCGACGCACTCGAGTCGGCTAACCGAACCGAGGTCAAGAACATCTCGAGTCACAAGGGCGCCGAGAAGGCCCTGGCCTACGAGGAGACGCGCCAGAAAAACGCCATCCAACGGGGCCGCGCGGTCGAGCAGGAGACCCGTCACTGGGACGAGTCCCGCGGCATTACGGTCTCGATGCGGTCGAAAGAGGAGGAGAAGGACTACCGCTACTTCGAGGAGGCCGACCTGCCGCCGCTTCGGGTCTCGGACTGGAAAGACGAGATCGAGATCCCGGAACTTCCCTCGGCCCGCCGGGAACGGTTCCAGGCGGAGTACGGCCTGAGCGAGGAGGCCGCTTCCAAACTCACCTCCACGAAGCAGGTCGCGGACTTCTACGAGGACGTCGCCGGCGAGTTCGACCCCGATCTGGCGGCGACGTGGGTCGCGGACAACCTGCTGGGTGAACTCAACTACCGCGACATCGAAATTACGGAGATCGAGGGCCGCCTCGAGGAGATCAAACGTCTGGTCGAACTCGTCGCCGAGGACGAGATCACGGCGAAAAACGCCCGCGAGACCGTCCTGCGGTCGATGCTCGACGACGGCCGAACCCCCGACGAGGTCGTCGCCGAGGAGGGACTTGGCAAGACCGGCGAGGACGAAGTCCAGCAAGCGGTCGTCGAGGCCATCGACGAGAACCCCGACGCCGTCGACGACTACGAGAGCGGTGACGACGGCGCGATCAACTTCCTGGTCGGGCAGGTCATGCAGAAGACCGGCGGGAGTGCGGATCCGGGCGACGTGAACCAGCTGCTGCGGGCCGAACTCGAGGGCTAAGTCCCGCGCTATTGCTCGTCGTCCGTTCCGCTGCCGTCGGACTGGAGTCGCTTCGTCGTCTGGACGAGCGGGTGACGCGCGTAGTCGACGACGTCGATGTCGTCGATCCGTTCCAAGTCTTCCTTTTCCGCCGTGCGGGCCATTCCCAGATCGATCTCGTGATCGATGACGATGACGTAGGCGTCCATTTCGTCGATGTCCAGCCGGTCGGCCGCCAGCACGCGGTGGTGGCCATCGGCCAGCAAGAGCGTGCCGCCGTTGTCGATGACCACCAGCGGCTCGGCCAGCCCCCGCTCGAGTTCGTACCGGCGGCCCTCGAGTTCGTCGGCGTAGACCCGACCCTGGGTGGGTGTGAGGTCGGCGAGGGCGATGGTACGCCGTTCCTCGGCCAGTTCGATCTCGTGGATCTGCTCTAAGGTCCGCTTGAGTTTGCCGACCTTCTCCGGAGTGGCCCGCTCGATCTGGCTGCGGATGACGTCGGCGTTGGAGATGATCCCCACGAGGTTGCCCGCGTCGTCGACGACGGGGAGCTTCTGGATGCCCGACCGGAGGATGACCCGCGCGGCGTCGGTCACCTTCATGTCGGGGTGGGCGACGAGCAGATCGGTCGCCATCACGGTGAAGATCGGGTCGTCGTCGTCGGCCAGCAGCAGGTCGCGGGCGCTGATGAAGCCCTCGACGCGGCGGCGCTCACAGACCGGAAAGCCGCTGTGTTCGTCGCTCTCCGCGATCCGGGCCGAGACCTCGCCGACGGTTTCGTCCGGCGATACCGTCGCGACGTCGCGCGTCATGTAGTCTTTGACCTTGGGCTTCGTTCGGTCCGACACGACCTCCATGGATGGGTCGAGGACCCCCGCGTGGAAAAGCGTGTCTTCCGGGTGGCCGGTCGTGGGTCGCGCTTCAGACGGTCGGATGTTCCTTAAACGAGTTCGGGGACGACGGGATACTCCCACGATTCTCCGTTGAACGCTTTACCCGTCGCCACGAAGCAGACGACGAGATTGGCGAGACCGAGTACCAGTAGCCCGAACAACCCGAGCAGGAGCAAGAGTCGAGGAACGATCGATCCGACCGATCCGGCGGACGCGAGACCGACGCCGATGAATGCGACGACCGCGCTCCCGTTCCACGCGATGAAGAACGGAATATGCCAATTCAAGGCGTTTTTCGCGTTCCGGCTATCGAAATCGGTACTCGAGACGAGATATACGAGTCCTACTCCGAGGACCGAGAAACACAGTCCAATAACGTGTACGCCCACACCTAACCACGTTCTCCGCTCGGGATTGGCTGTTGATGACTCTGTGGACACATATTTATATCAATAACAGTCTCACAAATACTTTTGTACTTATGTGATATTAACAATCTAAGGGGCAGGCCAAAGGCACTGTTGCAAAAGGTGGAATATACTATTACGATCCATTTTCCGGCTCAGGTCGAACGTGCAGAGATACCGAGATATACTTCAACTTCGATGAGGCGGAAGTGGACTAATAGCATCCCTCTTAACACTACACCACAACTATCGCGTCAGACCGACTCGCCGCCGTCCGGCTCGCCACGTTTCGTGAACAGCCACTCGCTGGTCTGGGTGTAGGCCCCGACCGGGACCCCCGGCCGCGTCTCGATCGCCTCGAAGAAGCGGTTGGTGATCACCTCCTCGACGACGCTGACGATCGACTCGATCTCCGCCTCGTCGTCGGCGCTGCCCAGAATGCCGATCTCGAGCTGTGCGCCGGCCATGTCGGCGTGGCCCCCGGCGCTGCCGATCCGGTCGAACGCGTCCCGGAGCGTCTCGCCGAGATCGACGTCGGCGGCCCGCGAGCGGGCCGACACGTAGACCATCTGGTCGTTGAAGCCGAAGACGAGCGTCGTCTCGACGCCCTCCATCGCGAGCAGCTGGTCGGCGGCTTGGGGCAGCGCATCCCGGTCGCCGATCCGGCCGACGCTGGCCACCGCGACCGAGTCGCGCTGGATCCGGTTCTTGATCGCCCGCGCGATCGTCTCGAGGGTGTCGCCCTCGAGCGACGGCTGCTCGATCTGGCGCAGGACCGACGCGTCCGCGTGGGGCGACAGCACCGACGCAGCCCGGAAGTCGGCGGGGGAGACCTCGCGGGTGAAGTCGTTCGTGTCGACACGGATGCCGTACAACAGCGCCGTCGCCGTCGACGGATCGAACCCCAGATCGAACCGCTCTATGTACTCGGTCAGGACGGTACTGGTCGCGCCCGCACCCTGACGGAGGTCGACGAACTCGCCGGGCACCGGCCCGCGCGGCGGGTGATGGTCGATGACGATGTCGACGTGCAGTTCCGTGGGGAGCTGGTCGTTGACCCCCGGCCGGGAGTGGTCGACCAGCGCGAAGGCCGAATACTCCTCGAGCGACTCCGTGGGTCCGAGGTTCCGCAGGTCCAACTCGAGTAAGTTGACCATCGCCCGGTTCTCCTGATGGGAGATGTCGCCGAAGTAGCAGGCGTCGGCCGGGACGCCGACGGACTCGGCGATGTCGGCCAGCGCGACCGCGCTGGCGATCGCGTCGGGATCGGGGTTGTCGTGGGCCATGACCGCGAGCCGGCCGTCGATCCCGGAAAGCTGGTCTCGGAGTTCGATCGCCGACTCGGCCGACGGGCTCGCCGCTTCCGCGAGGACCCACTCCGACAGCGCGCTCGCGGGGCCGACGACTCTGTCCGCGAGGGCGTCGAAGCGCTCTCGATCCGCGGCCGTCGCGTTGCCGCCCAGATAGGCCACGATCGCGGCCCCGGGGAACCGATCGCGTGCGGCCTCGAGCGCGGCCCGGTTGACGTCGGTGCGGTCGCTGCCGACGAAGATCACGTCCGGTTGGTCGACGGCGGCGACGGTCGCTGGATCGCTCGGATCACCGTCTCGAGCCGGGATGCTCTCGTCTCGCAGCGTTTCGACGACGCCCGCGTCGTCGGTGACGACGAGCAGTCGGCCGTCGCGCTCGGCGAGATGATCGATGACTCCCCGACAGACGGAGCCGCAGCCGAGCACGAGCCGGAAACACATTTGTCGCGGCTTGCGACCCCGGCGGGTAAAAGCTACCGGGTGCGGCTCAGCCGACGACCGTCGCGGCCGCCTCGGTCGCGACGTCGGCGATCGGGCCGAACGCCGCGAGGATGACCGCGGTCACGACGGCGGCGGCGACGATCGCCGCGTAGAGGCCGGTCGGTTTCGCGAGCGTGTCCCGTTCGAGGAGCGGCTCCTCGATCCACAGCGCCTTGACCAGCCGGGAGTAGTAGTACAGCGAGAGCGTGCTGTTGATCACGAGCGCCGCGGCGGCGGCGAGCAGCGCCGTGTTCTCGGTGGCTGCCTCGATCGTGTGGCTGAACAGGAGGTACTTGCTCCCGAACCCGCCGAAGGGCGGGATACCCGCGAGGCTGAACATGAAGACGGCCATCGCGGCGCAGGCGACCGGTGCCTGGGTCGCGAGCCCGTTGTAGTCCTCGAAGGTACGGCCGACGCCCCAGTATTCGGCCAGCCCCACGAACAGGAACGCGCCCGTGTTCATGAAGCCATAGACCAGCAGGTGGATCATCGCCGCGCCCATGACGAGGTCGCCGGAGGACGTCGAGAGCGCCGCCAGTCCGATCAGCACGTAGCCCGCGTGGCCGATCGAGGAGTAAGCGAGCATCCGCTTGACGTTCTCCTGGGTCGCCGCTGCGAAGTTGCCGAGCGTCATCGTGACGATCGCCAGGATGACGAAGGCCCACGTCCAGTCGACGCCGATCACCGCCGTCGTCGCCTCGAGCGGGAACGCGGTCGTGAACACGCGGAAGGCGAGGACGAAGCCGGCGGCCTTCGAGGCCGAGGAGAGGAACGCGGAGATCGGTGCGGGCGCGCCCTCGTAGGCCTCGGGGGCCCAGAAGTGGAAGGGCACGCTCGCGGTCTTGAACGCGATGCCGCCGATCAACATGAGGATGCCCAGTCCGAGCAGACCGCCCATTTCACCGGCCGCGTCGAGGTTCGCCGCGATCGCCTCGAGCTGCAAGGAGCCGGTCGCGCCGTAGACCAGGCTGACGCCGTAGACGAAGATCGCCGACGACAGCGCGCCGATCAGGAAGTACTTCAGGCCGGCTTCGACGCTGCCACGGTTGTCCTTCAAGATCGCAACCAGGGCGTACGACGGCAGGCTCGTCAGTTCGAGTGCGATGAAGACCGTCACGAGGCTGTTCGAGACGGCCATCATCGACATTCCGGTTGCCGCGAGGACCAGCAGCGAGTAGTACTCGGCCTGGTAGGTGTGGTCCTGCAGGTAGTCGTGGCTCGCGACCGCGACTAAGGCGGTGACGATCGCCACGACGATCATGAAGAACAGCGCTAGCTGGTCGACGACGAACTGGCCGTCCATGATGTCGATGACGCCGTAGTTCTCGATCCCCGTCGCACCGACGCCCGCGGCGGCGTACCAGACGGCGACGGCCAGCGAGGCCAACGCGCCGATAACGGTCGTCCCGGAGAGGACGGTTCGGTTCGTCGAGTGCGGGTTGATGCTGTCGAATACGAACAGCACGAGCGCCGTCGCGGCGAGTATCAGTGCCGGTGCGAGCGCCAGCCACTGGGGGAGGTCGATGACCGCCATCAGAGGTCACCTCCCTGGACGATCGGATCGATTGCGTCGGTTATCATGTCGAAGATCAGGTCGGGGGCCACGCCAAGCAGGACGACGAGTCCGAGCAACACGAGCAGCGACGCGACGTCGTGAACCGGGGCGCGGCCGACCTCGTAGTCGGTTTCGAGTCGATACGGGCCGAAGACGGTCCGCTGGAGCGCAAACAGGAGATAGCCCGCGACGATGACGATGCCGAACATCGCCAGCGAGGTAAACAGCGCCGAGTACGACAGCAGCTCGGAGCCGAAGGAGCCGAAGAAGATGAAGTACTCGGCGGCGAAGCCGCTCATCAGCGGGAGTCCCATGTAGCCGAACGCGCCGGCGATCAGCACGCCGACCGCGATCGGCATCCGGTCTGCCAGCCCGGACATGTCGGTGACCATCCGCGTGTGGGTCGCGTTGTAGATGACCCCGACGGCCATGAACATCAGTCCGGAGATCAGCCCGTGGGAGATCATCTGGAAGGTCGCACCGCCGACCCCGAACTGAGTGTACGCGACCAGCCCGAGGATGACATAGCCCATCGACGACACGGAGGAGTAGGCGACGATCCGTTTCAGGTCGGTCTGGGCAAGCGCCAGCATCGCGCCGTAGATGACGCTGATGACGGCGATCGCCGCGATCGGCACCGCGTAGGCCTCGACCTGGTCGGGGAACATCGTGAAGTTGAACCGCAACAGCGCGTAGGTCCCCATCTTCAGCAGGACGCCGGCCAGCAGGATCGAGGCCGGCGTCGGTGCCTCGACGTGGGCGTCGGGCAGCCACGTGTGGAACGGCACGATCGGCACCTTCACCGCGAAGCCGAGGAACAGGCCGATGAAGACGACCGACGCGAGGGTCGTTCCGCTGAGACCGAACAGGCCGTCAGGGCCGCCCTCGAGCATCGCGGTCGCGACCTCCGGCAGTGCGAAGGAGGTCACGTCGCCCAGTCCGAAGACCAGCGCGACGAAGGAGCCGAACATGACCAGCGACGCCACGTTCGTGTAGACGAAGAACTTGATCGCGGCGTACTTCCGGCGCGGGCCGCCCCAGATCCCGATCAGCAGGTACATCGGGATCAGGACCGCCTCCCAGAAGACGAACCAGAGGAAGAAGTCAAGCGCCGAGAAGACGCCGATCAGCATCGCCTCGATGAACAGGATCAGTCCGTAGAACTGCGACTGGCGTTCGTCGATCGGGGTCCACGAGCTGACGATCGCGAGCGTACAGAGGATCGTCGTCAGGACGACCAGCGGGAGGCTGATCCCGTCGAGGCCGACGAACCACGAAATCGAGTAGTCGCCGATCTCGAGCCAGGCCGCCTGTGATTCGAAGGCGAGTTCGCCGCCCCGGAGGGCGTTCCCGCTGCCGTCGAAGGCCCCGAACAGCCACAGCGATAGGGCCGCCGGCACGAGGCTGATCGCGAAGGCCAGCTTGCCGGCGATGCGATTCGGCGCGACGAACGTAACGAGCGCGCCGATCAGTGCGACCGCGATCAGTGCTTCGATCATCATGCGAACCACCCTCCGAGATAGCCGAGGACGAGCAGTAAGGCGATGAACCCGCCCACCAACAGTGCCGCGTAGTTAGTCACGATACCCGTCTGGATCCGTTTCACCCAGTCGCTGCCGAACAGGCTGATCTGTGAGGTGCCGTTGACCACGCCGTCGATGACGGTCTGGTCGAACCGGTCGGCTGCCCGCGCCAGCGGCAGGGTGAAGCCTTCGGCGAGCCAGACCTGATACTCGTCCTGGTAGTAGTTGCTTTTGAGGACGCTGTAGGCGCCGCCGAGTTTCGTCGTGTGGCGGTCCGGGTCGGGCACGTTGTACAGCGTGTGTGCCGTGAACGCGCCGGCGAGTGCGAGCCCGAGCGAGAGGCCGGCACTCAGCAGCATCGTCGTCGTCTCGGAGCCGATGTAGGATTCTTCGAAGGCCATCTCGGCGACCGTCTCGTGGTAGTGGTGGTAGGTCAGCCCCTCGACGTAGCCGTACTCGCCGTCGAGCCAGAACTCGAGGAACGTGATGTCGACCCCCGCGAGCTTCGCGATCGGGGCCATGTTCACGAGGCCAGCGACGGCGGCAAGGGTCCCGAGCGCGAGCAGCGGGACCTTGACCGCCCACCCAACCGGGTGGGGGTCCTCGGCGGTGTCGGACCGAGGTTCGCCGTGGAAGGTCAGGAAGACCATCCGGAACGTGTAGAAGCCGGTGAAGAACACGGCCACCAGTCCCATCGCGTAGGCCGCGAGGATGACTGGTTCGGAGAGGCCGACGGCCAGCGCGTCAAACAGTACCTCGTCTTTCGACCAGAAGCCGGAGAACGGGACGATCCCTGCGAGCGCGAGCGCGCCAGCGAGGAACGTGTAGTAGACGACGGGCGCTTTGTCTTTCAGGCCGCCCATCTCCCACATGTCCTGTTCGTGGTGCATGAGGATGATGACCGCGCCGGCACCGAGGAACAGTAAGGCCTTGAAGAAGGCGTGGTTCATCAGGTGGAAGACGCCGGCGACGTAGCCGCCGACGCCCAGTCCGAGCATCATGTATCCGTACTGGCTGATCGTCGAGTAGGCAAGCACCTGCTTGACGTCGTCTTTGACGACGGCCATCGTCGCCGCGAACAGGGCGGTGAAGCCGCCGACGAAGGCGATGATCGACAGCGCGGTCGGCGAGAGCGCGTAGTAGCCGAACATCCGTGCGACCAGATAGACCCCGGCCGCGACCATCGTCGCCGCGTGAATGAGCGCGGAGACGGTGGTCGGACCCTCCATCGCGTCGGGCAGCCAGGTGTGGAAGGGGAACTGCGCGGACTTGCCCAGCACGCCACCCAGTACGAGCAGCCCGGTGATCGTCACCCACGTCTGGGCGTCGAAGCCGAACAACGTTGCTCCGTCCTCGATCGCCGTCTCTGCGGCCGTGACGAACGAGCCCTCGCCGGCGAAGCCGACCGTGCCGAACGTCGCCGCGATGGCGACGACCCCGATCAGGAAGAAGTAGTCACCGAAGCGAGTGACCAGGAACGCCTTCTTCGCGGCCGATGGGGCCGATTCCGTGCGGAACCAGAACCCGATCAGCAGGTACGAACAGAGGCCGACGAGTTCGAAGAACATGAACGCCATCAGCAGGTTGTCCGCGAAGACGAACGCGAGCATGCTGAACGTAAAGAGCCCGAGTTCGGCGTAGTACCGCCGCAGCCCGGTCTCCCCTTCGGCGTTCATGTAGCCGAGGCTGAAGACGTGGACGAGCAGGGCGACCAGCGAGACGATCACCAGCATGAGCGCCGAGAGCGGATCGATCAGGATCCCGAACGTAAAGGCGATCGTCTCCGCGCCGGTTTCGCTCGCCGCTGCGCCGGCCGTCCACTCGTACAGTTCCGTGTGATGTGCGTCGCCGCCTGCGACGGCCGCGGCCATCACCAGCGAGACGACGAGCGACCCGCCGGTCGCGATGATGCCCGGCAGCGCGCCCTTCTTCGGCAAGTGCTTCCCGAACAGGAGCGTGATCACGAACGCCACGAGCGGGAACACTGCGATCGCCGGTGCGAATCCGAACGGTCCTGTTGCTGTTGCTGCCATCTTACCACCTCATCGTCGTCGGTACCGTGACGTCGACGTCACGGAAGTTGCGATACAGCACCAGAATGATCCCGAGCCCGACGGCCACCTCGGCAGCGGCCAGCGCCATCGTAAACAGCGCGAACAGCTGGCCAGTGAGGTTGCCGTGATAGAACGCGAACGCGATCAAGTTGATGTTGGCCGCATTCAGCATCAACTCGACGGACATCAGGAACAACAGTGCGTTACGACGCGTCAGGACGCCGAAAAGACCGATACAGAACACCGCCATCGACAACAGCACGTAGTACTGTACGTCGACGGTCATCGGTCGTCACCTCCGGTCTCCGTGCCACCGTCGGCGACGGCCGGCTCCGGCGTCTCGCTCGAGGCCTCGTCCGCACTCGAGAGCGCGGACACGGGTTCGCCGCCCTCCTCGCGTTTCGCGAGGACGAGCGAGGCGTCGAGCGCGGCGTCGAGCGCGACGGCGACGAGCAAGACGGCGGCGAGGAACGGTTCGGTCCCGCCGACCGTTTGCAGTTCGTCGTAGCCGAAGAGTGCGTAGCCGAGTTCGGCCGTAACCGAGATCCCCTCGGGGAACCCTTCCATGCCGCCGAACGAGGCGTTGAGTGTAATCAACGCCATCACGGCGAACAGTCCGACGGCGAGTAGCCCCGGGACCAGCGTCTTTCCGAGTCGGAGTTTCGGGCCGGTCGTCATGCCTGTACCACCTCGTCCGTCTCGGTGTCGTCGCGCTGGGTCAGCATGACGGCGAACGTGATGAGGACGAGGACCCCGCCGACGTAGACGAGGACCTGCATCATGGCGACGAACTCGGCCGCCAGCATCACGTAGTGGACCGCCACGCTGAGCAGCGCCACGCCCAGCAGGAGCGCCGAATGCCACGGGTCCTGCATGAGCACGACACCCACCGCGCTGGCCAGCGTCACCCCGGCGAACAGCGCGAACGCGATCAGCTCGTAGTTCATGGTTGTGTTGATAGTGCCCGTTTACGGGACGGGCGGACCCGTTACTGGTAGTCGACCTCCCCCTCGCCTTCACCGACCCACGCGCCGCGATCGGGTTCGCGGGAGGCGAGCGGGTCGATGTCCTTGTACCACGGGACGGCCTTCAACTGCTCTTTGTTGTAGACGAAGTCGTGTTTCGTGTCCGCGGTGAACTCGAAGTTCTCCGTCAGGAGGATGGCGTCGACGGGGCAGACTTCCTCACAGAGCCGACAGTAGATACACTGTCCGATATGGAGGTTGTACTGTTCGCCCTGTCGCTGATCGTTCGTCACGATCTGAATCGTGTCGTTCGGACAGACGTTCTCACACTGGCGACACCAGATACACCGCTCCTGACTGAACTTGTGGACGCCGCGAAAGCGCGGCGAGACGTCCGGTGCGGTCTCCGGGTACTCCACCGTGAATGTGGAGCCGTCCAGTGCGTGTTTCATCGTCGTTGCCATCGATTTGAGTATCCCGATCATGCTATCAGCCCCACGATTACCGCGGTCAAGACGAGATTGGCGAAGGCCAACACGAGCAGGCCCTTCCAGCCGATCTCGATCAGTTGGTCGATTCGAACCCGTGGCACCGCCGAGCGCAGCCACTGGGTCGCGAAGAACACCGCCCAGATCTTGATGATGAACCAGACGATGCCCGGCAGGACGGGGCCGGCCGGGCCGCCGAGGAAGATCGTCGCGATGATCGCCCCGCCGAGGAAGATGTGGAGGAACTCCCCGAGGTAGATCAGCACGAAGTAGACCGAGGAGTACTCGGTCTGGTAGCCGGCGACGATCTCGGTCGGTGCCTCCGGCGTGTCGAAGGGGTTGCGACCGACCTCCGCGAAGTTCGCCACCAGAAAGAGGACGAACGCGAAGGGGTTGATCAGCGCGTACCACGTCGGGATGTCGATCCCGGCGATCGTCACGAGCGTTTCGTGTTGCTCGGCGACGATCGTCCCCATCTGCAGCGACCCGGAAAAGATCACGACCGACATCCCGGTGATGACCAGCGGGATCTCGTAGGCGACGTTCTGTGCCACCGCCCGGAGCCCGCCGAGCATCGAGTACTTGTTCGCCGACGCGTAGCCGGCCATCACCAGGCCCAGACTCGCGATCCCCGAGACGGCGAAGACGTACGCCAGTCCGACTTCGGGGTCCGCGAGGTGGATCCCGTTACCCATCGGGATGACGGCAAAGCCCAAAAGCGCCGACGACGCGACGACGATCGGCGCGAGGTCGTAGGCCGGGCGGTCGGCGTTCTCCGGGATGACCAGTTCCTTCGACAGGAGCCGGACGGCGTCGGCGACGATGATGAAGAGGCCGGCCGGCCCGAGCCGGTTGACCGCGATCCGGTCGGTGAATGCGGCGGTGATCTTTCGCTTCGCCCACGGCCCCGCGACGCCGGTCATCGCCAGCATCAGGTTCCCGATGAGGAAGGCCGCGAGGAAGGCCGCGAGCAACTCGCCGCCGAGCCCGAATCCGTCAAGGCCGGTCAGCTCGCCGATCCGTTCGGGGAGCAAGACCGTGTCCTGCAGCGGCAGCGCCGGCGTCGCGGTCGCTGTCTGTGTGCCGGGCATACTAGCGGTCCACCTCCCCGAGGACGATATCGAGGCTGCCAAGCGACGCGATCAGGTCCGGGATGTACTCGCCTTCGGACATCTCGGGCAGCGCCGAGAGGTTGTGGAAACACGGACTCCGGATCTTGAACCGGCCCGGCTTGTCGGTCCCGTCCGAGCGGATGTAGATCCCGAGTTCTCCCTTCGCGCCCTCGACGCTGCGATAGATTTCCGTGTCCGCGTCCGGCTTCAGCGTCCGCGGCACGTTACTCTGGACAGTGCGTTCGTCCTCCGGCCAGTCCTCGAGCAGGTCGAGACACTGCTCGATGATCTTCGCGGACTCCTCGACCTCCTGCATGCGAACGAGGACCCGAGAGTAGTTGTCACAGCCGTCCTCGGTGACGACGTCCCACTCGAGGTTGTCGTAGTAGCCGTAGGGGTCGTCCCGGCGGAGGTCGTAGTCGATGCCGGAGCCGCGGGCGACAGGGCCGGTACAGCCGTACTGTTTGGCCACTTCCGGTTCCAGGATTCCGGTGTCGTGGGTCCGGACCTGGAAGATCTCGTTGCCGGTCAGCAGGTCGTGGTACTCGTCGACCTTCGCGGGCAGTCCGTCGAGGAAGTCGCGGGTCTTTTCGATGAACTCCTCGCGGGGTTCTGGCAGGTCCCAGGCGACCCCGCCCAACCGGAAGTAGTTGAACATGAGCCGCTGGCCGGTCAGATCCTCGAGGATGTCCTGGACGACCTCGCGGTCGCGCATGCCGTACTGGAAGATGGCGGTGAAGTCGCCGTAGACGTCGAGTGCGAAGGTCGCGAGCGCGAGCATGTGCGAGGCGATCCGGCACAGCTCCGCGCCCATCGTCCGGATGACCTGTGCGTACTCGGGGACGTCGATGTCCGCGAGGTCCTCGGCCGTGCGCGCGTAGGCCCACTCGTTGAGGAGGCCGGCCGAGACGTAGTCCCAGCGGTCGGGGTAGGGCATGATCTGATGCCGGTAGGTCCCCTGCTGGCACATCTGCTCCTCGCAGCGGTGCAGGTAGCCGATGTCGGGGTCGACGTCGACGACCGTCTCGCCGTCCAGGACCGTCTCGATGTGGAGGACCCCGTGGGTCGCCGGGTGGTGGGGACCGATGTTGAGAAACATCGTGTCCGACTCGTCGTCGTGGTGGTCCGGCTGGACCGGGTTGGCGTGTTCGCTCAGGGTCACCAACTGCGGCTTCTCCTGGTTGTAGTCCTCGGAGAGCGGATGGCCCTGCCAGGTCTCGGGCAGGAGGATCCGTCGCGGATCGGGGTGGCCCTCGTAGTCGATCCCGACGAGGTCGAAGGCCTCCCGCTCGTGCCAGTCGGCGGTGCGAAAGACCGGTTCGGCGGTCTGGCTGACCGGGTCGTCGGTGGTCGTCGGCACGACGACCGACACCTCCTGGGTCGGGTCGGCGTACTTCCGGAGGTGGTAGATCGACTCGTACCGGTCGGCGTACTGCTGGGCCGTGAGGTTCGCGAGGTGGTCGAAGCCGGCCTCGTCACGCAGGTCCGAGAGGACCGATTGGACGTCGTCCGGCCGGACGACGAACCCCGGCGCGTTCAGGTGGTCGTCGCGCGCGAGCGCGCGATCGCCGATCAGCGCCTCAAGGTCGTCCTCCGATACCTCGATCGCCGGGCCGCGCTCGAGTCCCGTACTCATGGCGAATCAGCCCAGTTGTAACGCATGACCAGATCCTCCTCGTCGATGTCGTCGGCGAGTTTCTGGACGAGTTCGTCCTGTGGCAGGTCGCCGAACTCCTCGAGTTCGTAGGGCTTGACCACGACGGGCGTGGACTCGCCGTTGCGGATCCGTTCCTGGAGCTTCGCGATGCCGTAGACGAGCGCCTCCGGCCGGGGCGGGCAGCCGGGGACGTGGATGTCGATGGGGATGATCTCCTCGGCGCCCTTGACGACGTTGTACCCCTCCTGGAAGGGGCCCCCGGAGATGGTACACGAGCCCATGCCGACGACGAACTTGGGTTCGGGCATCTGGTCGTAGACCCGCTTCATTCGGGGGCCGAACTTCGAGACGATCGTCCCGGGGACGATCATCACGTCGGCCTGTCGGGGCGAGGCCCGCGGCACGCCGGCCCCGAAGCGGTCCAGGTCGTGTTTGATCGCGTAGGTGTGCATCATCTCGATGCTGCAACACGCGATCCCGAACTGGAGCATGAACATGGAGTTGCCCCGCACCCAGTTCATGAACTTGTCGAACTTCGTGAGGATGAACGGCGTGGAGCCGAAGGCCTCCCGAAGCTTGGAGTTGAAGCGGTCGTCGGCACCCTCACCGATCCGCGAGTCGCGGGTGTCCGTCGACGGTGCGGTGCTGTCGTAGATCGACTGGCGTGGTTGGTCGCTGCTCATTGTCTGTCAGCCTTCAGTTGTTCGGCCGTCCGGGCCCACTGTACTGCGCCTGTGCGCCACGCCCACGCGAGTCCGACCAGCAGGATACCGACGAACAGCAGCATCGGTCCGAGCGCGCGGACGAGCGAGATTTCCGGCGACGCGAGGGCATCCTGGTAGGCAACCGCCCACGGGAACAACAGGACGGTCTCGATATCGAAGACGACGAACAGAAGCGCAACCATGTAGTACTGAATGTTGAACCGGATGCGCGTGCCGCCGGTCGGAATCTCGCCACTCTCGTAGGTGGCGCGTTTGCTCGTTTCGGGCACGGTGGGTCGCAGGAGAGACGATACCGACATCATCCCGAGCGGTATCAGTACCCCGACGAGTGCCAGCGCCCCGATGGCGATCCAATCATTCATCTCCGTAACGTTCGGGGCTTCAAACCGCACGCACATAAGGGTTGATTCTTCGTTTTTCGGGGAAACACGGGCCGAGACGCGACTTCAGCGAACGCGGAACCCTCGTAATTAATCACCTTATACTATATGTGTCCCTATGAATAGCGAACGAACCGGTAACAGGCTATTACTCACGGCCGAAAACGGCCGGTTTAACGGCGCTATGGCGGTAATATCTTCCTGCCGAATCCGTTCGGATGACCGAACGGTCACTGCCGTCGGCAGGCGACGGCGACTACTCCTCTCGATCCCGGAACGCCGGCGTCCCCCGGTCGTGGAGGTCTCGAGAGACGTTGCCGACGCCCGCCCGCAGGTCCTCGTGGTAGGCGACCAGCCGATCGCGGACCGCGTCGTGTTGCCGGGCGAGGATCTGGGCGGCCGAGAGCGCGGCGTTGAACGACTTCCCGGCGTCGACCGCGACCAACGGCGCGCCCGTCGGCATCCCGATGACGCTGTCGACGGACTTCTCCTGGACCGGAACGCCGATCACCGGCAGCGGGTACGCGATGGAGGCGGTCATGTTCGGGAGGTCCGCCGACTTCCCGCCGGCCCCGGCGATGATCACCTCGAGCCCGCGCTCCTCGGCCGTCTCGGCGTAAGCCGTCATTAAGTCCGGCGTCCGGTGGGCCGAGGTGACGTAGGTCTCGAAGGTAAACCGCTCGTCGGGTGGGCTCTCGAAGTCGGTCTGCTCGGCGAACCCGAGTTCCTCGACGAAGGCATCGTAGGCCCCTCGGCGCTTCCCGCCGGTCATCATCGTCTCGAGGTCGGAATCGCTGCCCATGACGATTCCCACGTCGGGCGTCTCCGCAGTCGGTCGATCCTGGGTCGCTTCCTCGTGTAGCCGGTCGATTAGGTCCTCGACTGCCGATGCGGTCATACGCCGGGGTTTCGTCCCAGCCGCAATGAAAGGAACGGCTTCGCGGTCCGTGTCAGCGCGACCCCTTACAGCCGCCGCGGAGCCGGCTACACTCGGAGCGACGCGTGCGAAGGCAGAGATCGGTCCCCTCGTACTCCTCGGCCAGGACGTCTTCGAGAAGGCTCAGTTCGCGCTGCCCGTAGCCGTCGTTTGCGATGAAGTACGGGACGAGCCGTTGCTCGGCGACCCGCCGGCCACACAGCCCGTCGGCTTTGAACGCCTGGACGACATCACGGAGGTCCGCTCTCGTCGGCTCGGGATCGAGGTCGATGCCCGATCCGCGGCCCTCCGAAAGCCGCTCGAAGACGCGTTCGCTATCTATCATGTCCACGCAATAACAGAGCGATCGGTAAAACGCTTTCTACGGTACGGCGCTCGAGACCGTCGTTTCGGGCGAACACGTTCGTAACGATTCCGCGTGGCGTCGCTATTCGAACGTGACGGACTCGCGGAGTGACACCGCCCGCTCCAGCAATTCGTCGACGCCCTCGTCGTCCCGTCCGGTCACCGTCACGTGTCCCATCTTCCGGAGCGGTCTGGCCTCCCGTTTCCCGTACCAGTGGAGGTTCGCACCGGGCGTCTCGAGGATCTCGTCGAGGTCGCTCAGTTGCGCGGGCCGTTCCTCCTCTACGTCGCCGAGCAGGTTCGTCATCACGGTCGGCGAGCGCAGCGCGGTCGAGCCCAGCGGCCAGCCCAGCACGGCCCGGACGTGTTGTTCGAACTGCGAGGTCTGTGCGCCCTCGATCGTCCAGTGGCCGGAGTTGTGCGGGCGCGGGGCGATCTCGTTGAGCAGGACCTCGCCGTCCGAAGCTTCGAAAAATTCGATCCCGTAGACGCCTCGCCCGTCCATCACCTCGAGTACGTCGCGCGCGATCGCGTGGGCGCGTTCGGTGACGGCCTCGCTCGATCGCGCGGGGACGATCGTCTCCCGAAGGATCTCCGCCTCGTGGACGTTCTCGCCGATCGGGAACGTCGCGATTTCGTTGTCGTTGCGAGGTCCGTCCTCGCGATTCGCCGAACTCCGTTCGGCGGCTCCCTTGACCGCGATGACCGAGACCTCGCGCTCGAAGTCGACGAACGATTCGACCATCGCGGGGCCGGCGACCGACTCGAGGGCGTCTTCTGCCTCTGATTTCGACTCGACGGGGACGTTCCCTCGGCCGTCGTAGCCACCGGTCCGGGCTTTGAGCATCACCGGCGCGCCGTAGTCGTCGATCGCCGCTCGGACGTCATCGGCGTCGGAGACCGCGCGGAACGGCGGGACCGGGACGCCTGCGGCCTCGAGTTCGCGTTTCTGGACGAGTTTGTCGTGGATCGTCTCGAGCGTCGCGGGGTCGGGGTGGACGGGGGTCCCCGTCTCCTCGCTGACGCGGTCGAGGACCTGCTGGTCGGCCAGTTCGATCTCGAACGTGAGGACATCGGCCCGCGTCGCGAGGTCGCGGATCGCCGCCTCGTCGTCGAACTCGGCGACGATCTGCTCGCGGGCCACGGGTGCCGCCGGACAGTCCGGCGTCGGATCGAGGACGATCACCTCGACGCCCAGCGGCGCGGCCGCCTCGGCGAGCATTCGCCCGAGCTGTCCTCCACCGACCACGCCGACCGTTGGACCCGGCGTTCGAAGCGTCGTCATTACGCCCCGATTCTCGTCGCCCGCGCTTAAGAATTCTCAAACACCACCGCTCGCGGGTCCGTTCTCGTATAAAAACCCTCGGGGAGAACACCCGGGTCGGAAACCCGAAGGGAGTATATATCGAGCTGGCAACCCACAGACACGAACATGCAACGACGAGTCTCCCGACGCCGGGTACTCGCCGGGGGCGGCCTCGGCGCGCTCGCGTCGCTCGCGGGCTGTCTCGCGACCGGTCGAGGGGAAACGGAAACCGTCACCGAAACGTTCGACACCGAAGGGATACGCGAGGTGTCGCTCGACACCGAGAACGGCTCGGTCACCGTCGAGGGAGCCGCGGACGACGCGACCGCGCTCGAGATCCGCGGCCACAAGGCCGCCCCTACCGAGGGAACCCTCGAGTCGCTGACCCTCGAGTCCAAGCGGAGCGACGACCGACTCACGGTCGAGACCGCCAGCGAGGACGTCCCGTTCCTGATCGGTCCCGATCCGAAATTCGACCTCGAGGCGACGGTGCCGGCCGAGGTGGGCGTGATCGGAGGCGAGACGACCAACGGCGACGTCACCGTCCGGGACGCGACCGGCGAGGTGGTCGCTGAGACGACCAACGGCGATATCGACATCGAAGGGGTCGACGGTGATCTGACCAGCGAAAACACCAACGGTTCGATAACGGTCTCCGAGGTCAGCGGCGACGTTCTGGCGGAGACGACTAACGGCGACATCGACGTAACCCTCGTAGCGGACGGCGGGGACTTGACCGCCGAGACCACCAACGATTCGATCACCGTCCGTACCCCGCCGTCGATCGACGCGACCGTCACCGCATCGGCGACGAACGGTGAAGTGTCGTTCGAGGGGTTCGACGGCGTGACGGCCGACGACGGGGACGACGCGACGGTAACGCTCGGCGACGGCAGCCGGCGGCTCCGTCTCGAGACGACCAACGGCTCCGTGACGGTGCAACGCGAGGCCGACGACTAGTCACGCAGCCGCCGTCGCGGCGGCTCCGTTCGCCATTGGGCGGCCCCGTCGACCGCCGGAGAACGGTACCTCTTTTACCCGCCCTCCCTACCGCTCGCGTATGATCACGCTCGGACTGGTGGTCGCGCAGTTTAACCGCCCGATCACCGAGCAGATGGAGCAGGAGGCCCTCGAGGCGGCCACCGCCGCTGGTGCCGAGGTGTACGAGACGGTCCAGGTCCCCGGCGCGTACGACGCGCCGCTTGCAGCCGACCGGCTCGCGCGCCGCGATGCCGTCGACGCCGTCGCCGTCGTCGGCACCGTCATCACCGGTGACACGGACCACGATCAGGTGATCACCGACGCCACCGCCCAGCGACTCTCCGACGTGAGTCTCGAGCGTGACACGCCCGTGACCCTCGGCGTGACCGGGCCAGGAATGTCCGCCGCGGAGGCCCGCGAACGCGTCGAGAACGCGGCCACAGCCGTCGAGGGGGCGCTCGATCTCGTCGACGAACTACCGGCTTCCGATTCCCAACAATGACGATGGAATTCACCGACCGCGTATCCCGAGTCGAACCGTCCGCAACGCTTGCCATCTCCGCACTCGCGACCGAACTCGAGAACGAGGGCGCAGACGTCGTCGACCTCTCGGTCGGCGAACCCGACTTCCCCACGCCCGAGAACATCGTCGAGGCGGGGAAGGCAGCGATGGACGCCGGCCACACCGGCTACACCACCTCCGCCGGCATCCTCGAACTGCGCGAAGCGATCGCCGACAAGCTGGCCGCCGACGGCCTCGAACACACGACCGACGAGATCATCGTCACGCCCGGCGCGAAGCAGGCGCTGTACGAGATCGTCCAGGCGCTCGTCGAGGACGGCGACGAGGTCGTCCTGTTAGACCCCGCGTGGGTTTCCTACGAGGCCATGGTCAAGATGGCCGGCGGCGACCTCACCCGCGTCGACCTCGCCGAAACCGACTTCCAGCTCGAGCCCGCCCTCGACGATCTCGCGGCCGCCGTCTCCGACGAGACCGAACTGCTCGTCGTCAACTCCCCCTCGAACCCCACCGGCGCGGTCTACTCCGACGCCGCGCTCGAGGGCGTTCGCGATCTCGCCGTCGAACACGATATCACCGTCATCTCCGACGAGATCTACAAGGAGATCACCTACGGCGTCGAACCGACGAGCCTCGGCACCCTCGAGGGGATGGCCGACCGCACAGTCACCGTCAACGGCTTCTCGAAAGCCTACTCGATGACCGGCTGGCGGCTCGGCTACTTCGCCGGCCCCGAGGAGCTGATCGACCAGGCCGGCAAGCTCCACAGCCATTCGGTCTCCTCGGCCGTGAACTTCGTCCAGCACGCCGGCCTCGAGGCCCTCGAGACCGAGGAGCCGGTCGCCGAGATGGTCGACGCCTTCGAGGACCGGCGCGACCTCGTCATCGACCTGCTCGACGACCACGGCGTCGACGTCGCCGAACCCGAGGGGGCGTTCTACATGATGCTGCCGGTCGACGAGGACGATCAAGCGTGGTGCGAGGGCGCGATCGAGGACGCCCACGTCGCTACGGTCCCCGGCAGCGCCTTCGGCACGCCCGGCTACGCGCGGATTTCCTACGCCGCGAGCGAGGAACGGCTCGAGGAGGGTATCGAGCGGCTGGCAGAGGAAGGCTACCTGTAGCGCTTCTCGAGATCTCGATACTGCGACTCGTTTTCTGTCGATCGTCATCGGCCGCGGGTTTATATCCGAAGGCGCGGCCACGCCCCGTATGGACTGTCCGACGTGTGGGAAGTCCCTGTCGACCGAACGGGGGATGCGCCAGCACCACACGAAGGTACACGGCGACCCGCTTCCGAATCGGACGTGCAGCGGCTGCGGGCTCGCGTTCTACGATCCGAAAGCACGTCGTGAGTACTGCGACGACTGCGATCCGAACGCCGGCGAACACAACGGGAACTGGCGCGACGCGACGGAACTGACCGACTGCACGCGCTGTGGGTCGACGTTCGAATACTATCCGTCCGACAAACCGGGCGTCTACTGTTCGGACTGCGTCGAAGCTGCTGAGGGGCTGCTCCCGGACAATCCGTCGGTAAAAGCGGAGCGAGTAACAGTCGGTTGTCAGTCGTGTGGCGACGACCTCGAGGTGCGACCGGCACGGATCGACGAGCAGGAACGAGGGTTCTTCTGTACGCTCTCGTGCTACGGCGACTGGCTGTCGGCGAACGTCGTCGGCCCGGCCCACCACCAGTGGGAGGGCGGGCCGATCGAATACGGCCGGTCGTGGTGGCAGGTTCGACGGCAGGCGCTCGAGCGAGACGATTACGAGTGCCAACACTGTGGCGTTGAGGCGGCGGAACTCGACCGAAACCCGGACGTGCATCACCTCGAGCCCGTTCGGTCGTTCGAGGACCCCGAGGACGCACACGTACTGGAGAACGTGGTGACGCTCTGTCGGAGCTGTCACCGACGCGCCGAAGACGGTCAAATAGCCGTTTCGTCCGCCGGCGAAAAGTAACACTATTGTGCGGCGGTTTCGTATGCCGGAAGTGAAGTCCCGTGGTGGTGAGCAAATCCGATGGATTTGCGAACGACACGGGACGACGAGTGAAACAAGGAGTCCCGTGGTGTAGTGGCCAATCATATGGGCCTTTGGACGTGTTCGGTTCGTTCCGTCACGGAAGCAAGCCCATGACGGCGGTTCGAATCCGCCCGGGACTACTTTTGCGCCGACCAAACCCGTGAGACGTGAGTATCCCGGCGGTTCGAACCCGTTCTGAGATCTCCGGTAGAGTGAGGATAAACAACTGAACGCCGGGGTCGGCTATTTCGAGACAAGCGTCTCGTCTTTGGCGACCACCTCGTCACGTTTTCGATCGACGAAGAGCGCGTCCTGCCACTCGGGATCGTCAGCATCCGTGTTCTCCGTTCCCGACTCGTCCTTGAGGGCCTCCAGTCTGGCGGCGGTATCGAATTTGGCAGCCGACAGCGACCTGTGGGCCTGCTCGCCGATCACTTCGATCTTGTGCCGGGCGCCTCCGGGGACGTAGACGAACTCCATCGGGCCGATTTCTATGACTTGATGGCTCCCGTCTTCGCGTTCGAGTGTGTACTTGGCTCGCCCCTCGAGACACAGGTTCACTTCATCGAGTCCGGGAACGTGCGTGTGCCAGTCGATCCGTCCGGATGGCTCGAGTTCGAAGTAGAGGAGTCGGAACTCGTTCGTCCTGATGATCAGTGGCGAATGCCGTACGGCCTCGGAATCCGCGCCGTGCGCCGCCGGCGTCTGAACCTTGTACATCGTTTGCTCGGGGAGGTGCTTGTGGGCAAGGTCTTCCGGTGTTAGCTCCGAGTCGTCTTTCTGATCCATGACTAGGTGTCAAACGACGCGAACGGTATTGTTCTTATGCCCCGTCATCAATCGTCGTGAGCGCCGTTCGTAAACGGTGATGGCGTGTTCTACTGTCGTGTAACAGAGCGAGGTGTCGCTCCAGATGGAGACCGACGCCGACCTGCGCGCTCTCGAGTAGGACTGGCCGGTCAGGGCAACCGTACTGAACGAAACCCGATCGAATACCGCCGACCGGACGGACAGCACATCCGGGAGACCGCTCCGGTCACGGACTCCGATCCGCAATGGCCGAGCGGCCGGCGCTAACAACTCCATAGTAATCCTCGCGTCCTCGAGGAGAGAGGATATGTTCGGAACGAGCGGAATCCGTGGACCGGTCGGTGAAGAGATGACGGCTGCACTCGCGCTCTCGGTCGGTCGTGCCGTGGCCTCCGAGGGCTACGATCGCGTCGTCGTCGGACGAGACGCCCGGGAGAGCGGCGCGGTCCTAACCGATGCGCTGATCGCCGGGGTACGGGAGTGTGGCGCGGACGTTCTCGAGGCCGGCATCGTGCCGACGCCAACGGTCGCCCGGGCGGTCCAGCGAACCGACGCGGACGCGGGTCTCATCGTCACGGCCTCGCACAATCCCGCGTCGGACAACGGGATCAAACTTCGGGCTGCCTCCGGGACCGCCTTCGATCTCGAGCAACGCAAGGCGATCGCGACGCGCGTCGAAACCGACGAGTACGACCTCCGCCCCTGGGACGGACACGGGTCGCTCGAATCGCTCGAGGGCGCGCTCGAGCGACATGCGACGGCGGTGGCCGAGTCCGTGTCGATCGACGATCCACCGAGCGTCGTCGTCGATATCGGAAACGGGACCGGGGGGATCACCGCCCGCGTACTCGCGGATCTCGGCTGTGACGTCGTGACGCTGAACGGGCAACGGGACGGGCGCTTTCCGGGCAGGCCGAGCGAGCCGACGCGGGAGACGCTCGGCGACCTGTCGTCGGTCGTGGCGACGACGGCCGCGAGCCTCGGCATTGCACATGACGGCGATGCCGACCGGATGGTAGCCGTCGACGAGACCGGAACGTTCGTCCCGAAAGACGTCCTCCTCGCCCTGTTCGCACGCGAGGCTGCAACCGCGGGCGACACGGTCGCCGTGCCGGTGGGGACGAGCAGGGCCGTCGACGACGCGCTCTCGAGGACCGGTGCCTCTGTGACCCGAACGCGGGTCGGTGACGGCGCAGTGGCGGAACGCGCTGTGCAACCGGGGGTCGTCTTCGGCGGCGAACCCAGCGGCGCGTGGATCTGGCCGGCCGAAACGCCGTGTCCGGACGGGCCGCTCGCGGCGTGCAAACTCGTCGAACTCGTCGCCGCGCGGGGACCGCTCTCGTCGCTCGTCGACGGCGTCGAGACGTATCCAATCCGTCGTACGTCCGTCAGGGTCGACGAGAAACGGGCCGTGATGGACCGGGTTCGCGAGGACGCCCGGGATCGGTACGACGACGTCGATCTGCTCGATGGCGTCTACGTCGGTGTCGACGACGGCTGGCTGCTTCTTCGGGCGAGCGGAACCGAACCGATCATCCGGCTCACGGCCGAGGCACGGGACGAGTTTCGAGCCGAACAACTGGAAGCGGACGGTATCGGACTCCTCGAGAGCGCGATCACGACCGTGTCGGGACTCCGACCGTGAGCGGCGATCTCGTGCTGGTCGCGAGTGCGTCTATCGGCCGTTCTCGAGGCCGAGAGCGTGTTTAACGGAGTGATAATGAAGTGATCCGTCTGCGACGTTGCCGGATAGAGACGTGGTGGAACGAACAACGATGCTGCGGTGGGATGTCCGCAGCAGTCGAGCGAACACGAACGTGACAATGAGGGATAATTGAGCCGATGACTCGGACGTTTCGCCGCGACGACGCGACAGCAGGGAGTACCGAGGCCGAATCGACCGGGCTGGAGACGCTGCTCATCGGTATCGATGCTGGGTGTCTTCCGGTTTTCGAGCGATTGTTCGAGGCCGATCGGATACCGACCATCGAACGGCTCTGCACCGAGGGGGTGACTGCGCCCCTCGAGTCGCAGATCCCCCCGTGGACGCCGAGCGCCTGGCCGTCGATCTATACGGGTGTCAATCCCGGGAAACACGGCGTCGTCGGCTTCGTCAGCTACGACGGCTACGACTGGCACGTGACGAGCAACGACGACGTCCGCGAGCATCCCCTGTGGACGCTGTTGGATCGCCACGGCCGCTCGAGCGTCGTCGTCAACGCGCCGGTCACCCACCCGCCCGACGAGTTCGACGGGGCGGTGATCCCCGGATTCCTCGGCCCCGAGGACCCGCCGTGTCACCCCGCCGGACTCTTAGACGACGTCCGCGACGCGATCGGCGAGTACCGCGTGTACCCGAGCTACACGCGCGACGACGACTCGCTGTCCGACGACGCAAAGATCGAGGAGTACCGATCACTCGTCCGGATGCGCGGTCGGGCGTTTCGCTACCTCGTCGACGAGTACGACCCGGACTTCGGCTTCGTCCAGTTCCAGAAGACCGACACGGTCTTTCACGAGTTCAGCGGGGAGCGACGGCACGTCGATCGCGTCTACGAGACGACCGACGAGCAGATCGGGGCGATCCTCGAGGCCTGTGACCCGGACCGCGTCTTCCTCGTGAGCGACCACGGGATGGGCCAGTACGAGGGCTACGAGTTCCGGGTCAACGAGTATCTGCGCGATATGGGTTACCTCGAGACGACCACCGGCGGCAAGGGAATGCCGTCGTGGACGCCGATGCGGCGGCGACTCCGCGAGGGCGAGACGGTCGACACCTGGGAGCCGGGCACGGTCGCACGCGCGGCCTCGATCGCCGCCCGGTTCGGGATCACCGCCCGCCGCATCAGAGCGGCGCTCGAGCGGGTCGGGCTAGCCGACGTCGCCATCGAGTACGCTCCGGGCGGCGTCTCCAGAACGGCCAACGAACAGGTCGACTTCGCCGAATCGGCAGCTTACGTCCGTGCGCGGACCGAACTCGGGGTCCGCATCAACCTCGAGGGGCGGGATCCGAACGGCGTCGTTCCGCAGTCGGAATACGAGGAACTGCGCGAGGAACTCATCCGGGCGCTACAGGCCATCGAAACCCCGAACGGGGAGCCGTTCTTCGAGACGGTCGCGCCCCGCGAGCAGTACTTCCACGGCGACGAGATCGAGGAAACGGTCGACATCGTCACGATCCCCGCCGACTTCGAACACATGCTCTCCGAGCAGTTGGCCGACGGCGACTACTTCGGTCCCGCCGAGCCCTGGAATCACAAGCTCGACGGGATCTTCGTCGCGGCGGGCGAGGGGATCGACGAGAGTCCCTCGCTCGAGCGGGCCCACCTCTTCGACGTCGCGCCGACGATCATGGCCGCGATGGGAGTCCCCTACAGCGACCGCATGGACGGCAGCGTCGTTCCCGTCGTCGACTCCGTGGGGTCGGCCACCTATCCGGCGTACGCGGATCGGGACGACGAGTCCCGGCCGGCGACGGACGAGGCGGTAACCGATCGGTTGGCCGACCTCGGCTACATGAACTGAGTCGCTGACGGTTCGGGCCGTTGCAAGCCGCTTATGCGTAGTATAAGTATAGGCAGGCGGCCCCGACGACCGAATACGATATCTGGATCGCAATGGGAGTTATCGCAGAAGTCCATCTCGTCCACGACGATCTGCCGCTGGTACCGACGATCGAGCGCTGTTCCGGCGTGCCGATCCGATACGAGTACGAGACGACGGTCGACGAGCGACGACTGCAGTTCGTCTCCGCGTTCAGCGACGAACATGCCCCCCTCGAGGAAGCGATGGCGGCCGATCCGACCGTCTCGAATCCGACGCGTGTCGCCGCGTTCGACAATCGGGCGATCTATCGCGTCGCCGTCGATACCGACCTCGAGATCGTGCCCGATCGCTGTGCTGCGGCCGGGCTGTTCGTCTTCACGATCGCGAGCGACGAGGGCGGCTGGGTCACGCGGGTTTCCCTTCCCGACCGGGACGCGCTGTCCGCGTTCCGCGCCCACTGTCGCGACCGTGGGATCTCGTTTCGCGTGAACCAACTGTACGATTCGTCGGTCTCGGACGACCGGACCTACTTCCTGACCGACCGACAGTACGAGATCCTCATGATGGCCTACTACGACGACTATTTCGAGGTGCCACGCGGGGTCACACAGGACGACCTCGCCGAACGGCTCGGGGTTTCGGATTCGGCGGTCTCCCAGCGGCTTCGGCGCGCGATTTCGACGCTGATCGGCGCCACGATCGAAAACGGCCGCCCGCCCGAAGCGTTCGAGAACGATTGCGGTTGAACAATTAGTTAGAAAATGACACTAGTTTACATCGGAGACGATATTGGGTCCACTATGGCCGACCGGAATACGCCTCAAAGAGGCCCAATAGCGGCCCTTATCGACAGTCGGATTTCCGAAGCCCCGAATCGAAGATACAAATATTCGGGTAGCCAGATACTGTCGCTTAACTATCAACTCTCGCGATCAGTTCGGGGTGATCGGCTCTCGAACTTAAAAGCTTGCCATCCGAATCCATAGATACTGGACCCCATCATCACTCAGGAAAGAGTGACTCTCAATGTCGGATGGAAATGATCTGCAGCGCTCGAATCGTACCAGTTCTCGTCGTTCTCGGTCGGCCGCCAGGGAGGACGGTCGGCGATCCCTCGAGGAGGTAAGTTCACGGACACGCTCGCGTCGCCGGTTCCTGGGAGGGGCGGTCGCGGCGTGTGTCGCCGGAGTCGGACTCACGTCGACTGTCAGTGCATCGACGGATCCGTACGGCCAGTATTACGACGACTACGCGACCGTCGTCGACGTGACCGAGGCCGGGGCGGACGCGACGGGCACCGAGTCGATTACGCCCGTTCTCGAGGAGCTTCGGGGTGACGACACGCTACTCGTGTTCCCGGAGGGGGAGTACTTCATGGACGAACAGTTCAGGTTCACGGGGTTCGAGAACTTCGGCGTCGTCGGCGAGAACGCGACGCTGATTCCGGCGAACTACCACGACTTCGACGGGCCACAGTATCGGTTGTTCCGCCTCGGCGTCTCGTACAGTCCCGGAGGTCACCTCCGCTTCGAGGGGTTCGACGTCGATCAGTCGGCTCCCGAGACGGGAATCCGAACGATCGAGGCCTACGCGTCCGACCGCCTCGAGGTGCGTGACGTGACGGTTCGGGGCTTCCACGACAGCGGGACGTGGGGGCCGGGGCTGTTCAACGTCACCGACCCCGACGGTCGGGGGATCGTCGAGCGGTTCCGAGCGCCGGACGGCGGCGCGTGGGTGGAAAACACCCCGAACGCGGGCAACCGCTGGCGCGGCCCGATCGGGATCGAAGCGAACCAGAACGCGGGCACGCTCGAGTTCAGACACTGCTGGCTCGGCGGGTTTCCGAACAACGGGCTCTACGCCGCGGGCGGTGACGGGACGATCATCGTCAACGGCGGCTGGTTCCGGAACAGCAACGGTGCGAACGTCCGCGTCGGCGGCCGAGACAGCGAGATCCGATGGCCGACCGTCGAAGTCGATTCGACGCGTCCGGAAGACGTGTCCCAGCGGGGCATCCGGATCGAAAGCGGACGGAACATCGAGATCCACGGTGCCGCCGTGGAAATCACCTCGCCCAAACCGACCAGTCACGCGATCTCGGTGATGAACACCTGCGAGAGCGCACGGATCGACAACACCCGCCTGCACCTCGAAGGGTCGGACGTGAACCACGGCATCGTCGTCTCCCCCGAATGCGGGGAGGCGACGATCGTCGAGACGGAGATCACCCACGAAACCGCGGGCGGCTATCCGCTCTGGATTCGGGACAGCGATAGGACCGAGCAGGTACTCGCCGAATACCTCACGATCACGGGGCAGGCGGGCGACGCCAGCGGCTTCCGAGACGGGATCCGCTGTGAACGCGACAACTGTCGGTTCAGCCACGTCGATGTCGCCCAGCATGGGCGCGATGGGGTGGACCGAAACGCCATCGTCAACACGGGGGCGGACCTGACGGTCTATCAGAGCGATCTCCGCGCCAGTCAGTATCCGTTCGTCGATCTCGGTTCCGACGCACTCGTTCGCGACTCGACGCTCGAGTCATCGGGTGGCCACGAAGCCGTCTGTCTCTACTCCTCGTCGACGAACCCCACGTTCAAGAAGAACCGGCTGGTCGACGGGATTCGCGACCTCGGTGCAAGCGGCGTCACGACCTGGGAGAACACGTACCAGTAACGAGCGCCCGGGTTCGGGGCCGCGGCGAGGTGGCAGCTACCGGTCGGCGATTCCGGTTCCATGCCGCCGCTTGGCCACGTTTAACGCCCGTATAATAACGCCACGCTGTCGCCACCGTC
Source organism: Natrinema sp. H-ect1 (assembly GCF_041821105.1). Taxonomy (NCBI): domain Archaea; kingdom Methanobacteriati; phylum Methanobacteriota; class Halobacteria; order Halobacteriales; family Natrialbaceae; genus Natrinema; species Natrinema sp. H-ect1. Next base: position 644,105 of record NZ_JBGUBA010000001.1, on the reverse strand, counting down.
TCGCTACAGTGACTCCGTCGGACCGAGGCCGATCGTTGGCGAGAGGGGCGGTCGACCGTCCCGGGGGGAGACCGTGAACAGGAGTATCGCGAGCGGCGTCGTTTCGGTCGTCAGTGCCAAAGTAGTCGTTCTCGTCGTCACTGCGCTCTCGACGCCGCTTTTGTACCGGCTACTCGGTGCAGCGGCCTTCGGCGAGTACGCGTTTTTGCTGTCGGTCTTCGCGATCTACATGATCTTCGTCAGCTCCGGCGTCACCGACGGCGTCCGGAAATTCCTCGCGGAGGACCGCGCCGCGGCCAACTGGAGCGAACACGTCGTCGGCTTCTACCTGCGGCTGGCGATCTCGCTCTCGGTCCTCGGGGCCCTCCTGCTAGTGGTTGCGACGCGGGTCGGACTCGTCAGTCGGGCGTTCGGACCCGAACTGACGAGCTATTTCTACGTCCTCGCTGCACTCGTCGTGACGGCGCAGTTCCGCGATTACGCCCGGAAGACGCTCATGGGCTTCGGCCTCGAGCGGTACTCGGAACCGCTGAAGATCATCGACAAGGTCGGATTCGTCGTCGTTGCAGTGCCGCTGGTTTACCTCGGTGCCGGGGTGTTCGGCGCGCTTGCAGGACAGTTGGTCGCGAGTACGCTCGTTGCCGCCATCGGGTTAGCCCTCGTCCATCAGCGGGTCTCGTTGTCGTGTCTCTTCAGTCGCCCGACGGAGCGGTTTCCCCGGAGACAGATGCTCACGTTCAACTCGATGAGCATCGCCCTGGTCTTCCTGTTGATGTCGCTCTATCACATCGACATCGTGATGCTCCAGCGGTTCACGGAGAGTTCCGCGGTCGGAAACTACAAGGCGGCGCTCACGCTCGCCGAGTTCCTCTGGTTTATCCCGATGGCCCTTCAGACGGTGTTCGTCCACTCGACATCGGAACTATGGTCCCAAAACCGGCTCCGGGAGATTTCGGATCTCGCGTCCCGGACGACGCGGTACACGTTCTTGCTGACGGCCGTCATGGCGGTCGGTCTCGCAGCGTTAGCTGATATCGCCGTGCCGATCTACTTCGGCGCGGATGCCACGCCGGCGATCACGCCCCTGTTGCTGTTACTTCCCGGATCGCTCGGCTTTGCCCTTGCACGCCCGATCCTGGCGATCTCACAGGGGAAGGGTATGCTCCGATATCCGGTCGCGGCCACCGGCGTTGCGGCCGTGATCAACGTCGTCCTCAACGTCGCTCTGATCCCCCGCTTCGGAATGCACGGTGCCGCTGTCGCGACCAGCGTCGGATACGGATCGATGTTTCTGTTCCACTGTTGGAGCGCTCGACTGGTCGGCTTCGATCCCCTCTCGGACGCCCGGCTCGGGCGTTCGATACTGGCGACCGTCCTCGCAGCCGTCCCGATCGTCACCCTCTCGACGGTCATCGGGAACCCGTGGCTCGCACTCGCGGTCGTTCCGCCCGCCGGCTTCGTGATCTTCGTCGTGTTCGCACTGCTCGTCGGCGCACTCGATCCGGCCGAGCCCTTCGAGGTGCTGTCGACGTTCCCCGACCCGCTCGGCGCGAAGGCGGACGCAATACGCGGTTGGCTCGCGGCCGGCGGGACGAAACAACGGGAGCAAAACAGGTTACACAGTCTGCTGTTCGTCGTCGGATTATCCCTGCTCGTCTCGGGGCTCACACTGGGGCTACTCGGCTCCGGGATCGGGAGCGTCGCGCCCTGACCAAGTCGGTACGTACCACGGACTCTCGAGCCCGGTTACCCTTTCCAATCGATCACTGTCGTGATACCGGGGCCGTCGAGACTTCGGACAGCTGCGTACGTACCCGATCCTGCGCGTGTCCGGTGTTACTGGATCTGGGTCTCGAGGCTGTCGCTTTCGGCCATGTCGAACACCATCGCCAGCAGGAGAAACGCCGTTCCGGCGACGAACAACAGCAGGCTCGTCACGCTCCCGACGGCCGGTGTGCCGGGACTCGAGAGCGCGGCAGAAACGACCATGCCGACGCCGAGGACGCCGATCGTCGCCGTCGCCGCTCCGAAGAGGTAAAACAGTGCGAGCGGGTGGAAGTCCAATACGAGGTACTTCGTTTTCAGCCGCCACAGGAAGTTGCGAAGCAACATCGACGAGACCTTGGGAATGTACCGCCGATACGTAATACTCGACTCCTCGTCGCCGTAGACGGCCGGCATCGCCACGTCGGCGACGCGCATCCCGTGGACGTTTAGCTTCACCAGCAGATCGTTGCAGTAGCCGTAGTACTCGTAGAGGTTCTCGACCTCGATCGCCGCGAGGGCGTCGTGGGAGATCGCCGTATATCCGTTCTGGGGGTCCATCGTTTTCCAGTAGCCGGAGGCGATCTTCGTCAGGAAGGTCAGAACCGCGTTGCCCACGAACCGAAATCGTGGCATCGCGTCCCGGTACTCCCGGGACAGGAGCCGGTTGCCCTTCGCGTAGTCGGCCCCACCGTCGACGATCGGATCGAGGAGCCGCTGCATCTGTGAGAGGTCCATCTGCCCGTCCGCGTCGACGGTGACCGTCGCGTCCACGCCGTCCGCGAGCGCGGCGAGATAGCCGGTCTTGATCGCCCCGCCGGCACCGCGGTTTTCCGTGTGCTTGATCGGGACGACGCGGCCGATGGCGTCGTGGACCGCCGCCCGGTTCGTGAGCGCGGACGCACCGCCGTCGGCCACGAGCCGATCGACGGTCTCGCCGTCGCCGCGCTCGGCCGCGGTCGCGTCCGCCCGGGCAGCCTCGCGGATCTCGTCCCAGGTGCCGTCCGTCGACCGATCGTCGATCGCGTAGATCCGATCGACGTACGCGGGCATCTCGCGGATCACGTCACCGACGAACCCCTCCTCGTTGTAGGCGGGCAACACGACGCCGACGCTCGCGTCCCGGTACATCAGCGATCGCCTCCGCTCGTCCTCTCCAGCAGGTCGGTCGCGGTGACGACGTCGACGTCTTGCGTGTCGACGTACTCGAGCAGGTCCGCGAACGCGCGCTCGCTCATCCCGTTCTCGCCGATGTGTTCGAAGTGCAAGACCGCGAGCTGTCCGTACTCGGCGGCGAAGTCGACGTAGGATTTCGTCACGTCGCCGGCATCGCCGGCGAAGAAACCCGCGTTGTGTGGGTCGGTAAGCGGCAACCCGTTCGGACCGCCACCGAACCGGAACGCCTGCTCGTGGTACTCCCGGACGAGATCGCGGGCAGTCGAGCCCAGGACGTTTCGCGGCGTGACGAAGTGCTTCGCACCGTCCGCGAAGCCGCGGCTCTCGAGGGCCGCTTTCGTCCCCCGAATCAGCTCGTCCTGTGTTTCCGGCGGGAACTCGTCGAGGGACCGCGCGCCGGTTCGCGGCCGGGCAGCCATATCCCAGCCCGCGGCATCGAGTTCGGAGAGTGCAGCGTTCGTGAGCCGTCCCGTTTCGCCGACGGCCTCCGGGATGACCGCTTCGACGCCCGCGAAGCCGTACGCCTGCAGCTGCTCGAACGCGGCCGTGTAGTGGCTTTCGAGCGTGCCGTCGAACAGGAGCATGACCGCGCCGGTTTCGGGACGGTCGACCGCACGGAGGTCGTCGACCCGACAGTCGATCGGGCCGGTTGAGTCGGCACGACGGCGGGCGATCAGCCGTACCTCCCGGACGTCGGTCAGGTCGGGCTGGCCCTCGACTCGATCGGTCCCGAAGTCGACCCGGACCCATCGATCGGTCGGTCCGACGAGCGTACGCTGCATGGCGTGGACGTTGCGCGAGTTCGGTGCGAACAACTCGAGCGTAAGGTGCAGCTGTTCGCGGCCGGTGAAGCTGACGGCAAGCGAGAGGCTCTTGTCGCTCAGATCCAGTCCGTCCGGAATCGTCCTGTAGACGGCTGCATACTCGGTATCCTCGGCGGCCGTGAGGTGGGCCGACTGCGAGCCGACGTACGGGTCGGCCGTCCCGGCCTCGAGTTGCCCGGCGTCGATCATCGGCGTCCATCGGCCGAGATTCTCGAAGCGGTCGATCGGGTCCCCCGGAAGGGACAGTCGGTCGCCGGCCTCGTCGCCGTCGTTCCCGTCGCTCGACTGGGATGTCGCCGGCTCGCCGTCCGCGCCACGCCACTCCCGCATCCGCGAGAGACAGCCGGCGAGGCCGAGCGTTCCGGCCGCTGCAACCGTCGTTACGAACGATCGGCGGTTTCTGTTCGTCATCGACCGCGTCGACGAACCGTTCGCCCTTGCTTATACGGCTATTAGTGCGGGCATCACGATCGAACGCCGTCGATCTCGAGCCGGCCGGTCGCCGAGGGGGCGAGTCGACGCGGCCGCAGCCGTCCGGTGGTGGCGTTTATCGACGCGATAATAATCCGAGACGCGCCGGAACTGCCGGGAAATGACTCGCGTCAGCGTCATCATCCCGACGTACAACAGAGCGGCGACGCTTCCGCGCGCGATCGACAGCGCGCTCGCACAGACGATCGACGACCTCGAGGTGGTCGTCGTCGACGACGGTTCGACCGACGACACCGAGTCGGTGCTGGCCGAGTACGAGGACCCGCGGGTGCGGCCCGTAATCCACGCGACCAACCGAGGCGCGAACGTCGCCCGGAACACGGGACTCGACCACGCTCGCGGCGAGTACGTCGCCTTCCTCGACTCGGACGACGAGTGGCAGCCCGCGAAACTCGAACGCCAGCTCGCGGCCCTCGAGGATCGCTCGAGCGACTGGGTCGGCGCCTACTGCGGGACGGCGTACGATCTGTCCGGCGCGAGCGGACGGCTCCGGTCGGTCGCCGCGTCCGTACTCGCTCGCTCGGACGACGAACCGACGAGAGAAGGTGGCGAAGAACTGATCGGCGAGATCCTCGCGGACAACGTCCAGCCGGGCGCGGGGTCGACGCTGCTCGTCCGCACCGAGGTCGCCAGAGAGGTCGGCGGCTTCGACGAGGACCTCGACCGGTTCCAGGACCCGGAGTTCTGTCTGCGCGTCCTCGAGTACGGGAACCTCGCGTACGTCGACGCGGCACTCGTTCGCCGCAACGAGACCGGCCATCCGCCCGCGGACGTGACGAGAACTGCGAGCCGACAGTACCTGTCGGCCTACGAATCCGAGGTCGAGCGTTTCGAGGCTGAGGGCTACGAGATCCGCTCGAGGCACGAACTCATCATCGCGAAGCGGTACTTCGCGGAGGGGCGGTTCCTGCGGGCCCTCTGGCACTTCCGCAAGGCTGGGGCGTCGCCGCGGACGTATCCCGGCGTCTGCTGGGTCGCCGGGGCCGGGCTTCGACGGCGATCGCGACCGATCGTCGCGGCGCTCGTCGCCCTGCTGGTCGTAATCACGCTCGGACGGCACACGCGTTCCGAGTGAGCGGCCCCCACCGATCGTCTCGAATCGGCACCGAGCAGCGCGAATCGACGCACGACGGGACGGTTGCAGAACTGAAACGGTACTGTTTCCATCGGTTATCGCACCTGTAGTAAACCCGTTCGGAACCGACGGGTCGACCGGATGAGACGTGATATCCACTCACGACGATCCGTATTGGCCGTCACAGCCAGTTGTGTACTCGCGAGTGCAAGCGCCGCCAGCGTCGTCGGCGATACCGCCCGATCGGACGCGGGGACCGTTTCTCGAGCGTCGTTCGTCGTTCGCGAGGGGACGCCCGAAGAGACGACGGTGTACGTGACGACCGCGGACGCCGAGGGACCGACGGCGGTCGTCGTCGGCGGGATCCACGGGAACGAAGTCGCGGGCTATACGGCCGCCGGCCGGATTGCCGACTGGCCGATCGACGCCGGCACGCTCGTCGTGATCCCGGCGGCCAACGCCGTCGCCATCGAACGCGGGACGAGAAACGATGACGACGGAAACAACCTCAATCGACAGTTCCCGGAGGGCGAACCCCCGGGAACGGAACTCGCAGGGGCCATCTGGGACGTCATCACCGAATACGACCCGGACGTCGTCGTCGATCTCCACGAGTCGACGGGCATCTACGCGGGCGATCCCATGGACGGCGTCGGCCAGGCGATCTTTCACGGCGAGAGCGATGCGGCCGCCGACACCGCTGCCGCCGTCGCCGACGCCGTGACCCGGAATTTCGTCGACGACCCCGAACTCGAGTTCCGGCTCGGGCCGTTCTCCAGCCCCGAGAGCGATCCGACCGGCTTGCTCGTCCACAAAGCCGCCCGCGATCTGGGGGCCGATGCGTTCCTCGCGGAGACGCTCTCGACGGGCGTCGAACTGGACACCCGCGTCCGGTGGCACACGGCGATCGTCGACCGACTCCTCGCGGGCGAGCTGTTGCTCGAGGACGCCGGCGACGGCAGTCCTCCCGAGAACCGGGACGACGCGGAGCCCTCGGAACCGGTCGACGACGGCACCGACGACGAGGGCCAGACCGGGGAGTCACCCACTGCACGGATCACGACCGCCCCGGCATTGGGTTCCGACACGACGCTCGAGCCCGGGCAGACGGTCACGCTCGACGCGTCACAGTCGTCCGACCCGGACGGTGAACTCGTCCGCTACGAGTGGCGTCTCGGTGATACCGGCTCGTTCGACGAGACCGGGGAGACGATCGACGTGACGATCAGCGCGACCGGCGACCACCCGGTGGCGTTGCGCGTCGTCGACGACGACGGAGCGACTGACGTCGATCGGCTCACGCTCTCGACGGACTGCTAACCGCTTCTCGTTGCAGTCCAGTACCTGCCTCGAAACAGAGACGCATCGTTACCCGCTGTCGGTCGATTCGGTACGCGACTCCCGCTCGACGAAACGCTCTCGTGGGCCCGAATCAGTGGTCGGCCACACGCAGCTTCCAGAGGTCGTCGAACGTGATGACCTCGATGTCAGCACTGTCGATGTACTCGAGCAACGACTCGTAGTCGTCCTCGGCCATCGTGTTGTTGGCCTCGAACGTGTGGAAGTTCAGAATCGTACACTGGTTGTGTTTGGCAGCCAGATCGATACACCGCTTCGAGATGTTGAGGTCGTGCCCGATCGTCCGCGGGAGGGCGAGCGGATCGAAGCCGTAGACGCTCGTCGTGTTGACGTTGCCGGCCTGGTTGAACCCGCCACAGTAGTGATAGTCGGTCGTCCGCTCGAGGCTCGTCTTGTCGAAACTGTTGTGCGGATGGACGATGTAGTTCGCCCCCTCGAAGCCGTTGTCGATGTACCACTGTTTGTCCCGCCTGAGCCGTTCGTCGATCGTCTCCCCGTCGTCGAGTTCGTGGATCGGGTCGTGGGTTCCGTGGACGACGATCTGATCGCCTGCCTCCTGTCGCTCCTGCAGTTCCGGGATCGACATGTGCCCGTCAACACCCTGTTCGGCCCACCGCGGCACCGGTGCCTGCACCGCTGGGAACCCGTACTCGTCGTGCAGCGGCGCGGCCGTCTCGTAGTAGTCGAGCGTTCCGTCGTCCCAACTCAACATGACGTAGCCCTGATCGGGCGTCTCGTGGGTGCGCAGGTCGTCGATCCAGACTTCTGCCTCCGGCATCGAGTGCAGCACCTGCACCTCGAGCCGATCGAGGTAATCCAGCGAGGGCTCGGGCTCGCTTTGCTGGAAGACGCCGGGGCTCGTTCTGAACCAGCCGACGTCGGGCGCGCGATACCTGATCTGACGGAGGGAGTAGACCTTCTCGCTCCCGAACTGGTCGACGAGACGCAGGTTGACGGCGATACTGTCGGGCGTCGTCGTTCGCACCGCGACGGACAGATCCGTCGCCGTCAGGTCCTCGCCGTCGAGGCTCCGTTCCGCGATGACGTTCTCGCTCCCGTTTGACTCGAGCCTGAAGCTCTGTTCGCCGTCGAAAACGACGTCGGTGTCGGCCGTTCCCGAGCCCTGAACGACTGTCCAGGCGTCGAGATCGCCGAAGTCGTCCAGCGATTCGCCCGGCTGCCGGAACCGGTCCCGGCTATCGAACGCCGTCTCGAGCGCTGGGACGCCGTCCGCAAGCCCCGGCGTGGCCGAGTCGTCCGGCGCATCAGTCCCGTTCGACGAACCGGTGTCGACCCGATCGACCGCCGACTCGATACGATCCGCACAGCCGGCCATTCCGACGGCACCGACTGCACCGGACAGTGCGAGGAACCGACGTCGCGTGGCGCGTTTCCGTGTCATTGGCGAGCCGATGCTACCGACAGCGATCCCATTATTATAGATCCGATAGGCCGGATCGACCGTCGTCGGGATCGACCCGGACCCGTCGAACCGGTGCTTAACTGTCGCATAGTAATTGCACGCTCGGTCGGAGGAAAGCTACGGAGGCGGACGTGCGGACGGCCGTTCGGCCCCGTCCCCGCATCCGGACGCCGTCCGCGAGGTGGTCTTCGACGATGAACAGGGAACTCTTCGGTGTATTCGGCGGTATCGACACGTTCGAGCAGTTTCGATCCAGCGACGACTTCGACGAGGTACTCGCCGGGCCGACGCTCACGGTCGGAATCAGGGATTCCGACCTCGGCGTTCCGGGCTGGAGCGCCACGTACACCGGCGATGAGGGCCGTTGTCTCGTCTGGGGCGAATCGTACGTCCCCACGGACGACCCGAACGCGGCTCGCTGGCTCCTCGAGCGCTACCGGGCGGACGGTATCGATGCGCTCCGTGATCTCAACGGCTCGTATCTGGCCGTGATCGACGCCGAGCCGACCGACGAGGCGGTTATCGCCACGGACCCGGTCCGTTCCCGCGAGTGCTTCTACACCGACGAACCGGGACCTCGAATCTTCGGAACCGACGCCGCTTCGGTCGGTCGAACCGTCACGGAGCCGACGCTCGACCGAGACGGGGTCCTCGAGTTCCTGCATCTGGGGGTGGCCCTGGGCGAGAAGACGCCGCTCTCGGAACTCCGTCGGGTTCCGCTCGACAGCCGGCTCACGTCGACGGCGATCGACCCGCTCGACCGGTTCGTCTACGATCCCCAGCCGGCAGCGGACTTCGACGCGGTCGGGGAACTCGCCGATCGCCTCGAGCGGGCGATCCGTCGGCGATCGGTCCTCCCCGGCCGAAAGGGCGTCCTCCTCTCGGCGGGCTATGACTCGCGGATCATCCTCTCGCAACTCCCCGAGATAGCCCACAGCTACACGGTCGGATCGCTAGACGCACAGGAGGTCCGCGGCGCGAGAGCGGTCGCCGCACAATACGGCGCGAGCCACACCGCCTTCCCGCCGGACGAGCGGTACCTCCGACCCGACGAGTCGAAGCGCCGGTACTCACAGGGGATCAAGGAGTCGTTGCACATCCATCACGCGGGCTACACCGACGAGATCGATGTCGATACGATGTATCACGGCCTCCTCTGTGATACGTTCTTCCGGGGCCACTTTACCGCCGAGAACACCGTCGACGTCCTCGGCAAGCGGGTTCCGACCGGTCGCCTCGAGTCCGACCCGGACCCCGTCGATGCCTTGCTCGAGAAGTTCGGGTACAGCCGCGAAACCAGCCTCGATCTCGCCGAGCGGACCTCGTTCGCCGTCGATCCGGACGCGTTCGTCCGAGGGGCGATCCGCGACGAGTTCGACTCGAGACGGTCGCGTGCGGACCGGATACAGAACGCACTGACCTGCTGTGGAATCGCCAATCAGCCATCGATGCCGTTTCACAATCACCTCTCAGATAACTTCCTGACGTCGTTTCTGGCGGCCGATCGGGACCTGATCGACTGGCATCTCCGGACGCCGCCGGAACGCCGAACGACGGAGACGTTCCTCCGGGCGTGCGAACGGATCGACGACGACATCTTGCGACACAGACCGCCGGACCGTCCACACGATACGACGCTTTTCAACGAGATCGAAGGCTTCGTCCGCCGGAAGACCCCGTTTCTTTCGTCGTTCGAACCTCCCTGGCCGGACCGGGAGGCACTCTTCGAACGACACGACTTTGATCAGCGGCATCTGGGCGACCTACCGCACGTCCACAGCCTCCCGACCCGTCACAAGCTCAGGGTCATCGACCTCCGCGGGTGGCTCGAGTTCCGGCCAGAGGGAGCAATGCGACTGCGCTCCTGGCTTCGACCCTCGGATCCAGCGGTCGCATAACCAGAGAGCCACAGCGGAGACAGGTCTATTATCCGATATGTGCGGCCGCGGCGAACTCCCGTGAACAGCGCCTAACAGCCACCTATTCAGTTTATGGGAAATAAACCGTGAGAAACCTTATATACCACGGGGAGTTAGCCTGGAATATGCGTCTGACGCCATCTTGGTTGCGCTCTTCGTCGGCGGATTCCGCTGAAGAGCGGTCCGAGGAGTCCGATCCTGATGCCGGGTCGACGACGGTCTACGCCCCGGGCTGCGATTTCTTGGCGGGAGACGACACCGATACTCGGGTGGGGGAGTTCCTTCCGGAGTCCAACGCCGCTCTCGTGACCGTCCTCGACGAGATGGCCATGCCCGCCACCGTCGACGAAATTACCGACGCGTTGGTCGAACCAGCCGACCCGCCGATCGAAACGTGGGCGGCCGTCCACGAGCGCCTCCACGAGGAGCGGCTGCCGGCACTGGACGCATCGGGAGCCATCGAGTTCGACGAAACACAGGGACTGGTCGAGCGCTCGGCGACGCCCGTCGACGGGACTCGCTCGGTTTCGCCGGCCGTACTCGTCGCGATCTCCATCGGTGTACTGCTCGTCGTACTCGCGTTCGGTGTGGTTGTGACGAGCGCACAGATCGAACCGCAGACCTTGCGCCGGTTGTTCTCCCTCGGCAGTGTGACGGCAGCCGCCGTCAGTTGACGAGCCGGCGGATCGTAAGCACGGTGAACAGCGACAGGATGAGTGCGCTCAAGCCGATTCCTGAGAGAAGCGAAGTGAACGGCATCTCCATCACTGCACCGAGGAGGATCGCGTAGGAGACGACCGTCGCGAAGATATAGGAATCCTGCCAGTCGGGACTCTCAGCGGCTGTCTCGTCGGGCGAGTCCTCGGACGGATCCAGCTCGAGGAACGTGTCGACGCGATCGGCGAGGGGCTTTCGTTCGACGATCCCGCGGTTCTTCTGATACTCGATCAGGCCCGCGTTGTCGAGTTTCGAGAGATGGGACTGGTACAGCGGAATGTAGACGCGCTGGCGTTGGGTAGACGTGAGTCCTTCGACGGTAGTATCGTGTTCCCACGCGGCGACCTGTTCTGCGACGTCGCGCATGCGTACGGGCCCGTTGGTGCCCCGGAGATACCGGAGAACCATGCGCCGACGTTCGTTCTGGAGGAGATGGAAGATCTCGTCTTTCGAAAACGGTGGCTCCTCGGAGGGGTTATCAGCTTCGTCAGCCGCGTCCTGAGCGTCGTCGGTCGTCCCCTGCCAACTTTTCTCTTCGGAGCTGATATGTTTCGCTTTCATTTCGCCAGTCTTCCGTAGTCAGAGGGAGGTAATAAAGCATAGAAACCGTGTATCCGAGAATTACTGATTTTATGTATTTTCACGGGACGCTACCTGTATTTTCTGTGTTTTTAAAACCGCGATATTGGAATTTATAGGGGTTGAAAACCACTATATGAACTATCCAATAGGGTATTTATTTCACGTCTAATGTGGATACATCGTTCGGAATCTTATAGCGAGTTTTGGACCGTTCATGACCGCGTGACGTTCACGAAATCCACTGTTGTGAGTGGGCGGCTATTCACTGTCGGCTTCGTTATGGTTCGGTGCCGATCCGACCCGATGGGTCGGGCTTATTCTGGCGATAATAAACCATCACCACCCGCTAGTGACGAGGAAATGAGCGACACCGACTGGTGGTTTTTCGATCTCGCGGTCGTCATCGCAGTCACTGGCGGGCTCACGTTCGGGATCATTTCGGGTCTCTCCGGTATCGAACGAATCGTCTTGACGATTCCCCTCGTCCTCTTTCTACCCGGGTATGCGCTCGTCTCCGCACTCTTTCCGGACGAACCGAACGACGAGTACCAATCCTTCGACGACGAGAAGACGGGACTCGGGAATCCGTTGCTGGTCAGTGGCGGGCTCGAGGCGATCGAGCGGACGATCCTATCAGTCGTCTTTAGCGTTGCCCTCGTTCCCGCGATTGCCCTTTTCGCGACCGTAACCCCTAGGGGTGTGGCGTTGAAACCGATCCTCCTCGGTCTCTCTATACTCACCGTCGTCCTCGCGCTCCTCGCGATCGTCTCTCGCTACCGTTGTCCGGCCGATAGACGGTTCGTGCCGTCGATTTCGTCGGTCTCCCCGTTCTTCGATCGCGGACGGCCGAGTCCGTACGAGCGGACCAGCCGTCGACCGTACAACCTGGCGATCGTGATCGGGCTCGTCCTGTTGCTCGCGAGCGGTGGGTTCGCCCTTGCGAATCCGCCACAACACGACGGGTTCACGGAGTTTTCGGTCGAAACCGAGAACGTCACGGGCGAGACCGACACGATGTACGAGTCGACCTATACTGCGGGCGAGCGACAGGAACTGCAGGCGACGATCACGAACCGGGAACACGAAGAACGGACCTACACGACGGTGGCGTTGCTCCAGCGGGTGAGTTACGAGGAGAACGCGACGACCGTCCGCGAATCGACCGAGGTAGACAGGCGGACTGCGACGGTCGCCGCCGGCGACTCCCACGGACAGACCCTCGAGATTACGCCGTCGATGCGGGGCGACGACCTACGGGTGACCCTGTTGCTCTACGTGGGCGAACCGCCGGCGGAGCCGACGACGGAGAACGCCTATCGTGCGATTCACCTGCCGATCGAGGTGACATAGATGTGGCCGTGGGAACACCTCGCGGTCGCGTACGTTCTCTACTCGCTGGCCGCGAGGGCGATCGCTCGAGAGCCGCCCTCGGCGTGCGGGGTACTCGCCGTCGCCGTCGGTTCACAGTTCCCGGACCTGCTCGACAAACCCCTCGCCTGGACGGTCGGACTGACAGACGCCGGCTACTCCGTCGGCCACTCGATCTTCGTCGCGCCGATCGTCTGTCTCGGTGCGTACGCGGTGGCCGCCCGGTGGGGCCGTCGAACGCTTGCAGGTGCGTTCTCGATCGCGTATCTCTCTCACCCGTTTGCGGACCTGCTCAGCCAACTGCTCAGAGATGGGGCGGTCGATCCCCGGACCGTCCTCTGGCCGATCGCGTCGCCGCCAGCGACCGCTCACGGGGGGTTTCTCGATCATCTCGGTCTGTACGTCGGCCGGTACGTGACCCTGCTTCTCGCCGGCGGCATGACGCTGCAGGTCCTGTTTCAGGTACTACTGGGGCTTGCGGTGTTCTCGCTGTGGGTCGCCGACGGCGCGCCGGTCGCGGCTGACATGTGGCGACTACTGCGCGCCCGTCGGGCTCGCTGAGCGGGTTGGCTGCCCGCAGAAGAGTGTCTTGACTCGAGTCGCTTTGTGTGCTACTGTGTCCGTTCTCGCAGTCGTTCGATGGAGCCCGACCGGAGCGAGAGCGATCGAGTCGACGTCGACAACGGTACCGATCGACTCATCGTCGCGGTGGGGTGACCGGCCGCTCGGCCTCGAACTGTCACTGTTCTTGAGCCGCCGGGCAACGAAAGGGCCGCGATCGGTCGCTCAGCGACCGAACTACCACCGACGAAACGCGACGGCAGAAGCGCTATTTCGCTCGTCGTCGAATCCGTGGCTCGAGTCCGATCCGATGCCGTCGACGACGCCGGCCCGGTAACGGGGAAGCGATTAGCTCTCCGCCGGGGACGGCGTACACATCGTCACGTCGCCGTTCGTGTAGACCGTCGCTTGCTCCGGCCGGCAGAGCTGCGTCCGTGAGAGGTCCGCAATCCGTGCGTTCTCGTCCGAGTCCGTGACGTACGTGGCATCGGTCGACTGGGCCGATCGATAGACCGTGTAGTCGTGGTCCGCTCTACCGCCTTCGGGAACCGTCGCGGTCGTCGTCGACGGATACGCGCCGGTCCGTTTGAACAGCGTCTGATACGGGTGGTCGGTGTGGAGTTGCTGATCCGGCCGGATCTCGTCGCCCTGTGGCGAGCCGGTCAGTTCGGCGATCGACTCGGCCGCGGCGAGTTCCGACTCGTCGTATGCGAGGCGCTCGTGGTGGTCGGAAAACACCGGATCGTCGGCGTTGCTTTCCGGGGCGAGAAACATTGCACCTGGATAGGCGAGGACGACGACCAACAGGACGGCGGTGGCGAGCGACGGCGACAGGTTCCCGCGCAGCGTCTGCAACCCGATCGCGCCGAGAATAGCCATCGGCGCGTAGAGGAACGCGAACCAGCGGGTCGGGATGAACGTCCGGACGCCGAACATCGGTAATCCGAGGACGAACACCAACATGAACGCCGCCGCCAGCAGGAGGGTAAACACCGACTGTTCGGCGCGTCGCCTGTGGACGACGTACAGACACCCGACGAACGTCACACCGAGCAGGAACAGAAAGCCCAGGACGTCCACGTAGGGGACGATCTGGTCCAGCAGCGTCTGTGCGGCCTCGGTCCCCGCCTCGCCGCCGTCGGACGAGGACTCGCCTGCGGTGTTGAGAAAGCCGGCGCTCTCTTTGAGCGTCTGCGTGAAGTAGCTCAACACGGTCGCTAGAAACGACTCCTGCCGGTACGGCGTCAGCGACCACACGAAGATCGTCAGCCCGAGGTTGAAGACGACGAGCCCGACGAGGTTGACCGGCTTTTTCGTTCGGAACACGCTCGTATCGAGGCGCGTGAGCCCGAACGGGCCGACGACGAACACGACCTGAGCGATAAACGCCGCCAGCAGCAAGACGAGCATGATGAACGTCGATACCTGGTGGGTGAGGATGACGGCGACGCTCAGCAGTAACAGCAACGAGAAGTCCCGGATCGAGTACTCGATCCGCATCACCCTGAGCAGCGCGTACAACATCGCGAGGAAGAAGACGAGCCCCAGACTCGTGGGAATGTGATGTGTCCCCCACCGCACAACGTGACTCGCGAACGCGTAGAGGGCCGTCGCCAGTACCGCCCACCGCTGTGTGACGAGCAAGTTCGTCGTCGCGTAGACGAGCAGGACCGAGAGCGGCATCACGAGGCCGACGGAGAGGTACAACGCGGCGCGGATCGGAACGTCGTACAGCAACGACGAGGCGGCGACCAGCAGGTGGTAAAACGGCGATCCGTAGTGTTTGTCGTGGGAGATCGCACTCAGTGACTCCTCCGTGAGGATCGACTCGACGAGTTCGCGATGAGTCCAGATGTCGATCCCGATGTAGCCGGGCGTCACGTACAGCGCGGTAAACCGGAAGACGACCGCGAAGCAGACGATCTGGAGCAACAACAGCCCCGGATGGAGGTCCCGGTCGCTTGCGAAGACGATCTGGGCGACGACGAGCGTCCCGACGACGCTTGCCGCCCCGAAAAAGAGGGGCGTTCTGGCTCCTTGGACGACCGTCAGCATCACGAGTGCGGCGAGTCCGGCGAAAACGATGCCCGGAAGCGCCATCGTTACCGGCGACGGCAGGGTCGGGACGGCCCGCGCGTCGTCGCGCTGATACAGCGAGAGGAGATACAGCGCACACGCGGTCCCGAGGACGATCGGTACCGTCTGGATGTAGATCTGTGACGCGAGGAATCTGAGCGGGAACAGTACGAGCGCGAGGACGAGTCCGACGATCGCTGCGACGGTGTCGAGTCGCAACGGCCGGAGTTCCGACAGCGAGCTATACGTCATGACTGACCCCCGTCGGATAGCCCGTCGCTTCCTCCCGGTCGAGTACTCGGCGATACAGCCCGGAGAGACGCTCGCCGAGCGAATCGACCGACAGTCCGTCGACGGCATCGCGACTGTGGGCTCGGTCGCCCGTTTCGACGATCCGCTCGAGGCCGCCCAGGAGGGCACCGTCGTTGTCGCTGACGATACAGTTCGTCACGTCGCCGACCGTCTCGCGGACGAAGCCGACGTCGGTCGAGACGACCGGCAGATCACACGCAGCGGCTTCCTTGACGACCATCGGACCGCTCTCGCGTTTCGACGTGACAAGCAGGAGGTCGCTCGCGTTCATGTAGTAGGGCATCTCCGCGTGATCGACGCCGGTGACCGTTCGGAGTTCGACGTCGACCTCGGCCCGCTCGACGAGTCGCCGAGCCCGCGGAAAGTCCTTCACCGCTCGTGTCCGATCGTACGGGAACAGCGCGACCGGTCGGTCGGTCTCCCACCCGAGATACTCGCGCGCGTACGCTCGAGACATCGGCCGAAACAGGTCGGTGTCCACGCCGAACGGAATCAGTTCGTGATCCGTCTCGAGTTCCCGCGACATGGGCCGGCTCGGGACGACCGCGGCGTCCGCCCGTCGGACACCGTACCGACTGACCGAACGGAGCCACGACTGCTGGCCCATGAGGTCCGTTCCCCACAGGGTCACCACCACGGGCCGAGTCGGCTGTGCGAGCGCGAACGGCGCGACGAGGCCGTAGTTCGCATGAACGATGTCGAACGACGACGAACGGACTGCCGAGAGGACGGTCGGATAGAACCGTGCGTACGCCGCGGGCGACCGGCCCGAATCGCCGCTGTGTCGGCCCGGGACCTCGAGGACCGTGCAGTCGACGCCGCGATCTTCGAGGGCCGATACTTGCTGGTCGAAAAACGGTCGCCGTGAAGTCACCAGTTGGAGGACGTTCATGATCGGTCCGGGTTCGCTGCGGGAGCGGGTCGGTCGGCCGTCCGCGTCTGTGCGATCGTCTCGAGCTGTTGCACGACGAGATCCGTCACGTCGATCCGATCCGCGAGCAGGCGCTCGCGCCGGCGGGCCCACGTGTCGTCGGGTTCCGCGAGGACCGAGACCGCCCGCTCGAGGCCGCGGACGTGTCTCTCCTCGCCGGTGTACTCGAACAGGAGTCCGTACTCCGCGTCGAGTTCTGCCGTGTAGCCCAGAGAGAGGGGGTTCACGTAGACGGCCGGCGTGCCGAGGACGGCGGCCTCGGCCGCGGTCGTCGCCCCCTCGCTCAGAACGACGTCCGCGGAGGCGAGCAGGTCGTGCATTCGCTCCGGTGCCGTCGTGAACTGGTAGGACTCGAGGGCCGCCGGCGGCTCGCCCTCCGCGGTGAGCAAGACCCGCAGGCCCGCCGCCTCGAGCCGATCGACGACCGCGTGCGGGTCGTCGAAACCGCCGTGGCCGACGTCGTGGGAGGCCGCCCAGCTACTGAGCCGAACCACGGCGAACGACTCCTCGGGCGCGAGACCGACGGCCTCGAGGACGGTCGGATCGGGCTCGAACCGCTCGGGGTGGAGATAGGCGAGTTCGTGATAGCCCGGATACGTCACCTGTTTCGGGCCGATATCGTCTCGGTAACACTCCGGCGTCGAGATCGCGTCCGCGAACGGATAGCTGAGTTTCGTAACGAGGGTCGCGTGTTCGGTGTCGTAGAAGACCAGGCTCTTCGCGCCGACCACCGACGCGACGTGGGCGGCGGCGACGCCGCCGATGGCCGTGATTACGTCCGGCTCGAGTCGCCGCGCCCGCTGGAGCAGTCGGAGTTCGTACGTCGCCTGGACTGCCGCCAGCGAGACCAGCGAATCGGCGTCGCCGGCCAGTACCTCGTGGTCGATGTCGTACGCCTCGAGGAGTTGGACGGCGACGTCGCTCTCGCGGGCGAAGACGTGGATCTCGTGACCCCGATTTTCTAGCTCCGCGATGGCGTGTCGGAAGAAGTGGACGTGACCGGGGTGTTGGATCGTTATCATGACACGCATGTCACGACACCCCCATCTCCGCACAGGCTGGAACAGCGGTTCCGCCCGGCGATGGTCGGGTGGCCGTACGGCCCGTCACCGTCCCGGTTACGTATCGCTGGTCTCGCATCGCCTCACAACCCCCGGTAGACGAATCCTGCATCGACGGCGGCGTCTTCGCCGACCGTCCCGGTCACGTCGATCAGTGCGGGGTCGTCGGTGAGTTTCCTCGCTACCGACTCGAGATCCAACTGTTCGAACTCCGCGTGGGGCGTCGCGAGGACGACGGCATCGAAGCCCTCGAACGCGAGCTGTTCCTGGACCTCGATGCCGAACGATTCCCGGGCCGCGTCGCCGTCGGCGAACGGATCGTACCCGGCGATATCGATGTCGTACTCCTGAAGGGCGTCGATGACGGCGTCGATCTTCGAACTGCGAATGTCTCCGACGCCGGCTTTGTACGCCAGTCCGAGTACCAGAACGCGACTCTCGCGGAGCGTCTTGTGACTCTGGTTGAGCGCTTTGATCGTCAGCTCCGCGACGTGATCGGGGACCGATTCGTTGACCTGCCGACTCGTCTGCATGAGTTCGGGGTCAAAGCCCTCCCGTGCCGATCGGTACGCGAAGAAGTACGGATCGACCGGGATACAGTGGCCGCCGACCAGTCCCGGTCGGTAATCGTGGAAGTTCCACTTCGTGCCCGCGGCCTCGAGAACGGCCCGACCGTCGATGTCCATGTTGTCGAGCGCCATCGAGAGTTCGTTGACGAACGCGATGTTGAGGTCCCGCTGGGCGTTCTCGACGACTTTGCAGGCCTCGGCGACTTCGATCGACGGGGCGGGGTGGACGCCCGCGTCGACGACCGACTCGTACAGCGTCGCGAGGTCTTCCAGCACTTTCTCGTTCTGTGCGCTGACGACCTTGACGACGTCTGCGAGACCGTGTTCGTCGTCGCCCGGTGTGGCGCGTTCCGGGGAGTAACCGACGAAGAAGTCCGTGCCGGCGGTCAGTCCGGACGCGTCCTCGAGTGCCGGGGCGAGGACCTCGCGTGTCGTCCCCGGGTAGACCGTCGACTCGAGGACGACCGTCGTCCCGGGTTCCATCTTCGAGCCGACGGTGGCCGCCGCGCTCTCGACGTAGCCGAGGTCCGGGCGCTCGTCGTCGTCGATCGGCGTCGGAACGGCGATGATGACGTAGTCGGCCTCGGCGATCGAGGTCGCGTCCGTCGTGTAGGAGATATCGCCGTCCTGAATCGCCTCGTCCGGGAGGTCACCGGTCGTGTCGACACCCTCCTGGAGTCGGCCGACGGTCACGTCGTCGACGTCGTATCCGATCACGCGGTAGTCCGACTGGGCGAACCCGACCGCAAGCGGCAGTCCGACGTACCCCAGTCCGACGACACAGATCGTCGCTTCGCGCGTGGACCGGTCCGTCGGGTGTTCGAGGGCGGTTCCCTCATCGCTCGTTTCGAACGCGTACTGGCCGCTCGTTCCCTCGTCCGCTGTCTCCTCCGTATCGCTGATTATCGTAGTCATGGGTGATGCGTTGTCGCTGGACCGTCACACGACCGCGTGCGACGGCGATGTCCGAAACCGATGCGCCCGCGGTCCGCACGCGGTCCGCGGGCCGTGCCGTAAAATCCGCAAGTCGCTGTCGGGGGTTTACTATACCGCGGCTAAGCGACTGCAAGCGTGAGAGGGAGTGAGACCGGGCCGTGTCGGGGTTGTCGACGGCAGCGACCGGTCGAGCCTGAACGGCCGTCTGAGCGCTTAGAACGTTATTAAACTCGCCCATATGGATTCATAATGAAGGGGCCACGGCTCGGAACTCCAGTGCGGTCGGCGAGTCCACCCCATCGGACTCGATCACGCACCGACCGTCACAGAATCGCGTACTCATGGTTTCCCATCCTCAGATCGGTGTCGGCGCCCGGTTCGAATCGATTCACACCGTCGTCTCGATCGACGCCGGCCCGACGTCGATCTCCCACCAGGACGTACACGCGATCCCCCCCGGAGTCGGCGGTCGATCCGGTGGACCGTTGGCCGTGATCCAACTGCTTCGCGTGACGTCGTTCTGGGAAGCTACCCTGATCGTGATTCTGTCCCTGCTGATCAGTGCCCTCGTCGGGATTCGCATTGCAGACGCGCTGTCGGAGCGCGAACTCGAGCTGCCGTCGCTCGCGCTCGGTACGGATCCGACGGGAGCGACGGACGACCCGTCCGACGCAGCCACTGCCGACCGCGAGCCACCCGGCTCGTATCTCTCGCCCGAAACGCCACCGAGGCTCCTGAGCGACGAGGGGACGGTAGTCCGATTGCTCATCGCGAACGACGGCCGCATTCGCCAGCGGACAATCGCGGCGGAGACCGGCTGGTCGAAGTCGAAGGTGAGCAGGATCTGTTCCCGAATGCACGCCGACGGGACGATAGAGAAGCGATCGCTCGGACGAGAGAACGTCATCGTCTTCGCTGAGCGACCGGTCGGCGACGAGACGCAGTCGGACGACGCCGAGAGTCCGGCCGCCTGAGCGCCGGTCACTCCTGTCAGCGCCGTCGTCCGGGTCGGACGACGACCGGCGTCCCCGAACCGACGACCGGCGGCGACGTGGCTCCCGCCGTCGTCGGACCACGTCATCGGCGTCTGTAACGACGTTCGATCGTGTAGTCGACCCCGAAGCCGCTATTTGCTGCCGACCGAAGCCGATCGGGACACCGTTCGGCCGTTTCGTTCCGATGTGCCGTCCCTGTCGACGGGCACGGCTCCGATAGGTACCGTGACCGCCCCGTCGATGCACGACGCCGCTGGTCGCCGACAGTAGCCGCGGGAGCGACGGATCGATCACTGCTACGACAGGAGCGACTCGAGCAGTCGTCCGTGCTTCGTACAGGGGAAACAGGATCGGCTGCGGGGTCGGAACGCGGCGGACGAACGCGTCTTATACAGTCGATAGCCGGCGTCGTATTCGCGGTACCGTCTTATTCGTGCTATAGTAATGGCCGCTATCGTCCACGGGGGAAACGGAGCCCGACCGTCCGCGATGGGCGGCTCGGACCGGAGATACCAATGACACGGAACAGGACTGAACGCAAGGCAGCGGTCTCGAACCGACTCGATTCGTCCGTCCCGCTCGACGAGTACGCCGGTGCGCACCGGCCGGGTGGTGCGGTGCAGCCGCCGACGGTCACACGAACGGGGGTGAGTGGCTAATGTGCGGTATTATCGCGCGCATCGGTCACGGGAACGCGGCGGAACCGCTCCTCTCGGGCCTGGAGAACCTCGAGTACAGGGGCTACGACTCGGCTGGGATCGCCGTCCAGAACGGGTCCGGCGTCAAAGTCCACAAGTGTTCCGGCGAGGTGTCCCGCCTCAAATCGAAGCTCGATTCCCAGCCACACGGGAACATGGGGATCGGCCACACGCGCTGGAGTACGCACGGGCCCCCGACCGACGAGAACGCCCACCCGCACACGGACACCGCGGGCGACGTCGCCGTCGTTCACAACGGCGTCATCGACAACTACGAGGAACTCAAGACCTCCCTCCGGGCGGAAGGCCACGAGTTCGAGAGCGACACCGACACTGAAGTCATCCCACATCTCATCGACGAGTATCGGGCGGAGACCGGCGACACCGAACGAGCGGTTCGTCGGGCGGTCGACGTCCTCGAGGGAAGCTACGCGATCGCCGCCATCGTCGACGGAGAGGAGGCGGTCTACGCCGCGCGAAAGGGATCGCCACTGGTTCTCGGGCTCGACGACGAGGAGTGGTACCTCGCCAGCGACGTCCCGGCGTTTCTCGAGCGCACCGAGGACGTGATCTACCTCGAGGACGGTGATCTCGTCGTCCTCGATCCGGACGCCTACCGGATAACCGATCTCGACGGCAATCCGGTCGAGCGGGCCGTCGACACCGTCGACTGGGATCCGGAGGACGCGGGGAAAGGCGAGTACGACCACTACATGCGCAAGGAGATCCACACACAGCCGACGGCCCTCGCGAACACGATCGAGGGCCGGATCGAGGACGGCGACGTCGCCTTCGAGGACCTCCCGGCCGGTTCGTTCGAGGACGTCGAGTGCGTCCAGTTCGTCGCCTGCGGGACGTCCTATCACGCCGCGATGTACGGCGGCCAACTGGTGCGCGAGGCCGGGATCCGAACCGAGGTCCTGCGTGCGAGCGAGTACGAGTCCACGTCGGGGCCGGTCGACGAGAACACGCTCGCCGTCGCGGTCACCCAGAGCGGCGAGACTGCCGACACCCTCGACGCCGTTCGGACGGCGGCCGACCGGGGCGCGCGGACGCTCGCCGTCACCAACGTCGTCGGGTCGACGGCCGCGCGTGAAGCCGACGACGCGGTCTACATCCGTGCCGGCCCGGAGGTCGGCGTCGCGGCGACGAAGACCTACTCCTCGCAGGCGGTCACGCTCACGCTGCTCAGTCAGCGCATCGCCGGCGACGTCCCGACGGCGACCGCCGCCGACGATCGAGCGGCGATGCTCGAGGCGCTCGCGGACCTCCCCCAGCAGGTCGAGACCGTCCTGGAGACGAGCGAGGCCGAACCCCTCGCCGCGGACACCATCGACAGCGAGTCGTTCTTCTTCATCGGGAACGGCCCCGCCCATTCGGTCGCGCTCGAGGGGGCGCTGAAGTTCAAGGAGATCACCTACGAACACGCGGAGGGATTCGCTGCCGGAGAACTCAAACACGGCCCGCTCGCGCTCGTGACCGGGAAGACCCCGGTGTTCGCGGTCGCGACCGGCGATGCCGACGGGAAGACGAAGACGAACGCGATCGAGGCCAAGTCCCGTGGCGCGCCGATCGTCGCCGTCGGACCGGACGACCATCCCCTCGTCGACATCGCCGACGCCCACTTGTCGGTTCCCGATACTCACCCCGTCTGGACGGGGCTGCTCGCGAACGTCCAGTTACAACTGCTCTCCTATCACGCCGCGACACAGCTCGACCGCCCGATCGACAAACCGCGGAACCTCGCGAAGAGCGTGACGGTCGAGTGATCGCCTCACGCGGTCGTTAACTCCTTTTGCGCGCTGTTCGATACCCGGTCCAAACCGAGAACTTTCTCTAGCAGTGCGGCGACGGAACGATGGGACTGAGAGACGGAAGCGACGGCCCGACTCGAGTCGCACACGGAATCGCGGAGCGCCGACCGTTGGCTTCGGCCGGTGGAGCAGCGCCGTCCTCGGCGCGACGACTCGGTACCAGTGAGTCCAGCGAAGCGACATCGACCGCCACCTGAACCGGGCCCAGGTCATCGTCCCGTCCGAGCCGGCGAAAGATGCACGTGGCTAACGCGTCCACTCGAGGCGGCGGTGGCGGCGCGGTCGCTCACTCGGACTGTCGTACTCGATCCCGTCGCCAGATTCGAGACGCGAACGCGGCGGACGATCGCCGACCGATCACGCGTGGCTCCGACGGCGACTGTGACAGCGTCCGCGACGGCGGCTTACGCCCGCGATTGTCGCGTTCGATGTACGATGCGATCGGCTCGCGGTTCGACGGACGGAGGTTGAGGGTCGGCACACAGTGGCTCGACGGCCGATCAAGAAGACGCCGACCGAGTCGGTCGATCACCGGACTCGAGTGCAACGAGCCGGAACCGCAACAAGAGAGCCGACCCCGCGTGACACACCGAGACCGGCAGCCGATTCGATTACCCGCCGTTCGACGCGAGCGTCAGTGTAATCTCGTCGTCCGAGCCGTCGATCTCGACGTCTCGTGCCGTTTGCTCGAAGCCGTCCGCCGACGCAGTCACCGTGTACTCGCCGTCCTCGAGGGCCGTGAACTCGACCGTCCCGTC
This sequence comes from Natrinema sp. H-ect1, assembly GCF_041821105.1. NCBI lineage: Archaea > Methanobacteriati > Methanobacteriota > Halobacteria > Halobacteriales > Natrialbaceae > Natrinema > Natrinema sp. H-ect1. The sequence continues at coordinate 620,695 of NZ_JBGUBA010000001.1, read as the reverse complement.
GTCGCCGACGTCTTTCTCGTCGGTTTCGCCGGTGGTTAGGAACCCGGTGTCCTCCTCGAGTTGTACGGTCGCGTTATCGATCGCATCGCCGTTCTCGTCTTCGACGGCCACTGACAGCGTGTGACCATCGGTCTCGCTGTCGTCGTCAGTACCGCTACTATTGCTCTCGTCGCCGGTGTTTCGTTGTTCGAGTGTCAACGTCTTCGTCACGGCATCGCCGTCGACCCCGACGGTCTCGTTCGAGGGCCGGTATCCGTCGGCGTTCGCGGTCACCGTGTACTCGCCGTCCGCGAGCGAGAACTCGGCTTCCCCGCTTCCGTTGACCGACTCCTGCTTGCTCGAGTCCGGTCCGGTGTCGACGGTGACGGTGGCGGTATCGATCGGCTCCCCGCTCCGATTCTCGACGACCGTCGTCAACGGACGGAGATCGTCGCTGGCATCGGTTTCGTTGTCGCTCCCGGTGTCCGCTCCACCGTCGCTACTGTTACCGCTTTCCGTCTCGCCGTTTCCGTCGCTGGTCTCGTCGGACTCGTCGTCGCCGTCGCCGCTTGTCGTGTCGTCATCCGATGGATTGTCACCGCCGTCGGTCGGCTGGTCGAACCCGTCCACGCTGTCACTGACCGAGCCGATGGCGCTGCTAACTGAGGCACCGCTTGCAGCGAGTGCCAGCCCGGCCAACAGGAAGACGATGCCGGTGACGGTGAGCAAAATCTGGACGCTGCGTTGAATCGATCGGGTTTCCGTCCGGTTTTCTCGGGCATTACGGCGCATTATCGGTGAACGAGGGAAGACGCTGCTGGGTGTTGCATTACACACTCCTCGACTCGCCGACTGCCCCGCTCGAGGAACGTCGGCACTGCTGTTCGTCCGAGACTGGTATTCGAGATATCATTACCCGACAGTTCACCGTCTACCGGTTCACTATACGGTCCATAAGTCCGTTTCAGTCCGAGCAACCGATCGGCTCGCCGCTGCTTCGGCGGTTGCGACAGTGCTGTCTCATCGCCTCGGGGCCGACACGGTGAGCGGCTACCGGTAGTCGAACGAGGCGGACACGGTACCATCTCGCCCTCGGCGAGGAGGGCGGGTTGGGCCGTGCCGATCCGCGTTGCTGCCGATTCGTTCGTCGGTGCCACCGCATGCGTGATCGGCCGCCCGGATCTTAGCCGGCGTCGCTCTCCGTTCCGTCCGCCGAATCGTCGACGAGTTCGAAGTCGGTCGAGCCGCAAGAACATCCGTCCTGCCCGATAATCTTGATTTCGCCGTCCGGCCACTGCCGTGCTGCGTAGACGGAGTTACACGCTGTACACGTCGCAAGCACCCGTGTCACGTCGTCTCTGTGTGCCATCCCCGAGGGTGAGTTTGCAAACCAACTGAATGAAAGTTTCTACTCCGTCGCCGGCCAAAACGAGCGGCGCGACCGAGGCAGTTCAGCCGCGATAGACGGCGTTTCCGCTCGCCTCGATCAGCGAATCGGAGGCTGCGTCCGAGACCCATAGTGGGATACCGGTCGGAGAGTCGTGGCCGGCAGCGACCACCGGGCCGATGTGGAGTGATTCGGGGCAGGGGGCGGCGGACATGACGACTGGGAACGCGTTCCTACTCGTTGAGATGCGATCGATACCCGTTAGGTTCGAATCCGCGCCGGCAGATCACGCGCTTGCGACCGACGGTGATCGCACTGATCTGGTCGTCGTCTTCCATCCGATCGATGACGTCCTCGAGGCGGTCCTGTGCCCACCCGGTCTCCTCGCGAACGGTCGATTGGTCGACGCGGCCGCCGCGTTTGACGAGCAGTCTGAGGATCTTGTCCTCGTCGGGGAGTTCGCCTTCGTCGACGCCGTACTCGATCTCTTCGGCGTAGCTCAACGTTTCGTCGTCGGGGTCGTCGTCCGGTTCCTCGGTCGCCGCCGCGGACTCGTCCGATTGGGCCTCGTCGGCCGATCCGCTCCAGAGAGAGGAAAGCCGCGTCCAGAGTGTGTTGAATACCATGTGTTGATCACGCTCCGCTGGGACTACCACAGCTTGAACGCCCACCTACCTTGACTTTATGTTTTGTATGTGACATTGGTGTGTGCGGTCGGTTACGGTATGACTATCGTGACGGGACCGTCGGCGAATAGCGACGGCCTTGCGACCCGCAAGTCAGTTATCACTTTCAGCGACCGACAGGCTTGCCGACTCACGCGATCCGACGGATTACGGATACGTCCCAGCCGGCTGAGAGGGCAGTTGTTCACCCTTTCTCCCGCCTCGAGTCGACGCAGGGTCGAAACCGCGGGACCGCCTCAGCGGTCGGTCGAACGGACGGTCTCGAGGTACGTCTCGGCGAGCGCATCGAGCGCCTCGTGGGCGTTCGTCGAGTGGGGTGCCGTCAGCGGCGAGACGCTGATGCGGCCCTCGACGACGGCCCGGCGGTCGGTACCCTCGGGGTCCGGGAGCGACTCGGGGTTCATGTCCTCCCAGACGCGATCCTTGAGTGTGACGTGTGCGCCGTTGCGTTCGGCGTCCATCTCGTAGCGTTTCGAGGGACGGGTAATCTCGATCGGGGCGGGCTCGCCGTCGGCCACCGGAACGTTGACGTTGAGATACGCAGCCTGGTCGAAGACGCCGGTCTCGAGTGCGTGATCGGCCAGATAGCGCGTCACGCGGGTCGCCTCGGCGTAGTCGGCAGCGGTCAGGTCGGTGTCGGCCAGCGAGGTGCCGTCGACGGGGACGTACATCGACGTGGCGATCGCCGGCACGTCGAAGAACGCGGCCTCGACGGCGGCGCTGATCGTTCCCGATCGGCCGAGAACGTACTCGCCGAGGTTCGCGCCCTTGTTACAGCCCGCGACGACCAAATCGGGGAACGGACCGAGTTCGGCCAGCCCCGCGACGACGCAGTCGGCTGGCGTCCCGTGGACCGCATACCCCAACTCGTGTTCGTCGACCTCGACCTCGTGGGAGAGCGAGCGACCGCAGGCGCTGCGGTCGTCGGCCGGGGCGACGACGGTCACGTTGGCGCGCTCCGAGAGGGCGTCGTACAGCGCCCTGATGCCGGTACTGTCGATCCCGTCGTCGTTGGTCAACAGGATCTCGAGGTCGTCGCTCATATCGCTCCCGTTGGACGGCGACGCGAAAAGCCCACCGCTTCCGGCGACGGCTCAGGCGATCCGGTCGACGATCGTCTCCTCGTCGACGACCAGGTTGTACGCGCCCTCGTCGTCGTTCCACAGCGCGAGGGCCCCCTCGAACGAACAGAGTTCGCCGTAGTCGGCCTCGAGTAGGTCCCGGTTGAGGGCGGTCTCGTTCGTGACGACGGCGTAGTGGTCGGTGTCCTCGCTGCCGTCGCTGATCTTGAAAAGCGGGTTGGCTCCCTCATCGGAGAGCGAGCGGCTGAGCTTCGCCGCCACCAGATCGATCCGCTCGGTGACGTGGCGTTCCATCTCGGCCATCTTCGCCCACTCGCCGGTATCCAACGACGTGTCGATCCGCCGGCGGCCGTCGACGCGCAACAGCGAGTAGGAGAACTGGACATCGGCGTTCTCGAACTCACCGGGGGCGTGGTCGGCGTCGTCGGCCGGCGTCGCCTCGTCGAGTCGTCGCTGGAACGACGGGGTCTCGAGGTCGGGCCGGACGTCGAACGACCAGCCGCGATCCGACGGCGTCTCGCCGGGCCAGAGGCGAACGGCGGGGCCGTAGACGGTCACCGCGCCGCGACGGTAGTCGGCCGGGTCGTCGCCGTTCTCGTCCCCGTCGTTCGTCTCCACCGCGACCGCGTCGCGCTCCCAGAGTCGCTCGCCCTCGAGTTCCCGTTCGACCTCGCGCAGGCCGACGCTCGTGTTCTTGTCCGCGGGGGCCATCGCGAGGAGGGTCCCCTCGGGCGCAAGCGTCTCGAGGGCCGACCGGGCGACGGCGACGGGGTCCTCGAGTTCGCTCAGGACGTTACAGGCCAGCACGAGGTCGAACCCGTCGTCGGGTGCGGTCGGATCGAAGCCGGCCGACCCCTCGCCGTCGGCGGCCGCCGCGGAGTCGAATTCCTCGGCGGTGGTCCGGTGGATCGTCGAGTGGACGTTCCGGTCGGTCTCCGAGAGCAGCGTCTCGAGGACGTCCGCGGCGGCGCTGGGTTCGACCGCGTGGTACTCGACCAGGGCGTCGTCGGGCAGATAGTCACAGAGCCCGAGCGCGGGGCCGCCGACCCCCGCGCCGATATCGAGGACGCGGAGATCACGACCCAGCAGCCCCCGGTCGGCGAGGTCGTCGAGCGCGTACTGCACCGCCGCGTAGTAGGCCGGCAGGTGATAGATCGCGTAGCCGGCCGCGGCGTCGTCGTCGTACTCGACCGATCGGCCCTCGAGGTAGTCGGCCTTGAACCGCCGGATCGTCGACCGCAGCAAGTCGCCCGAGGCACCCTCGAACCAGTTCGGCCCGTAGCGATCCGCCAGCAGATCCTCGAGGCGGCGTTCGTAAGCGGCGGGGAATCGCTCGACCGGGCCGCGATGGGGCTGGACCGGTTCGTCCGCAACCGGGACGAACGTGCCGTCGTCGCGCTCGATCAGCCCGAGGTCGGCGGCCTCCTCCCTGAGGAGTTGCCGGACCACCGCGGGATGGGGGTTGCCCTCGACGTAGTCACAGATCTCGTCGGGGTCGATCGGTCGGACGTTGCGCAGATACTTCGCGTTCGATCGGACGGCCTCGCGTTGGTCACTCATTCTCGGACTCGTTCCGGGTATCGCTTGTTCCGTGCCAGTTCGCCGCCGCCTCCCGGTAGAGGGCGGCGAGTTCGTCGGCGTCGGCGTCGGCGACCGCGGCGGCGGCGTCGGCGACCGCATCCGCGCCGTCGAACGTCGCCTGAATGTCCGCATAGACCCGCGGCGTTCCCGCGGTCACTTGTCTGGCGAGTCGCCCCAGTTCCTCATAGATCGGCGTTTCGAACCCATCGGGGACCGGCTCCGCCGCGAGCGCGAACGAAAGCACCGCAGCGTGGGTCGCCGCCTGGACCGTCTCCATGGCGTCGTCGTGTTCGGTCGCCGTCGTCTCGACCAAGTCGTTGCCCCGGGCCGCGAGCCCGGCCAGCAACTCGTCGGTGACCGGCCCCGTCTGCTCGCGGACGACGGCGATCGAGCCGGGTGCCCGTTCGGGGGCGAAGAGCGGATGCAGGCTCGCCCGTTCGCGATCGGGTGCGTGTCGCTCCATGGCCGCGAGCGCGGGCTGCATGACGCCCGAAACGTCGACGATCGCTCGCTCGGCCCGCTCGGATTGGGCGGCGATCGCGTCGGCGACCGTCGCCATCGGCACCGCGAGACAAACGGCGTCGTAGGTCCGGTCGCCCTCGAGGTCGGCGACTTCGCCGCCGACCGTCTCGGCCGCGGCCGCCGCGGCGTCGTCGTCGACGTCGGCGAACGCGATCCGGGCGTCGATCGCCGCCCCGAACCACGACCCCATCGACCCCGCGCCGACGATCAGTACGTCCATCGCCCGCCCCTACCCCCCGACGTTGCAAAAGCCGTTCGATCCGTCCGATTCCGTGACTGACCGCGACGGGCGGCCGCTCGAAACACACTCGCCGTGACGGCCCGACCCCGATCGGCGGCATCCGGTAGTGATAGTTCACCCGTCCGGTTGTCGTTGTTTGGGCCGAGCTACTTGAGGCCGCGCCACCGAAGGTCGAGCATGATACGGATCGGAATCGTCGGTGCGGGTGCCGGCGCAGCGGCCGCGACTAACGCGCTCGAGCGAACGGCACCGGACGCCGACGTAACGGTACTCGAGAAGTCCCGCGGGGTCTGCGGGCGGGCCGCGACCAGACGCCGCGACGGGACGGTCTATGACTACGGCGCGAACTACGTCAAGTCCGACGACGAACGGGTCGTCGACGTGCTGACCGAAGCCCTCGACACCGACGGGCTGGTCGATATCGAGGAGCCTGTCTGGACCTTCGACGCCGACGGCGAGGTATCGCCGGGCGAGGACCGCGACGATCACAAGTGGACGTACCGGCAGGGACTGACTCAGATCGCCAAGCGGCTGTTCGCCCGTAGCGACGCGACGATCCACCGGGAGACGCGGGTCGAACGGGTGATTCGGGACGCCGACGGCAGTACTGACGGCGTCTGGCACCTCGAGGACACCGACGGCCGGCGGTGGGGGCCGTTCGACGTCCTCCTGTTGAACCCGCCAGCGCCACAGACTGCCGAACTGCTGCGGTCGGCCGACTGGGAGAGCGACGTTCGGGACCGCCTCGTCGATGCCATCGACGCCGTCCCCTTCCGGACGATCTGGACCGGGATCTTTCACTACCCCTTCGAACTCGAGGCTCCCTACTACGCGCTGGTCAACACGGACAAGGCCCACGAGGTGGGCTGGGTGGCCCGCGAGGAGTGCAAACCCGGCCACGTCCCCGACGGCGAGTCGCTGCTGGTCGTCCAGGCCAACCACGAGTGGTCGGTCGACCGCTACGACGAACCACCGGCGGAGAACCTGACCGAACTGGCGGCCCTGACCGCCGACCTGCTCGAGGACGACCGGCTGCGCGAGCCCGACTGGACCGACCATCAGGGCTGGCGGTACGCCCTCCCCGAGGCCGGCGTCGCCCGCGACCCCCTCCAACTGGCCGAGGCCGACGGCCTCTACTGTCTCGGCGACTGGGTCGCCGGCGAGGCCCGACTGCACGCGGCGTTGCGCAACGGCCTCGAGGTCGCCGAGCGCGTCGCCGACCGCCGGTAATCGATCACAACGCCCCGGCGACCGCGTTCAACACTGCGGTCTCGACGAACAGGACCACGTGATCGCCGCCCTCGACGACCGTCTCGCCGCGGGGCGTTATCAGTTCACCAGCGCGGCTGATCGCGCCGACGACCACCCCGTCGGGCAGGTCGGCCATCGCCGACTGAATCGAGCGTTCGAAGAGAACGCTGTCGGCGTCGATCTCGATCTCGAGGACCTCCGCGCGATCGGACTCGAGCATGGCGACGTTTTCGGTCCGCTGCTCGCGGGTGAACCGAGTGATCTCCTCGGAGGTGACCAGCCGCGGGTTGACCCCGACGTCGATCCCGACCGTCTCGAAGAGGTCGACGTACGCGGCGGACTCGACGACCCCGATCGTCCGCTCGACGCCGATTCGCTTGGCAAGCAGGGAGACGAGCAGGTTCCGCTCGTCGCTTTCGAGGGCGGCGACCACGATATCGGACTCGTCGACGTGTTCCCGGACGAGGAAGTCGATGTCCGTCGCGTCGCTTTCCAACACGAGCGTGTCCGGCAGACGCTCGGCCAGTTCCCGCGCCCGCCCGGGATCGCGTTCGATCAGTCGCGACTCGAACCCCTCGGCCTCGAACAGCCGAGCGGTCTGGTAGCCGATCTCCGTCCCGCCGACGATGACGACCTCGCGGGCGTCCTCGAGGGTCGGTGCCGGCGTCAGCGCACTCGCGAACGACCGGACGCTCTCCCCGGAGCCGATCACGACTGCCGCGTCGCCGGCCCTGATGACCGTCTCGCCCCGAGGCACGACGACTTCGTCCTCGCGTAACAGGGCCACGAACGTCAGCGACTCGAACCGGTCGGCCGCCGAGACGGTCTCGCCGGCGATCGGGCTCTCCGGGCCGATTTCGAACTCGGCCATCCGGACGAGTCCGCTGGCAAACGTCTCGACATCGTGTGCGCCCGGCAGCCCGGCGATTCGGACGATCGTCTCGGCGGTCTGGAGGTCCGTACAGACCATGAAATCCACACCGAAAGCCCCCATCGATTCCTCCCAGGTGCGAAGCAGGTTCGTCTGCCTGACGCGGGCGATCGTGAACGGGTCGCCGACCGCTTTGGCCGCTCCGCAGACGACGATGTTCGTCTCGTCGACGTCCGTACTGGCGATGACCAGGTCCGCGTCCGCGATGTCGGCCTCCCGGAGCGTCTCGATGTCAGTCCCGTCGCCGCGGACCGTCAACACGTCGTGGGAGTAGGTGACCTCCTCGACCCGCTCCGAGTCCCGATCGATGACCACGACGTGGTGATCCTCGTCGAGGCTCGCCGCGATGTTCGAGCCCACCTGCCCCGCGCCGACGACGATTACGCGCATCGATGGCTCACCCGCGTTCGCGGACTCGAGACGGTGGGGCTGGCGCTCATATCCACAGTGTCGGCAGCGGTTCGGAAGTGGGTTCGGCCTGCTTCTCGAGGCCGGCGGGCGTCGTCGACCCGGCGGCGTCCTTCGGTCAGGGCATCTCGTGGACGGTTAACTCGACGTCGCGCTGGCGGCCCTCGATGTCCGCGACCAGCCGCTCGACGACCGTTCGGGCCTCGTTGAGCAGTTTCGGCTCGACCTTCCGGACGACCCAGTCCAGCGAGACGAGTCTGGGCAGCGAGATGGCATCCTCGTTGGCCGAGTGTGGATCGTAGACGGCCTCGAAGTAGATCCGGCTTGCCGTCTCGGCGTCCGGTGGTGCCGACTCCGGCTCGGGTTCGACGCGCCACTCCCCGCGGGCGTCGAGGTGGTTGACGAGTCGCCACGTGAGCGACGTCGGAGCCGAGATATCGGTCACCCGCGAGCGGGCCGTGTAGCTGAGCTTCCACCACGCCAACTCGAGGTCGTAGACGGAGCCGACGCCGCCGTCGCCGTTGACGCGGACCTCCTTTAGGTGGTCCGTGTACCGCGGGTACTCGGTGAACGAGCGGACGTACGGAAAGACCTCCTCGGGCGACCGATGGGCGAGCGTGCTGAGGAGAATTCGGTCCACGGCGGCCGTACGACGGGTTCGAAAGTAAGGATTGCCATCCGATCGACGCCGTTGGCGCGAGCGCGCGCCGCTGTCAGCCGCTCGAGGGCGTCTCGCTCCCCGGGACGTCGTCGGTCGCCTCGATCCCGTCGCGGACCGCCTCGATCCGATCGCCGATCGGCGGGTGATGGGTCGCCAGACTGTAGAGCAGCCCCGCCTCGCGGCGCGTGTCGTTCGCGTCCGCGAGGCGTTCGAGGGCCGCGACCGTCGCCTCGTGGCCGACGCGTCGGGCGGCGTAGGCGTCGGCCCGGAACTCCTGCCAGCGTGCGAGCCCGCCCAGCAAGACGACGTGATACACCGCATAAAGGCCCATGAACGGCAGGAAAAAGCCGAGGAAGCCAAGCGTCTCCTCGAGCGCGCCGAAGCCGACGAGGTCGGCCCCGGCGATCCAGACGCTGAAGACGGCGACGGTCAGGAGGCCACGTTGCCAGAGGTGCCGGCCCGCGACGTGGCCGAACTCGTGAGCGAGGATCGCGCGCAGTTCGTCGTCGTCACACTCGGCGAGCAGATAGTCGGTCAGGAAGACGTACCGCAGACCGGGGACCGTTCCCGCGACGAGGGCGTTTGCGGTCTTGGTCGATTCCCCCTCGAGCAGGAAGAGTCCGCGGGGCCGATAGCCCACCTCCTCGCAGAGCCGGTCGACGCGCTCGCGGCGTTGGCCCTCGAGCGGAACCCGATCCTGAAAGAGCAGGATCAGGTACGGCGAGAGGCCGAAGCCGACGAAGACGACGGCCCCGAGCCCGGCGAGCAACACTGGCAGCGACGATCCGAAGACGGACTGAATCGCGAAAAAGCCCGCCAGCGCGACCCCGACGGAGACGGCAGTGATCCCCATCACCGCGAGGACGCCCGTGACGACCCGCCACAGCGACGCCGACGTGTCCCGGAGCGAGCGCACCGTCGGGTAGGCGCCAAGCGCCATCCCAACGAGCGGCAGCGTGACGACCCCGAACGAGACCAGCACGATCGCGCCGAACTCGAGGACGGCGAAGCCGCCGATCTCGAGGCTGGCCGTTCCGATCGCGGCGAGTACTCGGTCGATCACCTCGAGCGCGTACAGCCCGATGATCGCTGCGACCGGGAGGGTGAACCCGCCGACCTGCTGGGCGCGGTTGAGGCGGTGGAGTCGGTCCTCGATTGGTTCGTCCGACGCCTCGACTCGAGTCGCGTACGCGCGAAAGACGAGGAACGGAACCACCGCGAGTCCGATCAGGAAGGCGGCGACGAACATACCGGAACTTCACTGGTTCGGCTCAAAATACTGTTGGGTGAGCCACATGACGGGGGTCGAGCCACAGCGTTTTGCGGTCCCCACGCGACTCGAGCCGAGCGGGTCTCGAACGCCGAGACCGGTCCCCGTCCGGCGTTGCGGTCGACGGCAACCTTCTATACACTGCCGAGTCAACGGGCTGCCATGCGAGACGTCTGTATCGTCGGCGGGGGCGTCGCCGGCCTCGCCGCTTCGATCTTCACCGCCCGCGCGGGACTCGACACGCTCGTCGTCGACGGTGGCGAGTCGATCCTCGCGCGCAACGCCAGCCTCGAGAACTATCCCGGTTTTCCCGACGGAGTCGACGCCCGGCGCTACCTGCAACTGAGCCGCGAGCAGGCCCGCACCGCCGGTGCCGAGTTCGAACTCGGGCGCGTAACGCGTGCGGAACCAGTAGACGAGACGGACCTCGAGGCGGGCTTTCGCCTCGAGACCGAGGGTGGCGAGCCGCTCGAGGCCCGCCGGGTGATCGCGGCCTCGTGGTCGGACAGCGACTATCTCGTGCCGCTGGACGTGGGTCGCATCCAGCGTGGGAGCAAGCACTTCGTGAACGTCGACGGGGCCGGGCGAACGGCCGTCGACGGCGTCTACGCCGCGGGTCGGCTGGCCGAGGAACCCCACCAGGCGATCGTCGCGGCCGGCCACGGCGCGAAGGTCGGCCTCGCCGCCGTTCACGACTCGGACGCGAACTTCTATCACGACTGGGTCACCCCGGAGGGCTATTTCACTGGCCGCGGCCGTGAGGTACCGCCGGGCTGCGAGGAGATCGACGACGACGAGCGCCTCGAGCGGGATGAGACCGCGAGAGCGCGCATGCTCGAGGCGTTTTCCGAGCCGGTAGACGAGGAGCCGACGATGCACCCGAGTGTTTCGGAGTAGTCGCAGACGTCCGATCTGTCACCGTAATCGTGGAGTCCTCGACAGTCGATCGAACCGACAGTCACGTCGTCACCGACTGTGCTACGGTTGCTACTCGCGTAATTCGTAGGTATCGAGCAACGTCTCCGAACCGATCACCTGCAATACGTCGCCCTTGTCGAGCGACTCCCCGCAGTCGCCCTTGTCTACAGTCGTCACATCGCCCTCCTCGAGATCGCCGCTGCCGTCCCACGTACCGCAACTTCCACCGTCCTGAAGCTTGATTTCCGTTTCACCGGCGGTCAGTCGCTGCACCTCGGTCAGGCCGATCGTGACGGTTCCGCTCCCTTCTTCATAGACGAACTCCGCTCGAGGGGGACTGTCGACGAGGTCAGTACTCAGCACGGTCGCGCCGAGAACTGCCATCGACATCGTGACCATCCCGATCAGGAGGACGGTCCCGATGACGACCGAGACGCCCCGGTCGTCACGAGATGATCGAGGTAAACGCATTGAACGCACTTACTATCACAGTCACTAACGGTTTTCGGTGGCGGCTTCTGGAGGGAACGACGTGCGATCAGGGGACGACGGTACGCCTAAAGGGACCCCCTTCGAAGTACCCGGCATGCTCGAGGGAGTCAACGTCGCGCTCGGGGTGACGGGATCGATCGCGGCCGTCAAGACGGTCGAACTCGCCCACGAGTTGCGACGGCGAGGGGCGACGGTTCGCGGCGTGATGACCGATAGCGCACAGGGGATCGTCCACCCCTGGGCCGTCGAGTTCGCCACCGAGAACGACGTCGTCACCGAGATCACGGGGGGCGTCGAACACGTCGATCTCTGTGGGTTCGACGGCTGGGCCGACGTGTTCCTGATCGCGCCCGCCACCGCGAACACGGTCGGCAAAATTGCGGGGGCCGTCGACGACACGCCGGTCACGACCTGTGCGACGACCGCGCTCGGAGCCGACACGCCGGTCGTGATCGCGCCGGCGATGCACGAACCGATGTACGACCACCCCGGCGTCCTCGAGGCCATCGACACCGTCACCGAGTGGGGGGTCGAGTTCGTCGATCCGCGTCTCGAGGAGGGGAAGGCCAAGATCGCCAGCGAGGAGGCGATCGTCTGTGACGTCGCCCGCGCGGCCGGCGATCGCCCCCTCGAGGGCGCGTCGGTCGTCGTCACCAGCGGCGCGACCAGCGAGTCGATCGATCCCGTCCGGATCATCACGAACCGCTCGTCGGGCAAGATGGGCCGGGCGGTCGCGAAAGCCTGCTACGTTCGCGGCGCGGACGTGACGCTGGTCCACGACGGCCCCGAGGTACCATACGCCGACGTTCGCGACGTCGAGAGCGCCGCGGAGATGCTCGCGGCGACGCGAGCGGCCTGCGAGGACGCCGACGCGCTGGTGTCGGCGGCCGCCATCGGCGACTACACCGTCGCGGAAAGCGACGAGAAGATCCGCTCGGGCCAGGAGTTGACCCTCGACCTCGAGCCGACGCCGAAGCTCATCGACGAGATCCGCGCCGAGTTCCCGGAGTTGCCGATCGTCGGCTTCAAGACCGAAACCTCCGGCGACGAGGAAGCGATGATCGGGCAGGCCCGGACGACCCTCGAGCGGGCGGGGCTGGCTTTCGTCGTCGCCAACGACGCGAGCGTGATGGGGTCCGATCGGACGCGGGCGCTGCTGGTCCACGCCGGCGATGCCGCCCGCTACGAGGGGACAAAGGCCGGACTAGGCGGCGAGATCGCCGAGTCGATCGCGGCGGTACTGGGTGCGGACGAGACGTCGAAGTAATCGGATAGGTTGGTTCAGGAGAATTATATAGGTGCAGTTCATCGCCCGAACCGATGGGAATACGATCGGGTACGGGACCACACGCGCTGCCGGCCGGGACCGGTAGCACGAGGTGATCGCGGTGGCACAACAACACCGTCCGCCGGACGCCGACGCTGACGAGGCCGACGGCAGCGAGAGTGACCACGGTGACGAGGTCGACGATCAACTCACCAAGGGAGAGATCTTCGAAGTACTGCGCAATCAGCGGCGGCGATACGTCCTCCAGTTTCTCAAACAGGACGACCGTCCCGTCGAACTCGGCGACCTCGCCCAGCAGATCGCCGCCTGGGAGTACGAGACGACCCTCGAGGGAGTTACACCCGAACAGCGAAAGCGGGTCTATACGACGCTGCAACAGACACACCTCCCGAAGATGGACACGTCGGGTATCCTCGAGTTCGACTCCGATCGGGGCGTCATCGAGCCGACCGAACGAACCCGGGACATCAGCGTCTACCTCGAGATCGTCCCCGGCCGGGAGTTCGCCTGGCGGGAGCTGTACCTCTCGCTCGGTGCGATCAGCTGTGCGCTGGTCGCCGCGCTCTGGCTGGAGATCTATCCGTTGACCGCCCTCTCGAACCTCGCCTGGACGGCGATTATCGCGGTGACGGTGACGGTCACCGCCGTCGCACACATCTACCACGAGCGTAACATGCGGCTCGGCCACGGCGAGCAGCCACCCGAACTCAGCTACGGCGAGCAGTAAGGGGCCCGAGACGCCGTGGCGACGGGACGAGACGGAGAATCGCTCGAGTTTCGACGCCTACAATTCTCGTTCGCGCGTATCGTCAAGTTTTACTCCGCTACCGTCCCACCGACGACATGGATCAACTCAAGCAGTCCTTGCTCGAGGCCCCGATCATCGAGAAGAACGGCTATCATTACTTCGTCCATCCGATCAGCGACGGGGTCCCGAAGCTCGACCCGACCCTACTGCGCGAAATCGTCATCCGGATCATCCGGAAGGCCCAGCTCGAGGAGGTCGACCGGATCGTCACCCCGGCCGCGATGGGCATTCACATCTCCACCGCGGTCTCGCTGATGACCGACATCCCGCTGACCGTGATCCGCAAGCGCCAGTACGGCCTCGACGACGAGGTCGCGATCTCCCAGAAGACCGGCTACTCGGAGAACGAGATGTACATCAACGACGTCCGGGAGGGTGAGCGGGTGCTGGTCCTCGACGACGTTCTCTCGACGGGCGGGACCCTTGCAGCGGTACTGGATGCCCTCGACGGGATCGGCGCGGAGGTCATCGATACGGTCGCGGTAATCAAGAAGGTCGGCGGCGAGAACAAGGTCGACGACGCGGGCTACGACGTCAAGACGCTGATCAACGTCGACGTCATCGACGGCGAAGTCGTCATCATCGACGAAGAGGGCGACAACTGAGACGTCTCGATACGTCGCGTTAGCCTTCGAGAACCGACCCGGACCCGAGCCGCCGTGCTACCGAATTCCTGTTTTTACCTCCGCTAACGAACGCATCTGTGCATTTGTGTGCCAATCGGTGCAATAAACCCCAGTTCAACCTTCTCCCGTTGTCGGTAAGTTTATAATGATTGTCTTGGTTACTCATGTTTATGTCCGACATACCGGATGTATCAACTGTAGATCGATCGCGACGACAAATGCTTGCTCTCCTTGGTGGCAGTGCATCGGTCGGACTGGCTGGGTGTTCGGCCCTCCTCAGCGACGACGAGGAAGACGAGGAAACGGACTTCGAGACGACAAAACACGCCGAGAAAGCACAGGAGGCCTGGGAGCGCATCGTGAACAACCCGGGTCCCGACGCGGAAGAAACGCGTACCGAGGCGTACATCGATATCGAGGAGGCCGTGCGGGACGACATGGTCATGCTCCCGATGTACCACAGCAAGGGTGAATTCTTCTGGTACGACAACGTCGAGCTTCCCCGGCTCGGTTCCCTCGGCCGTCACCACGTGAAACATAACCGGACGACAGTCGAGGGCGATTCGGAACTGAACCTGATCAACGCTTCCTTCGACGAGCTGGACCCGATCATGTCGACGGACACCGCGTCCGGCGAGGTCATCGTCCAGCTCTACGACACGCTGACCAACTATCCGGCCGGCGTCGCCGAGGTCGAGAATCAACTGCTCGATTCCTTCGAGACGTCCGACGACGGGCTGACGTGGACGTTCACGCTCAAAGATGGCGTCCAGTTCCACGACGGACGAGACCTAACTGCCGACGACGTCAAGTACTCGTTCCGTCGGCTCGCCGAATCCAAGTTCAGCGAACGATCGAACTTCATTACCAGTTCGACGACCGGCCTCGGTATCGAACACGAAACGACCGACGACGGCGGTATCGTCCCCGATTCGCTGGCGATCGACGTCGTCGACGACCTCACGCTCGAGGTCACCCTTCAAGAGCCGAACCCGGCCGTCCTAGACGTCCTCACGCACACCGGATTCGCCGTCGTTCCGGAGGGTCTCGTCGGCGACATCGAGGGCTACGACGGCGAGGTCAGCCACGACGAGTTCCGTACCAAGATGGCCAACGGGACCGGGCCGTTCGAGTTCGACGAGTTCAACCCCGGGGAAGACGTTCGGCTCGTCCGCAATGACAACTTCTACGGGACCGTCGCGAGCGTCGAATCCATCCACTGGGAAATCAACGAGGACCCAGAATCGAAGTTCACCTACGCGATGGAGAAAAACGCCGACTTCTTCGAGATTCCGACCTCGTACTACGATCCCGGCCTCATCGACGCCGAGACCGACGACAACAACCGGGAGTTCGGTACGTACGGGGAGTTCGAGAACGGCGAGACCACGAACTACCTCGCGGTCCCCGAACTCGGCACGTTCTATTTCGCGTTCAACGTCACGAACGTCCCCGCACCCGTTCGAAAGGCAGTCGCGCACGTCGTGAACCACGAGGAGTTCATCAACGACATCCTCCAGAACCGCGGCTTCGAGGCGTTCAGCTTCACGCCGCCGACGATGTGGCCGACCGGACAGGACGGCTATCAGGACTGGAAAGACGAGTGGCCCTACGGCGTCAACGACATGCAACGCAGCGAAGCGAAAGACCTCCTCGAGGAGGCCGGCTTCACCGAGGACGATCCGTTCGAGATGGAAGCGACCGTCTACAAGTCGAGTCCGACGTTCCAGAACATGGCCGACGAGATCAAACGCAGGCTCTCCGGAATCGGCGTCGACCTCAGCACCAAGACGACGGAGTTCTCGACGCTCCAGGACCGCGGTGAGGACGGCGATCTCGAGATGTACTCGCTCGGCTGGATCTGGAGTTGGCCGGACGTCGCGTACGGCCACTTCGGCTTCGAGCCGAAGAACACCGATACGTCGAAGATGCCGAACGAAGCGACCGGCTACTACCTCGACTGGCAGGCGAACCTCGAAGACGAGTCCTAACGGCGACGCGACCCCGCTGCCTATCCCCGTTCTTGAGACAAAACGAAGCAAAATATTCAGATGCATGTGGGAAAACTAAGCGAACGGACATCTATGAAAGATTGTTTGAAAAACGACCTCCGAACCGCCCGTAAGCACCCATGAGTCGGTGGAGATACTTCTTCAAGCGGCTCCTGCTCTCCGTACCGGTCCTCTTTCTCGTAATGACGTTCATATTCGTACTATTACGGATGGGACCGGTCGACCCCGTGGCCGCTCGACTCGGCCCCGAGGCGTCGGGAGCCGAGGCCGCGCGAATGCGCGAACGGCTCGGACTCAACGACCCTCTCTGGGAACAGTACCTTGACTTCGTGACGAACTTCCTGACCCTCGACCTGGGTCAGTCCTGGGTCATTTACGGTGACATGGAAGTGACCCGCGTCATCTCGTTTGCGGGTCCGCCGACGCTCTGGCTGGGGTTCTGGGCGATCCTGCTCCCGCTGTTCATCGGTATCCCGCTCGGGTTCTACGCCGGGTTGCGGCCCAACAGCGGGAGCGACTACATCGCCTCCGTGAGCGGTATCCTCTGGCAGGCGATGCCGAACTTCTGGCTGAGCATCATCCTCCTCGCCGTCCTTCGCAAGACCAAAGGCGGTGGCTGGTTCGGGTTCGATTGGTACACGTTCGGCCCGGATATCAGCAGTATCACAGGAACGCCCGATCTGACGTTCGTTACGGCGGCCGGTATCGATTGGAGTACGATCGCTAGTGATATCAAACTCATCCTTCCGCCAGCGCTGGTCCTCGGATCGGCCTCGATGGCCGCGGAACTCCGTATCGGGCGGACCGCCATCCTCGAGACGATCAACTCGAACTACGTCGAGACGGCCAAAGCGAAGGGGCTGACGGACCGTGTCATCATCTGGAAACACGTCTTCAGAAACGCATTGATTCCGCTGGTACCGGTCATCACGAACGAGGCGTTCCTGTTGATCGGTGGCTCGGTCATCGTCGAGTATCTCTTCAACATCAACGGTCTCGGGAAGATCTTCTTCCAGGCGACGCTCCAGGGAGACCTACCGCTTGCCGGGGCGCTGCTGTTTATCTTCACGCTGGTCATCATCCTGTTGAACATCTTCCAGGACCTCCTGTACACGATCATCGATCCACGAGTGGGGTACGAACGATGAGTATGAGTACATCCTTCGAACCGAACGAGACGACAGACGAATCGAGGCCCCTCCGTAAACGCGTCGCCGACAATCCCGACCCGGCGCGGTTCTGGTTGCTTGGCACCGCCGTATTGGTCGCCCTCGAGTTCGGCCGATACATGGGGTGGGTCTACCAGCTCGTGGGGGCAGTCAAGTACGTCATCGGCCTAGTGGGGCTGCTACCCAGCTGGATCGGCGACTCGGTCGGCGAGGCGACCGTTCCGATAGTCAGCTACTTCGTCAGCGACGCGATCACGTTGCTCTTGCTGTTCGGACTCTCCGTTCTCGTCACCAGATTCACGTCCTGGTCCGCTACGGACCGGTTCGATGTCGGTCTGAGCGATCGCATCGTCCGCTTCCTCGAGCGGGCCGTCCTGACCGCCGTTCTGGCCACGATCGCGGTTCTGCTGGCGTTCACGCCGGTCGGCGGACTCGTCGACGGCGCGATCGACGGCGTGTTCAACACCCTGTCGTCGATTCCGACGCTCACGAGCCGCGAAGTCATCTCCAATCAGGGCCACAGAACGCCCGGCGGTGGCTGGGACGGAACGTTCCTCGGTCTCTCACCGGCAGTGGCGTGGGGGATTCGTACGTTACTCGTCTACGGCTACGCGCTTGCCGTGATCGTCTGGACCTGGAAAGGGTATACGATCTTTCGGGAACACTACCGGCAGGCGGACTGGACGCCGCGTGACGACACGCTCAGTCGATTCCGATCCCACTACTGGGGACAGTTCGGCCTGATCGTCGTACTCATGTTCATCGTCACGGCGTTGTGGGCACCGGCCATCAGTCCCACCACGGCAGACCAGAACATCGCCTCTCCCTACGAGTACGAAGTCGAGTATCTCACCGACGACGGCGAAGTCGCGACGACCACGCCCGGACAGGCGAACCTCAACAGCCAATCGAACGGGCAAAACACCATCGGTCCGATGAGTTACGACGACTACGACCGGTGGGCACCGCTGGGGACGACATCATCGGGACAAAACTTGCTCACCCATATTGCCTACGGCGCGCAGACGTCACTGGTGATCGGACTGCTCGCGATCGGCCTCGGCGGACTGATCGCGGTCACGATGTCGATGCTGACCGCCTACTACAAGGGACTCGTCGACGTCCTGACAGTGATCGCGAGCGACACGATCATCTCGATCCCGGCATTTCTGCTCGTGATGATGTTATCAGTCATCTTCAACCAGGGGAATCACCCGATCGCGGAACCGCTCAACGGCGGACTCCTCCTCGGGCTGATCTTCGCGTTCGTCTACTGGCCGGGGATGTGGCGGACGATCCGCGGCCCGTCGTTACAGGTCGCCGAGGAAGAATGGGTCGACGCCGCACGGAGCTACGGACAGTCACCGGTCAACACAATGCGTAAACACATGGCCCCGTACATTGCAGGGTATATAATGATCTACGGCTCTCTCCTGCTCGGCGGGATCATCATCTCCACGGCCGCACTCTCGTTCCTCGGCCTGGGTATCGAAGGGTCGACCCCCGAATGGGGACGACTCGTCAGCGACGGGCGATCGTTCGTCGGCACGTCGTCGTGGCACGTTGCGACCATCCCGGGGCTGATGATCGTCCTCGTGGTCACCGCCTTCAACGCACTGGGTGATGGCCTCCGAGACGCGATCGATCCGGAGGCGGATACCGGCGGGACAGATGACACTGGTACCGCAGCAGCCGGAGGTGGTGGATAATGTCGGCGGAGACGGCAACCGAGCCGATCCTCGACGTTCGGAACCTCCAGACGGCGTTTTTCACCGACAAGGAGACTATCCGAGCGGTCGACGGGGTCTCGTTCGACATCCGACGGGGCGAAACCGTCGGCATCGTCGGCGAGAGCGGATCGGGCAAGAGCGTAACCGCCCGGTCGATCATGGGGCTCGTCGACTCGCCGGGACGGACCCTTCAGGGCAGTAGCGTCCGTTTCAACCACCTCGAGACGGTTCGAGAGTACGCCTCGAAGTTCCCGGATCGCACCGTCGACCTCGAGACGGTAGCGGCCGACTACGACCCGGTTGCCCTGTTCGACCGCGAGACGATCGATATCACGCCGGCGGCGTTCGGCTGCGAGAGGGCCGGTGACGTGCCGCTTGCGGACGTCGTCGCCGCCGGCTACGGCGACGAACTCGGTCTCGTCGACGAGGACGACTGTGTATTCGTCACCAACGGAAGTCCAGAGACGCCGACGGAGATCACCGACGGATTCGTCGAGATCACGCGTCTCAGCGGCGAACCGCGGCGACGCATGCGCGGTGGACGGATCGCGATGGTGTTCCAGGACCCGCTGACGAGTCTCAACCCCGTCTACACGGTCGGAAACCAGATCAAGGAGTCCGTCCGGCTCCACCAGGGACTGCGGGGTGAAGCGGCGACGCAGGAAGCGATCGATCTGCTCGAGGCCGTCGGCATCCCCGACGCGCGTCGCCGCGTCAACGAGTATCCACACCAGTTCTCCGGCGGGATGCGTCAGCGAGCCGTGATCGCGATGGCGCTTGCCTGCGAGCCGGAGTTGCTGATCTGCGACGAGCCGACGACGGCACTCGACGTGACGATTCAGGCCCAAATCCTCGACCTGCTCGCCGATCTACAGGCGAAACGGGATCTCTCGATGATGTTCATCACCCACGACATGGGTGTGATCGCGGAGATCTCCGATCGAGTAAACGTCATGTACGCCGGGGAAATCGTCGAAACGGCCGGCGTGAACGAGCTGTTCTCGGATCCGAGGCATCCGTACACGCGCGGCCTGCTCGAGTCGATTCCGGGACAACAATCCGGTGACCGGCTCCAGACGATCGAAGGGAACGTTCCGACGCCGAACGAGCCGGCGACGTCCTGTCGGTTCGCACCGCGGTGTCCGAAGGCGTTCGACGAGTGCGACGCCGTTCATCCCGTTCCGGTCCCGGTCGAGGAGGGGACCGACGATCATACCGCGGCGTGCTTGCTCTGTCCCGGCGACCGTTCGACGGACGAGGCGGTCGACCAGCATCGACGACGAAACGCGAGACGGACCGGAGGCGATACCGAATGAGTCACGAACTGAGCCAGGAGCCGATAGCGACCGAGACCGACGTACCGACCGACAGCGACGGCGACGTGATGATCGAAGTCGAGGGGCTAAAGACCTACTACGAGGACGGCGGCCTCCTCGGTGGAACGCCCGTCAAGGCCGTCGACGGTGTCTCGTTCGATATTCACCGTGGCGAGACGCTCGGCCTCGTCGGCGAGTCCGGCTGTGGCAAGACGACGCTGGGGCGAACGCTCCTCCAACTCGAGGACGCGACCGACGGCGAGGTTCGGTTCGACGGCGTCGATATCACGACCCTCGAGGGCGACGATCTCCACGAGTGGCGACGAAACGCCCAGATGGTGTTTCAGGACCCCGAATCGAGCCTCAACGACCGAATGACGATCGGCGAAATCGTCCGTGAACCGCTGGACGTTCACGAGTGGGAGACGCCGCAAGCGCGACGCCAGCGCGTCAAGGAGTTGCTCGATACCGTCGGTCTCCAGCGCGAACACTACTACCGCTATCCCCACCAGTTCTCCGGCGGCCAGCGCCAGCGGATCAGTATCGCCCGTACCTTGGCGCTCGAGCCGGACTTCGTCGTCCTCGACGAACCGGTCTCGGCGCTCGACGTCTCCGTGCAGGCCGAAATCATCAACCTGCTCGAGGACCTCCAAGACGAGTTCGGGCTGACCTACCTGTTTATCGCACACGACCTTTCCGTCGTCCACCACCTCTGTGACCGGGTCGCAGTGATGTATCTCGGGAACGTCATGGAGATCGGGCCGACCGAGGAACTGTTCACCGATCCGTCGAACCCGTATACGCACGCGTTGCTGTCGGCGATTCCGGAACCCGATCCGACAGTCGAACGCGACCGAATCACGCTCCACGGGACGCCGCCGAACCCGCGGTACCCGCCCGCCGGCTGCCCGTTCAGCACGCGCTGTCCGGCACGAATCCGTCCGGCGGAGTACCGTGATCTCGATGACGAACTCTGGAATCGGCTCAATACGCTTCGTGAACTGCTCAGCGAGCGCCAGCGCGCGGACCGCTCGGTTCGCGATCGACTCCGCGCGGCAGTCGGGAAAGACACGCGCTTCGGGACGGTCGAGGAGACCTACGACGAACTGTTCGGGGACCTGGAGGTTCCCGCGCGCGTCCAGTCGGTTCTGGACGAAATCGCGACTCTCGCTCGGGATCACAACGAGAGCGAGGCGATCGCCGTCTTCAACGAGGCGTTTGGCAGCGTCTGTGACGACGAACCGCCGGCGTATCACGACATGAGCGATGGCGGCCACCAGAGCTACTGTCACCGGCATACCGACGAGTATCGATCCCCGGATGCCGTCATCGAGAACCGCCACGGGTGACGATGCCACCGAGCGACGGGTTCGGTGACCGACTCCGGGTGTTCGGGCGCGTCGGACTGGACGCGATGACGTACGCGATCGCCGTCGCGACACTCACCGGTATCGGTGCCCTGATCATCGGCGTCGCGACCGGTGGCGGAGTCGTCCGTGCGAAGGCCCTGCTGTTCGTCGCCGGATGGCTCCTCCTCGCGTACGCGACGGTCCGGCTGTGGCCGACGTCTCCCGACGACGTGAGGCCGCCATCGAACCGTGGCGTCGCCGGAGCGATACCGGCTGCCCGCGATTCGACGCGGTTTCAGTCGCTCGTCCGGTCGCTGCCGCCGCTTCGGTGGATCCAACTGCCGCCGCCGGAAAAGCGACTCACGCCGCCGGGGAAACTCCTGCTCGGCAGTCTCCTGGTGCTGTTGCTGTCGTTTCTCATGGAGACCGCATTCGGGGTCGGCTGAGGTCTCCATCTCCGGAAAGAATTAACCGGCTCCTCTGAGGACAGTGGGGTATGCACGACGATATCGGCGCTGCCGATCCCGGTTCGTTCCGACGCCGGGATCCACAGGGTGTCCAGACGGAAGCCTGGAAACAGACGCTCGAGGATACGGAAGCGATCGCCCAAGAGCGTCGCGACGAGGGCTGGGACGTCGTCACCGTCATGGCCGCACACACCGACACGGTAAGCCGAGACATGGGCGAAGACGATCGATTCGGACTCATGCACGTGATTCCGAACAACTACGTCGAGACCGTTACCGATACCTTCGACAGCGACGAGTTCACCGAGTATCTGGTGTATGGCACCGAGATAGACGGGTTCATGTTCGTCGTCACGGAACTGATCGACCCGGAGACCGAGCGATCGATGCTGATCCCCAGTCGATACGACCTCGCGCGCGCTGACGGCATGATCACGGCCGCCGAGGACGAAGGTGCCCTCTATACCCACTTCAAGACGATCGACGGGACGATCCTCGGAACGTTCGAACACGACGAGTACGACCCCTTCATCGCCGGCAACGCATAACCGTCGGAGCCACCGTTCTCGTCGCACTCTCCGTGGCGTGAACCGCCTCGGGGTCAAGCCCCGATGCACTCGGCCTGCTCCGCCTGTAGAGCGACCGATCAGTGTAGTCTTCGTCCCGGTTCACAGCCGGCGTCCTGATGTCACGTGCGCGCGGGCCCGCGAGCGAATGATAAAAATTCAAGCGGGTTGAAACTCCCGAGTCGGCGACGCGGTACGGCGAACCCCAACGGATCCGTCAACGGGATGTGCCGTCGGACGACGATCGCGATGGCGCTTGCCTGCGTCCCCGCCGTCTCTCCGTGGCGAGACGCCGTCCGGTCTCTCCTTCGTGGCGGGTTCGCGCCAGTTTCCACGACCTTCCGTTCTCTCATCATAGAGAGGTAGCATACGATGCTATGTTGGTAGAGAACAACACGCATAGTATGGCACCAACCGAACTGGCCAGCGAGGAGTGGTGGCAGGAGTATCGAGACGTCGTAAACGCAGACCCGGAGATGGCCCAGCACGGCCGCGACGCCTTCGACGAGAACTTCGTTATCGGCATCGGCGACGACCACTTCCTGCTGGAGATGCGGGACGGCGAGGTGCGGGACGTCCGGGCACCGGGGCTGGACGACGCGTGGTCGTTCGGCGTCGTCGGGCCGCGCGAGGCCTGGGACGAGTTCGTCAGCGAGGTCCCGGCGGCCCACCACAACGAGGTGTTTGCCTCCTTCTACCGGACCGCGGTCAAGGGCGAGGAAGGGTACTTCGACCTCATCGGCAATCATAAAACGATCTTCCAGAACTTCCGGTCGGTCCAGCGTGCGCTCGAGTTGATGCGGACGGCACACAACGGCGGCGAACCGCCCACTGTGGGGACGCACCGACCGGAAGAGCCGACGGACGAGCCCATTACAGGCCGGTACGTCACCGTCGACCTCGACGGCGTCGACCACCGTATCTACTACGAGGCCGTCGGGCCGGAGGACGGCATCCCCCTGCTCTGTCAGCACACGGCCGGCTGTAACAACCAGCAGTGGCGCCACGTCCTGAACGATTCGGAGATCACCGACCACTTCCGGGTGATCGCATACGACCTGCCGCGCCACGGGAAGTCGGTCCCGCCGTCGAGCGAATCGTGGTGGACCGACCAGTACGATCTCACCGCCGAGCGGTTCACCGACACCATCGTCGCTATCGCCGACGCGCTCGAACTCGAGGAGCCGGTCTTCATCGGCTCGAGCATGGGTGGCACGGTCACGCTCGAACTCGCGGACTGGTACCCCGAGCGGTTCCGGGCGCTGATCGGCCTCGAGGCGGGGCTGGTCACACCTGGGTTCTACATCCAGTGGCTCGATCACCCACACGTCAACGCGAACGACGTCAACTCCCACGCGACGTGGGGGCTGATGGCGCCACACGCCCCCGAGTGGGCGCGCCGTGAGACGCTCTATCTGTACGAACAGGGTGCCAACGGCGTCCTCAAAGGCGACCTCCACTACTACTCGATGGACCACGACTACAGCGAGTCCGCCGACGAGATCGACGCCACGCAGGTCCGAATGTACCTCATGAACGGCGAGTACGATTACCTGACCAACCCCGACGACGCCCGCGAGGCCGCCGACGCCATCGGCGAGGGAGCGACCGCCCACGAGATGAAAGCAACCGGTCACTTCCCGATGAGCGAACGCCCGGCACTGTTCCGGGCCTATCTCAAGCCCGTTCTCGACGACATCCGCGGCGTCAGAGATGAACCGGTTCCCGAGGTCTTCGCGCCCGAGGACGTCGGCGTCGACGCCAACAGGTGATCGTTCATGACTGACCACGACTTCCCCGCCGATCCCCTCGAGGGAACGACCGTGTCGCCGCCACAGCTCATCAAGAACGCGCGGATGCTCATCGTCGGCTACGAGGCCGACCCCGAGGTGCTCGAAGCGGCGCTGCCGCCCGGCCTCGAGCCGCACCCGAACGGCCTCGTCCAGATGAACATGTATCGAGTGCCGTCGGCCGAGCAGACGGCCCATCTCGATCCGTACACCCTGACCTATCTGACGGTGGAAGTCGCCGATCACGACAGTCGCGCGGTCAGTGACGCGCAGGGCGAACTGCCGGTTCCCGGCCGGTTCTGGGTGGGCTACTGGACCGATTCGCCCCAGCTGCAGGCGTATACCCGCGAAAGCGCCGGAATACCGAGTCTTCCCGGCTCGTGTGCGTGGGCGGAAGACGACGGCGAACTCGTCTCGACGCTCTCGGTCGACGGCGAGCCAGTCATTGAAGCCGAAGCGAGCGTCGGTGACGATCAAATCGACACGCTCACCGGCCACCTCCACTACTACGCCCACCGGCAGCTCCCGGACCCGACGGGGAGCCGCGCACAGATCAGCGAGCTCCTCGAGTTCCCGATCCCCTTCGTCAGCGAACTGTACGAGGCCGACGTCGACCGCATCGACTTCGATTTCCCCGCGGAGTCGGGGTTCCAGCGGTTCGCTCCCGTCGATCCCCTCTCGACGCCGTCGGTCCTCCACGGGACGGTCACGTTCACCTACCCGCAGGGCCGCCGGCTCCGCGATTACCTCGCCGAAGAGCCGTAGGCCCACCGTTCGACCGCTTCGAGGGAGAACAGCGGTTCGACCACGGCCGCAATGGCGGCTCGCGGCCGGGATTCGAATCACGGTCGAAACGTTTGCTTCCGCTGTCGAGCGCTCACCGTGCGATACCCGTCACTCGCGGCTTCGGTCACTACAGAATACCAGGGGAGAGATTTGAACCAGCACTCGCACTTCGCTCGAGCGCTGTCCGGTTCAAATCTCCCACTGTGCCATACTCGACGCTCACGAACTTGCTCGCGTCAGAAGTATAGCGGGAGGTAGATTTGAACTACCGATCTGCGGGTTATGAGCCCGCCGGAATCTCCTGGCTATCCCATCCCGCTACCAGTTCATACCCGAGTGTGCTAGTTAAGGGTTGTGATTCGGTCGCCGTATGCGGGTTTCTACCGTTAGTCCTGATGGACCTGCCACGTGTAGAGACTCTCACAGGTGTAGTTGACGAAGAAGCCGACGCCGATGCCGACTACGTTCGCCGCGACATACCAGATCGCGTAGCGACGGACCAGCAGTGTCAACACGGCAAGCGTCACGAGAAAGCCGCCAAAGCGAACGACGTTCGATCGCAGGAACCGCCTCACCAGCGGCCCCAGTCCGACTTCCCCGTACTCCGAGAAGGTCCATCGCTCGTTGATCGCGAAGATGACCGCGATCCCGAGTTCCCAGGAGAGGAGCTTCGCGACGACCGGCCCGAGGAACGTAGCCTCGACCAACAGGACCAGCACGACGTTGTCGACGGTCGCGCCGACTGCCCCGACGCCGACGAACTGCCCGAACCGCGTCGTCGAAAGAAGGGCTCGAGCCCGCGTCCGGACGGCCTCTGTGAGGGAATCACTCATCGTGGATGCTCGAGCGTATTCCCCAGTGTCGGCGGCAACGATTTCCCTTTTGCGATCGATCCGTGAAGCTGACAGTCACCGAAAATAACTGATCGCCGCTCGGTTCCGTTGGCCGGACCGGCAGGACTGCGACGATGTTCGAGGGACGACTCGCGGCCGCTCGCTCGGTCCGATCAGATCGCTAGGTCGCTTTTCGCCCGGACGACCTCGACATCGTCGGCGTCGACCCGATCGACGTCGAGGAAATGTGGCGTGAAGTTTCGCTTCTCGTAGTCCTCGTACTCGTCCTCGTCGCCGACGGTACACCAGAGCTGGACCCGATCGGGACCGTGGTACTCGCCGTTGCGGTTGATCCCGAAACAGACCACCTCGGCCTCCCCCTCGTCCCCCTCGTACCGAACGATGGCCCCGTTGCGGATGCCGGGATCGCCGTGGATGATGAGCTGTTTCATACGCGAGCGTTCACAGGAGAGACGATTAAACGCTTCGGAGCGGTAGTGTCGATCCGTTCGGGGCCGGCTCGACGACCAATTGTGGAACCGACGGCCGGCGGCGACGGGGACGAACCAAACGGGTTTTAAACAGCGGTGTCTTAGCCCACGCCAAGTGAGATAACCATGCAGATGCCACGCCGCTTCAATACGTACTGCCCGCACTGCAACGAACACCACGAACACGAAGTCGAGAAGTCCCGAACCGGCCGTTCCTCGGGACTGAAATGGGACGCTCGCCGCACCCGGCGAAACTCCTCGTCGATCGGGAACTCCGGTCGCTTCTCGAAGGTGCCCGCCGGCGAAAAGCCCACGAAAAAGACCGACCTCAAATACCGCTGCAGCGAGTGCGGCAAGGCCCACCTCCGCGAGGGATGGCGCGCCGGCCGACTCGAGTTCCAGGAGTGATACCAATGGCAGGAAATTTCTACAGCGTCCGATGCAGTGACTGCGAGAACGAACAGACCGTCTTCGGCAAGGCCTCCACGGAGGTCGCCTGTGCCGTCTGTGGCACGACGCTCGCCCGACCGACCGGCGGCAACGCCGAGATCGACCACGAGATCGTCGAGACAGTCGAGTCACGATGAAATACAGCGGCTGGCCCGACCCCGGCGAACTCGTCGTCGGCAAGATCGACGAGATCGAGGACTTCGGCGTCTTCGTCGATCTCGAGGAGTACGAGGAGAAACGCGGACTGATCCATATCTCCGAGGTCGCCAGCGGCTGGATCAAGAACGTCCGCGACCACGTCCGCGAGGGACAGATCGTCGTCTGTAAGGTCCTCGATGTCGACGAGGGCTCCCAGCAGATCGACCTCTCGCTGAAAGACGTCAACGATCACCAGCGCTCCGATAAGATCCAGGAGTGGAAAAACGAGCAGAAGGCCGACAACTGGATGGAACTGGCCTTCGGCGAGGAGATCGACGACGAGGTCTACACCGCGATCGCGAACGAACTGATCGCGGCCCACGGCGGCCTCTACGACGGCTTCAAACAGGCCGCCATCCACGGCGAAGAGGCCCTCGCGGACACCGACCTCGACGACGACGAGATCGAGTCGATCGTCGACACCGCACGCGAGAACGTCTCGGTGCCGTACGTCAACGTCACCGGCTACGTCGACCTCGAGAACCCATCGCCAAGCGGCGTCGACGGGATCCGCGAGGCGCTGGAAGCCGCCGAGGGCAACGGCGAAGTGCCCGAAGAGGTCGACCTCGAAGTAAGCTACGTCGGCGCGCCCGAGTACCGCATCGAGGTGCAGGCACCGAACTACAAGACCGCCGAATCCGAACTCGAGGAAAGCGCCGATCGAGCGATCGCCGCGATCGAGGGCCACGGCGGTGCGGGCGAGTACCACCGCGAGCGACGCACCGACGACGAATGAAATCGGACATCCGGGTGTGTTCGGCGTGGCAGGACGTCCACGACCGCCCGGTGTATACGCTTTCTGCGACCTGTCCGGAGTGTGGTGCCGACGCCGAAAACAGCGCCCCGGCACCGCTCGACCCCGCGGACCCCCATGGCGAGTACCGACGCTCTCTTAAACGTCGCAACCGCTGATAGGGGTATGGACGAACTCGAGATCGACGCGGTTGCCGAGGTCGAACTGGACGACCCCGTTCTCGTCGAGGGGTTGCCCGGGGTCGGACACGTCGGCACGCTGGCTGTCGAACATCTGCTCGAGGAACTCGAGGGCGAGAGTACGCTCGTCCGGCGGATTTACTCCCGCGAGTTCCCGCCACAGGTCAGCGTCGAGGACGGCGTCTCGTCGCTGACCTGCGCCGAGATCCACGCCGTCGAGGTCCCCGACGGTCGTGACCTCCTGTTGCTGACCGGCGATCACCAGGCCCAGAGCAACGCGGGCCACTACACGCTGACCGATGCCTTCCTCGACGTCGCCGAGGAGTTCGGTGCGACCGAGGTGTACGCGTTAGGCGGCGTCCCGACGGGCGAACTCATCGAGGAGTACGCCGTCGTCGGGGCCGTCAGCGACGAGTCGCTGCTCGAGGCACTCGAGGACGCGGGCGTCGAGTTCCGCGAAGACGAGCCGGCGGGCGGTATCGTCGGCGTCTCGGGACTCCTGCTCGGCCTAGGCGAACGTCGCGGCTTCGAGGCGACCTGCCTGATGGGCGAGACCAGCGGCTACCTCGTCGATCCCAAAAGCGCCCGGGCGGTACTGGAGGTCCTCGAAGCCGTACTCGGCTTCGAACTCGACTACGAGTCCCTGGACGAACGGGCCGATGAGATGGAGGAGGTCATCGGCAAGATCCAGGAAATGGAACAGCAACAGGGGATGGACGTGCCGACCGACGACGACCTGCGTTACATCGGCTAGGCGGGGCTGGGACGCGTACCGGTCGATTTCTACGGCTGTTGTGCGAGACGAGGGTCTACCGGGCAGTCGTCTAATTCCGTGTCCGCCGCGAGGACCCGCTCGAGCGCCCCGTTCTCGGGGTGTACGACCGTCGCGTTGCTCGACGAACCGCTCGCGTAACCAATCGATTCTATAGTAGCCGCTGAAACGATTCACACACTGATCGCAACGCCGTCGTTCGATCAGGTGTGCAATGACTTTCAGTGGCTACTATAGTCGGACGAAGCGGCTTCGTGGAACCAGCCGGTGCCAACAGTCGGTGGTGAGAACGGCGTTCGCGATCGGGAACGCCTGTAAGACGGCGACTAGCCCTCGAGGACTTCGTAGGAGACGTCGGCGTCGCGAAGCGCGTCGGTGACTCGGCCGACCTCGTTGGTCGTGGCGACGGCCGTCACATCGAGCCCGCGCTTGGCCCCGTCGGCGGCGACGGAGCCCGCGGCGAACGTGACCGTCGGATCGGTCCCGGCCTCCCGACAGGCGACGATCGCTTCGACGCCGGCAGCGACGACGAGGTCGGCGTCGGTACAGCGGTCGGCGACGGTGTCGGACTCGATCGCGCGGCTCCCGCCGGCCCGGACGCCGGGGACTTGCAGGACGGTCACCGAACCGGGCTCTAAGTCCATGACGCCCTCGAAGCTGGTGACGCCGACATCGGTGCCGGCCGCGGCGTCCGTGGTCGCGACGCCGGTCGCCGGCCCCTCCTCGCCGGGCGTCGCGTGGAGGAGCCCGTTTTTCACCGACAGCGAGACGGTATCACCCTCCTCGATGTCGTCGGTCGCGATGTAGGCGGCCTCGCTCATCGCCCCGAGGATGTCGCCGGTTACGTGGTCCGCGAACCGGCGAATGTCGTCGGCGGTCCGGAACAGCCAGTCGACGCCTTCGTTGGTGACGTGATACCGCGACCGGCCCTCCTTCTCGACGAGACCGTCATCGACGAGTTCCCGGATGTACTCGCTGACCGCCTGACTCGTCACGCCGACTTCCCCGGCGATCTCCCCCTGGCTGACCGCGGGTTGGCGTTCCGCGATCTGGACGAGGATCCGAAACCGCGTCGCGGTGCGCTTGTTGTCGAGGACGTCGACCATGTGTCGATGGTTAGCGGGAGCGATGCAAAAAGGTACGCGGTCGCGCCGTCGGTCGGCCGCCGCGTCTCGCCGGACTGGAGCGCGGTCACGACCGCGAGGCGTCAAGTTGATAGCGCGAGAGTCCCTCGGGATTACGTGACTATGTCGCCCCTCCCAGTGACGACCGCGGCCCCCGGTACGGTTGTCGACCCCGTGGCGGGACCCGCGACGGTACTCTCGATGAGTATCGGCTCCGTTCCCCTGTCGGACGCCCTCGCCTGGACCGCGATCGGCGCGTTCGTCGTCGCGGCCGTCATCCAATGGTACGGGGCTACCGATCCCGCGCGATACCTCGCAGCGGGCGCGTGGGTCGTCTTCGGCGTCTTTTGGCTGACGCTTGCTCCCCACTACTACCTCGAGGTCAAGAGCCCGATCGAGACGCTGCTGACGGTGGCAGCGCTGCCGCTATGTGCCTACACCGGCTATCTGCTTGCCACCGGCCGGGAGTCGCTGCTCCTGCTCTCGAAGGCCGTCGCGTTCATGGGGCTGATCTACCTGCCCGTCGAGACGATTCCGGTCGTCCGCACGTGGTTGATCGAGACGACCGCTGCCCAGACCCACTTCGGGATGGAACTGCTCGGCCACAGCCCCGGCCTCGAGGAGGGGGCAAACGGCTATCAGAGCCGCTTTGCCTTCGATCCCGACGAGACGGTGACCGGCCGGACGACCTACATCATCACGGCCTGTACGGGCATCGGGAGCATGGCCATCTTCGGCGGCCTCATCGCCGCCGTCAAAGCGCCGCTCAAGCGGAAAGCGGTTGCCTTCCCGCTCGCGGTCGGCGTCATCTGGTTCCTGAACCTCGTCCGGAACGTCTTCATCGGGCTGGCTTCGCCGTGGGGCTGGTTCCAGCAGGATATCTTCGTCACCATCGCGACGGAGTTCATGGGCGCGCCGGCCGACCGGACCTCCTACATCGTCGCCCACAACTTCATCGCCCAGTCGCTGTCGATCGTCGCCCTGCTGGGTATCACCTACCTCGTCCTCCGCATCCTCCCCGAGATCCTCGAGCCCCTGGAGGACGTCCTCTACATCCTGACCGGCACGGAGTACGACCTCGCGGACGCCTTGGGCCAGGAGATGCGGACCGACGGCGGTGCGCGAACCGACGCGGGCGCGTCCGCCAACCACGATAGCGGACCGTCCGTGGACGGCGACGACGACGCGGATCGATGACCGACGGCGTCGAGGTCGACGTTCCGTTCGCCGTCCACGACCGGTCGATCTTCCTCCCGACGACCGAGACGCTCGTCCTCGCGGACGTCCATCTCGGCAAGGCCGCCGACTCGAGCGTCGACGCGCCGATCGACGACGGTGCCGACGTTCGCGACCGGCTCGCGGCGGTACTCGAGGCGACCGCGCCGGCGACGGTCGTCGTCGCGGGCGACCTCCTCCACTCGTTTTCGCGGCTGCCACGGGGCCTCGAGCGCGACCTCGAGGCGGTCGTCGCGACCGTCGCGGACGCCGGTGCGGAGTTGGTCGTTACGCCGGGCAACCACGATACGATGCTCGAGGAGGTCTTCTCAGGGCGGATCGTTCCCGAGTACCGGCCGGACGGTGGCGAGACGGTGATCTGTCACGGTCACGAGCAGCCGGCAACGACCGCCGAGCGGTACGTCGTCGGCCACGACCACCCCGCGCTGTCGGTCGAGGGCCGCAAGCTCCCCTGTCTCCTCTACGGGCCGGACTGCTACGAGGGCGCGGACGTGATCGTCCTGCCGGCGTTTACCCGCCTCGCGGCCGGCGCGACTGTCAACGGAATGCGCGGTCGGGACTTCCAGTCGCCGCTGGTCCGTGACCCCGACGCCTTCCATCCCGCCGTCAGGGACGCCGCGACGGACGAGGTGCTGTGGTTCCCGCCGCTCGGACGGTGCCGACGGCTCCTGTAGTCACTCCACTCGTTCCGAGACAGCCGCTCGAGTCCGTCGGGCAGCGGGGGCGACGACGGCCACCTGAACGGTGACCACGAGGTTCCGGAAGAAGTCGCTGAACGTGATCAACAGCACGGCGGCCAGCACGATCAAGAGGAGAAAGCTAAAGAAGATGATCGCCGCCTGTCGCCCGGTGAGGTCCGCCCCCTCGAGGAGTTCGTCGATGGCCATGGATGCCTGTCGACGGAACGACGCCGAGCGCCGTAGTCGTTTGGCCGTCGAGTGACTGTCCAGTACGACACACGCCGGATGTCGGGCCGGATGTCTGCGGTCGCTCGACTGCGGTCGCGTCGCCGGCGCTCGGGTCAACCGTCGGCTGGCCGCTGCCGCTCGAGTCGACCGACGGATCAGCCCGACAGATCGTCGATGACCGCTTCGGCCGCCCGTCGCCCGCTCTCCATCGCGCCCTGAATCGAGGACCACTGTGTGTAGTCGCCGGCCAGATAGACCGAGCCCGCGGGGTCGCGAGCGTCGGGGAGCCGGTCGTGGATCCCCGGCGGCTGGTCGAACTGCGCGAACGGGATCCGCTCGGTATGCAGCGTCTCGAGGTCGTCGAACTCCCGGTTGGGAGACCATGACTCGAGTGAGCGGCGGGTCCGCTCGGCCAGGTCTTCGTCGCTCGCCGGCTGCTCTCCGAGATAGGTCGCGCTGATCAGCGTCGCGTCGGCCGGCGCGTACTCGGGAGCGACCGCACTGTGGGGCACCACGTGGTTCGGCCCCCGCCCGGTCGCGTTCAGCAGGAGCCGACGGCCGGTCCCCAGATCGGTCCCCGACGGGAGCGCGTAGTACTGGGTGACACAGCTTCGCGCCGCAGTCGGGATCGACTCGACACCGGTCAGCTCCCGCGCCGTCGGCGGGTCGGTCGCGACGACGACCGCGTCGGCCTCGAGGGGTTCTGCGTCGGTTTCGACCGTAACCGAGCCCGCGGAATCGCTAGCGTCCCCGCCGTCGGCCGCGACCGACTCGACCGTGACGCCCGTTCGGATCGTTCCGCCGACCTCGCGGACGCAGTCGGCGAGTTGCGAGGGGATCGCCTCCATGCCGGCGGCCGGGACCACCGTCTCGCCCGCCGCGAGGGTCCGGAAGGTGTACTCGAAGACCCGTCGCGAGGTCGCCAGCGACCGATCGAGCGTGATCCCGCCGTAGAACGGCGCGACGAAACCCTCGATGAACCGCTTGGAGAACCCCCGGTTACGGAGGAAGTCATCGATCCGTTCGTCGTCCCCGGCGAAGATGTCGCCGGGATCGGTTCGCCGGAGCCGGTACCAGAGCCGGGCCACCCGGAGTGCGTCGCCCGCCGAAACGTACGGGTTCGATAGCGTCGCCGGAATCGTCCCCGGTTCCCTGAGCGGGTCCGCGAGCGTCGACAGCCCGTCGGGGCCGGCGACGGTCGCTCCCGGCGCGAACCGGCGGAGGTGCAGCGCCGTGAGGTCGAGTTCGCGCCGAACGGCGGGATAGGCGGTAAAGCAGACCTGAAAGCCCCGGTCGAATCGGAAGCCGTCCCGCTCGAGGGTGCGGACCCGACCCCCGGTCGTCTCGCGGCGTTCGAACAACGTCACGTCTGTACCGGCGGCGGCGAGGTGCCGAGCAGCGACGAGCCCGGCCAGCCCACCGCCGGCGACGACTACCTGCGGCGTCGAGTGCATAGCCGTTGATCGATCGCCGACGAATAAAAGAGTCGACCCAACAGTGCAGGCGTTGGAGTTCGCCGGCGGGCGCGCGTCCGTCACACACCTCGTCACTTGTCCATCAGCAACCGAAGCGCGAGCCCGACGACGATGACGGCCACCCCGCCGAGGGCGCTGGCAATCGGCGGGATCGGGAAGACGAGCATCACTACGCCGGCGAGGACGACGAGCGTCGAGAGCTTGACCATGTGCCGGTCACGCCGTCGCGACGGATAGCGTATCGGCACGCATTCACAGCGGGGCGCGAGCGACCGTCGACTGTGGCCCCTTGCCGTGGCCGGTACGGTTTTGCCCGTCGCGGCGGCGTTGCCGGTATGGGAGCAAACAACACGGCGAACGCGGATCGGGACGCGGACGGCCCCGCGTTCCAGCCGGTCTTCGAGAATCGCGTTCGGTTCGCCGAGACCGACCAGCAGGGAATCGTCTTCTACGGGGAGTACTTCACCTTTCAGGACGAGGCCGTCTCCGCGTTCTTCCGCGCGATCGACTACGGCTACGACCGCATGCGCGAGGACGGCTGGCAGATCCACGTCGTCAACACCGAGTTGAACTACCGAACCGGCGCGGAGTTCGAGGACGTGATCGTCAACGAACTCCGGGTCGCCGACATCGGCACCTCGAGCCTCGAGTACGAGTACCGGGCGAAACGGCAACGCGACGACGCGGTCCTTGCGGACGGCACCGTCACGCAGGTCGCCGTCGACACCGAGACCGAGGAGCCGACCCGGATCCCCGACGCGTTCCGCGAGGCCGTCGCGGCGTTCCAGGGTGGCCTCGAGACCGACGGCTAGCGCCGCCGCTTCCAGTCGAACCGACGAAAAAGACGACTCGAACCTGCCGATCAGTGGACGCCGACGTACGCCTCGCGGACGTAGTCGTTGTCCGTGAACTCGTCGTGCGGGCCCGACAGTTCGATCTCGCCGGTCTCGATCAGCGAGAGCCGGTCCGCGTGGTTCAGCGCGAACGTCGAGTTCTGCTCGGCCAGCAGGATCGTCAGCCCCTCCTCTTGCTGGAGCGTCTCGAGGGCCTCACCGATGTCCTCGATGATGACCGGCGCGAGCCCGAGCGTCGGCTCGTCCAACATCAGCATGTCGGGGTCGCTCATCAGCGCGCGGCCGACGGCGAGCATCTGCTGTTCGCCGCCGCTCATGGTCTCGGCCTCCTGTTCGCGGCGTTCGTCCAGCCGCGGGAACAGGTCATAGACCATGTCGAGATCGTCCTGTACTGCCGCCTTGTCGTCGCGGAACTGCGCGCCCATCAGCAGGTTCTCGTGGACCGAGAAGTACGGGAACAGGTCCCGGTCCTCGGTGCAGTAGATGAGCCCTGACTCGACGATCTCCTGGGACGGCTGTCCCGCGAGATCGCGACCGGCGTAGCTGATCGATCCCTCGTAGTCGAGGAAGCCGGCGACGGCGTTCAGCATCGTCGTCTTCCCGGCCCCGTTGGGGCCGATGACGCCGTAGATTTCGCCTTCCTGGATCGACAGCGAGACGCCCTTCAGCGCGTGTGACTTGCCGTAGTAGACGTTGAGATCGTTGATATCGAGTATCGCGGACATTAGAGTCCCTCCCCAGCGAGGTAGGCCTCCTGGACTTGCTCGTTCTCGGCGATTTCCTCCGGCGTCCCCTCCGCGAGGAAGTCGCCGTTGTTGAGGACGACGATCCGATCGACCAGGTCCATCAGACCGCCCATGTTGTGGTCGACGACGACCATCGACATCCCTTGCTTGCGGAACCGCTCGATCTGGTCGGCCAGTTCGGTGATCTCGGCCTGGTTCATCCCTGCGAACGGCTCGTCGAGCAGCATCATCTCGGGCTCGGTCGCCAGCGACTTGGCGATCTCGAGCCGGCGGACGTCCGCGTGGGGCAACTCGCCGGGCATTTCGTGGAGATGTTCCTCGATGTCGATGCGAGCGGCGTAGTCGTAGATCTCCTCCTCGCTGGCACCGCCGCGCAGCGAGACGATGCTGTTCGGCAGCGTGAACAGCTTGATGTTGCCCGCAACCGACATCGAGTCGATCGGGTTCGACTCCTGTGAGACCCGCGAGAGTCCCTTGTTGACGACCTCGTGAGTCGAGTCGTCGGTGATGTCGGTCCCGTTGAACCGGATCGCGCCGTCGGTGACGCCGTAGATGCCCATGATGCAGTTGAACACCGTGGACTTGCCCGAGCCGTTCGGCCCGATCAGGCCGACGATCTCGCCCTCACCGACCTCGAACGAGAAGTCGTCGACGGCGACGAGCCCGCCGAACTTCTTGGTCAGCCCGTCGACCTCGAGGACGCTCATCGGCGATCACCCCCGAGTCGATCGAGCCCGTGCCACAGCTTGCGGAACAGGCCGTCACGGGCGAACACGAGGATCAACAGGACGATCAACCAGAGGATCGACCACTTGATCTCGCTCTCGAAGCCGGAGAGGACCACGTCCTCGAGCATAATGACGAGGAAGGCCCCGCCGAGCGGCCCGAGTATCGAGCCCATCCCGCCGACGACGGCCATCGCGATCATCTCGATGCTGTTGTCGACGACGACGAACGCGCCGGGTGTGACGGTCCCGAAGCGGTGTGCCAGCAGGACGCCACCGATTCCCATCGGGATCGAACTGAGAACGAACGACCAGATCTTGAACTTGGTCGCGTTGATGCCTGCGGCTTCGACCGCAGACTCGTTCTCGCGGATCGCCACGAGGATGAGTCCGATGTTCGACCGCGCGACGATCAGGAGCGCGGCTGCGATGAGCAACATCGGAATCATGAACGCGTACGTTCGCATCACCGGATCGGTGCTGTACACCGTCTCGATCCCGCCGAGTCCGGTCTCGCCGCCGGTATATTCACTCAGCGGCCGGATCAGTCGGTAGAAGATCAACACGGCCACGAACGTAATCAGCGAGAAGTACGGCCCGCTCAGCCGGAGCGACGGCAGAGCGATTGCGAGCCCAATGATCAGCGCGATCAGTACCGAGATGGGGATCGTGATCCGCATCGGTAGTTCGGCGTTGACGTTGTTGAGCAACATCGCGGTCGTGTACGCCGCACCGCCGGACAGCACCGAGTGGCCGAAGCTGATGTAGCCAGTGTATCCGCTCTGGATGTCCCAACTCATCGCGAAGATGCCCCAGATACAGGCGAGCCACGTCGCCTGCACTAGGGTGTAATTCCCCCAGAACGGGATCGTCACGAGTCCGAGGAACGCCCCCACCAGCAACACGAACTGGAGGCCGTTCATTTCGCCGAAGTAGCCACCGAGCGTGCGGTTGTAGACGGTTGCGATCGGCCGGAGTGCCCGATCGACGGGCTCGGTAACGGTACTGAGTCCGTCGACGGCCGCACCGCCGACCCGACCTGCGGCGCCGCTTACTCGTCCGCCGATACCACGTCCGGTGTCCGTTTCGCTACTCATGGGCAAACTCCCTCCCGAAGAGCCCCTCCGGCTTGAGGAGCAAGACCGCAACGAGCACGACCAGCGAAAAGATTCCCTGGTAGCCCGTGCCGAGGAATTCGAGCGTGAACTGTTCGAGGTAGCCGATCAGGTACGCCGCGACGACCGACCCCTTGATGGATCCGATCCCGCCGATCACGACGATGATGAAGGCAATCGCGAGCGGGTTGAGCCACATCTCCGGACTAGTCGTCTGGAGCGTTCCGAGGAACACGCCAGCGAGCCCGGCGAGGGCACCGGCGATCAGCCACGTCCGCGATTTCACGGACTCGAGATCCACACCGGTAAGCTGTGCGCCCCGTTCGCTCATCGAGACCGCGAGGATCGACCGCCCTTCGTCGGTCCGGCTCACGTAGTACCACAACAGCCCGATCGCGATCCACGAGACGACGAACCCGAGGATGTACATGTAGTTGATCCGGGTTCCGACGCCCTGGAGATGGAGCGTGCCGTCGGCTATTGGGAGCAGCGTTCGGGGGCTGCTCCCGAACTCGTAGTGGATCAGTTCCGTTAGGAGCAACGCGACCATCACTGTCGAGAGGAACGTGATCACGACGTTGTCCTCGATGTATCGGACCAGCCCGCCGTACAGGACGTAGGAAGCGACTGCCGTCACGAGCGTTGCGATGACGAGTCCGAGGAGCGTCGGGACCGCGATCGAACCGACCACCGACGAGGAGGTCGAGACGAGGAACGCGTACGCGCCGATCATGATCAGCCCGCCGTGAGCGAGGTTCAACACGCCTCCAACGCCGAAGATCATGGTAAACCCGATGGCGACGAGCGCATAGATCGCGCTCATCATCGCCCCCAAGATGAGGACCGAGAGAATTGACTCGAGCATGTCTTACGACATCCAGCTTGGCTTCATGTGTTTTGCAGACCGGTCTTGAACCGGGTAGACGACCTCCTGTTTGCCGCCATCATCGGTCGGCTGCCACTGGGTCATCGGGTAATTGACCTCGCCGCTTTCGGTTTCGGTCGTTTCGACGTCGTTGGGGTAGTCCGCATCCTCGCCGGCCAGCGAGATGTTCGCGGCCGCACCGTTGTGTTCGATGCTCAACATCGCGTCGACGATGTCGTCGAGGTCTTCCGCGTAGTCGACCGTGCCGGCCTCTTCGGCGGCCTTGGCGTAGAAGTGGATCGCATCGTAGGTGTTGAACCCCATGTACATCGGCTTGCTCGGCGGCTCCTGACCGCCGCCGGTGAACTCCGCTTCGTACATCTCGACGAAGTCCATCGTGTTGCCCGTCAGTTCGGTGACGCCGCCGCCACCGGACTGGGACGTCGTCTCGAAGACACAGCCGCCTTCCGACTGGTCCCAGAACTCCGGGGACATCGACGCGACGTGAACGCCCTCCACGGCGAAGGGGTATTCGCCGGCCCAGTCCCCGAGGAGCTGTCCGCGACCACCCGCCGCGAAGAAGCGGATCACTGCGTCCGCGCCCTCGCTTTCGATGTCGTCGAGGAACGGCGTGAAATTCGAGGTCTGCACGCTGGGAACCTCGTCATAGACGACATTGAGGCCGCGATCCTCGAGCAGTCCCGGGAGTCGATCGCGGAAGATCGTCGTCCAAGCGGCTTCCTCGGGCAGCAACGCGAAGTCGGTCCAGCCGTGTCTGTCCGAGAGGTGTTCGGCGTATCCCGCCATCGCCTCGGCCTGGTAGTGGGAGTTGATCGGCCCGGTCCGGAAGATGTTCTTGTACTTCTCGTAGTCCTCGCCGTGATAGTCGGTGATCGTATTCACGTCGGCCGAGCCCGTGATGATGAACGGAACGTCCGACTCGGCGACCGTGTCCATGATCCCCTGCGTGATCTCGCTGTTGAACGTTCCCACGATGAGGTCGACGTTGTCACGGTTGATCATCTCCTCGACGATCGGAGTCGTGGTACTGGTGGAGAGTTCGGTGTTTTCCGTGATCAGGTCGATCTCCTGGTCCAGAATGCCTTCGCCCTCTTTGAGTTCGTTGACCGCGATCTTGGCACTGCGTTCCGACCCCACCCCCATCGCCATCCCGGTTGGGGCGAGATGGCCGATCGTCAGCGTGCCGTCGTCGCCGCCGCCACTGTCGACGCCGCCGAGACAGCCGGCCAGCGCCGTCGTCACCGCACCGGCACCTGCAGCCCCTAAAAACGTCCGCCGCCCGACACTACCGTTACCAATCTCACCTGAATCGATCGTATCGTTATCTTCGTTAACCATTGTGTGTCACTGAGTTACCGATTCTCACCCACCAGTTTCG
The DNA here is from genome assembly GCF_041821105.1 of Natrinema sp. H-ect1. Classification (NCBI taxonomy): domain Archaea; kingdom Methanobacteriati; phylum Methanobacteriota; class Halobacteria; order Halobacteriales; family Natrialbaceae; genus Natrinema; species Natrinema sp. H-ect1. The sequence continues at coordinate 581,255 of NZ_JBGUBA010000001.1, read as the reverse complement.
AGTCACCCGTAATAAAGGTGAGGGAAGTTAGCAAGGATCTTGTGAACAATACACTAATGTGGAGTTTCTTACTACGGTACCGACAATACTTCGGCTCAGACGCTCTCGAGCGGCTCTTGAGAACAGTGAATACGTGTGGTGTTTGTGACTTCGGACGCCGTCAGTCAGCGGCTCAAACGATCCGTTCCGTGGTGTTCGGTTCCCGCTCGAGGCGATACGTGCCGCTATCGGCCGTGACGAAGCCCTCGTGGCGGAGGTGATCGAGGTGGGCGTAGGCCTCGCCGGGACCGTGGACGATGTGGATTCCCTCGAGGTCGCCGAACAGGTGGGAACTGATCGTCCAGGCATCGGCCGGCCCGTGGTCGGCCAGCAACTCGACGATCGTTGCCGCCCGCTCGCGGTGATGCTCGAGGATCGTCTCGGCGCGGGCAGTCGGGTCGTCGATGGGGTCGCGATGGCCGGGCCAGGCTCGGTCGTAGTCGCGGTCGGCGAGTCGTTCCAGCGTGTCGACGTACTTTGCGAGGGGGCGCTCGACCCGGACGTCCGCGCCGCCGACGTTCGGGGTGTACACCGGTAGCAAGGCGTCGCCGACGAACGCCTCGTCCCCGCCGTCGATCTCGAAACAGCACAGGCCCGCCGCGTGGCCCGGCGCGTGGACCGTCTCGAGGCGGTGGCCGCCGACCTTGAGGACCTCGCCGTCCTCGATGGGCGTCGGCTCGGCCGGCGGCCCCTCGATCTCGGCCGACTCGAAGAAGGTACGCAGTTCCCGCCGGGCGTCCTCGGGGACGCCCCACTCCGCGAGCAGTTCGCGACGGTGGTCCTCGACGGCCGCGACGGCGTCTTCCGCCCCGGCGACGAGCGGGGCGTCGGCCTCGTGGACGTAGACGGTGGCCCCGCTTTCGGCCTGAATCTCGCCGGCCAGTCCGGCGTGGTCGGCGTGGAAGTGTGTGAGGACGATGTCGTCGATGTCGGCGATCTCGTAGCCGCGGTCGGCCAGCCCGTCGCGGAGGTCCGTTCGGACCGGATCGACCGCGATCCCCGTATCGACGAGCGCGAGTTCGCTCGCGGCGTCGTCGGCGAGAACGTAGGCGTTGTTCCGACCCTCGAACTCGTCGTTGCCGAGCGAAATTCGATCCATGTCGGCTACCCACATGTCCCCAGTTAATAATTGGCGCGGTAACGGATCGGGGGACCGCGACGGCGAGACGATCGGCCGACCGACGACCAGCCGGATCGGGATTCGGTCCGGCCGACCATCCCGACTGCGAAGTTCGTGACCTGTCCTCACCGGCGAACGACGCGCTCGGTTCCGGTCGTGGCATCGCCCGGCGTCTCGCACTCGGCGGAGACTGTCATGCCCACCGACCGCTGCAGAGGGTTTTCCGTGTCGATCCAGTACCTGATTCGATGACCGACTCACGCCCACTCGACCGCGTCCTCGTCGCCGGTGCCAGCGGGGCCACCGGCGAGGAACTGCTATCCGTCCTCCGACCGACCGATCTCACGGTCCGCGCGACGACGCGCTCCTACGGGAACGTCGACACGCTCGAGCGCCACGGGGCCGACGAGGTGGTCGTCGCCGACTTCTTCGACTCGGGCGACGCCGTCGCGGCCGTCGAGGACTGTGACCTCGTCTGCTGTGCGCTCGGCTCGCCGCCGTGTCTGCGTCACCTGACCGGCGGCAAACTCGTCGACCGGACCGGCGCGATCAATCTCACGACCGCGGCCGTCGCCGAGGGCGTCTCGTACGTCGTCCTCGAGAGCGCCATCGGCGTGGGTGACTCGAAGGCGGGGCTGTCGCTCCCGGCGCGGCTCGCACTCCGGGGTGTACGACGAGCCAAGCGGGACGCCGAAGCGGCGCTACGACGCTCCGGACTGGGGTACACGATCGTGCGTCCGGGACGACTCACGGACGATCCGCCAAGCGGCGACGTCGTCGTCGGCCAGGGCGGGGACTCCGTCACCGGCTCGATCCCCCGGGCGGACGTCGCACGGATCATGGCGGCCGCACCGTTTACCCCCGACGCACGGAACCGGACGTTCGAGATCGTCAGCCGCGACGGACTCTCGGGAACACCACACCACCGCGTCGACGTCGACTGGGCCGACGACATCCTCACGGCCCGACACGGTCACCGACACGCTTGACCTCGCCGTCGAGCCCGAACGGCGGCGTTCGCAGCAGATCCACCGCCCCCGACGCCGGCTCGTTGCATCGCCCCGGTCCGGCCCGGGAAACGCTCTTTTGGGGCCGCGGTGTAGCCGCCGTGAGGATGCCTCCGAACGAGATCGACGACGGGACCGCTCGGGACGCTCGCGGCCGACTCGCGGAGAAGGAGCTGTTTCTCCTTTTGCTGGTCGGCATCGCCGTCCTGATGGCGATCACCGGGTTCGTGTTGGTGATCAACTGAGTCAGGTGTCGCTCGTGTCGTGGCGGGTCCGATCGTCGGTTTCGATCACCCGCGCGGCCAGATAGGTCGCGACCGCGAGCATCCCCATCGTCGCGAACAGGATCGAAAACTGGAGCGCCGACTGGAGCGGATCGACCCCCCACGGGTTGAAGACGGCAAAGACGCCGACGAAAAACGCCATGATCAGGAACGGCAGCAGGTTGACCGCGAGGTCGAGCGTGACTTCGGCGTCGAAGGCGCGTCTGCTCATTGTCTTGGTCCTCGAGTGGGTTGTGTGGTTATCGGTCTGGACGTTCGTCCGCCGGTCGCCGCGTCAACAGCAGCCCCGCACCGCCGATCGTCACGAATCCGGCGACGACCATCGCCGCGCCGCGACTCGCGAGCCCGGAGAGTGGCTCGAGGGGTGTGATCGGCACCGTTCCGGTTCCGTGGGCGGCAAGTACCGCGCCGACGGCCACGAACGCCGCGCCCGTTTTGGCCGCAAACGGAAGCGGCCGAGCGACGTAGCCGGCATCGGCCAGGATCCCGGCGATGCTGGCGGCGAACACGACGAGACCGGCGACGGCGACGGGACCGAGGCCGACGACGATGCCGACCTCGGAGCCGGCGAGGCCGAGGGCCACGAGGACCGGCCATGGCCTCGTCCTGTCGGCCCGCTCGGGCTCGACGCGCTGCGTGTGGTCGCTCACAGGCGACCGTCCACGTCGAGGGAGTAGTATCTAGCCCTACCCCTCAGCGACCGTGACTGTCGTGAGAACGGATCCGAGAGGACTCGAGCGACTGTCCGGAACTCGTTCGTCGCCGCGAGTGGCACAAGAGTGCCTGCGGTGGGACGGTACCGACTGACATCGAGGGCCGTCGCCTACAGCGCCGAGAAGACGAGCCACGGGACGATGAACATGGCCAGCGTCAGTACTGCGAGGATCAGCGCGTACCCGAGGCCGGTTCCTGCCACGGTAAGCCACGACGGATGATCGAATTGGCCGAGATCGACTGCCATACCGTTGGCATCCGGTGACGAACGCATAAACGTACCGGAACGCGCAACTCGAGCGGTGCGGTTCCGCCGCGGGATCGGCTCAGCGGTAGACGTTTTGATACCGTTCGCGGTACTCTCGGAGGGCGAGTCGGGCCCTGCGCCGGGAGGTAAAGCCGAAGCCGACCGCCGCGCAGTGGTCGGCATCGCACTCCCAGCGGAAGGTGTCGGAGTCGGGATCTCTCCGAACCGAGACGTCCGTCTCGCAGCGGGGACAGGTCCAGCCCCATCGCACGTCGCCTGCGTGTGTTCGCCGTCGGCTCATGCTGTCTTCGAAACACGTGGTGGCGGCGTTCGGAAACGCGTTCACCTCCACCCGTGGCCGCTTTATAAGATCCAGTCTGTCGGCGCGAGGACTCGCGAGAGCGCGTTCCGGACCGCTTTTATCGGGCCGTCCGCTACGGACACCCAATGACGAAGATCGTCGTGGTGGACAACCACGGACAGTTCACCCACCTCGAGGGCCGGGCGCTTCGCGACCTCGGCGTCGACACGGAAATCGTAGACAACGACACGCCTCCCGAGGACGTCGATGCCGACGGCGTCGTCCTCTCGGGCGGTCCGGACATGGACCGGATCGGGAAATCCGCTGACTACCTCGAGGCGGACGTGCCGGTACTCGGCATCTGTCTGGGGATGCAGCTGATCGCCGCGGAACTGGGCGGCAGCGTCGGAAGCGGGGAGTACGGCGGCTACGCGGACGTGACCGTCGACATCGTCGACGACGACGACCCGCTGACGGGCTCGCTACACCCCGAGACCCGCGTCTGGGCGAGCCACGCCGACGAGGTCACGGAACTGCCCGAGGGGTTCGAACTGACCGGCCAAAGCGACGTCTGTGACGTCGAGGCGATGAGCGATACCGACCGCGACCTCTACGGCGTCCAGTGGCACCCGGAGGTCGCCCACACCGAGGAGGGCGAGGAGATCTTCGAGAACTTTCTGGCGATCTGCGAGTCGCGGTAGGCGTCGTCGGCCCTGCTCGAGCGCCGCCCGTCGGGCTGGATCGCGGCGCTTGCGAAGACCGCTGTAAACGTCGCCAGCCGATCGACCGGCTTCGAACGGTATCTCACCGTCCCGCAAAGGGGAAAATTTATGATATTTATATGGATTATTTCATGCGATGGGAACCCGGAGCCGACGCGATCTCCTCTGTGCGACGACCGCACTGCTCGCGAGCAGTGCCGGCTGTACGACCGAATCGGAAGTGGCGCAGTTCCTCGAGGATCGGAGCCCAACGTGTGAGACGAACTGCGAGGACCGCGACCCCGAAACGACGGTCGTCCGAGGACCGACACGACCGGTCGAATTCGACAAGACGAATGGGGTGGGCTACTGGTCCGCCGATCTAAGTATCCTCTCGTCCCAGCCGGCACGGTATCTCGTCTGGGGCGAGCAGTTCGTCGACGGCCTCACGTTCGCCGACGACGGTGCCGGCGACGACGTGGCGGCATTCCTTCGGGAGACGGCCTACGACGAAGCGTCAGTCGCCATAGTGCAGTTGGAGATCGGGACTTGTCGCCGCGTGGAACCGCGTGCCGTCTCGTGGAGCGACGACCGCCTTACCATATCCCTCTGTCACCCGCTCTACAAGTATGACGTCGACTGTGACGCCGACGGGAAGGAGTGGGTTGCGGCGCTCGTCCGCGTGCCGGACACGTTGAACCCGATCGATATCGGTGACCAGTTCGACGTGACCGTTCCGGACGACTGCGGCTCGTCGGCCGACGCGGCCGGGGACGCGAACGATACCGACGGGACGACCCCCGGCAACGAAACGGCCGCGGAGGGCGGCGAGACATGACGTTCGGCAGCGATCGATCCAGTATCGTCACGTCACGACGCGCGCTTCTCGGGACGGTGGGATCCCTCGCGGTCTCGCTCGCCGGCTGTAGCGCGCTCCCCGGATTCTCCGCCTCGCTCGACGGCGACCGCCTCGCCGCGCTCGTCGATGACACCGACCGCCCGACCGTCAGTCACGGGCTTGGCCTGTCGGTAACCGACGAGTACCGCCGAGCCAGCGCGCGACGAGTCGAGATGTTACTCGAGCCGATTCCGGAACCGATCGGTACCGAAACGGTTCCCAACGGGGTGATTCGGCGGCGGCTCGAGTCCAATCGAGAAGACGCGCGTGAACACGCCAACGCGGCCGCCGACGAACCGACGATCGGGGCTCGTCTCGAGCGCCTTCGGCTGGCCCGACGGAGCGCTGCCGACGCGGCCGGCATCTGGGCAGCGATCGATGAGGGACGCACCCGATCGGAGATCCTCGAGGCGACGGACGCACAACGAACGAGCCTCGAGTCGTTCGACGAGGAGCGGGTGTTTCTCGTCGGTTCGGACCCGATCGCGGCGGTATGGACCCACGCCGATGTCGCTTCGCTGCTTGATACTGCGGCCGACGAACTGGCGTCGGTATCGGACGTCGACGAGCCGGCTCCGTCGCTCGCTGTCGGCGCGATGGCCGCTCGTCTTGAGGCCAGCCGCGCGGCATTCGAGGACGCGTCACATGCCTACGAGACGCTCGTCGACTCGCTCGAGGACGCCGAGCGAGCGGCGCTTTCCGAGGCTGCAGCGTCGCTCGCCGACCGTCGGTCTGACAGACGGGAGGTGTTGCCCGACCCGCTGTCGGCCGACCCCCACGAGTACGTCGACCGGGATATCGAACCGGAGTCGACATCCGCAACGGTACTGGAGTTCGCATTATACGAGATCGAAGCCGTGGGGGATGGCACCCCCGTTAGGGAACCGGCCCGTTACGTCCGGGACGCCGCCCGAAATCTCGTCGCTATCGAGGGGTTCGAGCGCCTCCGGTCGCGGATCGAAACGGGAGACCCGATCGTGATCGAGACGGTCGACGACGTGGCCGACCGGCGAAACGACGCGATCACCGCGATCGAATCGCTGCTCGACGCGGGAGCGCTCGAGCGCTGGGTAGCGTCGAACCTGTGTGAGCGACTCGAGCGTGCCGATCAGCTCCTGCGGGAAGCCACCGGGCAGTCGGTCGAGTTGAACGCCGTTCGGACGCCGGTTGCCCTGTACTGCCTGACGGCCGGCATGGCCCGCGCGACACCCGACATCGTCGCTGTCCTCCGTGAGGTCCTCTCGTAACGCTCGAGGGCGCGATTGAGGACGGGGAGAAACCGCGAGTCGAGTTGGCCTGCCAGGCGATCGGGAGCATCCGCCGTCGATCCAACCGAGACGCTATCCCGTTGGGTGGTGGTCGCCAGCGGGTGTCGGCCCGACCGTCACGCTCTTGCTGGTCCGCCCGGATGTGGGAGACGATGACAGTCGACACTGTCGGTCGGTTCGAACGCGCACTCGAGGGACTCGAGGTGGGCCTCGAGCGCGTGTCGGCCGCCGACGCGAGCGAGCGGATCGAACGGATCGTCGAAGAGCCGGCAGTCGGCGCGTCACTGCCGTTCGAGGGCGTCTCGCTCCCCGCGAGCGTGACGACTGAGCCGACTGCGGGGGAACTCGAGGCGGCCCGGACCGGCGTCACGCCGGTCGGGTTCGCCGTCGCGGAGTACGGCACCGTCGCGGTCGAGTCGACGGCCGACGGGGCGGAGCCGATCAGCCTCTATCCGGACCGCCACGTGGCCGTCGTCGCCGAGAGCGACGTCGTCCCCGATCTGAGCGCCGGCTTCGAGCGGCTGGCCGAGGGCTTCGACGCGGGCCGGGACAGTGTCGTCTTCGCGACCGGCCGGAGCGCGACCGCCGACATGGGCGACCTCGTCCACGGGGTCCACGGCCCCGGCGATGTCGACGTGATCGTCCTGGAGGACCGATAAGATGGCACAACGATCGCGCGCGGGGACGGCCGATCGCATCCGCCACCTGCTCGAGACCGAGGGCGAAGCTATCCACGCACAGGCCAGTCACTCGAACGAGCGCCGCAATGTGACCTACGAGGCGACCGACGACATCGAGGAACTGCGAACCGAGGCCAGGGCGATCAAGGAAGATGCCATCGACCGGCTGCCGGACCTGATCGAGACGGTCCGCGAGGCCGTCGAGGCGAACGGCGGCACGGTCTACGTCGCCGACGACGCCGCGGACGCGAACGCCTACGTGGCCGACGTGGTCGAGAACCGGACCGAGGAGAACGGGGTGGCCGGGGAGACCGACACGCCATCGGTCGTCAAATCGAAGTCGATGACGACCGAGGAGATCGACCTCAACGACGCGCTCGCGGCCGAGGGGATCGACGTCACGGAGACCGACCTCGGCGAGTGGGTTCTCCAAGTCGCGGACGATACGCCCTCCCACATCGTCGGCCCGGCGATGCACATCTCCCGCGCGGAGATCGCCGAGTTGTTCAACGAGCGATTCGACCCCGACGAGCCGTTCGAGACCGCCGAGGAACTCACGCGGTTCGCCCGGGACCACCTCGGCGAGATCATCACCGACGCCGACGTGGGGATCACCGGCGCGAACTTCGTCGTCGCCGACAGCGGGACGATCACCCTCGTGACCAACGAGGGCAACGCCCGCAAGTGTGCGGTCACGCCCGACACCCACGTCGCGGTCGCCGGCGTGGAGAAACTGATCCCGACGCTGTCGGACCTCGAGCCGTTCGTCGACATCATCGCCAAGAGCGCGACCGGCCAGCCGATCTCCCAGTACGTGACGATGCTGTCGCCGCCGACGGACTCGCCGACGCTTTCCTTCGACTCGCCGGACGAGCCGATTACGGGTGACGGCGCGGATGGAGCAGAGGGCGCTGGAGCGACCGACGGGACCGGCGACCCGGACCGCGACTTCCACCTCGTCCTGCTGGACAACGGCCGCATGGACATGCGCGAGGACGATCAGCTCCGGGAGACGCTGTACTGCATTCGCTGTGGGGCCTGCTCGAACTCGTGTGCCAACTTCCAGTCCGTCGGCGGCCACGGCTTCGGCGGCGAGACGTATTCGGGCGGGATCGCCACCGGCTGGGAGGCCGGCGTCCACGGGCAGGAGTCGGCGGCCGAGTTCAACGACCTCTGTACCGGCTGTACGAACTGCGTCGACGCCTGCCCGGTGAAGATCGACATCCCGTGGATCAACACCGTCGTCCGGGACCGCGTGAACCGCAGCAGCGAGCCCGAGTCCTACGACTTCCTCGTCGACGGCCTCACTCCCGACGCGGAGTCGGGCGGGCTCGATCCCGGCAAGCGCTTCTTCGGCAACATCGGTACCGTCGCGAAGGCCGCCAGCGCGACCGCACCCGTCTCGAACTGGCTCGCCGACGCCGGTCCCGTCCGCGCGGCCCTCGAGCGAACCCTCGGGATCGACCGCCGGCGCGACCTGCCGACCTTCCGGCGGGAGTCGCTCGTCGACTGGTTCGAGGACCGAGGTGGCGTCGCCGCCTCGAGCCGACGGGCGGACCAAGCCGCCGCTCGGAGCGGCGGGACCGACCTCGAGCGCGAGGTCGTCCTCTACCCCGACGTCTACACGAACTACGTCGACGTCGAGCGCGGGAAGGCCGCGGTCGAAACCCTCGAGGCGCTGGGGGTCCCGGTCCGTGTGCCGGACCTACCCGAGAGCGGGCGCGCTGCCCTCTCCCAGGGGATGATCGCGACGGCGGACGAGCAGGCCAGCCGGCTCTACGCCGCCGTGGCCGAGGACCTCGATGCCGATCGGGACGTGGTCGTCGTCGAGCCGTCGGATCTGGCGGCCATGCACCGCGAGTACGAGCGCCTGCTCCCCGAGACCTCCTTCGAGCGGCTCCGCGAGAACAGCTACGAGATCTGCGAGTACGTCTACGGCCTGCTCGAGAACGGCGCGGATCCCTCGGCGCTGTCGACCGGCGACGGGGCCGAGCCGATCGCCTACCACTCCCACTGCCAGCAGCGGACCCTCGCCCTCGAGGCACCCACCGTGGCCGTCCTCGAGCAGTGTGGGTACGCGCCCACGACCTCCGACGCCGAGTGCTGTGGGATGGCCGGCTCCTTCGGCTACAAGCGGGAGTACTACGAACTCAGCGTGGACGTCGGCGAACGGCTGGCGACGCAGGTCGAGGACGTCGAGACCGTCGTCGCGTCCGGCACGTCGTGTGGCGACCAGCTCGAGACGCTGCTCGAGCGGGAGGTGCCGCATCCGATCGAGTTGCTCGCTCCCGACGGCCGGCGGACGTAGCGGGCGCTCGGCCTCGGTGACGACCGTGTCTCCGCTCGCGGTCGAGCCTCCAGTATTACGTAGTTCCGGCGACGCCGTACCGGTATGCAGTCACTTTCCATGCGCGATCACGTCCGACCGACCGACGGCGACTACCCGGGCGGAATCTACCGCGTCGTCGGGACGGGCGACGCCGTGACCCTGCTCCGGGTCGGCGACGCCGACGGCCGGCGGGTCAACACCGGCGAAATCGTCACCGTCGAGGACAGCGATCTCGAGGCGTTCGAACCGGCCGAAAACCCCGACGGGAACCGGCCGCTCGGGGCGACCGTCGCCTCGAGCCTCGAGATGGTGTACTGGCGGCTCAGAGCCTTCGAACAACAACTGGTGGCACATCCGATCCCCGCCGCTGTCGTAGCGGCACTCGTTGCGGTCGGGTACGTCGGTGACTCCATCGGTCCCCTCCCGGAGTCCGTCGCGAGCGTAGTGCTGCTCGTCGGTGCCATCGGACTCGCGTTCGTCGGTAGCGGTTCTCTGGATCGGTGAGTCGAGAGAAGGGGCGATCCCGACCGCTGAGGTGAGCCGTTAGGCCTCGAACAGGTCGTCGACGGCCTGTCGCGCAGTGAGCGCGGCGTCGTCGGCGACCCGCTCGGGGTCGGGCTCGTCCTCGCCCTCCGGCGCGTTGAGGTAGACGTCGACTTCCAAGACGCCGTCCTCGAAGACGACGGTGACGTCGTAATCGCGCACGTCGGACTGTTTGTACTGTGAAAAGATGACGCCCTCCGCGGCGTCGGCGGCCGTCCGGACGACGGTCTCGTCGGACGGCTCGTCAGGTGACATTTACGCGCCGCCAGCGCCCGGGCCGCCGGGGCCGGCCGGTCCGCCGCCCATGCCGCCGAGCATATCCTCGAGTTCCTCCTGCAGGCTCTCGAACTGGTCCTGTACGCGCTCTTCCTGCTTCTCTAAGGTCTCGAGGCGGATCTCGAGCGAGTCGACCTTCTCGTCGAGGTCCTCCTCGGCCTGCTCGTAGTCGGTCTCGACGAGGAGTTCGCCGACGTTTCGGTACATCGTCGTCCCTTCGTCGATGTTCTCGAGTTCGTCGAGGGCGTTCTTGGCCTCGGTGAGGTTCGATTCGGCTTCCTGCTTCTGGACGGCGACTTCCTGTGCCGTCTCCTGCAGGTCCTGGAGCTGCTCGATTTTCTCCTGGGCTTCAGGAGGCAGATTTCCTTGCATGTCTCGACCGTCGCCCTCCGGACTGATAAAGACCAGCTTTGTCTTCCGGTCCGATCGCAACCGGTCGACGCCCGCCCGAGCCGCGTTACTCAGGGCCACGCCCGTCGGCCGCGACGGCGTCGTCGCCGGCCGTCGGCGCGGCCACACTGTCGGTTCGGATCACGAGGTAGCCGCCGCCCAGGAAGAGTAGCCCCCACAGCAGGAAGAGCATGTCTCACAGCAAGAGTGGGCCGGGGCCGGCGGGCCAGACGTGGTGGAGTCCGAGTAGCTGGTGGTCGACGAGCCCCTCGACGAGGTTGAACACGCCCCAGCCCATGATCGACGCGCCGAGCAGCGTTCGTCCGGACCCGGGTACCGACGGCAGCCGCCACGCGCGAAACAGGAGGACCACGCCCATGATCGTGAAGGTGTAGGTCGCGAGGTGGAAGATCCCGTCGGCCATCACGTTGAGTTCCAGATCAGTCGCGACGCTCGCGTCCGGATACGACGAGAGCATGTTGTGGATCTGGAGGATCTGGTGAAAGACGATGCCGTCGAAAAACCCGCCCAGCCCGATGCCGAGTGCGAGCCCGGCGATCACCAGCGGCTTGGCGGCGGCGTCGAGCCCGAGCCACGTTCCGTTCCGGTCGGCCATAGGGCGGGTTCGGTGACGGGAACGAAGACCCCGTTGCCTGCCGGTACAGGGGACGTAGAGCTATCGGGACTCGAGTGCCGTCTCGCCGACGTCGGCTGTCCGTTCCGCGACGTCGATCAGCGAGAACCAGGTGTTCAACGCCGCACGAAGGGCGATGACGTCGTCCGCGTCGATCTCGACGAGAACGCGCGAGTCCGTCCGTTCGAGGGTCGTCCGCGAGCGGTCGTCGTCGATCTCGCCGATCTCGCGGGCGACCGATTCGGCGACGAGCGCGGCCCGCGATGGCCGGTCGTAGTCGAACTCGAGGGTCGCCTCGTGGGCGGCCACGTTACTGAACGTCGACTTCCTTGACGTCGCGGCTGCGTTCCTTCAGGAGGACGCGGTGGCCGCAGTAGGGACAGCGGACGCCGCCGTACTCGTCGAGTTGGACGTCGCGTTTACAGCGGGAGCATTTGTAACTCATACTGAGTACCGAAGGGAGTTATTCGTCGTCGTCCTCTGCGAGGGCAGCGCGGATCGAGCGCTGGGCGGTGCGGCCGGCGGGGGTCTCGGGGCGGTAGGCACCGCCGGTAAAGACCTTGCCGGTCTCCTCGTTCTTCCAGATGCCGGTCCCGACGCGGGTGACGTCGTCGCCGTCGACCTCGGCGTTTTCCATGTCGTCTTCGATCTCGCTGACGCGGCGTCGCGCGACGCGACCGTAGCGGGCACCGAAGCGGCCGGCGCTACCGACGCTTCCTTTCTTGGCCATAGTGACCGTCACTATCGGCAGCGGATTCTTAAACCTGTTGAGTCGCACCGATCCCTGCACTCCCCGTGTCGGCGATCACGAGCCGCCGACCCGTTCGGCGATCGGCCACGCGAGCAGTTCCAGAAAGACGACGGCGAGCGCGGCGAGGTAGCCGGCCACGGCAAGCGGTGCAGTGACCAGCCCCGTCCCGACGGTCGGGGCCGCAAGTAGCGTCCGAATCCCGAGGCCGCTGACTGCCAGCAGGGGGATCAGCGTCAGTACCGCGTCCGGTCGCTCGAGCATGCTAATTATATCTAATTACGACCGCCCCATTAAGACTCCGACAACCAGCAGGAACTGACTCCTCCATCGATTCGGTACAATACTTGCCTCGAGAGAGTCACGGCCGGACGACCGGCGGCGGAGTCGGTCCGTCGCGGTCACTGAAACTCCGCGTCCGAGAGGACGTCGTTCAAGTCCTCGCGGATGCGCTCGCCCATCTCGCGGTCGCGGGCGGTCGTGACGACGCGGTTCTCCTGGACGCTCGAACCGTCTCGGAGCAGCATGCGAACGTTGCCGCCGTCGTCGGCACGGGTCACCTTCGCGCGCATGCCTGACTGGGAGCCCTTGCCGCCGGCGTCGATGGGGCCGGGAATCACCTTCTTGACGTGTGGGTGGCCGGCGACGGTCTGGATGGCGCTCATCCCCGTTCGGCCCCCGATCAGCGTCGAGTGGCTGCCGCCGATCTTCTCGGCCGGCGGCGTCTCGACGACGTCGAGCGCACGATTGCCGCGGCGCTCGAGGACCGCCTGCACGGGATCGTCGTCGTCGACCCGGTAGAACGGGTGGTGGACGTCCTCGCGGACGGCGCGGATCACCGCCCGCGTCCCGCCGGCGTAGACCTCCTCGGGGCGCTTGCGGCGGATCTCGTCGCCGATCAGCCCCGCGAAGTTCCGGAGTTCGATCGGCTCGTTCTCGCCGTCTTCCGGCGTCGTCGTGATCGTCGTCTCCCCGAGGACCAGGTCCTCGGGGTCGGTTGCGTCCGGATCGCGCTCGTCGGGCTCGCCGGCGAGCATCGTAATCGTCGCCCTGTCGCGTGCCGCCTCGAGGACGATCGCTTCCGTGTTCGCCTCCCGGCAGACCAGACAGAAGTCCCCGGGTTTCTCGAGGGGCGACGCGCAGTGACGACACTCCATACTCGCCGTTGAGGGGACGGACCTAAAACAGACTTGCGTTCGAACGGGCACGGTGGCGGTCGCCCGTTGCCGCGGCTGGCGTCAGCCGCTGACGATCCGCTCGTCACTCGCGACGTTGCCGGCCCCGTCGGTGACGGTCGCGACGATCCGGTAGCTCCTGCGGCGGTCGGTCCCGCGTGCCGTTAGTCTCGCGCTCGCGGTGTCCGCGTCGCCGCGCAGGCTTCGTTCGACCCGTTCGATGAGCGTTCCGGTGTCGGGATCCCGCAGTTCGAACGTGGCCCCTGCGAGGTCCCCGTTGACGTCGGTCGCGTTGAGCGTGACGTCGTAGCGGTCGTTCCCGCCGGTATTCGCGACTACGTCGGTGATCGTCGCACTGGGCGCGACGGACGACGCGTCGCCGTTGCCGCGGTCCATCACCCGAACGTCGAAGGGCACGGTCCGTGCGGATCCGTCGCCGAACCGCAGGGTCGCCTCGACGTCGCGGGTCCCGTCCACGTCGGCCGGGGCCTCGTAGACGAACGTCGCCCGACCCTCGGCGTCGGTGACCGGCTCGACCGGCCGAACCGTTCCGTCACCGGCGAGGCTGCCGGTTACCGTCACGCCGCTGACGGGGTTGTCGAACCGGTCGCGGGCCTCGACAACCAGTCGCTGGCGGCCGCTTTCAGGGATCGCCGTCGCCGTTCCTTCGATGTCGGTGAGATACGCGGCCCCCTCGGGGCTCGCTCCGCTGCCGACCGCGACCGCCCCGAGCCGGAGTTCGTAGGTCGCCCCTTCCTCGAGGGTCAGGGTCACCTGTCCGCAGGGATCGGGCGGGGCCGCTTGACAGTCCACGCTCGTGACGTACCGGTCGTCATCGGAATCGCCCGCGGGATCGAGTTCGGCCGCGAGGAGGTCCCGCCACTCGTCCTCGGAGAGCCGGCTCGGCAGCGTCAGCGTGATCGGCTCGCCTCGGTCGCTAACCGTCACCGTCCGGGCCGGCGCGCTGGTCGGGTCGACGTCGACCGAAACGTCGTCCGCCCGCGAGACCGACCGCTCGCCCTCGAGCGCGACGAGGTCGAGCCGGCGACCGTCGACGAGGTCCTGCTCGGACCGCGTGACGGCTCGCTCGTCGAACCGGTCGTAGCGGACCCACGGCTCCACGACGGTCGTCGGTGCGCCCCCGTACTCGTTGTAGTCGGGGACGAACTCGAGCGCGCGGGTGCCGAACGTCTGCGGCGTGCCGTTCCAGTAGTCGCCGGTCTCGCCGGCCGCCGCGGCGTTGTCGATCGCGACGGTCCCGGCGTCGGTCGTCCGCACGGTCCCGGACGCCGGCGGCGGGTTGACGAAGAACAGCCGCGGCGGATAACGGAGTCCGGCCCCGATCGCGACCGTCTCCCCGTTGCCGGACGCGGCCACCCGATCGACGGCTCCGTCGACCTCGCCCAGATCGCTTCGGACCCGGTCGTTGTGCTGGAACTCGAGGTTTTCGTTCAGTGCGGGGATCGCCGTCGTCTGGAGGAGCGCGAGCAAGGCGAGCGCGAGCGCGAACATCAGGATCGCGCCGATTACCGGCGAGACGGCCCGATCGGCATTTGAGCCCGATCCGGGGCCGCCGAACCGCCCGATCGGTCGCGAGTCGGTGCCGTGCCGGTCGTCGGAGTGAGGTCCCATCATGGTTACACCAGGAGGTAGAACGCGACGACGGTGAGGACGACCAGTCCCAGCCCGTACTTGAGGCCGCTGACGACGTCGTTGTCGGCTAATTTCCCCGCGATGAGTCCGCTCCCGAACCCCTGAATGAGCGCCGAGTGGAGGAAGAGGGCCTCGTAGGCATCGACGGGAATGTCACCCAGCGAAACCGGACTCTCCGCCGTGGCCGCCGTCGCGTCCGACTCGGCGGCCAACTCCGCGATCGGCGTCAGGTAGCTCGCGCTGATCATGACGATCACCAGCAGGTAGACCAGAAACCCGATCACGACGATCGCCACGTAGGAACCGACCTCGCGACGGCGCTCCCGGGCGATCTTCGCCTGTGCCCGGGTGTTTTTCGCCGCGATCTCGAGCAGGCCGTGGAGGTCGCCGCTCGAGCGGCTTCCCTCGGCGACCAGCGTCATCGTCCGGGTAAGCTGGGGGACGTTCAGCCGGTCGGCGAAGGAAAGCAGGGCACCGGTCAGGTCGTGGTTCCACGCGACGTCGTTGCGGACACGACGGAGTTCGACCGCGAGCGTCCCGCTGGCCCACCGCGTGACCAGTTCGAAGGCGTCGACGACGTCGACCCCCATCTGGTTCGCGCTGGCGAGGATGCCCAACACGTCGGGGAACCGCTCAGTGATCGTCTCGGTCCGCCGGCGCTCGCGCTCGTGAAGGACTGCAAGCGGTGCGGTCGCGGTCACCAGCGGCGCGACGGCCAGCCCGACGGTCGACTGCAGCGGGGCCGCGAGGACCCCGGCGACGGTCGGTTCAGCCATCCCGGACCGGATCGCGAGGCCGGCGACGGCGAGGCCGGCGGGCACCGTCACCGCCAGCGAGAGCCGCGGCTGGCGTCGGATCGCCCGGAACGGGTCCGACAGGAACGCCCGGACGCCGGTATCGCGCTTGGCCCGTTCGTAGGCCGCGAACCGCGGGTCGTCGGCGACGGCCTCGGGATCGATCGTCCGGTCGTCCGCATCCGCGAGCGTGGCCGTCGGCACCTCGAACGGCCGCGAGAGCAGATCGACGAGCAGTAAGAAACCGACCATCGCCAGCGGGAAGCCGACGTAGACGAGGACGGCTATCGCGCCGACCGTCTCCGCGCCGAGGAAGCTCACGACCATCAGGACGACGATCAGAAACAGCGGTGCGGCGACGAACGCGACGACGAACACCTCGCTGAGCATCCCCAGCGTCTCGATGAACGACGATTGGGCCTCGAGTGCGTCGTCGATGGCTTCCTCGGATTCCGCCTCGAGGAACGTCTCGAGATCGCCGCCGGACTCGATGACGCCCAGCAGGTCGTCGAGGAACCGGCGGAACTCGTCGCTGGGGGTCAGCGTCCGGACGTTGTCGAGCGCCCCCAACAGGTCGTTGCCGAACAGGTCGATCTCGCGGACGACGAGGTCGAACTCGTTTGCCACCTCGCCGTAGACCGCCTCGCTGTCGCCCAGTCGGCGACAGACTTCGATGACGTTCATCCCGCCGCTGGTCAGCGCGTACATGAACGTGATCGCGTAGGGGAGGTTCAACGCGATGCTGCGGCGTCGCGCCGCGACGACGGTGCGCGGGTAGTAGTAGTTCCGACCGATCCAGACGGCGCTTGCGGCGACGGTCGAACAGACGACCGGCACTACCAGCCCCGCCACGAGCAGCGGGGCCGTCAGGAAGACATCGCGAGTGATACCGGCGAGGCCGAACACCGGCCCCAGTACGTCGGCCAGCGTCCCGGTAAGCGCCAACCCGAGGAGCGCGAGGAACGCGACGACCCACGCGCCGATCGCCGCGATCGCGGCAAGTCCGACGCTGTCGGTCAGATACGTGTCGTAGGTGGCCCGGATCCGGGCCTGCTTGAGCCGCCGTTGTAGCCCGCGATATCGCTCCGGCCGCGTCTTGAAGAACGCTCGGACCCGCCCATAGGCCTCGCGCAACTCGAGTCGCTCCTCCGCGCCGAGCTGGCGCTCCTCGAGGAGGGGCTGGCTGAGCGCCTCCTCCGGTTCCGGCTCGGCCTCGCGGCGGTCGCCTCGCCCGTCACCCTCGAGCGCGTCGAACAGCGCGGCCGCCTCCGACTCGTCGCGTTCCGCGTCGCCGTCGTCGCCGGTGGTCCGATCACCGTCCCCTGCTTCAAGCGGGTTCGGGCCGTCGTCGAACGCGTCCTCGAGGACGGCCTCGGCCGTCTCCTCGTCGACCGCCGGTTCGCGGAAGGCGGGGTCCTCGGCCATGGGCGCGGCGTCGCGGTCGGGCGCGTCTTCGGTTCGGTCACGGTCGGTCACGGCTCAGTCGTCGGCCTCCGTTACCGCGATGGTCTCGGGGTCGAGATCGCCGGCGCGGACCTCCTCCAGAACGTACTCCGGGTCCCGGATGAACCCCTGAATCACGCGGGCGACGCGCTCGTAGTCGGTGATCTCCTCGTCGAGGAGGTACTCGAGGACGGCCTCCCGACGCTCGAGTTCGCGCTCGATGCGGCCGTGGGACCAGCCCCGCTGGTCAGCGATCCGATCGAGGACTCGCGAGTCGGCGCTCCGCTCGAACCCGTCGGATGCGGGCTCGTATCGGAACACCTCGTGGGGGTCGACCCCATCGCCACCGTCCTCGTGGTGGCCGAACTCGACGAGCCGACGGTTTCGCCTGACGCGTTTCCCCTCCTGTGTCGTCTGGCGCTGGATGGAGACGATGTCTAGGTTACCGATCATCCCCGTGGGGACGTTCAGTGGCTCGTTTTGCAAGCGGCTCAGCAGGCCGCGCACTGAGTCGGCGTGGAAGGTCGTGTAGGCCGTGTGGCCGGTGGCGATCGACTGGAAGAAGGTCAGGGCGACGTCGGTCTCGGTCCGGATCTCCCCGATGACGAGGTACTCCGGTCGCTGGCGCAGGGCGGCCTGCAGGAGGTCGAACATCGAGACGGAGCCGCGGCCGCCGGCGGTGACCCCCTCGCGGGTGACGCTTTGAATCCAGTTGTCGTGAGGCAGGGTCAGCTCCGGCGTGTCCTCGATCGAGACGACCTTGCTCTCGGGCGGGACGAACATCGAGACGGCGTTGAGACTCGTCGTCTTGCCCGAGCCGGTGCCGCCGGCGAACAGCACGGAGGCGTTGTTCTCGACGGCCAGCCAGAGGTAGGCCATCCCCTCGAGGCTGAAGGTGCCCCAGTTGACCAGATCCACGGGCGTAAAGGGCACGTCGGCGAACTTCCGGACGGTGAAGTTCGGCCCGCCGGTGGTCACCTCGCCGCCCAGCGTCAGCTGGACGCGGGAGCCGTCGGGCAGGGCGGCGTCGACGAGCGGATCGGCCACCGAGAGGTGTTTGCCGGCCCGCTGGGCGAGCCGGACGACGTAGGCGCTCAGACGCTCGTCACTAAAGGAGAGGTTCGTCCGCAGGTCCCGGTAGCCGTGATGGTAGACGAAGACCGGCCGGTCCGCGCCGTCACAGGAGACGTCCTCGACGCCCCGGTCGCGCATGATGGGGTCGATCTTCCCGTAGCTCACGAAGTCCCGGCGCAGGTAGTACAGCAGCTGGTGGAGCGAGCCGTCGCCGACGGTAGCCGCGTGTTCGCGCATGACGCGAGGGACCTCCTCGTCGAAGGTCGCCGCCCGGTCGATCTCGCCGTCGAACTCCTTGTACAGCAGGTCGCTGCGCAGCGATCGGATGAGGTCCTCGCGGACGTACTCCTCGAACTCGTCTAAGTCGGGCTCGACGACGTGATACCGGTTGGTGTTGGTCGCCTCGTCGTAGAGGATCGTCACGTAGGCGTAGGGACGGTTCACCCAGTAGCGCTCGACCTCCTCGTAGTCCTCGAGATAGCCGAAATCGAAGAACTCCTCGTCGATGAACGCGTCGGAGGGCCGCCCCGGAAACGCGTCCGCGGGCCGGTCGTCGAAGGACGCGCGAACGTCGGCGAGGACGGCGTCTCTGATCGCGTCCGCAGATCGGGAGTCGTCCGGGGCAATGGCCGAGGTCGGATCCGGGCCAGTCCCCGTCTCGAGCGCGTCGTCAGCGCCGGCGTCGCCATCGTCCTCGAGGCTCGAGGCCGGGCCGATGTCGCTGGGCGGGTTCGAGGGAACGCGGCTTGGGGTCCCGTCTCCTGTCGAATGGTTGCCGTCCGGCATCGATGAACTGCGTCTCCCTTGTGACCGGACCACCTAAACCGTCATGGCCGATGAAGGTCCGGCTGCCGCGACAGTCTCCAGCTACAGGATATCGGCGAGGACGTTCCGAACCGGATTCGTGTCGACGACCTCGTAGGGGACCCGTAGCGGCGAGACCGACACCTCGTTCTCGAGGACGGCGTGGCGGTCGGTATCCTCGCCGTCGGGGATGTCCCGGTTTGCCATCTGTTGCCAGAGGCGGTTGGTCAGCTGGAACCGGCCGTTCTCGAAGGCGGCATCCATCTCGTAGACCTCGGTCGGCCGGGTCAGCGCGTGACCGTTGGGCTCCCGATCGGGACGCGGGACGTTGACGTTCAGGTAATCCACGCGATCGAAGAGGCCGGTTCCGGGTGCGCCGGCCACGAGGTCGGCGGTGATCTCGCCCGCCCGCTCGAAGGCCGCCGGCTCGAGGTCGTCGTCGTAGCCCAGCGTGTCCAGCGAGACGGCGATCGACGGCGTCCCGAGGAACGCGGCCTCCATGGCGGCGCTGACGGTCCCCGAACGGGAGAAGACGTACGCGCCGAGGTTCGCCCCTTCGTTACAGCCCGAGACGACGATATCGGGGTTCGGCTCGAGTCCTTTCGCACCGACGATAGCGCAGTCACAGGGGGTGCCGTCGACCGCGTAACCGAGTTCGTGATCGGTGTGGGGGACCGGCGCGGTAAAGGAGTCGGCCTCGAGGTCCAACTCGAGATCGCCGCCGCTCGAGGAGTTCGTCCGCCCGTAGGACAGCGACCGGCCGACGGCGCTCCGGTTCCGGTCCGGCGCGATGACGGTCACCTCGCCGACCGCCGAGAGCGCGTCGTGGAGCGCCCGGATGCCGGGCGCGTCGATCCCGTCGTCATTCGTCAGGAGGATGTGCGGGTCCGAGTCCAGTTCCATTGGCTGGTGGATTGGGGGCGAGCTACGTAGCTGTTCGGTTCAGCGAAGTCGATTCCCCCGGGGAGACCGCGCGCGAACGAACGGGTCGGCGGCTCGGGCCAGTGCCAAAGCGATACGACCGTTTATATTCCAACCGGACGTTCCGGCAATATGATCGGGTTCGATTGGCCGACCCTCGCAGTCGCGGTGATCATGCAGGTCGATCCCGGGATCGACATCGACGTCGGGACGACCGACAGCCTCCTCGGGGGTGCGATCACGGCTGCCCTGACGACGCTCGTCGTCGGCGCGATCCTCGTCGCGATCGCGCCCGACTACACGGGCCGGATGATGGACGACGTCCTCGCGGACCCGTTCGGGTCGTTCCTCTACGGCATCGTGTCGCTGCTTGCGATCGGGCTGTTGATACTGCTGCTCGTCGTTACGATCGTCGGGATCGTCGTGGCGATTCCGCTGTTCCTGCTGGCGTATCTCGTCTGGGCGGTCGGCGGCGCGATCGCGTATCTCGCCATCGCCGATCGGCTGGTCGGGCGCAACGACGAGTGGCTCAAACGGCTGCTCGTCGCCGCGGCGATCAGCGGCGCGCTCGCGGTCACCGGCGTCGGTGGTCTCCTCGCGCTCTGTATCGGTGCCGCCGGCTTCGGCGCGGTGCTGCAGGGCTATCTCGGCTGATCGCCGCGCCCGAGCGATGGCAGCGGGCCGACGATCCCGCGAGTCAGAACAGCCGCGCGGCGACCCGGTCGATCACGGGGCTGTGCGAGACGCCGGTCGCTCGGTAGGTCGCGATCCGGAGGAACACGGTCAGCAACAGCCAGACGTTGAGAAGCAGGAAGTGCCACGGGGACGGCAGGCCACGACGTCGTATCCACGCCGCAGCGAGGACTCCGATCCCGACTGCCAGCAGCGAGCCGAAGAGATTGAGTCGCACGACCAGCGGGGAACCGGCGCGCTGTGCGTCCGTGTAGAGTCGCTGCTCGGCGACTCCCAGCAAGCCCTGCGCGAGGAGCAGTCCGGCCATGACCGTCGCACCCACCTCGAGGGTCGTCACCATGGCAGGTAGCGCCGGAGCCGATCGACCACCGAGCGCTCGCGGCGGACCCGCAGCGTCGTTCCGTCGGCGTCGAATGCGGCCTCGTTCGCGGGAATCCGTTCGCCGTCGGGCATCTCGAAGTACTGCTCGCCCGCCGGGACTGTCCCGCCGCTGCCCGCGCCGAACAGCGTCTTCGATCGGCCCGTCGGCTCCGGGACCGGCTCGCTGTACTCGATGACGTACACCGTTCGCCCGTCCTCCGTCGTCTTCTCCCAGTCGACGATCTCGCGGCTCTCGCTCGTGCCGATCATGCTGGGCAGCCACCTCGATTTACCGATCGATTCCGTGTGAGGACCATTTCGTCGTCTCCTTCTCGTGACACCGTGCTAAAAGCTTCGCCGCGGCCGTTCGGACGACGACTGCCGCCTCGAGCGCACGGTTCCGCCTCGAGCCCCGCCTTACCCGAGGTCGATCGGATCGACTTTCAGGAACTCCCGGGAGAGGACGGTCGCGTACGACCCCTTCGGCAGCGCGAACTCGAGCGTCAGCGGCTCGGTCTCGAGGCCGAGATCGGTCCGCAGGAGGATCGCCCGCCGGGTGCCGGTCGAGCCGAACTCCCCGGGCAGGTCGAAGTCCGCCGGCTCGAGGCCGAGGTCGTCGAGGACGGCGCGTTCGATCTCGCCCTGCTCGCCGTCGGCCAGTTCCGTCTCGGTGCCGACCAGCGGCGCGGTGACGAACGCCCGGCCGCGCTCGCAGTGGCGGGTCACCGAGTCGACGCGACGCTCGTCGACCCGCTGGAGCCGGTCGGTGTCAGGCAGTGCGAGCCCGTCGGGCGCGTCGGTGTCCGAAAAGCAGACTACGTCGCCCTCGACGGGCCGGTCGAAGGGCAGGCCGCGCTCGAGGCGCTCGGAGAGCATCAGGTTGAACGCGTAGGACTGGGCCGCGTGGACGAACAGCCGCTGGAGGTTCGAGGGCACCCGCTCGAGGGCCTCCCTGTACTGGTCGGGCCCCGGCTCGCCGTCGTGTTCGGCGAGCGCGTGGATCATCGACCGCTCGTAGCGCAGGCGGTGCGGCACGCGCTCGAGGGCTTCCTGCCAGTCGCGGGTCTCCGCAACGAACGCACGAGCCTCCTGGGTCCCCGCCGGCTCCGCGTCGGTTGGGTTCCCGAGGTAGGCCATCACTGCGCCCTCCCAGTCGTCGCGAGCGATCGCGAGGCCGACCTTGTGCGTGACCGGCCGACGGCTACCGAAGCGCTGCTGACCGAAGAAGTTGGGGACGCCGATCGAGGTCGCGTCTTCGCTCGAGCCGTCCGCACCGTCGCTCCGGTGTTCGTCCGCGAGCCCGCCGAAGGCCCGCAACTCGTCGGTGATCGCTGCGGCGTTGTCCGGTCGCTCGGGGTCGGTGACCCGGAGTTCGAAGGCGTTGCCCGCCAGATCGCCGAACTCGAGGTTTCGGCCGGCCCGGCCGAGGACCTCGATCTCGACGCCGTCGATTTCCGGCAGCTCCTCGGGATCGGCGCCGTAGACCGAGAACAGCTGCGTCGTCACGGCGTATTTGTCCTTCGTGCCGGCCCAGTTGACCCGCTCGCGGGAGATGCCGAGCGCGTCCGAGACCCGCGCGGCGAAGTCGTTGGTGTCCCAGCCACGCAGCGTCGCCCGGAAGACGAGATGCGGGTAGGCGTCGGTCGGTGCGTCAACGGGTTCGGTGTCGAACCGCTCGAGTTCGCGCACCCGGAAGTCGGCGTCGTCCGCGCGGAGGCGGCCGCCGACGCCGTCCGCGTCGCTGACGTAGTACTCCATCCCGACGGTCGCCTCCCTGGGGTGACTCGAGCGCATGTCGGCCGGCGATTCGAGCGCCGCGCGTAAATCGGTTCGTTCTCGCGGCGAACGGCGGGCAACGG
Source organism: Natrinema sp. H-ect1 (assembly GCF_041821105.1). Taxonomy (NCBI): domain Archaea; kingdom Methanobacteriati; phylum Methanobacteriota; class Halobacteria; order Halobacteriales; family Natrialbaceae; genus Natrinema; species Natrinema sp. H-ect1. Next base: position 558,300 of record NZ_JBGUBA010000001.1, on the reverse strand, counting down.
ACGCCGCCGGTCCGGAGCCGCTTCATACGGTCTACTGTACGTCATTGCCGGTGGGACCGCGCTCGTCCTGCGGTCCCACCGGTAAATTGGTACAGCAAACCGTATCAGTCCGTCTGCGGGATCGACCGTGCGCCCAGGGCGAACGCGAGGACGGCGAGGACGGCGAGGATCCCGAGGTTCGCGAGCGCGGGATCGACGCCGGCGACGGCCGCCGTCTCAGCCCCCGAGTAGGTCGCCGCCCGCACACCCCGCGCGAAGTAGGTGAGCGGCGAGAGGTTCACCAGCGGCCCGAACCAGCCGGGGAGCAGCTCGGGCGAGACGAACGTCTCCGAGAGAAAGAGCAGGGGCAGTCCGATCCCGTTGCTGGCCGCGACCGCACCGTCCTGGGAGTCGGTGTAGCTGCCCAACATTGCGCCGACGCCGCAAAAGCAGACGACGCCGACGAGAACGTAGGGAACGAGCAGCGGCGAGAACGCGATATTGGCCCCGGTCAGGGCGATGACCAGCCCGAGGATGAGCAGGCTCGCCAGCCCGATGATCGCGGCGTTGACCGCGGTCTGGGCGAGCAACCATTCAGCGCGCGTCAGCGGGGTCGTCGCGAGCTTCTCGAAGCGACTCCCCTCGCGGTGGCGAGCGACCTCGCTGCCCATCCGTGACAGCGGGGTAAAGAGGACGACGACGGCCAGATAGCCGGGCACGTAGTAGGCCGGCGGCTCCGTGAACAGCCCGCCGCCCGCGGGATCGGTGCGGACGAGTACCCCGAAGATGACGATCAGGATCACCGGGAAGAAAAAGGTGAAAAAGACCGCCGTCCGCCGGCGGACGAACGACCGCCAGCCGGCGCTGGTCTCGGCCCTGACCCGCCCCATCCGGCTCATGCGGTCTCACCCCTTCGTGCGAGGTCGGACTCGTCGGCCGCACCGTCCCCGCGCTCGCCCTCGAGCCGTGCCGTCCGCTCGCGTTCGGCCGGCTCGGCCAGCGCGAGATAGACGTCCTCGAGGTCGGGTTCGGCCCACGAGAGGCCGGTGTACTCGATCCCGCGAGCCTCGAGGTAATCGACCACGCTCCCGATCGCGGCGGGGTCGATCTCCCGGACGACGACTGCCGCCTCGGGCGTTCGATCGCGGCCCCGTGCCGGCCGTTCGACGGGGTACTCGAGGTCGGCGAACGCGTCGGGGTCGGCGGTCGTCTCGACGGTCAGCCGGCTCGAGCCGCCGTACTCGCGGACGAGGTCGGCGGGCGGGCCCTGCGCGACGAGCGAGCCGTCGGCGAGCAGGCCGACGCGGTCGGCGAGGTGTTCGGCCTCGGCCATGTCGTGGGTGGTCAGGACGACGGTCGTCCCGCTGGCCGCGAGGTCCTCGATCAGCCGCCAGACGGTGCGGCGGCCGGCGGGGTCGATGCCGGTCGTCGGCTCGTCGAGAAAGAGCAGGTCGGGGTCGTTGACCAGCGCGGAGCCGACACAGACCCGCCGTTGCTGGCCGCCCGAGAGGTTCTCGTACCAGGTGTCGCCCGCGTCGGCGAGGCCGACGTCGGCGAGGACGTCAGCGGGGTCGCGCGGGTCCTCGTAGAGCCCGGCGTAGTACGCGAGCAGTTCGCGAGCGCTGAGTCGGGCCGGCGGCGAGAACTCCTGCGGGAGGACGCCGAGCCGGTCGCGGTCGACGGCCGCCGGCGACGCGCCGAGGATCGCCGCCGTTCCGCCCTCGGGCTCGACCGTTCCCGTCAGCGCCCGGACGAGCGTCGTTTTGCCGGCCCCGTTCGGGCCGATCAGCGCGAACACCTCCCCCTGTGCGACCGATAGCGAGGCCCCCGACAGGGCGACGGTCTCGCCGTAGACCTTCTCGAGGTCCGTCGCGTCGACTACGGCTTCCATACGGGCCGGTTCCGGCCCGTCGTGGGTAAGGGGTTCGGTTCGGGGTTCACGTGGGCTCGCGATCGGAGATGGAACTGAATGCGGTGTGGAGTTCGACGGAAGGAGGCGGAACGAAAGCGCCCCGCTATCGTGGCAACACGGAGTTGCCACGCCCTCCCCAGCCGACTCGCTCGCTCCGGAGTCGCTCGCTCATCCCTCGCACGATGTCGAACCGTGCCTCACTCTCGTTCGGCACAGTTCAGCGCGCGCCACCGCGGACCGATACGCGGTCTGGCGTTATCGAAGTCGGAAGTCGTGTGACCGGAACGCGGCCGCGCTCTTGCAGGTGCAACCGTTACCCGCCGGTCCGTGGTAGCCGGCCGGGAATGACGCAACTCGGGTACACCCTCTCGAGCGAGGAGTTCGGGCCGACGGAACTGGTCGACATCGCACGTCGCGCGGAGGCGGCCGGTTTCGACTTCGTCTCGATCTCGGACCACTTCCACCCGTGGGTGTCGGCACAGGGCGAGTCGCCGTTCGTCTGGTCGACGCTGGGGGCGATCGCGGAGGCGACCGACGAGATCGACGTCGGCGTCGGCGTCACCTGTCCGACGATCCGGATCCATCCGGTCAACGTCGCCCACGCCGTCGCCACCGTCGACGAACTGCTCGGCGACCGCTTTACCTTCGGCGTCGGCACCGGCGAGAACCTGAACGAACACGTCACCGGCGAGCGCTGGCCCGAACACGACGTGCGCCTCGAGATGTTAGACGAGGCGATGGACGTGATGCGCTCGTTGTGGACCGGCGAGACGACGAGCCATCACGGCGAGTACTACACGGTCGAAAACGCGCGGCTCTACACCTGTCCCGACGAGCAGCCGACGACGATCGGGAGCGCGTTCGGCCCGCAGACGGCCGAATGGGTGGCCGAGAACGCGGACGGGCTCTGGTGTTCCGGGCCGAAATCCGAGCCGGTCGCAGCCTACGAGGACGCCGGCGGCGACGGTCCCAAATACACGCAACTGCACGGCTGCTACGCCGACAGCGAAGCGGAGGCGATCGAGACGATCCTCGAGCAGTGGCCCAACGGATCGCTTCCGGGCGAACTCGGGCAGGAGCTACCGACGCCAGCCCACTTCGAGCAGGCGGCGGGGATGGTCGAGAAAGCAGACATCGCCGAGGCCGGGACGACCACTGAACCCGACCCGCAGGCACACATCGACAGCATCGAACAGGCGATCGACGCCGGTTACGATCACGTCTATTTCCATCAGATCGGTGACGAACAGGAGCAAGCGATCGAGTTCTACGAGGGCGAGGTGCTGCCGTCGTTCGAGTGAGTCGGGTGAGCGCTGCTCGAGGCGGGGAGACCACTGCTCTCGAGCCGACCGCCGGACGTCTCAACACGCCAGCGAGACGAACCGGTTGACCGCCTCGTCACTTCCCGCGACGATCAGCATGTCGTCCTCGCGGACGACGAACTCCGGCCCGAGGTCGGTCAGCAGGTCCTCGCCGCGTTCGACCGCGACGACGGTACACCCGGTCCGCGCCCGCAGGTCCACATCGCCGAGGCTCCGCCCGGCGAGCTGTGGGGCGGTCGTCCTGACGAGTTCGAACTGGGTCTCCGGCGTGAGGATCTCTTCGTCCTCGATCAGGATGGACCCGAGCATCCGGCCGGTAACCGTCGACAGCGAGAGGACGTACTCCGCGCCCGCCCGGTAGAACTTCGGGATGTTCTCGGTCTCGTTCGCCCGGACGATGATCTCGACGTCGGGGGCGACCTGCTCGAGGACCAGCGTCGCGTAGATCGACGTCGAGTCGTCGTCGAGGGTCAGAATGACCGCCCGGGCGTCGTCGACGTCCGCGGTCTCGAGGACCGCCTCGTCGGTGACGCTTCCGACGATGTCGACACCGGGTTGCTCCTCGAGGTCGACCACGGCCGTCGAGACGCCCCCGGACGCCAGCGTCTCGACGGCAGTCCGGCCGACGACGCCGTAGCCGCCGACGACGATCCGGTCCGGGTTGTACCGCAGCGCCGACACTGTCCGCGATTTCAGCTCCGTGAGATCGTCGCGACGGCCCGCGACGAGCAGGATCGTGTTGCCGTCGATCACGTTTTCCGTCCCCGGAACGGGGACGAACTCGCCGTTGAACCACGCCCCGATGACGGTGATCCCCATCCGGTCACGAATGCCCGACTCGGGAATCGTCTGCCCGACCAGATCGCTGTGGTCTTGAACGAGCAGTTCGGTTACCGCGAGGTCCTCGCTGAGTTCGATCGTGTCCCGGAGATCGGCCGAGACGGTCGTCGTCGCCTTCGTCGCGAGGCTCTGGCCCAACACCCGACGCGGCCGGACGATCTCGTCGGCTCCGGCGTAGCGGTGGTAACTCGCGACTTCGTCGTCTTCGACCACGCTGACGATGGTGAGGTCGCTCGAGAGTTCCCGCGCCGTGAGGATCACCATCGCGTTGGTCTCGTCGTCGATGTCGGTGACGAGCGCGTCGGCCCGCTCGGCGTTTGCAGCCCGTAGCGTCTCCTCCTGGTCGAGTGCGCCGTAGATAGCGTTGGTGCCCTCGTTGTTGAGGTCGACGACGAGTTCGGCATCGTCGTCGACGAAGACGTATGGGACGCCCGCCGCCTCGAGTTCACCCGCGAGGACGTCCGAGCGCGGCGTGTACGAACAGATGACGACGTGGTCGGTGAGGTCGGTCGACTCCGGCGGCCGGTCCTCGAGGGCCTGCTGGAAAAGCGGGACGACGATCAGCGGCAGGGCCAGAAAGACCAGCAGGACGCCCGTGAGGTTCATCCCGATCACGAAGAGGTTCATCGCGGTACTCTCCCAGGGGGCGTCGCCACCGAACCCGGCCGTCGTCAGCGACTCGATGACGGCCTGGATCGACTGCGCGTACGTCTTCGTCTCTCCCTCGAAGGCGGCCATCCCCAACTGATAGAGCCCGGCGTAGACGAGAACGAGTACGAGGACGGCGACCAGCGAGAGAACGATCCGCCGCCACCAGTGATTCATCACCGGGTAGTGACTGTCGAGCGGTTTGTAGCTTCGGAAACCGGGAGCGACTTCCGGGCAGTAAACGCGTCGGTCGACCGGTCATCGGGAACGCGTTCGTCGGATCGCCGACGCGCTCGAGCGACCGCCGTTCGCCGCTTCCCCATGCGTTTTGCACGCGGCGGGCGAACCCGCGTCCATGGAGTACACTCGGCTCGGCAATACCGGAACGACCGTTTCGAAGCTCTGCTTTGGCACCTGGCGCTTCGGGAAGGAAAGCGACGGCACCGTGGAGACTGACCGCGAGGAGGCCCACGACCTGCTCGATGCCTGTTGGGACCACGGGATCAACTTCATCGATACGGCCAACGTCTACGGCGATCCCAACGGGAAAAGCGAGCGCTGGATCGGCGAGTGGCTCGCGGACCGCGAGGACGTCGACCGCGAGGATCTCGTACTCGCCTCGAAGGTCTACTTCCCCTTCGACGGCCGGGGCGAGCCGGGGCCGAACGACTCCGGCCTCGGGCGCAAGCACATCCGGGCCCAGATCGAGGGCACGCTCGAGCGACTCGACACCGACTACCTCGACCTGTACTACATCCACCGCTGGGACGAGGAGACGCCGATCGAGGAGACGATGCGGACGCTGACCGAACTCGTCCGCGAGGGGAAAGTCCACTATCTGGGGGCCTCGAGCATGGCCGCCTGGAAGCTCACCAAGGCGCTGTGGAAAAGCGACGCGGAAGGGCTCGAGCGCTTCGACGTGACCCAGCCGATGTTCAACGCTGCCGACACGGACGACGTGAGCGACTACCTCGACGTCTGTGCGGATCAGGACATCGCGGTCTGTCCGTACTCGCCGCTGGCCGGCGGCTTCCTCACCGGGAAGTACGAGCAAGCCGACGACGGGACCGTGATCGCGCCCGACGGCGCTCGCGGGAGTCTCACCGATCTGTTCGAGGATCGGTATACGAGCGAGACCGCGTGGGCGGTCCTCGAGGCGGTCGAGGGCGTCGCCGACGAGATCGACGCCGCGCCCGCGCAGGTGTCGCTGCGCTGGCTGATGGAGCAGGACCGCTTTACCTGCGTCCCGATCGTCGGCGCGCGGACGCCCGAGCAACTCGCGGAGAACGTCGGTGCGGTCGACATCGAACTGTCCGACTCGCAGTTCGAGCGGATCGACGCGGCTCGCGGGCCCGAGGACGACGGCTATCGCTGAGCCCGGAAGCCGTCGCGACGGCAACATTCCCAGTTGACCGGATTCTCCAAGACACTTATTGCTACTGCGTACCAAATCCGCTCGATGGCACGAGATGGGCCTATGTCCCGGCGGCGAATGCTCGGGCTGACAGGTGTCGCAGCATCGACGGCGTTTATCGCCGGCTGTGGTGGCAACGGCAACGGTAACGGCAACGGTAACGGCGGCGGGGGTGGCGGCATCGAGATCGATCCTGAGACCCAGATCGAGTTCGACGGACAGACGTCCGGCTGGGTCGGCATCGCGCCCGACGCGATCGCTGACGAGGAGAACCCGACGCTCATCCTCCAAGAGGGGGAAACCTACGAGATCGGCTGGACGACCGGCGATGGCGCCGAACACAACATCGCGATCTACGACGAGAACGACGAGGTCGTCGACGACCTCGCGACCGAGCGGGTCACCGAACCCGAAGACCAGTGGCTCGAGTTCGAGGCCAGCAGCGAGATGGTCACGTACATCTGTGAGGTCCACCCGACGACGATGGTCGCCGACATTCAGGTCGAATAGCAGTAACGGCGACGACACGGGCGAATCCCGCCCGCGATTCGAAGTCACTCATTTTCCCGGAGAAGACGCCGTCGTACTCGCCGGTGTTCGTCGATCACTGACCGCCGGTCCCGCGCTCTCGCTCGCGACTGCTGGTCTCCGTGGTTGGTGCCGGACGGCCGGCGGACTCGCGACCGTCCGTGTGAGGTCACTCTCGAGCGTCGGTGGTCGGTTCGAGCCCGATCCGGTAGTCGGTCAGGTTCTCGTAGCCGTCCTCGGTGACGGCGACGAGATCCTCGATGCGGACGCCGCCGACCGCGGGGTCGTAGATGCCGGGCTCGATCGAGATCACGTGGCCGGGCTCGAGGTCGCCGCCGGAGGGCGAGACGCTGGGCTGTTCGTGGATGTCCAGTCCGACCCCGTGGCCGGTGCTGTGGATGAAACCGGTCTCGGTATTGGGGTCGCTTCGCAGCGTCTCGTAGCCTGCGTCCTCGATCACGTCGCAGGCCGCCGCGTGAACGTCGGCTCCGGTCACGCCGGCCGCGACCGTCTCGAGGGCGGCCTCGTAGGCCTCGTGGGTGACCTCGTAGCGTCGTCGGGCCTCCTCGCCGGGGTCGCCACGGGCGAAGGTGCGGGTCATGTCGGCGAAGTAGCCCGTCTCCTTGTCCCGCGGGAAGATGTCGATCACGATCAGCTCGTCGGCCTCGAGCGGGCCGCTGCCCCGGTCGTGAGGGTCCGCGCCGTCGGCCCCGCAGGCGACGATGGTCTCGTCTAACGCACAGCCGTGGCGTAGCAGGGTGACTTCGATCTCCTCCGTGACCCGTTCGCTGGTCAGGGGTTCGCCGTCGTGGACGAGCGTGCCGTCCGCGATATCGGCGGTGGCGATCAGTTCCTCGGCCCGCGCCATCGCGGCCTCGTTCGCCCGCTGGCTCGCCCGGATCCGCTCGACTTCCCACTCGGTCTTGGTCGCGCGGATATCAGTGACGATCCCTTCCGGTTCGACGGTCACCGCGAACCCCTGGTCGCGCAGGCCGTCGGCGGTCCCCGTCGGGAAGGTCCGCGGGACCGCGAGCGCGTCGACGCCGTGGTCCTCGAGGAAGGCCGCGAGCGTCCGCAGTTTGCCCTCGTACTGGCCGTGTTCGGCCACCAGCCGCTGATAGTCGTAGGCGGCGCGGCGGCTGACCGAGTCCGCGCCGGCCTCGGCGGCGGCGCGTCCGTACTCGAGGCCGGAGACGAGCAGGTGGACGCCATCGGCGGTAACGAGCGTCTGGTAGGGATCCGGTGCGGTAAAGCCCGAGACGTACCGCTGGTCCGCATCCGATGCGTCGTCGTCTATCAGGTAGCCGTCGGCTCCTTCGGCGGCGAGATACTCGCGCAGCGGGGCGAGGTTCACGTCGACGTTCATATTCGGATCGATGACAGCTGGCCACATAATCCCGCGGATCGAGGTTGGATAACGTTTCGAACCCGCAAACTTATGACTAAACGTGGCAATCCCCCGCGTATGAACCGGCGTCGGATTTTGGCGGCAGGAACCGGGGTTGTACTCGCCGGCTGTATCAGCTATCCGAGCAGCGACGAGTCCCCCTCCGGCGCGGAGATCGTTCGGGACGCGGTCGACGCGCGTCGCCACATGACGGCGCTCCGAGCTCGTCGGTCAGTGACGATCGAAACGCCGGCCGAAACCGATACGCGGACGGAACGGATCGCCCGCGAGCCACCGGCCAAACAGCGCATCGAAGTCCTCGAGTCGACCGACGACGACGTGCCCGTCGGCTCGGTCAGCGTGACGAACCGGGCGCAGACGTGGGAGTACAACCCGTCGACGGGGATCGTCGAACTCCAGTTCCACGGGACTAAGACCGACACGGATCGGACGCTGCGGGTACTCGAGGCCCTGCTCGAGGAGTATCGGCTCGGCTACGCCGGGACGGAACCGGTCGACGGGCGGGAGGCACACGTCATCGAGACGCGGCCGCCGCTCGAGGACGAGGGGACCGCCATCGACCTCGTCGTCGGGGACACGACCTACAGCGTTCCGGTGAGCGCCGCCAAACTCGGGAAGTTGGACGTTTCCCGGACGATCTGGATCGACGACGAGACACGGTACCCGATCAAGGAACGAAACGCGGTCAGCGACGACGGCGAGACGCTGTACGCGCAGACGGTCACGTACGAGGAGTTCGCGATCGACGACGGCATCGACCCGGAGACGTTTACTTACCAACCCCCGGCCGACGCAGAGGTCGTCAGCGACGGCTCGAAACCGGCGGGGATCTTCCGCTCCCGCGACGCGGCCGCGGACACCGTTCCCTACGATCTACCCGATCCCGATCTCCCGGGGTCGTACGTACTGGACCGGATCACGGTCGTCGAGCGAAAGGAACGGTACGGCGGCGTGACGACGACGCTGTGGTACGACGATCCGAACGTCGTCGCCCGGGAACTCTTCGTCGTCGTCCGCGAGGAGGGGCGGTTCGATCCGTCGCTCGATAGCCTCGAGCGAACCGAGGTCGACGGGCAGACGACGTACTTCCGGGACGGCGGCGTCAAGAGCTTCTTCTGGGACTGCGAGGACGTGAGCTACGAAGTCTCGAGTCTGGTCACGGACGACCCACTGCGCGAAATTACGGCGTCGATCGGCTGTTCGTGAGATCGGTATCGGTAAGACGGGGCCACGCCACAGGGTGACCATGAACGTCACCATCTCCCCCTCGAGCGTCGCCGGCACGGCGCGGGCACCGCCCTCGAAGAGCTACACCCACCGGGCGATCCTCGCGGCGGGCTACGCCGACGGCGCGACCGTCCGCGACGCGCTCTGGAGTGCCGACACGCGAGCGACGGCCCGCGCGGTCGGCCTGTTCGGCGGCGACGTCGACCGCGGCGACGACGGCCGTCTCGAGATCGACGGTTTCGACGGCCGGCCCGACGTGCCGGCCGACGTCGTCGACTGTGCGAACAGCGGGACGACGATGCGACTCGTCACCGCGGCCGCGGCGCTGGCCGACGGCACCACCGTCCTAACCGGCGACGAGTCGCTTCGCTCGCGGCCCCAGGGGCCACTGCTCGAGGCGCTGGCCGATCTCGGCGCGATGGCCGACAGCACTCGCGGGAACGGGCAGGCCCCGCTGGTCGTCACCGGCCCGCTGTCGGGCGGCGAGGTGTCGATCCCCGGCGACGTCTCCTCGCAGTACATCACCGCCCTGTTGATGGCCGGTGCGGTCACCGACGAAGGGATCTCGATCGACCTCGAGACGGAACTCAAGTCCGCACCCTACGTCGACATCACGCTCGAGGTCCTCGACGACTTCGGCGTCGACGCCCGCCACACCGAGGACGGCTTTGCGGTCGAGGGCGGCCAGTCCTACGCACCCACGGGCGGGGAGTACGCCGTTCCCGGCGACTTCTCGTCGATCTCGTACCCGCTGGCTGCGGGGGCGATCGCCGCCGACGGCGAGGGGATCCGCATCGAGGGCGCGCATCCCAGCGCACAGGGAGACACCGCAATCGTGGAGATCGTCGAGCGGATGGGTGCCGACGTCGACTGGGACCGCGAGTCGGGGACGATCGACGTCGCAGCCGCCCCGCTCGCCGGGATCGAGGTCGACGTCGAGGACACGCCCGACCTCCTGCCGACGATCGCGACGCTGGGGGCGGTCGCGGACGGCGACACGAAGATCACGAACGCCGAACACGTCCGCTACAAGGAGACCGACCGCGTGAGTGCGATGGCCGAGGCGTTGGGAAAGATGGGCGTCGAGACCACTGAGGAGCGCGACTCACTGACGGTCCACGGCGGGGACTCGACGCTCGAGGGTGCGACCGTTTCCGGACGCGACGATCACCGGATCATCATGGCGCTGGCGCTCGCCGGCCTCGCGGCCGACGGCGAGACCACTATCGAGGGCGCCGACCACGTCGACGTCTCGTTCCCCGGCTTCTTCGACCTGCTCGAGGAGTTAGGCGTCGCGCTCGAGCGACGGGCGTAGCCGACGCCAGCCATCGACGATTCGAGACCCACGTTATCTTCCGCCAAGGGTAGCTATTTATCCCCAGGAAAAATGATGGCATACAATGTCAGGCAATACGCCGGTAATCGTTAGCGCTGTTAGGACCGCACAGGGGAAAGAAGACGGAGCCCTCGCGGAGGTTCGGAGCGAGGACCTCTCGATTCCGCTGGTCGACGAGATGCTTGCGGAGACCGGCGTCGAGGGCGACGACGTCGACGATCTGATGTGGGGTTGTGCCCAGCAACGCTCCGAGCAGCGGACGAACATCGCGCGTCAGATCGCACTGTTCTCCGAGCTGGGCGAGTCGGTCCCGGCGACGACGGTCGACCGCCAGTGTGCCTCCTCGGCGCAGGCGATCATCAGCGCCGCGGACTCGATCGCCGCGGGCCGCCATCAGGCGGTCATCGCCGGCGGCGTCGAGAGCATGAGCCGCGTGAAGATGGGCGCGGCCGACAGCGGCGAGATGTATCCGAAACTCGACGAGGAGTACGGGATGCGGAACCTCCAGATGGGGATGACCGCCGAGAAGGTCGCCGAAAAATACGACATCAGTCGCGAGGAACAGGACGAGTACGGCGCGCGCAGCCAGCAGCGCGCGGTCGAAGCGACCGAGGCGGGCAAGTTCGACGACGAGATCGTCCCGATCGAGACCGAGGACGGCGTCCACGACGAGGACGAGGGGCTCCGTCCGGGGACGACCCCCGAGAAGCTCGCCGAACTCCCGACGGTGTTCAAGGAGGACGGCACGGTCACACCTGGCAACGCGTCCCAGATCGCCGACGGTGCGGCCGGCGTCATGCTGACCAGCCGGGAATTCGCCGACGAGAACGACCTCGAGGTCCTCGCCGAAGTCGGGACCAGCTACGTCGCTGGCGTCGACCCGACGGTCATGGGCGTCGGGCCAGTCCCCGCGACGGAGGGACTGCTCGAGCGCGCGGGCCGTGACATCGACGACTACGGGCTGGTCGAGATCAACGAGGCCTTCGCCAGCCAGACGCTGTACTCCCAGCGCGAACTGGGCATTCCGGACGATCAACTGAACGTCAACGGCGGCGCGATCGCCATCGGCCATCCGCTGGGCTGTTCCGGCGCGCGCCTGCCGGTGACGCTGGTCCACGAGATGAACCGCGAGGGCGTCGAGCGCGGTATCGCGACGGAGTGTGTCGGCTTCGGTCAGGGTGCGGCGATCGAGTTCGAACTGCCCTGAGACGAGTCGACTAGGCTTTTTGGTCCAGATTTTGCGAGCGAGGAGCGTGCGGTTTGAAGCGAACGAAGTGAGCGAGAACCGCAGAACGCGAACGGGGAGCAAAGCGACCCGTGAGCGAGCGACGAGCGAGACAAAAGGTGGTCGCGCCAGGGTGCGGCGATCGAGTTCGAACTGCCCTGAGACGAGTCGACTAGGCTTTTTGGTCCAGATTTTGCGAGCGAGGAGGGTGCGGTTCGAATCGAACGAAGTGGGCGAGAACCGCAGAACGCGAACGGGGAGCAAAGCGACCCGTGAGCGAGCGACGAGCGAGACAAAAGGTGGTCGCGCCAGGGAGCGGCGATCGAGTTCGAACTGCCCTGAGTCGCTCGAGCTGATCGTTTGCTCAAACACTGTCGCGGTGTCCCGTCCACGAGTGAGTCGTAGCCGGCTTCGAGTAGTACAATCGAGTACAGCGACAGCAGGAGAACAGCACGAAGTTGCCTATCCGAGAAGGTACTCGAGTCGGGGGTAGCGCTCGAGCAACGTCTCGCCGTCGAGATCGTAGCTTTCGATCCAGGCGTCGAGGCCGAGGATGCGGCCGGCGCCGAAGGCGGCAACGGCGAGGAACACGAGCATGTAGGCGAAGTCGCCGTTGATGACGCCGTGGGCGATGTCCCAGTTCCCGAAGTAGAACATGAGCATCATGAGCGCGCCGAAGAACGCCGCGAGGCGGACGAGCGCGCCGACGAGCAGGCCGAGGCCGATCAGGAGTTCGCCCCACGGGACGGCGACGTTCGCGAACTCGACGAACCACGGCGTCGAGCCCATCCAGGCGAAGAGGCCGGCGAGGGGGTTGCCGTTGGTCGCGGCGACGTTGGTCAGGTAGCCGCCGGCGCTGAACGGTTCGGCCGCGACGAGCTTGGTGAACCCGGAGTAGGCGAAGGCCCAGCCCATCATGAGCCGGAGCGAGAGGACGAACCAGGCCGAGAGGCTGTGGGCGCGACCGCCGACCGTGTAGCCGCCGACGGTGCTTTCGAACGTGTTGCGAGCGTCTGTAGAGATGGGGGATGCAGTCATGGTAACGGAAGAATACTTCCTACTTCCTAGACGGTCACTCGAGTATATATAGATAGATGAATACGTGCTAGCACGGATTTCCATAACGTATCCGAATTATACGCGAGGGTGCGAGACGACCCCCCGACGACCCGTCGCTGCGCTCGCGGTCAATAGCCGAGTCCGAACGCCCAGTTCACGGCCAGCGCGAGGAACGTGATCGAAAACAGCCCGCCGAGAACGACAAACGCCGCGCCCCAGCCGAACAGGTCGGCCAGCAGGCCGACGCCGACCGAGCCGGCGGAGCCGACGACGGTGTAGCACGTCCGGACGAGCCCGAAGCCGGCCCCGCGTTCGGTGTCGCCGAACTGGTCGAGAAACCGGGGATCGATCGCCGCGAAGAAACTCGAGCCCAGGCCGGCTGCGAGAACGGCGATGCCGACAGTGGCGCGGCTCCCGCCGACGACGAGGCCGAACAGGCCGACCGATCCGGCAAACAGCGACGCGCCGATCACGAGGTCGCGGCCGTACCGATCGGAGAGTTCGCCGACGGCGAACTGGCCGACGGTCCGGACGAAAAAGAAGGCCGAGAAGGCGGTTCCGGCGAGCGTCGCCGAGTAGCGGTGGTGTTCGACGAGAAACGTCGGCAGGAACGTAAGCAACCCCTGGACGATGAAGGTACCGAGCATGGCGATCGCGAGGGTAAAGGCGACCGCCGGCCGCGAGACCAGTTCGAGCAGGGTGGCGAGTTCGAACCGCTCCCGCATCGGCTGGTTCGGCCGCCGCGGTTCGGTCGGGCGGATCCGCCACGCGAAGAGGACGAAGACCGGCAGGCCGACGACGAGCGTGAGCGCGAGTGCCGGCCGCCAGCCGAACCGGACCCCGACCCACGCCGCCCCGACGGGGGCGACGAGCCCGGCCAGCGGGCCGCCGATCGAGTGGATCCCGACCGCACGGCCGAGTTCGTCGTAGGTCCGCGAGAGCAGCGTCGTCGCGACGGCGTAGTGCAGCCCCGCGACCGAGCCGAGGAGAACGGCGAAGACGACGAAGGCGGCGAAGATCGGCGAGAACGCGAGCAACACGCTCGCGATCACGGTCCCGCCGACGGCGACGAGGATCACCGGCTTCTCCCCGTAGCGGTCGCTGAGGACGCCGCTGGGAAACTGCGAGAGGCCGTAGGCGAGCCACATCCCCGTCAGCGCGAACCCGATCGCCGTGTTCGAGACGGCGAAGTCCGCGACGATGAACGGAACGACCGGACTGATCGCCATCCGGGCGAAGTACGTGACGAAGAACGCGAGCAGACAGAGGCCGAGGACCGTCGTCCGGTACTGCCAGCGCATGTACTCTACCGGCGACTTTCTCGCTGAGCTGTATAAGCGTGATTACATCGGCCCGTCGGGATCGACTCGACCGCAGTCCCGTACTGCTGTCGCGTGCTTTCGGGTACGTGTCCGGACGCTTTCATACACGAGGCCGGTCCGAAACGGAACGGCTTCGACTTCCGCAAGCTGTCGCCGACTGCCCGGGCAGCGGCGGCCCGCCGGCCGTGGCCGAACCCTGCAGGGCTAAGTGGCCCGGTCCCCGAGGACGTGGTAATGAACGGCAACCGCTTCGGTCGCCTCTTTCAGGTGACCACGTTCGGCGAGAGCCACGGGGAAGCGATGGGCTGTACCGTCTCGGGCTGTCCCGCCGGCCTCGAGCTTTCCGAGGAGGACATTCAGGCGGACCTCGACCGGCGAAAGCCGGGTCAGTCGATGATCACGACATCTCGGGGCGAGCCCGACGATGTCTCGATCAAATCGGGAATTCAGGACGGCTACACCACGGGGACGCCGATCGGGCTGGTCATCCAGAACAAGGACGCCCGCTCGGGCAAGTACGAACCCTTCATCACCGCGCCCCGTCCCTCTCATGGCGACTTCACCTACTCGGCCAAGTTCGGGACGCGCAACTGGGGCGGCGGCGGTCGCTCGTCGGCCCGCGAAACGGTCAACTGGGTCGCTGCGGGCGCAATCGCGAAGAAACTCCTCGAGCGTGAGGGGATCGAACTCAAGGCACACGTCAACCAGATCGACGACATCGAAGCGCCCGAAGTGAGCTTCGATCAGATCAAGGAACACTCGGAGGAAAACGACGTCCGCTGTGCCCACCCCGAGACCGCCGAGCGGATGCAAGAGCGGATCGAAGAGTATCAGGAGGAAGGCGATTCCATCGGCGGCAGCATCTACTTCGAGGCACAGGGCGTTCCCGTCGGGCTGGGTGCGCCGCGGTTCGACTCGCTGTCCGCGCGACTCGGCCAGGCAATGATGGCGGTGCCCGCCACGACGGCCTTCGAGTTCGGGCTCGGCCGCGAGGCCCGCGAGTGGACCGGTAAGGAGCGCAACGACGATTGGGAGTTCGGCGAGGACGGCGACCCGGTCCCAGTCGAGAACGACCACGGTGGGATTCAGGGCGGCATCTCGAGCGGCGAACCGATCTACGGCGAGGTGACGCTGCACGCGCCGACCTCGATCCCGAAGTCCCAGCAGACCGCCGACTGGGAGACCGGCGAAATAAAAGAGGAGCAGGTCATCGGCCGCCACGATCCCGTCCTCCCGCCGCGTGGGGTCCCCGTCGTCGAGGCGATGCTCGCGCTGACGCTGGTCGACTTCATGCTGCTGTCGGGCCGACTCAACCCCGACCGCGTCGACGACAGCCCGGGGGAGTACGACACCGAGTACCACCCGAGCAACCCGGAAAACGAGTAGCGCCGAAACTGGGACGGCGCCCCGCGATTCTTTTTGATCGCCTGAGTAGCAAACAGGTAGAACGGAATCGGTCCGGTCCGTGTTCCACGTCGCTCGAGCGAGGATCGAACGGCGGACCGGGACCGAGTTACTCCTCAGTTCGGTCCGGCTGATCCGCTGGCTGCCCGCCGTCGCTGGCCGTGGGTGCGGGCGAACTGTTCGGCGCGTCGAACGAAACGTCCGGCCCGAGATACCGCGTCCAGACCACGAGCAGGCTCGGGAGGACGAGGACGCTCGCGAGGAACGCGTAGACGATCGTCAGCCCCGTGATGATCCCGAACTGCTGGAGCGGCGGGAGGATGGCGAACGCGAGGACGCCGAAGCCACCGACGGTCGTCGCGGCGCTGCCGAGCAACGCGCCGCCAGTGCCGGTGACCGTCCGGGACATCGCCTCCCAGACGGAGCCGGTCCGCTCCAACTCGAGGCTGTAGCGCTCGCTCATGTGGATGCTGTAGGCGACGCCGAGCCCGACCGTGAGGCTCGTGATCATCCCCGTCATGACGTTGAACGGGATCTCGAGCAGGTACATCGTCCCGAGAATCCACGAGACGCTGAACACGACCGGCAACAGCGTCACCGCACCGAGGGTCGCACTGCCTTTCGTGAGCCGGTAGGCGATCATCAGGAAGGCGAAGACGGCCACGAGGGTGATCAGCAGGCTCTCGATGACCGTGTCCATGAGTTGGTCCTGGATGATGTCGAACAGGATCGTCTGCCCGGTCGCGGTGGCCTCGAGCCCGTTCCCGTCGATCCCGTCCGCGATGGATCGCATCTCGGTCGTGACGTCGCTCATGGCCGCGGTGCCGCTCGTCGAGATAACCAGTCGGGCGGCCTCGTAGTCACCGTCCGCGGTCCGGTGGAGGACGCCGCTCGCTTCGTCGGGGGCGACCGCGAACAGGTCGTCGTACACCTGCTCGAGGTTCCGGTCGGGGACGCGGTCACCGTCGGTATCCGCCGCGGTGAGCGTCGCGTTGAACGATTCGTTCTCGCGTGCGACCTGCTGCATCGTCCCGATCGGACTTCGGACGTCGGCCTCGCCGCTCGAGAGGGTGGCGGCGACGGAGCTGTTGGCGGCCTCGCGTTCGGCCGCCTCGAGCCGCTGTATCGTCGCCGGATCAGTAACGTTTCCCTCCACGAGAATCTGTGCCTGTGAATCCTCCCGAACGAAGTTCTCGTTGACGAACTCGAGGTTCTCCTTCATCGAGTAGTCGCCGGGCCTGAACGGCTCGGGGAGGTCGTCCGTCCACGCCGGTGGGTCCTCCGCGATGAAGTCCTCCTGACTGAAGCTGGTATCGACCTGCGTCGCGCCGTAGGCACCGCCAGCGCTCACGAGAAGCGCGAGCAGGATGACGACGATCGGGATCCGACGTGCCGCCGTCGAGCCGGTCGACAGGAGCTGGCTGAACCGCCCGCCACCGGTCCCGAACGCGCGCTTTTTCCGATCGAAGCCGCGGCTCTCGAGGAACTCGTCGAGTTCGATCTTGAGCGCCGGAATCAGGACGCCGAACACGAGCAGGGCGACCGTGATCCCGACGGCGCTGACGATGCCGAAGTCCTGAATCGGTGGCACCGGACTCGTGAGGTTCGAGAGGAAGCCGATCGCCGTCGTCGCGGTCACCAACACGAGCGCGATGCCGACGCCGGCCAGCGCGGTCCCCATCGAGCCGCGCGTGTCGTCGGCACCGTACGCGCCGCCCGCCTGCCGCTGTTCGCGGTGGCGCATGAAGATATGGATCGCGTAGTCGATCGAGAGCCCGATCAGCAGGACCGGGACCGCGATGAACATCTGGTTGAAGTCGATTCCGGTCCAGCCCATGAAGCCGAACGTCCAGAGCAAGACGGCGGCGATGCCGAACAGGCCGAGGAGGATATCGAGAAGATCGCGGTACGCGACGATCAAGGCAACGACGACGAACAGCAGCGCGAGCGGCCCGACGATCGCGAGGCTGTCGCCCATCGAATTGTCGATCTCCTCGCCCATGATGCCGCCGCCGAAGACGATGACGTCGGCACCGTCGGATTCGAACGCGTCGGTGGCGATGGACTGCATGGCCAGTTGCGCGTCGACGAGCGCGTCGGAGGCCATTCCGCCCTGGCCGCCATCACCCTCGGTCTGGTGGGTGACCAGCAGCATCGTCGCGTTCGCGCTCGTCGATCCGGCGTCGTAGCTCGTCGGCATGAAGGCCAGACCGCTCGTCCGACCGGACGAATCCTCGCTCAGGACGGCACCGAGGGCGCGCTCGTACTCGGTGGCGTTCATCGACTCGAGCGCATCGATCTGTTCGGGCAGCGTCGGTGAGGTTGCGTTCTCGAGGGCGGCTTGCTCGGCCGACAGTTCAGCGCCGAGCGACTGGAGTCGCTCGCTCTGTGACTCGAGGGCCGCACTGCGCCGGTCGAGGGCCGCGTACTCGTCTTCGAGGACGCCCTGTGTCCCGAGGCGGTACGCCGCGTCGATCCGTGACTCGTTCTCGGCGGCACGAAGGCGCTGTGCCGATTCGTTGAACGTCGCGTACTGCGTCTCGTTCAGGTCGACCGACGAGTTCTCGTCGACCGCTGCGAACTGTTCACGCGGCGACGCCGACGGATCGGCCCGAAGCGTCTCGAGCGCCCCGCGAAGCTCCACCCGTGTCGCGTTCAGCGCCGCGCTCCGTTCTGCCACGGCGGTGCGTTCCGCCTGGACGGTCGCGTTCAGTTCCTCGAACTCCGCGGCCGTCGCCTCGAGTTCGCGCTGCTGGTCGGCGGTAAGCGACGAGATCGCGACGAGGTTCGCCGCGCCGACCGTCGGCCGGTCGTCGACGAGCGTCCCGGAGACCGTCTCGTTCTCGCGGAACGATTGTTGGAGTCGGAGCGTCTCGACCATCGACTCCTGGGAGAGAACGTTGTCACCCCTGACGATCACCTGTGCCGCCGACGTGTTCTCCTGCCCGGTCGAGAAGTTCTGCTCGACGTACTCGAGTTTCTGTGCTTCTTCGGTGTCGCTCTGGAACTGATCGAGCGACGAGGACTGCTCGATCATGCCGGCCCCGGAGCCCGCGACGACCGTGAGAACGAGCATGACGGCGATTACGACCCGACTGTGTTCCGTGACGCCGTCGGCGATCCGGTCGATCCAACTCATGTGCCGTTCCTCCCTCCGCGAACCGTCGCGGCGTCAGGACGACGCGATCCCGATCGGGACCGACCGCGACCCACCGGACTCGCGGCCGCGATCGGGCGGCGGGTCCACGTCGGCCGGTCCGACAGTTGTTTCGTCGGGACACGAACGCGTGCCGGTGTCTCCGACGCGGTTCGCGACCGTCTCGATACTGCTCTCCGTTCCGGACGGGAGAACGCTCCGACGACGGCCGTCGGCCACCCGGTCTCGGGAGCCCGCCTCGATTCTTCGGTCATGTACTAACTGAATATTCAGTCAGCACTTATCTACTTTCTCCCTCTAGATCGGTCCTGCTACCGACCGTCACACGAGACTCGGACCGAATCGGCAGCGTCTGCAGTTGACCATTCAATCAATTTTTATACGTTGCAGCGGTACGTCGTACTCAGATGGAGGCTGTTACGGCAGCGGATCGGACGGCGGGCGACGCCGGGATTCGAGTCGAACCACCGGAGCGGGGCGACTGTCAGCCGCTCGTTGAGTCGGGGGGAACGCGACCGCTATGACGCAGTTTCCGCCGTTTCTCGAGGAAACAGACGACACGCGAGACGCCATTATGAGGGCGACCTACGTCGCGCTCTGTGAACACGGCTACAACGAACTGACGATCCAGCGGATCGGGGACGAGTTCTCGAAGAGCAAGTCGTTGCTGTATCACCACTACGACAGCAAGGACGACCTCCTGCTCGATTTCCTGTCGTTCATGCTGGACCAGCTCGAGGGACAGATCCCGACGTATCGCGCGGGCGGGGCCGACGACCACATCGCGGAAATCGTTGAACAAACGTTCGATCTCGGTGTCGCCGAGATGGGGACCGACTTCACCCGGGCACTCGTCGAGTTGCGTGCGCAGGCGGCCCACGACGAGGGCTACCGGGAACACTTCACGCGTAGCGATCAGTTCGTCCGCAAACACGTCGCCCACACGATTCGGTCGGGCATCGAACAGGGCGTCTTTCGGGACGTCGATCCACAGGAGACGGCGGCACTGTTTCAGCTCGTGTTCGTCGGAACGATGACCCAGCGCGTGACCAGCGACGACGACATCCTCGAGGACGGACGGAGTGCGTTCGAACGATACGTCCGCGAGTGCCTCCTCGAGGCGGAGTGAATCGCCCCGAGAACGGACTGTCGGACGAACTGGGACCGGGTCACGGACGACGGTCCCCCCGTCGCGCTGGGTCTGCGTCGCGTTTCGCAGTCGAACGTCTCAGTTAGTTACCGATCAGTTACTGACCCGAGACGTGACCCGACCGAGAGTGCGTTTCTGCGTCGGTAAAGCGGTTATCCCGGTCCACGTCGATGACGACTGTCCTGCCGACGGTGCGCTGTCTCCGATAACTAACTGTTCAATTATCGATTATCACTCGATGATGGAGCGATGTCGCCGCCTCGAGCGTGCGTTACAGAAGCGGACGGGAGACTGCTCCGTGACGACGGATCCGTTCCTCTCTCGCAACGCCGTTCGATCACTCTCTGCGGTGTCAGTTTCCCACGTTGGGGTAGCGACGATACCAGCGACGGCCGCCGGTCTACAGCTGTGTCGCCAGTAACTAACCGATTAGTAATCTTTATAAGTATGCCGGCGGATGTTTCGGTTAGCGATAGCGTCGCTTTTGGTTACATACGTATGGGTGTAAACGGAGGGGCCGGTTTCCGTTCCGATGCAGTCGCCGACACCCTGCGGTAACCTGTTCTCGAGGCCCTCGCAGCCGAATCCAACGCCGTCGATCGGTCTCTCGCCGAGCGTGTGGTGTCCCATCGGCAGTCCGGTCGGCGGTTCCGATGCGTATCGACACCGCGGCGAATCGGATCGAAAGCACTGTCGGCCCCCACTCGAATCGAAGACGCGGACGGCAAAACTGAGAAGCGACGGCGGTTTCGTCGGCCGAGCGCCGTTACCGGTCGGTTACTGCGGGCTCGGACTCGAACCGCTGGCGGAGCCGACCGCCTCCTGTTCGAACGCGGTGCCGGTGATCGACCTGAGCCGGGCGACCAGCGAGTCCTTCTTGGGTTCGCCCATCAGGGCGACATCGAGAACTTCGCTGATGTTCGAGCAGGGAATGATCTCGATCATGTCCTCGTACTCGTCTTCGATCATCACGTCCTGTTCGTTCGCTTCGGGAATGATGACCTTGGTACAGCCGGCCTTGGCGGCGGCCTCGATCTTGTGGGTGACCCCACCGACCGGCAACACGTCGCCGCGGACCGACAGCGAGCCGGTCATCGCGACCGACTGATCGACCGGGATGTCCTCGAGCGCGGAGATGACGGCGGTCGCCACGGTGATCGAGGCGGAGTCGCCGTCCACACCACCTTCGCCGGCCTGAACGAACTGGATGTGGATGTCCTTCTCCGAGAGGTCGACGTCGGAGAACTTCTTGATGATCGCGGAGACGTTCTGGACCGACTCCTCGGCCATCTCCTGCAGCTTCCCGGTGGCGATGACCTGTCCACCGCCCTGTGCGGGGGCGATCTCGGCCATGACCGGGAGCATGATGCCCGAGTCCTCGCCCATGACGGCGAGACCGTTGACCCGGCCCGCCACGCCGTCCTTGGTGACCTGCAGTTCGTAGTCCTTGCGGCGCTCGATGTAGTCGTCGGCGAGCTGTTGCTCGATCGAGCGCGAGCGGTCCTTGGCCCGGAGTACGTCGTCTCGAGTCGTGTGTTCTCGGTCCTCGGCGCGGGCGATGTCACCCGCGACACGGACGAGTCCACCAAGGGTTCGGAAGTGCAGCGTGAGGTGGTTCTTACGACCCGAGCGACGCTTGGCCTCGAGGATGAGTTCCTCGACGGCGTCGTCGGTGAAGTGGGGGAGACGCCCGTCGCGTTCGACCTCCTGAGCGATGAAGCGGGCGTACTTGCGCCGCATTTCGGGGGTGTCCTCGATGGTGTCGTCCATGTAGACCTCGTACCCGTACCCCTTGATCCGGTTGCGCAGCGCGGGGTGCATGTTCTCCATGGCGTCGAGGTTGCCCGCGGCGACCATGATGAAGTCACAGGGGACGGCCTCGGTCTGGACCATCGCGCCCGAGGAGCGCTCGGACTGGCCCGTGATCGAGAACTCGCCCTCCTGGATCGCCGTCATCAGCTTCTGCTGGGTCTGAATATCGAGCGTGTTGATCTCGTCGAGGAACAGCACGCCCTTGTTGGACTGATGGATCGAGCCAGGTTCGACCCGCTCGTGGCTCGGCGTTCCCATGCCGCCGGACTGGAAGGGGTCGTGGCGGACGTCGCCCAGCAAGGCGCCGGCGTGGGCACCCGTCGCGTCCTCGAAGGGCGCGACGCGCTGATCGCCGTTGTTGACCAGCAGGTTCGGTACCATCGCGTCCGAGCCCTGGCCCAGCGTCCGGAAGATAAACCAGATGACGCCCGCCGCGAGGAGGCCAAGCAGGAGCGAGGATCCCGACAGAATCGTATAGGCGAGGATCACTGCGATGACGACCCACATCAGGATCGATCGCATCCGGTTTCGCTTGCTGGCTTCCTCCTTGTGAGCGTCGACGATCTGATCGCCCTTGCCGGCGGGAACGGTCCGAACTTTCGGCTCGTTTTCGTCGTCGGGGTTGGGATAGACCAGAACGTCTTGGAGGTCTTCCTTGGGCAGCAGTTGACTCATCGCCTTGGCCAGCATCGATTTGCCGGTCCCTGGCGAGCCGATCATCATGACGTGGCGGCGCTGCTTGGCCGCCTTGATGATGATATCGCGTGCTTCGTCCTGGCCGATGACCTGATCGACGAGCCGATCCGGGACCTCGATGTCCTCGGTCGAATCGATCTTCAGTCCACCGAGAAGGTCGTCTTCGGCGATCTCCTCGTCGACCTCGACGCCGGGATCGACCTCGACCGTACTGCCGAGGTCCTCGACCGTCTCGAGGTCGTCGTCCTCGTCGGACGACGGGTCGACCCCGTCGATCGGATCGTCGGCGCTGTCACGACGGCCGCTCTCGTCCTCGGGCGACGATCGATCTCCCTGACGCTCGGCGGGCTCCTCGGGTCGCTCGTCGGTCGGAGCGGGCTCCGAGGCGTCTTCGGGAGGATCGCCGCCGTTCGTATTCTCACTCATAAAACTCCGTTCAGTATCCGACCCGAGGGGACTGCGACTGATATACTTTCTCCACGTGATAGTTGCGAGCGATCGCCTCGAGCGGCCGATACGACGACTACAGACGGCAGTTCCGGCAGGTGGGTTCCGGTCCGTGCAGACGCCGGAGGGGTGCCGTTCCCGAGCGATGTCTGCGAACGGGTCCGACCGGGCGGACGTGAACTGGGCACCGATACGAACCGGCTCCGACGACGGTACAGCGGGGCGGTGGTGCGGTGGCATCCGGTCGCGTACAGACGTACTGCTAACCGAACCGTTATGTCTCACAGTCTCCGAGGATCGGTATGGAACTCTCCGCCGTAGACCTCTCTCCGGTCCCAGACGACGGTACCGCGACCGACGCCTACGCGAACACCGTCGAGGCCGCCCGACAGGCCGAGCGGCTCGGTTACTCACGGTTCTGGGTCGCCGAACACCACGGCATGGCGACCAGGATCGCGGGCACCGCACCCGAAGTCTTGCTCGGCCATCTCGCCGCGGAAACCGACGCGATCCGCCTCGGTTCCGGAGCGGTCCTGCTCAACCACTACAGCCCGTTCAAGGTCGCCGAACAGTTCGGCGCGCTGGATGCGCTCGCGCCGGGCCGTATCGACGCGGGTCTCGGGCGGGCGAACGGCTCGCCGGCCGCCGACCGCGCCCTCGGCACGGAGCGACGCGTGCAGAACCCCGACGAGGACCACACCGAGAAGATCAAGGCCGTCGTCGATCACCTCTACGACGACTATCCCGAGGGACACGCCTACGCGGACCTCGAGATACCGCGCTCGGGCGACGCCGAGCCGGTTCCATGGGTCCTCGGCTCGAGTCCGTCCAGCGCGGCGATCGCCGGTGAACTCGGCTTGCGATACTGTTTCGCGGCGTTCATTCGGCCGCAACTCGCCACGCGTTCGTTCGAGGCCTACCGCGATCACTTCCAGGCGTCGCGGTTGGCCGACGGACTCGACGAGCCACAGGGGATGCTCGCGGTGAACGCGGTCTGTGCCGAAACGGACCAAGCGGCGGCGCGGATCCGAGCGGTCGCCGAGGCGACGTACAAGCGGATGCAACGCGGCGAAATCGGGACGAGACCGTCGATCGAGGACGCCATCGACGAACTCGGCGGCGTCCCACAGCCGACGCCTGCGACGCTCGATGCCGACGAGTGGCCGCGTGCGATCTCCGGGAGTCCGGATACGGTTGCAGGCCTCCTAGAGCAACTCGCCGATCGCGTCGGCGTCGACGAGGTGATGATCCAGCACGTCGTCCCCGATCACGACGTCGCGCTCCGTTCGCACGAACTACTGGCCGACGGCGTCGGCCTCACGGCTCGTTGAGGGCCCGTTCCGAACGGTCCCTGATCACTCGTCCGAGAAGGGCCGACGGTGTGTGAGAAACGAAGACTTATGCGATACTAACCGGTTAGTAAGTGTATGCCCAAGTCGATATCCCAGAAGCGACCGTGGCTCGCAGCACTGCTCGCGGCGCTCGCCACCGGGCTCGGGCACCTGTACCTCCGTCGGCTGCGCCGTGCGCTTGGCTGGATCGTCGTTTCGTTCGGCGTGTCCGCCGCGTTCGTCGATCCGGCAGCGATCGACGCGTTGCTGGCCGGGAACGGAACCACGGAGACACTGCTTGCCGTCGCACCGATGCTTCTCGTCGTGGGACTCAGTACCGTCGACGCGTACCTGCTCGCGTACACACAGCAGACGAGGACGACCCCGTCACCGTCGTCCGAGACGGAAACGACTGACTGTCCCCACTGCGGAAACGAACTCGATCCGGACCTCGAGTTCTGTCACTGGTGTACGAGAGCGGTCGAGAACGCCGATCGAGAGTCGACGCCCGAGGATCGCTGAGGGCACAGATACCGATCGACGCGCTCAGTCTTCCAGAAGAACGCTCGTTACGTACTCGTCGGCGGTCCGTCTCGCCGTTGTAAGCGCACAGTCTTCGTCCAGGACGACCGCTCGAGTTCGGGCCCCGTCGACGATCGTCATGAGCGCGCGTGCGACGTGTTCGGTGTCGACGTCGACGAAGACGCCGTCCTGAATCCCCTGGTCGATCACCGTGCGAAGCAGGTACCGCACGTACTCGTCGTTCTGCCGAAACCGGTCGCTGAACCGGTCCTTGTACGGTGCCTGACTCCGCATCTCCAGGATCGCGACGAGTAAGTCCTGGTGATCTTCGGGCTCGACGAGCAGTTTGTCGAGCAGTTTGTCGAGTCGCCGTTCCGGATCCGTCGTTTCGACCTCGTGGACGGTGTCCTTGAACCGATCGAGGACGTAATCCAGAAACGCCGCGAGCAGGTCCTCTTTGGTGTCGTAGTGGTAGTGGATCGCGGCCGTCGACTTCCCGTACTCGTCGGCGATCCGTTGGATCGTGAGGTCGGCGTATCCGTGTTCGCGAAGCGCGCGATAGGTCGCACGCATGATCTCCTCGTTCGGGTCGGAGACCGGCTCAGTTGGCGACTTTGCCATTGTTCGAGTGTCGGTCGGGCGGCGGATAACAGTTGTGACCTGCTCGTTAGCCCGTCGCGGGTCGTTCCGACTCCCCCACGTGAGTCTGTCGGATCTCGGCTCCGGAACGCCCCTCTCGAGTCGATACCGTTCCCGAACGCTTTTGACTAACTGGTTAATAGTCAGGAACACGGAACGACATGGATACCGATGCAGTAGCCGAGAGTTCGTACAGTAGGCATCGAACGCGGGACGGGTTCGTGACGTCGGCGACGGTGCCGGCCGAAACGGACGTCGGTGTTCCCGCGATGACCGCGACCCGGTCGGAGACCGACCGTCGATGACTCGTGAACTCTCGCTCGGCGAACGTCGGGACGCGATCGACGAGCGACTCGAGGGGACGCTCGAAACCGCGCGTGGCGACTACCTGCTGCCGGCGCGGACGGCCGTCGTCGACCGGGACGATCGGTGGTACGGACAGCTCGTCGCGCTCGTCGCGAACTCGGTCACGGACGCGCCGGACTCGCCGTCGATACTCCGGGCTGCGACCGCGATGGAGCTGTTCCGGGGCTACTCGCTCCTTCGGGAACGGTTGCTAGCCAGGCTCGACACGCCGGGAACCGAAGCAGTGGCGTGGGAGTCGAACGCGGCGTTACTGGCCGCCGACTACCTCCAGACGGCAGCGTATTCGATGCTCGGATCGCTCGAGGGAACGGCGGGAGGGGCGTGCATCGAGCGCCTCGCAACCGTTTCGGAGCGACTCGTCGAAACGCTCGCCGACGCGGATTTCGAGTCACAGCCGACGCCGGCGGCGTACCGGTCGTTCGTCGACGGAACGGCGGGTGCGCTCGGTCGCGGTGCGGCCGATATCGGCGCGACGCTTGCGGCTGTCGACGACCGGCAGCGAGGTCGCTTCGAAACGGTTGGACGCGGCGGCAGTGTCGAACGGCGCATCCGAGACGACGTTGCAACCGACACGGTGTCGTCCCGTCCCGGCCCCCGAGTCCGTGACGACCGGCAACTGCGTCGGTACGCACGGGCCCAACACGCGGACGCGACTCGAGCGCTTCGGACCCTCTCGTCGACCGCGGACGTCGACTCCCTTCGCGAATTTCTCGGTCGAAACGTCCCGCACGATCCCGAACTCCACTGACTGCCACTGCTTCCCGTCGCCCCGGAAATGACAGCGCAGGCGGTTGTATAATCGTCGTGTCAGTATCGGGCCGAACAGCGACACGAACCGATGAGAGTACTCGCGCCGGTACCGGCACGGTCTCGCTTTCGCCGGTCAACCCACCGGATCGATCTCGGGGTTTATCGCCGATAAACCCATCCGTAAACACATGGCACACCGATTCGTGCGCGCCCGGCCGAAGCGCGAGCGACTCCCCGAGTTACGCGACCGGCTCGACGACGGCGATATCGAGCAGTTGGACCCGTTCGGCCGTGCGATGACGACGGCCCTCGAGAACGCACGCTTCGATCCGACGACCGGCGAGGCGGTGTGGATCGAGGAGGACTACTGTACGCCGCCGCTGGCGATGGAGCGGGGCGCGGTCCTCGAGGAGTACTTCGACGAGATCACCGTCGTCGCCGACGACGTCGACGAGGCGGCCGGCTGGCAACGCATCGACGAGCTGCCCGGACTGTGGGGGCAAGTACTTGACGAGGCGTAGTTCCCGCTGCACCCGTCGTCCGGAGAGATGGCCGGGAGCTGGGTCCGGATATCGATGCGGCGATAGCGGCCGTTCTCACTCCGACTCCGAGAGCAGTTCCTCGACGTACTGATCTTCCCACTCCCGACGCGCCTCGAGTTCGCGCCGCCCGCGCGCCGTGATCGTGTAGTAGTTCGTCCGCTGGTCGAGTTCGCCCTTCTCGACGAGACCCTTCTCGACGACGTCGTCGAGATTCGGATAGAGTCGCCCGTGGTGGATCTCCTTCTCGTAGTAGGTCTCGAGTTCGTCCTTGATCGCGAGTCCGTGCGGCTCGTCCTGTCCGGCGATCACGTACAGCAGGTCACGCTGAAAGCCCGTGAGATCGTACATGTCCGGGTTTTGGTCGGGTCGCGTATAAGAACCGCGGAACGAGATCCGGTGTGTCCAATTGGTACAGATCCACAACTGACGAGTCGGGGCTCGCTCGCGACCGGTCGACCGAGCGGACGGCGATCGGTACGATACCGCTTTTCTTGGGATGCCGAACCACACCGCTTAATCGGGAGAACTACCAACAGTATGTATGGTTCGCCGAAGCGTTCTGTTCGCCCCGGGAGACGAACCCGAGATCATGCGGAAAGCGGCCACGAGCGAGGCGGATGTCGTCGTCTTCGACCTCGAGGACGCGGTCGCACCGGCCGACAAGGCGGCCGCACGCGAGGCCGTTCGCGACGTCCTCGCCGACGGCGCGGCCGAGCCCGAACGCTGCGTTCGCGTGAATCCGGTCGGTACATCGGCCGCGACCGATCTCGAGGCGATCCTCGAGGGACCGCGTCCGGACAGCGTGATGCTCCCGAAAACGGAGTCAGCAGCCGACGTCCGAACGGTCGAGCGCCTCTTCGACGAATACGATGCCGATCTCCCGGTCCTGTCGCTGATCGAGTCCGCCGCGGGCGTCCTCCGGGCCGACGAGATCGCCACGGCCGCCGCGACCGACGCACTCTTGTTCGGTGCCGAGGACCTCGCGGCGGATATCGGCGCGACGCGGACGAGCGAGGGAACGGAGGTGTTGTACGCTCGAGAGCGGACAGTTCTCGCGGCCAGCGCCGCCGGCGTCGACGCTATCGATACCGTCTATACGGACTTTACGGATACGGACGGACTTCGTGACGAAACGGCCTTTGCCGCGCGGCTCGGGTACGACGGGAAGATCGCGATCCATCCCGCGCAGGTCCCGGTCATCAACGACGCCTTCACGCCGAGCGACGACGACGTCGAGTGGGCGGAACGCGTTCTCGACGCCCGGGACCGGACGGACGCGGGCGTGTTCGAAGTCGACGGCGAGATGATCGATGCGCCGCTTATCGCACAGGCCGAACGCATCCTCGAGCGTGCCGAGCAGGTGGAGTGAGCCCTCGACCGATAGGAATAGGTGTTTCCCACCGGCCATTGGACGTGATGAAGGCCGCCGTCCGGACGAACTTCGACGAGAGCGTCTCCGCGTACGACGCCTACGAGCAACGCACCGGTCGGTTCACTGCACTCGCGAAGCTGTTGGCCGCCGAGCTGTCGGCTCGAGCGGACGGCCCCGTCGACGCCGCCCTCGACGCCGGTGCCGGTACGGGCGTGAGTACGCGCGTCTTCGCCGAGCGGGCGCGGCGAACAGTCGCGCTGGATATCAGCCGCGAGATGCTGCGCGAACTCGAGGGCGCGCCGCGGGTCGAAGCCGATTTCGATCACCTGCCCTTCGCCGCGGGCTCGTTCGACGCCGTCGCGTTTACCGCCTCGCTCTTTCTGGTCCCGGATCCCGCGGTCGCGACGCGGGAAGCCGCCCGCGTCCTGCGGCCAGGTGGGGTCGTCGGTGCCGTCGCGCCGCTTGGCTGGGTCGACGCCGACGGACGGGACGTCTTTGCGGCCCTCGAGCGGGAGTCGCGATCGCCGACGGGTGCCGACGCGGTCGAGGCTGCGCTCGCCGAGGAGTTCACGGTCACGACGGGGACGTGGCGGTTCGCGACGACGGCAGCGGACGTGCGGCGCTTCCACGCGATTCCGGCCATGGCGGCGCGGCTCTACCCGAAACTCGCCGCCGAGGAGCGCGTCGCGCGGGCCCGCGAGTTGCTCGCGGACCTCGAGGGCACCGTCGAACAGCGGTGGCGCTGGATCGTCGGCGTCGCCGACTGATGTCTTCCCGGCGTTCACGCCGAGGGGGATGTCAGTCGGCGTGTTCGCGTTTCAGCGAGAGCGCGGTCCGGTCGAACTCACAGACCAGCGGCTCCTCCGGATCGTTCACTTTGAACGCTTCGACGTGCATGGTGACGATGCCGCGCTCGCCGTCGCTGGTCTCGTGCTTGTCGGTGACCGTCGACTGGACCCGGATCGTATCGCCGTGATAGACCGGGTTCGGATGCTCGACGTTGTCGTAGGAGAGGTTCGCGACGATCGTGCCGTCGGTGGTGTCGGGGATCGTGAGTCCGACGGCCAGACTCATCGTGTAGAGCCCGTTGACCAGCCGCCCGTCGAACTGCGTTTCCGCAGCGAACTCGGCGTCGAGATGCAGCGGCTGCTGGTTCATCGTCATATCGCAGAACTGCTGGTTGTCGCGTTCGCTGATCGTCCGTCGCTTCTCGTGTTCGATGGTCTCGCCGACCTCGAACTCCTCGTAGTAGCGTCCTGTCATTGGTGGTTGTGAAACGTTCGAAGGGTAATCAGAGGACGGTGCCGTGTTTCTTATCGGGCAGGTCCTTCTCGACGGTCTCGTAGAAGGCAAAGCGGGCCTCGAGTTCCTCCCGCAAGTCGCTCGGCGGGACGATCTCGTCGACGACGACCTCGCTGGCCATCCGGTGGACGTCGATGTCCTCGCGGTACTCCTCGCGGAGTTCCCGCTCCATCCGTTCGCGTTCGTCCTCGTCGTCGATTTCGGCGAGCTTGCGGGCGTAGACGGCGTTGATCGCCGCCTCGGGGCCCATGATCGCGATCTCGCCGGAGGGAAGCCCGATGACGCTCTCGGGATCGTAGGCGGGGCCGGACATCGCGTAGATGCCCGCGCCGTAGGCCTTGCGGACGACCACCGACTGTTTCGGCACCGTCGCCGAGGAGGTGGCGTAGATCATCTTCTTGCCCTGTTCCAAGATCCCGTCTTTCTCGACCTGTGAGCCGGCCATGAAGCCGGGCGTGTCACAGAGGTAGAGCAAGGGGATATCGTAGGCGTCACAGGTCCAGATGAACTCGGCGGCCTTCTCGGCGGCATCGGGGAAGATCGCGCCAGCCCGGTGTGCGGGCTGGTTGGCGACGATCCCGATCGGCCGGCCGTCGATCCGGGCGAAGGCGGTGATGATCTCCGGCCCGTACTCCGAACGTAACTCGAGCGTCGATCCCGCGTCGACGATCCGGTCGATGACGTCGAACATGTCGTAGCCCTTGTTGGGTTCCTGGGGGACGACGGCGTCGATCCCCTCGGGCGAGGCGGCGGGTGCCTGCCCGTCCGTTCGGGGCGGGGTCTCGTCGCTGTTGTTCGGGAGATAGCCGATGAGTTTCGCGACCAGTTTCCGGGCGTGTTCCTCGTCGTCGGCGATGAGGTCCGCGCTCCCGGAGTGGGCGGCGTGGACGTCCGGCCCGCCCAGTTCCTGGAGATCGATCTGCTCGCCGGTGACCATCTCGACCATGCGCGGGCTGGCGATGGCCATCGCGCTCACGTCCCGGACCATGACCGTGAAGTCCGCGAAGACGGGGGTGTAGGCCGCGCCGGCGATACAGGGGCCATAGAGGACGCAGATCTGTGGCACCCGACCCGAGAGCATCGAGTGGTTGTAGTAGTACTTCCCGATGCCCTCGCGGTTGGCGAAGAAGCCGGTCTGCTGGTCGATCCGTCCGCCTGAGGAGTCCATCAGGTACAACACCGGCTTCCCGGTCTTCAGGGCCCGTTGTTGCATCCGGAGGAACTTCTCGACGCCCTTCGCGGCCATGCTCCCGCGTTTGACCGTGTAGTCGTTGGCCATGAAGTGGACGTCTCGCCCCTCGAACTCGGCGGCGCCGGTGATCAGGCCGTCGGCCGGCAGCCGGTCGTCGTCGTCCGCGTCGGTGTTTGCACCGTCCGGATGCCAGTCGTCGAACGCCGCGAACTTCCCGTCCTCGAAGAGGAAGTCGTCGCCGAACCAGAGATCGATCCGGTCGCGGACGAACAGCTTCCCCTGATCGGGCAGCTGGTCTTTGTACTTCTCGGGGCCGCCCGCGAGGATCTCGTCGATCTCCGCCAGCAGCGCCTCCTCGCGGGCCGTCGGCCCGAGTTCCGGTTCCGGCTCGGGTTCGGCCGGTTCGTCGGTCCCGCCGTCGGCGGACGCACTGGCGAGTTCCGCACCGCCGTCGTCGACGACGGTGACGTCCTCCCGGTACTTCGATGCCATCGCTTCGGCGATCGCCCGCGCCTGCGCGTCGGTCGTGTCGCTTGTGATTTTGACTCGCATCGGTATCACTCCAGTGTCACGAGGGTGTCGCCCATGTCGACGGAGTCGCCCGCCGAGATCGGTACCGACCGGACCGTCCCGCCGGTGCTGGCGACCACGTCGTTCTCCATTTTCATCGCCTCGAGGACACAGAGAACGTCGCCGGCCGCGACCTCGTCGCCTTCCTCGACGGCGACCGAGAGGATGGTCCCCTGCATTTCGGCGGTGACGGCCCCGGCAGCGGCGAGTTCGGCGTCGTCTCCGCCCGCGGCCCCACCGCCGGGAGCGGCTCCCGTCTCGGTACGTTCGGCCGTCGCCTGCGACGCGCCGTCCTCGATGACGACGTCGAACCGTCGGCCGTCGACCTCGACGGTGACCTCGGTCGTCGTCGCCGTGGACCCGTTCCCGTCGGTCGCCGTCGCGGAGCCCCAGCGATCGACGGCCGCCGCGAGCGCGTCGTCCTCGAGTTCCCGGTCGAGATACGTCGTCGTGTGATCGCCGGCGACGAAGGTCTCGTCGTCGAGCAGCAGCCGGTGGAACGGGATCGTCGTGTGGACGCCGTCGACGGCGAAGTGTTCGAGCGCGCGTTTCGAGCGCTCGAGACAGTGGTCGCGGTCGTCGCCGCTGACGATCAGCTTCCCGATCATCGAGTCGTAGTCGCCGCCGATCTCGTCGCCCTGCGCGACCGCGTGGTCGAGGCGGACGCCGATGCTCGCCGGTGGCCTGTAGGTCGTCAGCTTTCCGGGGGTCGGCGCGAAGTCGGCGGCCGGGTTCTCGGCGTTGATGCGGTACTCGACCGCGTGGCCGTCGATCTCGACGTCGGCCTGGTCGAACGCGAGTTCCTCGCCGGCGGCGACCCGGAGCTGCCACCGGACGATGTCGATTCCGGTTACTTCCTCGGTGACGGTGTGTTCGACCTGGATCCGCGTGTTCACCTCCATGAAGTAGAACTCGCCGTCTTCAACGAGGAACTCGACCGTCCCGGCGTTCGTGTAGCCGGCCTCGCGGACGCCCTGCCGGGCGGCCTCGCCGATTTCGTCGCGCAGGTCGTCGTCGAGCGCTGGACTGGGGGCCTCCTCGATGACCTTCTGGTGGCGGCGCTGCAGCGAACAGTCGCGCTCGCCGAGGTGCCGGACGTTGCTGTGCCGATCGGCGAGTACCTGGACCTCGATGTGTTTGGGCGACTCGAGGTACTTCTCGACGTAGACCGAGTCGTTGTCGAAGTAGGCCTCGCCCTCGCGCCGGGCGCTCTCGAGGGCGTCATCGACTTCGGCCTCGCTGCGGACGATCTTCATGCCGCGGCCGCCACCGCCGCCTTCGGCCTTGATCGCGATGGGGTAGCCGTACTCCTCGCCCAGTGATCGCACTTCGTCGGCGTCGGCGACGGGCTCGGTCGTTCCGGGGACGACCGGGACGTCAGCCGCTTGCATGACGGTTCGAGCGTTCGTCTTTTCGCCGAGCGTCTCCATCGCGTCGCTCGGCGGGCCGACCCACGTGATCCCGTCGGTCGCTTCGACGCGACGGGCGAAGTCGGCGTTCTCCGCGAGGAAGCCGTAGCCGGGGTGGATCGCGTCCGCACCGGCCCGCTCGGCGACGTCGACGATCGTCTCCTGGTCGAGGTACGACTCGCTGGCCGGTGCCGGGCCGACGTTGTACGCCTCGTCGGCGTACTCGACGTGGCCGGCGTCGCGGTCGGCGTCGCTGTAGACGGCGACCGTTCCGATACCGAGTTCTTCGCACGCTGCCATCACGCGGACCGCGATTTCGCCGCGATTGGCGACGAGGACTTTGTCGAACATGGTCAGTAGGATTTGGGGAAGCCGAGTTCCTGGCCGATGTGGTTGTAGGCCATCTGCTGGGAGACCGGTGCGAGTCTCGTGAGGTTGATCTCGCGCCACCAGCGCTCGACGTCGTACTCTTTCGCGTAGCCCCAGCCCCCGAACGCCTGCATCGACTGCTTGACGGCTTCGATGCCGGCCTCGACGGCCGTCGCCTTCGCGACGTTCGTCTCGTAGCCACACTCCTCGCCCTGATCGTAGAGCCAGGCGGCCTTCTCGCGCATGAGCGCGGCCGTTTCCATCCGCGCGTAGGCCTTGGTGATGGGGAACGAGACGGCCTGGTGGCTACCGACCGGGGCACCGAACACCTCGCGGTCGGTGGCGTACTCGATGGCGGTGTCGGCGGCCAGTTTCCCGATCCCCGTCCCGGCCGCGGCGAAGCCGAGGCGCTCGGGGTTCAACATATCGAGCAGCGCCCACCAGCCCTCGTCTTCCGCCCCGAGCAGGTTCTCCTCGGGGACGCGAACGTCCTCGATGAACACCTCACAGGACTTCGAGTAGTTGATGCCGTGTTTGGGAATCGGTGAGACGTCGATCCCGGGGTCGTCCATATCGACGATGAACAGGCTGATGCCGTCGGTGCCACGGTCGACGTCCGCCCGCGGGGTCGTCCGGGTGACGAGGATCATGTTGTCCGCCCGGTCGGCGAAGGTGATCCACGCCTTGTTGCCGTTGAGGACGTACTCGTCGCCGTCTTTCTCCGCGCGCGTGGCGACGTTCAGCGTGTTCGTTCCCGCTTCGGGCTCGGTGATGCCGATCGAGAAGTTTCGCTCGCCGGCGGCGATATCGGGTAAGTACCGCTCCTTCTGGGCCTCGGTCCCGTTCTCGCGGATGCCGACGGCGGCCATCCCCGCGGTAAGGACCAGATACCAGGTCCCGGCCATGCCACAGCCCTCGGCACAGAGCGTCTCCATCGCCAGGCCCATCTCCTGCATGCCCATGCCGGCACCGCCGTACTCCTCCGGAACCAACAGGCCGTGGAACCCGGCCTCCGCGAGTTCGTCCCAGAACTCCTGTGCGAACTCGCCGTCCGCTTCTTTTTCTCGCCAGTACTCCGGTCCGTATTCGGCCGCGACCGCCTCCGCGGTCGACCGAATCATCGCACGTTCGTCGGTAGATTCGAAATTCATGTTGTGGGATAGATCGCTCGTGATCGAGGCGTCTCGAGGGCGGGTCGCTTACGGCGACGCCTCGGACTCTTCTTCCGCGTCGTCTTGCAGTTCGGTTCGGCGGATCTTCCCCGTGACCGTCTTCGGCAGTTCCTCGCGGAACTCGATCTCGCGGGGGTACTCGTGGGCCGAGAGTTCGTCGCGGACGTGGGTCCTGATGTCCTCTTTGAGGTCTTCGGACGGCGTCGTCCCCTCGCTTGGCACGACGTAGGCTTTCACGATGTTGCCCCGCTCCGTGTGGGGCTTGGGGACGACGGCCGCCTCGGCGACGGCCGCGTGTTCGCCCAGCGAACTCTCGACCTCGAACGGGCCGATCCGGTAGCCCGAGGAGAGGATGACGTCGTCGGCCCGTCCCTCGAACCAGAAGTAGCCGTCCTCGTCCTTGTGTGCGAGGTCGCCCGAGAGGTACCACTCTCCCTCGGGGCCGTCGACGAAACACGATGCGGTCTTCTCGGGTTTGGCCCAGTACTCGGCGAAGAAGCAGGGGTAGTCCCCCCGCTGGGCGATCTCGCCCGTCTCGCCGGGCTCGAGGACGGCCCCGGTCTCGGGGTCGACGATGTCGGCCTCGATGCCCGGCAGGGGCTTGCCCATCGAGCCGGGCCGCAACTCCATCGTGGGGTAGTTGTTGATGATCATGTTGCCCGTCTCCGTCTGGCCGTACGTGTCGAGGATGGTGACGCCGAGTTCGTCCTCGCCCCACTCGACGACGCCGGCGCTGAGCGGCTCGCCGATCGAGAGCGCGTGCCGTAAGTCGAGGTCGACGTCCGCCAGTAGCTCCTCTTTTTCACGGAGCATCCGGTAGGCCGTCGGCACCGAGAACAGGACGGTGATCGGGTACTCGTCGAGTAGTTCGGCCCACTCCGCCGGATCGAACTCGCCCTCGTAGGTGAACAGCGACGCGCCCCAGTACCAGGCCCCGAGCGTGTTGATTACGCCAGTCAGCCAACCCAGGTCACCGGTACTCCAGTAGAGGTCGCCGGGCTGGAGGTCGACGGCGTATTTCTGGGTTGCCGCCACGCCGGCCACCCAGCGCTGCTTGTGCCGGACGCCCTTGGCAAGCCCGGTCGTCCCCGACGTGTAGTACAGCAAGGCGTCGTCCTCGCCGCCGGTGTCGGCGGCCTCGTAGTCCGTACTCGCGCCGTCGAGTGCCGTGTTGAACACGACGTCGTCGGCGGGCGCGCCGCCGCCGCGGTCGACGGTGATGACGTGGTCGACCGACGGCGCGTCCGCGAGGGCGTCCGCGACCGTCTCGCGGTTGTCGGTCGTCGTCACGAGGACCTTCGCGTCGCAGTCGTCGAGCCGGTACGAGATCCCGTCCGGCCCGAAGCGTTCGTTGACGCTCCCCCAGACGGCTCCCCGTTTCAGCGTGCCGACCATCGCCACGTAGTGTTCCGGAATCCGTGGCATGTACGAGAACACGCGGTCGCCGCGCTCGACGCCGAGTTCCTCGAGAACGTTCGCGAACTGGCTCGAGCGGTCGGCTAGTTCCCAGAAGGTCGTCTTCGTGAGTTCGCCGTCGGTGTCGACCTGATAGAGCGCGACCTTCTCGCGGTCGGCGGCGTGTCGGTCGACGGTCTCGTGGGCGATGTTCAGGTCCGTCGGTGCGTCCCAGTCGGCTTCCGCGTAGATCTCGTCCCACGAGAACTGATCCCGTTCGGCCTCGTAGTCCGAGAGGTTGTGGCTGGACACCATACACCGCCCCGGATCCCGTTTCCCGATATAATAGTATCGGTAAATTATGCGATGCTAATAGACACATCGTAGAGGGAACTGTTACGCCGAGGTGAGTGTCATCGAGTCAGTCATGCGTAAACGGTCCTGTTTTCAGCACATCCGTTTAGATATGTATTTTTATCGACTGAAAACGCCCTCCTCGTCCTACGCGCCGTCGCGGTTCTCGTCGTCGGCCGCCCCGTCGTGACGCGTGTCCCACAACCGTCGAGCGTCGTCGCGAACGGACGCCGGGAACGACCGGTCGAACGCGACTCGCGGCGCGATATACGCGTCGTCCCACCGCGGGTCCCACGCCGCGTTCACGTACAGCCGGGAGCCGGTCTCCCCGTCCCGGCGATACCGAGGCCGGTCCGCCATCGGTGCCGACGGTTCGCTGAAGATCCAGTCTCGAGACGGATGTGCTTTGACCCAGATATCGCCGAGAACGCGGCCGAGGTCCCGCGGCGAGACATCGTCGTCGACGACGATGACCGTATCGAACAGCGACGAGAACGCAAAGAGAATGTTGGCGAGTTGCCACTCGAATCCGGCGTAGAGAACGTTCGTCGCGACGACACAGATCCCGAGTTCGGCCGCCGCCGGCACCAGCACCCACTCGACGGGCGAGATCCCCCAGTAGTCGTCGATGCGGTCGTACAGCGTCGCCGCCGTCACCAGTCCCGTCAGCTGCAGGTCGTCCGACAGCGGCCGCTCGAGCGGTGAAAAGGGAAGTACCGGGTCCTCGGTCGCGAGTATCCGTTCGACCGACAGCGCCATCGACGTACTCTCCGTGCCGTACTCCCACGCTTCGCGTCGGTCCGACCGGGAGTCGGGATGGCGGTCGTCGACCGCCGCCTCGATCACGACCTCGGTGGCGCTCGGGACGAGCCCGCCGTTCGTCGGGACGAGCGACACGCGTTCGGCGACGCCACAGTCCTGGATCGGGACCTCGAGGCGGTCCCTGACGGCGAGCAGGTAGGCCGCCGTCACGGCCGCCGGCGGGACGCCGAGGGCGACCGACACCGTCCCACCGTCGAGCAGCGACGACAGCGCCGCGGGCGTCCGTACCCGGAGCGTGTCGTCGCCGATAACGGCACCGTGAACCGGGGCCCAGTGGGTCCCCGCCGCCGTCGATACCGACGCGACGCCGAGCGTCAGGGCGGGCCAGACGTCGTCGGCATCGCGCGGCAGGGCCAGTTGCCGTATCCCGTCGATGGTGCGTGCGGCCGCCCGCCTGTCGTAGGTCGGCTCCGGCCGATCGCCGGCCGGCCCCAGCCGCGTGATCGTCTCGAGGACGGCGACGAACGACGCCTCGGGGTCCAGTCCCAGACCCAGCGCCAGCCGCGACCACGGGGCCGACTCGCGTCGCTGCAGTTGGTCGGGGCCGCTGAACGCACCGCTGGTGAGATCGGCGCCGTCGGTCCGTTCGTACCGGATCGCCGGGCCGCTGGCACGCAGTGCCTCCGCCGCGATGACGGGCGGCGGCACCTCGAACGGGCCCTCGAGCGTCAGCAACTCGTCGTTGCTCGCCAGCCCCTGGACGTACTGTGCGAACGGGATCATCGCCGCTTCCCCTCCGCCTCGAGCAGGTCGAACCGCGCCGCCGACATGCCCGCGGTGACGAGTCGCTCTTGGGCCCGTTTCCGACGGTCGTCGTCGGCCGTCTCGTTCGCCCGTTCCCCGTCACTGGTCGCGTCGATGTACGCCTTCGCGGTCTTGGCTTTCGAGGTCCCCACGTCGGCGCTGCCTTTCTCCTCGGGCGTCTGGTAGATGTTGAGCGGGACCTTGGGCATCCGTTCGACGCCGAACTGGTGAAAGTCCGCGTCCGGGTCGGCGTCCAGCGCGATCGCCGTCAGTACGGCCCGCGGGTCGAACGGGTCGACGTCGGCGTCGACGAACACGAAGAAATCGATGTGGAGCATCCCCCAGGTCGTGAACACGAAGTTGGCCAGTTGATGGAGATAGCCCGGATAGGGACGATCCGTCGAGATAACCCAGACGGTCCGGGAGGTAAAGCGCCACGGCACGGCCGACTCGACGTCGAAGCCGGCGGCCTGCAGTCCGAGGGTCGCATCCGGGCCGGCCGCGGCGAGTTGGAGCGTGCTGCCGGAGTTTCGCCCGTATCCCACGCCGGTCCCTTCGACGCAAAACGGGACCCGCGGCTCCGTCCGGCGGGTTATCGCGTCGATCGCGAACGCGGGCATCGATCGCCGCGGTCCGTTCATATATCCGAAGTAATCGCCGAACGGCCCCTCGTCGAGTCGTTCGTTCGGGAGGACACGGCCCTCGAGGACGACCTCCGCCGTCGCCGGGACGGACAGGTCGTTCGTCTCACACGGAACGAGGTCGACGGGTCGGTCTTTCATGCCGCCCGCGAAGGTGGCTTCGCTCCGCCCCGCCGGGATCCACATCTCCGTCGTCGACTGGACGACCGGCTCGGCACCGATGACGACCGCCACCGGCATCGGTTCCTCTCGCGGCTCGTAGTCGTAGTAATACCGGTTGGGTACCTGTTCTCCCGCCAGAAACAGCAGGCTGGCGAACGGCCCGTCGTGGATCATCAGCCGATGGCTCGACCAGCGGCCCCACCGCGTCTCCGGGTCCGGTGCGACGACGGTGTGGAGGTTCGAGTACCGCCCGCCATCGCCCCGATGGATGTACGGCCACGGGAGCGACAGGAGATCGACGTCGTCGCCGGTCCGAACGACGTCCTTGCAGGGCGCCGCGTCGCGCTCGAGGACCCGCGGTTCCCGGGGCGATCGGAGTCGGTCGATGAGCCGCTCGTAGTACGCCGCGCCGGACAGGCCGGTCGGCAGCCCGATCGCCCGGGCGAGGTGATCCCACGGTCGGTTTCGGGGCCCCCGGTACGGATCGCCGACGAGCGACGCGTCGACCGCCGTCTCCGCGACCGACTCGAACACCGGGACGTCGCCGTCGGACCGGTTGGCGAGCGTCGTGATCGCGCTCGCCTCGAGGTCCCACGAGACCGGCTCGTCGAACGAGACGAGGGCGTCCGCCTCGTCGAGACACCGGAGGAATCCCCGGAACGAATCCACCGTCATGGCTCGTTTTCCGAGCGGGCGCGGCGGAGCGGATCGTCCTCGAACTCGGTTCGGACGGTCTCGTAGGCGTCGAGTAACGCGGGGCGGTTCGCCGCGAGATACTGAAACGCCATCTCGCGAAGCGCCTCGGCGGTCGAGTCGTACTGGCCGGATTCGACGAGATACCGGAGGATGACGTTGAGATCGTCGGACCGGGTGTTGACGATGTTCGAGGTCGATTCCTGGTCCGCCGCGAGCCGGCGCAGGAGGTCCTCGTTGATCCCCGCCGCGTCGATCTCGTCGATGAGTTCGACGTACCGTTGCTCGCTGACGCTCTCGTGTGGCCCGGCGACGACGGTCAGTGGCTGTGGATCCGTGAGTTCGTCGGGATCGTTTGCGATCCGGACTCGCGCCTCGAAGATCCGCTTCGTCTCCGCATCGGTTATCTGGAGTGTCGTTTCCGTCCGCTCCTCGTCGGGCAGATGGTCCGCTGCCGTGATGTACTGGTTTGACATGGCCTCCCGTCGCGTATCGTTTCCACGACCCACGTTCGTAGGGCCACGGGCCAGTGGCCCTTATGCTCTTTCTCGTCCGCAGGCGACGAGTTCGGCGGGACGAGATGCGACGGTCGCGACGGGGGCTACCCCTACTCGAGGGCGCGATCGGAGCGGCGCGTAACTGCAGGCGTCGCTCCGAACGGGACCTCAGTAGCCCAGTTGATCGCGGACCAGGACGACGGTCGTCCGATCGTCCTCGAGTTCTTGTCGGAAGATGAGCTGTTTGGCGATGGCGGACTCGACGCCGTAGGCCTCCTGTGCCCGTTCGTTCTCGAGGGGATAGGCGACCGACTCGAGGCGGTCGAGCGCGTCGTCGAGCGTCGGCACGATCTTGTTGACACCGCTGACGATCACGACGTTGCTCGCGGCGAAGGGGTACGCGCCGATCCGGCTGCCAGAGCGGTCGGCCGCGACGAGTTCGCCCGTTTGGGCGATCGCGTTGATACCGCCGAGGAAGTAGTCGGCGGTCTGGGACTCGCGGCGGGCCGCCTGGCGCTCGGCGTCGTCGTCGATGCTCCAGATGTCGTCGGCCAGGCTCTCCCACTCGTGGTCGCCCGCCGAGAGGTAGTCGTCGAAGCCGATCTCCTCGAGCGTCGTGGAGTGGCCGTTCATCACCGACGAACCGGCAGGGATCCGTGATTGGACCGCTTCGAGGGCCTCTTCGGTTGAGTCGGCCACGACGACGTCGAAGCCGTTCGCCTCGAGGTTGTCGACGGTCGCCTCGATGGCCTCGTCGGTCGGCAGTTCGTCGAGCGTCGCGTCGATCTCGGTGTCGTCTACGTAGTCCGGTTTTCGTTGTGACATGTGTCGTTGCCGTACGTTCGTCTGGGGCCGAGATCACCGTAAGTGTTCGCGGATACCGGTGTTAGCTGATTACACCGGTGTTACTTCGTCGTTCGGTCGGCCCGCACTGCCGTCCACGAGTGCCACACGCTGGGCCCAATCACGAATTACCGGGTCGAATACCGCCAATAAGCAAAACGACTAACACGTCACCCGTGGTCGGCGACGTATGCGGGACTTTCACGTTCACTCGAACTACTCGGACGGAGACTTCCTTCGATCGATGGTTCGGACGGCCGAGGCGGCCGGTCTCGACGGCATCGGGTTCGCCGACCACTGCAACGTGGCCTCGCGCGAGCGGCCCGAGTCGATGCGGGGGGTCTACGGCTTCAACCTCGATCTCACCTACGAGCGCCGCCGTCGGGGGATCGAGCGACTGCGCGAGGCGTTCGACCTCGAGATCTACGACGCCGTCGAGATGGACTACGATCCGCGCGACGAGGCGGCCATCGACGCCTTCCTCTCGGAGGCGGGCTTCGAGTACGCGATCGGCAGCGTCCACGCCGTCGACGGCAACAACGTCCAGGTCGCGTCCCACTTCGCGGCGATGTCCGACGCCGAACGCGACGCGGTCGTCGACGAGTACTTCGACCGGCTGGTCGCGCTCGTCGAGTCGGAACTGTTCGATATCGCGGCCCACGTCGACCTGCTCGAGCGGACGCCGCCGCTCCGGGGGCGGGCGACCGAGGCCCACTACCGGCGCGTGGCGCGGGCACTTGCCGACTCGCGAACGGTGCCGGAGGTAAACGCCGGGCGGGCGCTTTCCGACGCCGGGGTCGTCCATCCCGCCGAGCGGTTCCTCACCGTTCTCCGCGACCACGACGTGGCCGTCACCGTCGGCACCGACTCCCACCACCCCGACGAACTCCCCGATCGAGCTGCCTTCCTCGAGGACTTCCTCGACGAATGGGGTCTCGAGGCAGTCGACCCGGACGGGCTCGGGACCGACGCGTGAATCGACGGGAGCCGTCACGTCTGCTTCAACGCTGAGAAACGATACACCCGTTCCCGATCGAATGTGACGAACAGCAACGGGTTCCCGGCTATCGTAATGATCGTTCATACATATTCTTCAATGTACGTCCATTCTTCACGAAAGATCCTTGGTAATCTATAGCAAAGTCTTTAGGTCGCGTGGAGCAAACTCGAGGATACGGTCGATCATCGGCCACTGATCCACTATGAGCGACGATGAACTCATCTGGCGAATCGCGGGCGGTTCCGGCGACGGGATCGACTCGACGAGCCAGAATTTCGCCAAGGCGCTGATGCGCTCGGGGCTCGACGTATTTACCCACCGCCACTATCCGTCGCGGATCCGCGGCGGCCACACCTACGTCGAGATCCGAGCCGCGGACCATGAGGTACAGTCACGCGGCGACGGCTACAACTTCCTGCTCTCGCTGGGTGACTCCTTCGCCCGCAACCCCCAGGAGGAAGCCTACTACGGCAACGAGGAGATCAAGCCCCTCTCGGAGAACTTGGACGAGCTTCGCGAGGGCGGGATCATCGTCTACGACGAGGGTCTCATCAGCGAGGACGACGTCGACGCGATCGATCTCCACGAGCGTGCCG
This sequence comes from Natrinema sp. H-ect1, assembly GCF_041821105.1. Lineage (NCBI taxonomy): Archaea > Methanobacteriati > Methanobacteriota > Halobacteria > Halobacteriales > Natrialbaceae > Natrinema > Natrinema sp. H-ect1. The sequence continues at coordinate 516,131 of NZ_JBGUBA010000001.1, read as the reverse complement.
AGGAAAACGATTGGCACGTCTTCCCGATGGACCTGCGCGGACTCGCACGCGAACACGGTCGCGAGGTCATGCGCAACACCGCCGGCGTCGGCGTCACCGCCGCCCTGCTGGACATGGACCTCGAGCACATCGAGGACCTGATGTCCGACGCGATGGGCGGGGACGTTCTCGAGGCGAACCTCGAGATCCTCCACGAGGCCTACGAGACGACGCGGGAGGAGTACGAGTTCGAACACGACCTGCGGGCCCCCGAAGGCTCTCACGACGCCGAGCAGGCGCTGCTGTCGGGTTCGAACGCGATCGCCTACGGCGCGATCGACGCCGGCTGTCGGTTCATCGCCGGCTACCCGATGACGCCGTGGACGGACGTGTTCACCATCCTCGCGCAGAACTTCCCCGACATGGGCGGGGTCTCCGAGCAGGTCGAGGACGAGATCGCCGCGGCCGCGCTGGCCGTCGGCGCGAGCCACGCCGGCGTCAAGGCCATGTCCGGCTCCTCCGGCGGCGGCTTCGCGCTGATGTCCGAACCGCTCGGGCTCGCCGAGATGACCGAGACGCCGGTTGTCCTCGTCGAGTCGATGCGGGCCGGCCCCTCGACCGGGATGCCGACCAAACCCGAACAGGCCGACCTCGAACACGTCCTCTACACGAGCCAGGGCGACTCCCAGCGGGTCGTCTTCGCGCCCGGTAATATCGAGGAGGCCTACGAACAGACCCGGTTGGCCTTCGACATCGCCTGGGACTACCAGATCCCGGCGATCGTCATCTACGACCAGAAACTCTCCGGCGAGAACACCAACGTCGATGTCGACTTTTTCGACCGCGAGGTGTCGCCGGATCTGGGCTCGACGCTGACCGAAGACGAACTCCGCGAGGCCGCCCACGACAACTCCGGGAAGTTCAAGCGGTTCAACTACGAGACCGCCGAGAACGGCGTCGCGTCGCGGTCGATCCCCGGCCAGAAGGGCGGGCGCTTCCTCGCCACCGGGAACGAACACAGCCCGGTCGGCCACATCAGCGAGGACCCCGACAACCGCGTCGCCCAGATGAACCGCCGGCTCGAGAAACTCGAGTCCATCCGCGCTGAACTCGACGAAGAGCGTGAGTCCACCCAGACCTACTTCGGCGACGAGACGGCCGACTACGGCATCATCACGTGGGGATCCTCACAGGGTGCCGTCGAGGAAGCCGTGTCCCGGCTCAACGCGAACGGCCACTCGGTGAAGGGGCTCAGCGTCTCCGATATGATGCCGTTCCCCGAGCGGGAGGTGACCGAGTTCTTAGAGAGCGTCGACGAGGCGATGGTCGTCGAGATGAACGCCACGGCGCAGTTCCGCGGCCTGCTCCAGAAGGAGCTTGGTCGGTTCGGCGAGAAGCTCACGAGCCTGCTGAAGTACAACGGCAACCCCTTCGAGCCCGCCGAAATCGTCGAGGGCTACGAGGTCAACCTCGCCGAGGAGGACCGCGAACCGACCGCACAGGTACGAATCGAACCCGCTGCAGGTGACTGACAATGAGCGCATTCAACGCAATCGGTGAGGAGCGAGAGATCGACCGGGACGAGTTTACCCCCGGCGTCGAACCGCAGCCGACGTGGTGTCCGGGCTGTGGCGACTTCGGCGTCCTGAAGTCCCTGAAACAGGCGCTGCCGGAGGTCGGCAAGACCCCCGAGGAAGTGCTGACCGTCACCGGGATCGGCTGTTCGGGCAAGCTGAACAGCTACCTCGATACCTACGGCTTCCACACGATCCACGGTCGCTCGCTGCCGGTCGCCCGCGCGGCCAAACTCGCCAACCCCGAACTCGAGGTCATCGCTGCGGGCGGGGACGGCGACGGCTACGGGATCGGCGGCAACCACTTCATCCACACGGCCCGGGAGAACCACGACATGACGTACATCGTGTTCAACAACGAGATCTTCGGGCTGACGAAGGGCCAGACGTCGCCGACGAGTCCGAAGGGCCACAAGTCGAAAACCCAGCCCTCGGGCAGCGCGAAGACGCCGATCCGGCCGCTCTCGCAGTCGCTGACCGCCGGCGCGAGCTACATCGCCCGTACCGCCGCGGTCAACCCTAACCAGGCGAAAGAGATCATCAAGGAGGCCATCGAACACGACGGGTTCGCTCACGTCGACTTCCTGACCCAGTGTCCGACCTGGAACAAGGACGCCCGCCAGTACGTCCCCTACATCGACGTCCAGGAGTCCGACGACTACGAGTTCGACGTCACCGACCGCGCGGAAGCCGCCGAGATGATGCGCGAGACCGAGGACGTCCTCAACGAGGGGACCGTCCTCACGGGCCGGTACTACGTCGACGAAGACCGGCCGTCCTACACCGAGGAGAAGGCAGCCGTCGGCGAGCTGCCCGACCAGCCACTGGCCGAGCGGTACTTCGACGACGACGCCGAGTGGGAACGCAGCTACGACCTCCTCGAGCGCCACACCTGAGGACGGTCGCGAACGACCCCGAATCCGTCGGTCCCGTTTCACCGCTTCGGGGAGCCGTTGACGTGACTGGTTAGATCGAACTCAGTCGCGTCCGTCCGCGCCGACCCCTTTGGCGAACAGCTTCGAGACGTAGCTCAGAATCAGGAGGGCGAGGACGAGCCCGGCGAGCAGGCGCGGATCGAACCCGTACAGCGCCTCGCGGACGCCGTAGGCGACGACCAACAGTCCCATTAGCAGTGCCGTTCCGCCGGCCCACCGCGAGGCGTATGCGGGATCGACCGATTCGTCGTAGTTGGCGTGGAGGTCCGCCCGCCCGCGAACGGCGATGAGCCACGCCAGTCCGAGGATCGCGAGTCCACAGCCGATCCAGACGACGCCGCTGATGAGAGTCGGAGCGACCACGATGGTCGCCCTGGGTCTACCACGGGAATAAACCGCGCGATTTCGGGCCTCGAGCCAGCCGTCTCCCCGTGTCTTCCGTTCGGATATACGTCGTTTTCGGATACAAAAGATATTTTTCCGCCGGAGCAAAACGTACGCTCATGAGTACGCAGGCGACGGAAGATCGTATCCTCGAGGTCCTCGAGGAGGACGCCCAGGCGTCCTATGCGGAGATCGCTGATCGGGCGAACGTCTCGAAGCCCACGGTACGAAAGTACATCAACCAGCTCGAGGAGGAGGGGGTGATCGTCGGCTATTCGGCCGACATCGATCCGAAGAAGCTCTCGAGCCAGACGATCGCGATGGTCGGGCTCGACGTGGCCAGCGAACGCTACGTCGAGGCGACGAAGGCGATCAAGGACCTCGAAGCGGTCGAGGCCCTGTACAGTTCCAGCGGCGACCACATGCTGATGGCCGAGGTGCGCGCCGAGGACGGCGACGCCTTGGGCGAGATCATCTCCGAGGATCTCCTCGAGATCGACGGCGTGACTGCGGCCCATCCCTCGTTCCTCCAGGAGCGTCTCAAGTAACGCGCGTCGCCGTTCGTCGCCGGTCGTTGGGACCGACGTTTTCCCCGTGGCCGCCGTAGCCATCACCGAGCGATGCCTACCTACGAACGCGAGACGACCGTTCGATCGCCCTTCGAGGACGTCTGGGCCTTCCACTCACAGATCTCCGGCCTCGAGGGGCTGACGCCCGACTGGATGAACCTGCGCGTCGAGCGCGTGATCGGACCCGACGGGGAGCCGGATCCGAACGTCCTCGAACCCGGCTCGGAGATCGCGCTCTCGATGCGTCCCTTCGGCGTCGGGCCGCGCCAGCACTGGACGTCGGTGATCACGGACCGCGAGCGCGAGGACGGATCGGCATACTTCCGGGACGAAATGGTCCACGGCCCCTTCGACCGCTGGGAGCACACCCACTCGTTCTACGCCGACGGGCGGCGGACCCGGATCCGGGACCGAGTCACCTACGAACTCCCGCTCGGCGGGCTCGGGGACGCGATCGCGCCGCTCTCGAACCTCGGGTTCGAGGCCATGTTTCGGGCACGCCACCGGCTGGCGAAGGCCCAGCTCGAGTGACCGAGCCGCGGTGACGTGTCGGCGGCCAAATCGGGCGATTCGACACCCGAACCAGTCCCGTTTTGCCCGTTGCCGGCCTACCGGGATGTATGACTGACGACGGGGTCGACCGGCGACGATTCATCGGTGCGCTCGCGGCGGGGACGGGCGTGGGTATCGCCGGCTGTCTCGGCGAGAGCGAGTCCGATGACGGCCCCCCCGCACAGGTGTACGAACCGACGCTCGAGGGCATCGAGGAGGGACCGTTCGAGTACCCCGAGGGGATGTCCTGTGCGGTCTGTGGGATGACCGCCGCGGACTTTCCCGAATCGAGCCAACTCCGTCACGAGAACGGGCAGGCAGCCGTGTTCGAGTCGCCGGGGTGTCTGTTCACGTACGTGGTCTCGTCGACGCCGGACTCGCCGATCGACGGCGCGTGGACGGTCGATCGCGAAACCGGCGAGCAGATCGACGCGACCGAGGCACACTACGTCCTCATCACCGACGAGAGGGCGGTCGACGATCCGATGGGAATCGATCCCAAAGCGTTCGCCGACCGCGCGGACGCCCTGAGCTACCTCGAGGCGTGGGAGGCCGAGGACCTCTCTCCCGAGGACGACATCATCACCGGGCTCGAGCCGGTCGACCTCGAGATCGCGGCGATCTACCGCCCACATCGGGTACCCGACGAGTAGCTCGGGTTCGACCGGTTCCGGAAGCCGTTTGTGGGGTCGCGCGGGAGCGATGGACGTGTACGTCGATCGCGAGCCGACGCCGCTGATCGCCCTCGCGGTCGCGGTAGCGGCGACGAGTACCAGCGCCGTCCTCGTCCGCTGGAGTACGGCTCCGAGTTCGGTTGCGGCGCTTTACCGCGTCCTCTTTACGACCGTATTGGTCGCGCCCGTCGCCGCGACCCGTCACCGCGGGGCCTTCGCACGACTTTCCGTCCGGGACCTCGCGGGTGCGGTCGTCGCCGGCGTCGCGCTGGCGATCCATTTCGCCGCGTGGTTCGAAAGTCTCGCCCACACCAGCGTTGCCGCCAGCGTCACGCTCGTCCAGAGCCAGCCGATCTTCGTCGCGCTGGGGGCGTGGTTGGTCCTCGGCGAGCGACTCACGCGCGCGACGGCCGCCGGGATCGCCGTCGCGCTCGCGGGGGCGACGGCGATGTCGCTCGGCGATGCCGGGGGTTCGGCCTTCGCCGGGACGGCCCCGTACGGCAACGCCCTCGCAGTCCTCGGCGCGGTGACCGTCGCCGGCTACGTGCTGGCCGGCCGCTCGATCCGCCAGCGGGTCCCGCTCTTTCCCTACGTGACCGTCGTCTACGGGGTCTGTGCGGTCGCGCTCTTCGTCCTCGTGGGCGTGCAGGGTCACGCCTACGTCGGCTACCCGCCCCGCGAATGGGCGCTCTTTCTCGCGCTGGCCGTCGGCCCCGGCCTCCTCGGGCACACGGTGAGCAACTGGGCGCTGGCCCACCTCGAGTCGGTCGTCGTCAGCGTCGCCTGGCTCGGCGAGCCGGTCGGCGCGACGCTGCTCGCGCTCGTCCTGCTCGGGGAAGTGCCGGGCCCGGTTACGGTCGGCGGCGGCCTCGTCGTGATCGCCGGCGTTGCGGTGACGACGCTCGAGCGGGACCGGCGCGTCGACACGACGGACTGACGGCCGTGGCGGAGTCGTCGACGGAAAAAAGAGCCCGGCAGCGGGCTACTGGACGTCGATCTCGCCGACCGCGTCGAGCTGTGACTGGTCGAGGTAGACGGCCATCTCCTCGGTCGCAACGAACTCGACGGTCTGGGTCGCGCCGGCCTCGTCGAGAAAGTCCGAACGGACGTAGGTGTTCCACTCGTTCGTGTCGCCGCCGCTGGCGATCACGAAGTTGTGGCCGGGCAGCGGTTCGTAGGTCCGGTTGTCCGCTTCCGGCTGGTGTTGTCCGATCGTGTTCTCCCACTCGAGGGCGTAGGTCTCGCCGGCCTCGAGTTCGAGCGTCGGGTTCTCCTCGTCGGCGATGGCGTCGGGGCCGACCCCGACCCAGCGCCCCTCCTCGAGTCGCATCGAGTAGGTCTCGGCCGGGTCGCCGGGTTCGGTCGCCGACAGGGTGGCGGTGAACGCGGCGTCATCGCCGTCGATGGTCACCGTGTCGGTCAGTCGCTCGTGACCGTAGGTCCAGACCTCGACGTCGTACTCCCCGTCCTCGAGCATATCGAAGCGGGCGACCGCGGGCGGTGCTTCCTCCTCCTGTTGGCCCGGTTTGGCGGCGACGTCGGAGAAGGAGTGGTGATCGCCGACGAACACCTCCGCGCCGAGTGGGTCGCCGTTCTCGTCTTCGACCCGTACCCGCAACTCGTGGACCTCGTCGACGTCGATCAGTTCGATCGGGCCGCGCATCTGGACGGGATGGGGAACGCAGTAGTAGCCCGCCATCCCCTCCTCGGCGGTGACCGTCAGCGAGGTCGATTCGCCCTGCTCCTCGACGAAGTCGGTCGCCTCGATCACGTTGCCGTCCTCGTCCTCGAGGGTGAAGTTGTGCCGCGAGCCGTCGCCGTTCGTCCAGACGATCTCGTGGTCTTCGCCCTCGATCAGTCGCAGCGGCGGGTTCGAGCGGCCGTCGATCTCGGCGGGGGCGACCCCGACCCAGCCGCCGACGATACCGAGCAGCGAGAGGGTCCGGCCCGCGCCGTCGTTTTGCGTGGCCGGCAGTCGGAAGTCGATCTCGTCGCGGTACGCGCCCGCCGTGCCGGCCGCGGCCGTTCCGGCGATCGCCGCGGTGCCTCGCAGCACGCCGCGGCGGGACACGTCGTCGCGTGAACGTTGTTCGTTCGACATTGTTGTGTGGTGGTGATCGGTCGTCGGTCAGTCCTCCATCGAGAACACGGCGAGCGTGTCCCCGCGCGGTCCCTGCCGGAGCCAGCCGCTGCCCCCGACCTGCACGGCGACGTACTGCTTCCCCTCGTCGGGGTCGTACCAGCTCATCGGCGAGGCACTGATCGGCACGTCGAACTCGTACTCCCAGAGGCGGTCGCCGGTCTCGCCGTCGTAGGCGACGAAGGTGCCGTTCTGGGTGCCGTTGAAGACGAGTCCGGTGGCGGTCGACAGCGAGCCGCCCCACATGTAGTGGTCGTCCTCGCTCTCGATCCATTCGCGCCAGACGCGCTCGCCGGTCGACGGATCGACGGCCGCGAAGGCCGTGATCGCGCCGTTCCACTCATCGGGGAACTCGCTGGCCGGATCGGCCAACCCGCCGCCCCAGTAGGGGTTGCCCTCGCTGAACTCCTCGTAGCGCCAGTAGAGGTCCTGCGGGTAGTTCTGGTGGATCACGTACACCAGTCCCGTCTCGGGGTTGTACGACGGCGGCTGCCAGTCGTTGCCGCCGGGCGCACCGGGGACGAACGGGACGCGCTCGTCCTCGCTGATGTGGGGGATCATCTCCCACATATTGATGTGCTGGCAGATCTCTTCGCTGCGCTCGTGGAGGTCGCCCGACTCGGCGTCCATCATGTACACCCAGCCGGTCTTGTCCGAGCCGACGACCATGTCCATCGACCCGTCGTCGGTCTCGACGTCCCGAACCAGCACGCGCGGCGCGACCGCGTCGTAGTCCCAAACGTCGTGGGGACTGCTCTGGAACCCCCACTGGGACTCGCCGCTCTCTAAGTCCAGCGAGATCGTTCCACAGGTGGGGAAGTTCGGCCCCGGCCGTACCGTCCCGTCGAAGTCGGGGCCGGGGTTGGCGACCGCCGTGTAGAGGACGCCCGCCTCCTCGTCGATCGTCGGCGTCATCCAACTCGTCCCACAGCCGTGTTCGCGGCTCGCACCGACCCACTCGTCCTCGAGCAGCGTATCGGTCCGCCACTGTATCTCGCCGCTCTCGGCGTCGATTGCGGCGATGAATCCGAGAACGCCGTACTCGCCGCCGGCGCTACCGGTGTAGATCGTCCCGTCGTGGACGACCGGTGCCCACGTCGCCGAGTACCCCTCTTCGTGGTCGGCGGTACTCGTGTACCAGCGCTCCTCGCCGGTGTAGCGGTCCAGCGCGACGACGCCCGAGTCGAGCGTCGTCATATAGACCGTGTCGCCGTGGACGGCAGCCCCGCGGTTGTTGTCGTCACAGCATAACTCGACGCCCATCGGGACTGCGTAGGTGTAGCTCCACAGGATCTCGCCCTCGCGGGGGTCGATCGCCTTCATGTGGTTCGGCCCGTTGGTCTGGTACATCACCGGCGGATCGCCCGGGACGACGATCGGCGTCCCCTCCATGCTCGAGCCCGTCCCGACCGACAGCTCGTACTCCAGCTCGAGGTCGGCGACGTTCTCCGGCGTGATGACCTCGGCCGGCGTCGCGCGGTGTTGTTCGTAGCTGCCGCCGTACATGAGCCAGGACTCGGGGTCCTCGCCCGTGTCGCTCAGCATCTCCTGGTCGACGTCGACCTCGGGAATCCGGTCGGTGTCGTGTTGTTCGGTGACTGCCTCATCGGGACCCCCGACGAGCGTATAGCCGTCCTCGATCTCTTTCAATTCGATCTCGCGTGCGGCCTGAACGGCCCTGTCGTTGCGTAGTGCCATCGTATCACCGCAGTTCGCTCGGGGCGCGCATCTCGTCCGTGATGTAGAACACGGAGTGACACAGTTCCTCTTGGGCGACGATCCCGACGGCCGACCCCGCGGTGAACGCGGCGGTCAACTGTTCGTCGGTGAGCCGTCGGTCCCCGACGAGATCGCAGGCGGCCGTCGCCGTCACGAACAGCCCGCCCAGCATCGCCTTCGTGTACTGGGCCGCGTCGTCGAGGATCTCGTCGGTGACGAGAACCTCGTACTGGCTGAGGTGTCTATCGAGCCCGCGGATCCACAGCAAAGCCCCGCCCATCGCCCGCTGATGCAGCGGTGGGACGGTCTCGGTTTCGAACTCGACGCCCGCCGGGATCCCGTTCGACGGGACCCACCGCGCGAGCCGCTCGCTGTTGTTCGCGACATCGGTCAACAGTGCCGTCTTCTCGGCCTCGTCGAACCCGACGCCGTCGAGCGCCGACGACAGCGGGTCCGCCAGTACCAGTTCGCAGACCGTCGTCTCGATGTGTCCCGCGGTAAACCGCGGCAGGTTCTCGTCGAGACTCTCGAAGAAGCCCGCCTCGAGCAGGTGGTCGTACAGTCGCCAGCCCGGTGCCGCCAGCGCGGTATACGGGCCGTCCGTCCCGTCGGGGACGCCGCCGTCGCGAACCGCCGGTACGCGACCGATCGCCGCCGCGATGTTTTCCCGTTCCCGCTCGAGTCGCCCGTCGAGGTCGGCCCGAATCGCTTCGCCACGGGAGGCAAAGGACGAGTCGGACCGCGGTTCGATCTGTCCCGCGAGCCCCGCCCACGTTACCGCGCCGTCCGACGGCTCGTCGACGCCGAGAACCGCTGCCAGATCGCGTTGTTCCGCGGCTGTCATGTTCGCCGCAGTGGATATTTGTGCCATGATACCACGGCACAAAGAACGCCATCACGTGCTTTGATAATGCTTATCAAAGAATTCCGGCGCGATAGGGTCCACCTAAACGAGTGTACGGCCGAGCGGAGAGAACGTGTTGCTGCTGTGGTGGTTCTCACAGACTGTACGGACGACTTACCGGGCGACCGTGGTGCCGGCCGGTAAGGCAGGTCGTCCCGTAGCCGGACCGTACGGGACGACACCCGTTTTTGATCCTCGCGACCGTACGTTCCGTGGGTGAGAGCCGGTGATCGATCTCCGCGACCTCCGGACGCGCCTCGAGCAGCCGGCGTACGTCGGTGAGAACCGGTGTTGGCCGTGTACGGCCGTCAACATCGTGATCGCGGTCGCCGCCGGGATCGCGGCAGGGATCGCCGTCGCCCCGTCCGTCGGCGCGCTCGTACTCGCCGGCTGTCTCGTCGTCGTCCGCTACCGCGGCTACCTGCTCCCCGGGACGCCGACGCTTACCCAACGGTATCTCCCCGATCGCGTCCTCGCGCTGTTCGGCAAGACGCCGTCGCCGCAGGCGACGATCGGGACCGTGTCGCCCGCGGAGGTGACGGACGTCCTGCTCGCTGCCGGGATCGCGACCGACCGGGCGGGTGACCTCCGACCGACCGCGACCGCCCGGAAGCGGTGGGTCGACGACTCCTCGAGCGACGGGCCGGCCGAACCGAGCGCCGCCGCCGTGGCATCGATCCTGGGTGCGGACGACATCGAACGGATCGACGACGCCGCGTTCGTCGTCGACGGCCGCAAACGCGTCCGCTGGGAATCGCCCGCGGCGCTGCGGGCCGACGTCGCTGCGGCCCCGCTGCTTCGCGCCCGCCTCGAGGGCTGGGACGACCTCGAAACCGACGAGCGCCGCGACCTCCTTCGAGGGGTCCGGCTGCTCCGGGATCGCTGTCCGATCTGTGGCGGAGCGGTGACGACCGCCGCCGACCGTCGCGATCACTGCTGTCGGCGGCCCCGCGTCGCGATTCGGGCCGTCTGCGAGGACTGCGACCGGCCGCTCGTCGAACTCGCCGTCGCCGAATCGGCGGCCGACCCGTGGCTCGAGGTTGCCGGCCTCGCCCTCGCGGACGAGTCGCCGTCCGAACCCTGAGCGGGTCAGTCCTCGGCCGTCGGATCCGCGGTCTCGCCGAGCGGTTCGACCTCGACGTCGATCTCCGCGGCGGCGGCCTTGTACTCGGGGATCTTCGCGCGCTCGTCGAGGACGTGGTTCGTCAGCTTGTTCGCCGACGCGGCGGCGAAATGCGGCGTCGTCCAGACGACCCCCTCCTTGGTGTCGTCGGTAACGCGGGCCTCGAGCGTGATCTCGCCCCGGCGCGAGTGCAATCGGACGTACTCGCCGTCCTCGATGCCGTACCGCTCGGCGTCGGCCGGGTGGACGTCGACGAAGTTCTCCGGCGTCTGTTTGTTCAGCGTCGGCGAGCGGGTACTCATCGTCCCGGTGTTGTAGTGTTCCTCGAGGCGCGCGGTCGTCAGTATCAGCGGGTACTCGTCGTCGGGGGTCTCCGCGGGCGGGGTGTGTTCGACCCCTTCGATGTGGCCCAGCCCGCTCTCGGTCTCGAACGCGTCCTCGTAGAGGAACGGATCGCCCTCGTCGCCGGGCTCGTAGCAGGGCCAGTGCAGTCCCTCCTCGCCGAGCAGGTCGTAGGTCATCCCGTGGTAGCTGGGACAGACCTGCCGGAGTTCCTCGAAGATCTCCTCGGGGTCGTCGAAGTCAAAGCCCTCATTGAACAGCCGCGTCCCGATCTCGGTCAGGATCTCCCGGTCGTGTCTGGTGTTCTCGTGGACCTTTCCGACGCCGCGCATCCGCTGGACGCGCCGGTCGGTGTTGGTGACGGTCCCGCCGCGTTCGGCCCACGTCGTCGCCGGGAGGATCACGTCGGCGTAGTCCGCGGTCTCCGTGTGGAAGATGTCCTGGACGACGGTGAACTCGAGGTCCGCCAACCGCTCGGCGACGGCGTTGGCGTCGGGTTCGCTCATCACGGGGTTCTCGCCCATGACGTAGAGGCCCTTGATCGAGTCGCCCGCCTCGTAGGAAATCTCGACGTTCGTCAGGCCGGGTTCGTCGGGGATCTCGAACCCCCAGACGTCTTCGACCGATTCGCGGGCCTCGTCGTCGTCGACCAGCTGATAGCCCGGGAGGACGTTCGGCATCGCGCCGACGTCACAGGTCCCCTGAACGTTGTTCTGGCCCCGCAGCGGGTTGACGCCGGTGCCGGGCCGGCCGAGGTTGCCCGTGATCAGCGCCAGGTTGATCTCGTTTTGGACGTTGTCGACGCCACAGGCGTGCTGGCTCATCCCCATCCCGGTGAAGATGGCCGCGTTGTCGGCCGTCGCGTACTGTTCCGCGGCGCGTTCGATCGCCTCGAGCGGGACGCCACATTCCTCGGCCGCGGCGTCTTTGTCGAAGTCCTCGAGCGTCGCTTTGAGGTGGTCGAATCCCTCGGTCCGCTCCGCGACGAACTCCTCGTCGATCCAGCCGTCCTCGGGGTTTTCCTCGTGATGTTCGAGGATCGTCTTCAGGACGATATTGAGCAGCGGGATGTCGGTCCCGGGATTCAACTGGAGGTGCTGGTGACGTTCGGTGTCGTCGATCTGAAACGACCGCGTCGTCTTGTTCGCGTGGGGGTCGACTTGGATGACCGTCGCGCCCTCCAGCACCGCCTGCCGGAAGTACTGGCTGTTGGCGATGGGGTGTTGCTCGCCCGGATTGGCCCCCTGAATCCAGAACACGTCGGCTTCTTCGCGGAGGTCGCGCATGCTGTTGGTCATCGCCCCCGCGCCCAGACTGGTCCGCAGGGCCCAGACCGTCGAGGCGTGGCACATCCGCGTGCAGTTGTCGACGTTGTTGGTGCCGTACCGGCGGGCCAGCTTCTGGAGCAGGTAGTTCTCCTCGTTCATCACCTTCGAGGAGCCGAAAAAGCCCATCGCGTCCGGGCCGTACTCCTCACGGATCCGCTCGAGTTCGTCGACGACGTACTCGTAGGCCTCCTCCCAGGAGGCCTCGCGGAACTCGCCGTTTTCCTTGATCCGTGGCTCGGTGAGTCGGTCCTCGTGGTCGACTACCTCCGTCGCCGCGCCGCCCTTGATGCAGATCCGGCCCTCGTTGACCGGGGCCTCGCCCCAGGGCATGAACCGAACGTCGCCGGGCTCTTCGCCAGGCTGTACTTTGATCCCGCAGCCGACCCCGCAGTACGGACAGATCGTCTTGACTGGCTCCTGTTGTTCGCTGGACATCGTGGGTACACCCGTTAGTCGAACGGGTCCACCTCCGTGTGCATGATACTTTCTACCATGAAACTGGCATGTGACCGTCGGTAGTGGTACGGTTTCTCGAAACTATCCGTGAAATCCGTACTCAGTATCGATGAAGGGTATACCAGTCCGATAGTTCCGCTTGTGATACCACTGTTAGTGGGTTACTCTATCTTGGCGAGTTTCGTCTGGTGAGCAGCCAGCAGTTCTAATACCGGTTTGATTTCGTCAAAGCAAGGGCCCCGTTCGATGGAGTTGACACTCGGCAGCCAGTTGATGTAGCCGTACTCGTCTAACTTGGGGAGATGTTTGTGTCGATAGGCGATTCTGTTCGTTTCGTCGGCGGTCTCTCCGTCGGGCGGAGAGTCGAGATTCATCGGTGAATCGGTCTGTATGGGCGTCTCCAGGAGGGCGAACAATACCCGTCTCCGGTGAGTGTCTGCTAACGCATCAAATACCTTGTCGGCTTTTTGAGCCATTACACTCTACGTAGGCCTTCTGTCCGTTTAGGTACTCGAGGTTTTCACTCCGGGGAGAGTTTTGATTAACTGAGTAAATAGACATTCGTTGCAGTACCGGCTGCCGAACTACTGCTGTGACGGAACCGTTGCACACCGGACCGTGACCGAGCGACAGCCTCCTCTCGAGACCGCCGGGACAACGCCTACGGGCCACCGTGTCAAACGGTTTCACGATGGAACTCACCGACTCGCTCGTCGCCGCGACGACCCGCGAGTACCGCGAGCGGGAGCCGCTGTACGCCGTCGAGGCCGAACAGCTCGAGACGCTGCCGGCGGCCTTCGCGGCCGGCGAGTACGGCCGTCGGGACGCGGTCTGGGTCGTCCGGTGGTACTACCGGCGCTTCCTCGGCGACTACCCCGACGCTGACCGCCGCGCGGCCGAGGACCGCTTCCGGGACAACGACTTCAAGGCCGTCCGCGACGCCATCGCCGACGCCGTCGTGGCGGACGGCGCCACGGAGGCAGTCGACGCGCTGACCGCCCTCGAGGCCGTCGACGTTCCCGTCGCCTCGGCGTTTTGCATGTTTCTCGAGCCGGACGTGTACGTCGTCGTCGGCCCCCGCGAGTGGGCGACGCTCCGCGACGCGGGCGAACTCGATCGGCCCTACCCCGATCCGCCGTCGGTGGCCGACTACGAACGCTACCTCGAACGCTGTCGGATCCTCGCCGATCGGTTCGATTGCGGTCTCTGGACGCTGTACCGGGCGCTCTGGCGGCTCTCCGACTGAGTACCGACTCCGCTCGACCGCCCTGCCCTGCCCCGGCCGCCGTCACCGGGGTCGTTCCCGTCGGCGGGGCACTTTTGCCATCGCTGGACGAACGCTCGGCTATGTCCCTCGAGTCCGACCGGTCGGCCGTCGTCCTCGCGGGCGGGGGCTCGACCCGCTTCGGCGACGCGGACAAGGCCGTCGCCGACCTCGCCGGGACGCCGATGGTCCGCCGGGTCGTCGATCGCCTCGAGCCGGTCGTCGACGAGATTGTCGTCAACTGCCGCGAGGAGCAGGTGCCGGCGCTCGAGGACGCGCTCGCTGGCGGTCCCGACCCCTCGTTCGCCGTCGACCCGGTGCCGGACCGCGGGCCGATGGCGGGCATCATGACCGGCCTCCGAGCGACGACTGGGGAGTACGCCGCCGTCGTCGCCTGCGATATGCCCTTCGTCGACCCGGCGCTGATCGCCCACCTCTTCGAGCGGGCCGCCGGCCGCGAGGCCGCAGTACCTCGCGTCGACGGGGAGTGGTTCCAGACCACGCAAGCCGTCTACCGGGCCGATCCGATGACCGCCGCCTGCGAGCGTGCCTTGGAGCGGGGCGACCGCCGAGTCGTCGAACCGCTGTCGGACCTCGACTACGTCGTCGTCGAGGACGACGAGATCCGCGAGTACGCGCCGCTCGAGACCTTCGAGAACCTCAATACCCGCGAGGAGTTCGAGGCGGCGGCCGAGCGGCTCGCGGCCGACTCGTGACTACCGCTCGAGGACGTCGACGATCGGTTCGTCGTCGATCATCCGGGCCAGCACGACCCGGGAGACGGCCGGCGCTCGCTCGAGCAGCTCCCGGCCGATCGCCGTGGCGGTAGCCCGCAGTTCCGGCCCGTCGACCTTGTTGAGCAGCGGGACGACCGTCGCGCCCTCGGGGACGTCCTTCAGCCCACCGCGGTCGCTCGCGAGGACCCGGGCCACGTCGACGGGGCGGATCGCGTCGCCCCGATCGAGGCCGGTGATCGCGGCCACCCGCTCGGGCCGGTGGACCGTCGCGGCGGCTAGCGGCTCCCCGACGGCCTGGACGCTCGCGATCGGGACCACGGTATCGACGCTCGCGGGGAGTTGTGGCTCGCGGTCGTTCGGGGCCTTGAACTCCCGGGTCCGCGCGCCGTCGGCCTTGACGAGGACGAGATCGGCGGCGTCGGTTGCCGCGAGGCCGTCGACGACCGCGGGATCGTAGCCCACGTACCGGTCCTCGCCCTCACGTTCGGGGACGACCCCGATCGGCCACGATTCGGCGCGCTCGAGCGTCGCCGCTGGGTCGTCCGTGACGACGACGCGCTCGACGCGGCGGTCGAAGATGGGGATCCGGACCGTCGCGGTCACGGCCGCCCGGAGCGACCGATCGTGGGCGGCCCGGGCCGCCAGCGCGTACAGCGTCGTCTTCTTCCCGCCCGCGCCCACGACCGCGACGAGGCCGGACTCGGCCCGGAGCGCCTCGAGGGGGTCCATATCCCAGCTATCATCGGCACTCGCTAAGTAGTTGGGACGCCGCGCTTCACAGCCCCAGTATCTCCCGCGCCTGTGCCGGCGTCGCGAACGGCAGCTGGTGGCGGCCGAAGATCAGCGTCGCGTAGACCGGCTCGGCGAGGTTCCGGCGCTCTAACAGGCCGCGGGTCTCGTTAGTGTGGCCGTCGTTGAACACCTCGAGCGACGACTGAACGCCGGCGACGGGGGACTGAGACCGGACCGCCGCTGCTCGCGCTTTTAACACCGCCCGTTCCGTATGGGTGTCCATGACACTGTCCGACGCGAACGGCCGCGACTCCGCGTTCCGATTCGACTACCAGCCCCCGACGATCCGGTTCGGGTCCGGTTGCGCCGACGACCTCGCGGCCGAACTCGAGGCACAGGGTCTCGAACGGGCGCTGGTCGTCTGTGGCTCGACCGTCGGGAGTACGCCCGACGTTATCGATCCCGTCAGGGAGGGACTCGGCGATCGGCTGGCCGGCGTCTTCGACGAGACGACGCCGCAAAAGCGGCTCGCGACGGCCGTCGAAGGTCGGGAACGCCTGCGTGCGGCGGACGCTGACGCGCTCGTCGCACTCGGTGGCGGCAGCAGTCTCGACGTCGCGACGGTGATCAGCGTCCTCGCGGCGGGCGATCGCACCCACGAAGAGGTCGCGGCCGAGTTCGCCGAGACGGGGACGATCGCCGTCCCCGACGAAGGGCTGGTGCCGATCGTCACGGTCCCGACGACGCTGGCCGGGGCCGACCTCTCGATGGTCGCGGGCGTCACCGCCGCGCCCGACTCGAGTCCGGTCGACGAGGAGATCGGCGGCGGGATCTCCGATCCCGACCTGATGCCCACGGCTGCGGTCTACGACCCGGAACTGGTCGCGACCACGCCGGACGCGATCCTGGCCGGCTCGGCGATGAACGGCTTCGACAAGGGGATCGAGACCCTCTACGCGAGCAACGCCACACCGGTCACCGACGCGACGGCGAGATCCGGCCTCGAGACGCTCGCGGACGGCCTCCGGGCGTTCGGCGACGGCGACCGCGGGATCGAGACGGTCGAGACGATCCTCGAGGGGATCGTCCTCGTGCAGTACGGCATCTCCCGGCCCGGCGAGACGACGGCCTCGATCGTCCACGCCTTCGGCCACGCTCTTACGCGGACGGACACCGTCCAGCAGGGCGCGGCCCACGGCATCGTCGTCCCGCACGCCCTCGCGTACTGCTTCGAGCAGGACGGGGTCGACGCACGCGCCGGCATGCTCGCGACCGCGCTCGGCGTCGACGACGCGGCCGACCACGGGGCCGCGGTCGTCGAGGCGGTCACGGAGATCCGGGACGCGCTCGGTCTCCCCGCACGGCTCCGGGATGTCGACGGTCCCGGGCCCGAGGAGTTCACGGCGGTCGCCGAAGCGGTTCTCGCGGACCCGTTCATGGCCAACGCGCCGCCGGGGCTCGAGCCGACCGTCGCGGAAATCGAGGGAATCCTCGAGGCGGCGTGGTAGAGGGGTTTCAGCGGTCGGTGCCGGTCCGCGGCCCTCCGACGGCCGTCGGCGGTTCGACGCCGCGGCGCGGCGGCTCGAGACCGCGATGGAACGGTGAGGCGAGCCTGATGAGGGAGATCAGCATGGCCGTACATCCCGCAGTGAGGAGCAGGGTAACGAACGGGTCGGCTAGTTGGACGATCTCGAGGAGATCGAGCCCGATCCCACCGACCAGTAGCGAGAGGAGTTGACTGGCGGGGGCCCAGTCGGGCAGCCGGTCGACGATGCGGTCTCGATAACGGCTCGTGTAAGAGAACCCGCAGCACGCACCGAGCAACACCGCGGGCCAGTAGTCGACGACGGCGGGCAGTCCAACATAGACGTCAGCGACCCAAGCGTACAGCGGCAGCCCGACGACCAACACCACGAACTCGCCGCGACGGCCCTCGGGAAACCGCCAGTCCCCGTCGTCGTCCCGGAACCACTCGCGGATCGGTTCCCGCCGTTCCATCGCCGGGACCGTCACGGCGAGCGAGTAAGAACGTTTCTATCAGTTGTCGTTTCGATCGCGGTCAGAACGGGGCCTGTGGACCGTCGTCCGCCGCGGCGTCAGAATGGGTTGCCGTCGCCGTCGATGCCGGCCCGCTGCCGGCGTCGGTCTTCCCGATCAGTACGCGGAACTCGCCGGGGTCTTTCAACCGATACTCCCAGTGGAACTCGGGGCCGGCCTCGGCCTCGAACTGGTGGTACAGCGGCTTCGGGTCGTGGTCGTTGACCAACACGAACCCCTCGCCGGCCTCGAGGTCGGCGTAGGACTCGAAGATCAGTTCGTGGCGCTCGGCGGGCGGCCGATCGCGGACGTCCAGTTCGGTCGTCACCGCGAGGTCGTCTCCGGCTTCGTCGGCCCCGCCCGACCCCTTGGTGATCCGGACCCGAACCTCGCCGGGTGATCGATCCATCACCGCCCACTCGAAGGCGTCACCGTACTGCTGTTGGAACTCTTGGTGGAGCGGTTTGGGTTCGTGGGGGGCGACGATCTCCATCGCGTCGCCAGCCTCGAGGTTGCCGTACCGATGGTGGATCGTCGGATGGCGCTCCGGCTTCGGGATTTCGCGAACGTCGAAGGTCGCGGCTACGCCGTCGTCGGTTGCGGCGTCGCTCTCGTCGGTCTTCGCGATTTCGACGCGCCACTCGCCGGCGTCGCGGCTCGCGTACTCCCAGCTGACGACGTCGCCGTGAGTCGATCGCAGTTCGTGATACAGCGGTTCCGGATCGTGGTCGTTGACCAGCACGAACCCCTGGCCCGGCTCGAGACGGTCGAACGTGTCGGTCAGGACCTCGTGGCGGCGCTTGGGCGGGATCTCTCGGACATCGAAATCGGGAGATTCAGCCGTCGATTCATCCCGTTTCGTCACGTGGACCTCCCACGCGTCGGGGCCGTCCGTCTCGACCGTCCACTCCAGGGCCGTCTCCCGTTCGATGCGGTACTGGGCGATGCTCGGGCGAACGTCGGTGTCGGCGGTGATCGCCACCGTCTCCCCGGGTTCGACCCGATCGAGACGGCCGAACACGCTGTCCCGTCGCTCGGCTCGAGGCTCGTCATGGACATCGAGAGGGTCTTCCATCGGGACGAATCGACGAACCGGATTCGAATAGGGACTCTCCCGAACGTATTCGCCACGTCATAACACCTGTGGGGATCGACGGGCGGTCACGACGGTGATCGCCGGCGGCGATATCACGTCGTCGGATTCTCGAGTCGGAGCAGGTCCTCTCCCGGCTGGGAGAGCCGTGGCTCCGTCTCCCGGTGGGGATCGAACGCGCCGTACGCGACGGCCTGCCAGAGGACGCGCTCGGGATACGGCCGTTCGGAGAGATCGATACCGAGCGCGGCCGCCAGCCTGCGGTCGTCCAGTTCGCCGGCCGCGGTCGGCACGGGGACGGGGTTCGGCAGGGCCTCGAGGTCGAGCCCGAACGAGGGAAAGACGGCGGTGTCGGAACCGCGAGCAGGGTGATACAGCGTCCGCAGACCGGGGTAGCGGACGCGGAGCTGCGGCGTCACGGTCCGTGTCTCGTCGCCCGTCGCCGAGCGGACGGACTGGGACGACAGCTCGACCGTCGTCCGCTCACCGGCCGGCACGGAGAGCGAACCGGCGGGTGTCTCGAGGGACACCGCGTCGGCGTCGGCAGATCGAACGGCGATTGCGGGCGGTGAGTACTCGCGGACGGCGGCGACCGTCGAGTCGCCCGCGACGGTCCCGTCGACGATGATCTCGTGGACAGCATCGGTACCGGAGGCAGCCCCGTCGCCGGTGGCCCCCTCCCGCCACAGCGGCGGCGACCGCGTCCCGTCGGCGGTGAGCGTACGGAGGCCGTGTGTCGTCGCGCAGACGCCGGTCCAGTCGGCGGGTGCCGGCCCGTCGGGGGGAAGCACCGAGCGCCAGTAGAACACGCGCCGTTCGCCCCGGAACTCGTAGGGGATCGCGTCCGGAAAGAACGCGTCGCCGAACCGGTCGGCCTCGAGCGACGGATGCTCGAGACGGAGTTCGACGTACGGCACCCGTTCCACGAGGGCTGCGGGCCGATCCTGGCTCCCCCTCGTCCACGAAATCGGCGTCGTCGACTCTCGAGCGTCGGTGCCGGGCATGGCGTTGGGCGGCGCTAGGGCGTCGAGACGCTAAGGTCCGGACCCGAACCGATTCGTCCTTGGTTCCGAACCGCTCGGCCGGTGGGGGACAACGTCGCTTGGCCGTCGCGACGCCGAACCGGTTCGACCCGCTGAAACCGCGCGAGCGAATATGTCCGCGACCAGCCCTTAGTGGCGACCGACCCAACGACGAGGCGGGTGACCCCACAGTATGGCCGGCTCCACGAGGCAATCCGTCGAGACGACGGCGGACGACCTCTTCGACAAGTACACGCTCCCGAAAATCGCGCTGACGATCATTCTGGCCGCGTCTTTCCTCGGCACGGTGGTGACCGGCCGACTCGCCGGTGGCGGGGACCTCGCGGTGGCGGTCGCCAAGTGGGGCTACTTCGTCGCCCTCGGCGTGCTTGCCGGCGGACTACTCTGGAAACACGGCTTCGTCCGCCCGGGCGATCTCGAGACCGGGGCCGACGCCTACTGCGCGCGGATGTACGACCGGTTCCACCGGATCGCGATCGGGGCGCTCGTCGTTCTCGTCCCCGGGGCTGCCGTCGCGATCGACCGGTACGCCGCGGCCGTCTCGCGGCCGCTTCCCGTCCTCGCGCTCGGGACGGCGGTCCTCGGACTCGTCGCGATCGGCGGGACGCAGTCGCTGCGCTCCGCGTCGGTCGACGCCCAGTTCCGCGGCCCGCTCGGGCTCGCGGCGCTGGCGCTGGCACTGGCCGCCGTCGTCCTGACGGCCGCGCTCGAGGTCGGACTCCGGGCCGGCGACGGCCTCGCGGTCGGCGTCCGCGTCCTCCACCTGCTGGCGTTCGCGGTGTGGGTCGGCGGGGCCGTCTGGAACATCTTCGTCGCCGTCCCGACCGGCCAGGAGTACCCGACGACGCCCGTGATCCGCGCCGCCGGCCAGCAGCTCGAGCGGTTCCGGTGGGCCGTCCGCTTTATCATTCCGACCCTGATCGCGACGGGACTGTATCAGGCCGTCGACGCCCTCGGCACGACGATCGGGCCCTATCTGGGAACGACCCTCGGACTCGCAGTCGCGGCGAAACTGGGTTCGATCGGCGTCCTCGTCGTCATCTTCAAACTCTGCCCGATGTGGCGGGCCTGTTCGCCCATCGACGGGGTCTGTGACCTCGAGGAGATGGGCGGCCAGCGCGACGGACCGACGACCGACGCCGCCGGCCCCGAGCCGACGGAGGTGACGAGCGATGACTGACGCGGCCGTCCCGACGGAGCTGCCCGACGTCGACCCCGATCGGACCGTCGACAACCGCGGCCGGGGCTGTGCCAACGGCATCGCCGCCGTCCAGCGAGCCCTCGAGGATCTGCCCGACGGGGCCGTCCTCGAGATCCGGAGTACGGACAAGCGAGCGAAACAGGAATATCCGAAACTGGCGGCACAGACCCCCCACGAACTGCTCGGCATCGAGAGCGAGCGAACCGGCCTGCTGACGACGGTGTACACGACCTACCTGCGCGTTCACGACGCGTGACGGTGTCTCCGTACCGTCGCGACGGTAAGTGACCTGTCGTCCGCACGATCGGGCGACTACCTGCAGACCCGACCGCTCGGAACGTGCCGACCATATTCGCACGTAGCTTTACCCGGCTCCTGTCATACGTCTATCCGATGGTTTCCAACGGCGATACCGCACCGCGGTTCACGGCGACCGTCGGCACGAGCGATCACGAACCGTTCGACCTCGAGGACCGACTCGGCGACGGCCCGGTCGTCCTCGCGTTCTTCCCGGGGGCGTTCACGCCGCCGTGTACCAACGAGATGGTGGCGTTCCAGGACCGACTCGAGGAGTTCCGCGACGCCGGCGCGACGGTTATCGGCGTCAGCGCGGACTCCCCGTTCTCGCTCGGCGCGTTCCGCGAGGAACACGGCCTCGAGTTCGAACTGGTCAGCGACATGGACCGCGAGGCGATCGACGAATACGGGCTCGAGATCGAGATTCCGGACCTCGGACTGCACGGGGTCGCCAACCGTGCTGTGTTCGTCCTCGACGATGACGGCGAGGTGACGTACAGTTGGGTCGCCGACGACCCGACGAACGAGCCGGACTACGAGGGCCTCCTGTCGGCGGTCGAAGCGGCCTAAGCTGGTTTCGAGACGATCGATACGGACTATTCGTCGGCGTAGGACGGCCGCTCGGCGTACTCGATCGGATCTCGGACGCCGATGTTCTGGAACGCCTGCAGCCGGAACGCACAGGCGTCGCAGGTGCCACAGGCGGGTTCGTTCTCCCGGTAACAGCTCCAGGTGTGTTCGTAGTGGACCTCGAGTTCGACGCCCCGTTCGGCGATGTCGGTCTTGGACCACTCGACGAACGGTGCCTCGATCGAAATCTCGGTCTCGGGTTTGGTGCCGACGTCGACCACGTCCTCGAAGGCCTCGAAGAACGCGGGCCGGCAGTCCGGATACCCGGAGAAGTCCTCGCTGTGGGCCCCGATGAAGACCGCGCCGCAGTCGTTGGCCTCGGCGTAGGAGACGGCCATCGCGAGCAGGTTGGCGTTCCGGAACGGGACGTAAGAGGTGGGGATCTCGTCACTCTCCATGTCCGCGTCTTCGACGGCCATCTCCTCGTCGGTCAGGCTCGAGGCCCCGATCGCCGCGAGATGGTCGGTCTCGAGGCGCAGGAAGTCGGCCGCGGCGAACTCCTCGGCCAGTCGGCGGGCACACTCGAGTTCCCGATCTTCAGTGCGCTGGCCGTAGGAGGTATGCAGGGCGTAGATCTCGTAGCCCCGATCGCGGGCGACGGCGGCGGCGGTAGCGCTGTCCATCCCCCCAGAGAGGAGGACGACGGCGCGTTTTGCGGACGATGCATCGGCGGTCGCGGTGTCGGTGGTGTCGTCGGTCATGGTGAGTCAGGGGGTCACGTTTCGGGCGCGTCGTTCCAGAGGTCGACGTGGAGTCGGGGCGTGTACCGAAAGCCGTACTCCATCGCGAGGTCGGCGACCCGGGTTCGGGTCTCCGCGAGGCGCTCGCGGGTCGCGCCTTCGGGCATCAGGAGGACGTCGTCGTCGGGGATCGGGACCGCGGCGGCGTCGCGGAGGTCGCCGAGCAACTCGAGGATCTCCGGCATGTCGTCGGCGTCGGTTACGACGAACTTCAACTGGACATCGTAGGCCTCGACCAGTCGGACGAGCGCGTCCATGTCGATCCGATCGCGCTCGTGACGTTCCTCCCACTCGCCGGCGGGGGCGTCCTCCGGTGCGCGTTCCGGCGTCGGCGTGCTGCTCGCGAGTTTCGGGCTGATCGAGGCGAGATCGATCGGCGCGTCCCGGTAGATCGTCCCGTTGGTCTCGACGGTGGTGTGATACCCCCGCTCGTCGAGGGCCTCGAGCAGGCCGACGCTCTCGGCGTGGAGCAGCGGTTCGCCGCCGGTCAGGACGACGTGGTCGGCATCGCGGGCCTCGATCTCGGCGAGGATCTCCTCGCGGTCGAGCCACGCGTGGGTGGGCTCCCAGGAGGTATGATAGGAGTCACAGAACCAACACCGGAGGTTACAGCCGCTCGTGCGGACGAACGTCGACGGGACGCCGGCGAGGGTGCCCTCCCCCTGCAGGGAGTGAAACAGTTCGTTGATCGGCAGTCCCTCCGGCGTCTCCTCGTCGCCGCCTTCCGTACCGGACTCGAGGTCGATGGAGTCGGAAACCGGCATCTCAGAACCCGCTGCCCCCGCAGAGTTCGCTCGTCTCGCTGACCCGCACGGCGACGTCGGTGACCGTCTCGGGCAGTGCCGCCGCGAGCTTTCGCTCCAAGACGACGCTCATCACCTCCGCGGTCGGCGGGTTCTCGAGGACGACGACGCCGTCCCCGTCGCCGGCCGCTTCGAAGGCCTCGATCAGCGGGTCGCCGGCCTCGAGCAGGAACCGGTGGTCCCACTCGGATATTACGTCGGTAATATCGCCTTTGTCGGCGATCCATCCCTCGTCGGTGAGCCGGCCCGTGACGGTGACGGCGATCTCGTAGTTGTGGCCGTGCGGGCGGGCACACTTGCCGTCGTGGTGTCGTATCCGGTGGCCGGTACTGATCCTGATCGGCCGGTCGCGGCCGACGTGGAGGGTGCGACGTGCGCCGACGATCGCGTCGTCGGTCGTCGTGTCGGAGCCGCGTTCGCGGGGATCGGCGGTGTCGGTCATATCAGGAGATTCTCGTGGGAATACTTAAGGATGGCCGAACGGCCGCTACGCTGGGATCGGAGTCGTCGCTTCGAGAACGGAACGCGGACCGTCCCGCCTCCCGGCGGGAACTGCCGGCTCGAGGCGTTAATCCTCGAGTTTGTCCTGGAGCCTGTTTTTCGCCTCGGTCCGGCGCTTGCGGGAGAACTCGGGGGTGTCGTTCGAGAAGTCGATCTCGATCTCGTCGAGCGTCCGTCGGTAGATGTTGGTCCGTCGCCCCTCGTCGGAGAGCTGTCGCCCTTCGCAGGTCAACAGTCCGGCGTCGACGAGTTCCTCGATCCGGCGGTAACAGGTCGCGATCGGGATCTCGATGTCCTCGCTGAGCGCCTGCGCTGATTTCGGCGTTCCCGCCGCACACAGGATCTCCGCGCTGTATTTGTTCCCTAGCGCGGATAGCACTGTGGCCGAGTCCGCCTCCGTTCGTTCCGTCCGACTCCGAGACATAGTACCCTCCTTACTAATTATCTGGATTGAATCTTGTGGTTACCGTGAGTACTACTTTATCAGACAGGTCGCGGCGAGGCCCACGAGCCGGCGGCGATCCGCCGAGGGCGAGACGCATTTGGGGGTCCGGCCCGAACGACGGGGTATGAACGTCGCGGTCGTAACGGTCGGGGACGAACTGCTCGCCGGACGAACGACGGACACGAACGCCACGTGGCTCTGTTCGGAACTCGACGACCGCGGCGTCACCGTCGGCCGGGTGACCACGGTTCCCGATCGCGTGGCCGACATCGCCCGCGTGGTCAACGAGTACCGCGCCGAATACGACGCCGTCATCGTCACCGGGGGGCTGGGCCCGACCCACGACGATCTCACCATGGACGGGGTCGCGGCGGCCCTCGGGCGAGAGGTCGAAGAACACGACGCTGCACTGGCCTGGCTCGAGGAGGACGGGTACACGCGGGACGACCTCGCGGCCGGCACGGCCGATCTACCCGCCGGCGCGCGGGCCCTGCACAACGACGCGGGCGTCGCTCCCGGCGCGGCCCTCGAAGGGATCTACGTCCTTCCGGGCGTCCCGGCGGAGATGAAGGCGATGTTCGAGTCGATCGCCGACGAGTTCGCGGGGACCCCGACATACCGCGAGACGGTCGTCGCCGGCGAGGCCGAGAGCGCCCTGCTCGATCGGATCGCCGACGTCCGCGAGCGGTTCGACGTGTCGGTTGGCAGCTATCCCGGCGAGTCGGTCAGGATCGAACTGACCGGCACCGACGAGGCGACGGTCGCCGACGCTGCCGATTGGCTCCGCGAGCGAGTCGACTCGCCGTGATCTTACCGGTAGAGCGAGACCGCCCAGGCGATCGTCACCAGGAGGCCGAGCGCGAGCGCGCCCCAGCCGACGAGTTGCATCGGCAGTTCCGGTTCCGTTTCCGACGCGAGAACAGCGGCCTCGATCAGTGTTGACATAGTCGGCGATCGGTACCCGTCCCCCTTAATTGTTCAGAAAGCGAGCGGGTCGGCTACGCCGCCCGACCCCGGGGGGTCCCGCTCGACCTCGATCGCGCGCTGCCGCCAGTGAAGGATTCGATCGCCTACCCGCCAAACACCGCCCGCAGGACACGACACGGCTTTCCGACTGGCTTCCCCAGAGACCGGTATGGAGTCCATCGGCGTCGTCGTCAACCCGATCGCGGGGATGGGCGGTCGGGTCGGACTGAAGGGGACCGACGGGAAACTCGAGGAGGCACGCCGCCGCGGTGCCGAGCCGCGTGCCCCGGAGCGGGCCCGCGAGGCGTTGCGGTCGCTCCATCGCCGCGCCCCCGACCTCGCGGTCTCCACGGCCGCGGGCGTCATGGGCGAACGCGCGGTCCGGGACGCCGGCTACGAACCCGAGATCGTCTACGACCCGGCCGACGCCGCCGACGCGACCGACGGCCCGGCGCGGGTTGCCGATCCCGAGACGGCCGAGACGTCGGCCGACGACACGCGCGCGGCCGTCCGAGCGTTGCTCGCGGCCGACGTCGATCTCGTCTTTTTTGTCGGCGGCGACGGCACCGCCGTCGACGTCGCCGAGACGCTCGTGGAAGCCGACGGGGAGACGCCGATGCTGGGCGTGCCGGCCGGGGTCAAGATCTACTCGTCGGTCTTCGGCGTGACGCCGGCCGACGCCGGTCGGATCGCCGCCGAGTTCGACCGCGTCGAGCGCCGCGAGGTCAACGACATCGACGAGGACGCCTACCGCGAGGGGGCGGTCCGGACGGAACTCAAAGCGATCGTCCCGGTCCCCGTCGCGCCGGCGGTCCAGTCGGGCAAACAGGTCTCGAGCGGGAGCGTCGACTCGCTGGCAGCGGGGTTCGCTCGCGAGGTCGAGCCCGGCCGGACCTACGTCTTCGGCCCCGGCAGCACTGTCGGCGCGATCGAGACGGAGTTGGGGATCGATCCCTCACCGCTGGGCGTCGACGTCTGGCGTGCTGGGACCGAAGACGGGGAGTCAGGAGGCGAGTTGCTGGCCCGCGACGCCGGCGAATCGGAGATCCTCTCGGCACTCGAGTCGCCGGCCACGATCGTCGTCTCGCCGATCGGCGGCCAGGGCTTTGTTTTCGGCCGCGGTAACCACCAGATCTCGCCGGCCGTGATCCGACGGACCGAGGAGATCGAGGTCGTCGCGTCCGACGAGAAACTCGCCGACCTCGACTCGCTGCGCGTCGACACTGACGACGAGGAGATCGACGAGCGGCTCCGCGGGTGGTTACAGGTCCGGACCGGCCGGTTCACGACGCGACTGATCAACGTCGTGTAGCCGGCCCCGTCACGCTCGAAGCGTATAAGGGGTTGTGCGAAACGGCCACGGAAATCAACCATATAACCATGCGGCGCTATATAATGACCATATAGTCAAGATTAAGGTCAAGTCCCGCCTAGGGGCCCGTATGGAAACGCGGAAAGTTCAACGACTCGGTCCGTCGACGCTCGCGATGACGCTCCCGGCCGAGTGGGCGTCCGAACACGGCGTCGAGAAGGGCGACGAGGTCTCGCTGCGAACCAGCGGCAAGGGCACGCTGACCGTGATGCCCGAGTCCGCGAGTTCGGAGGAGACGGAGGCGATCATCCACACCGACGATCTCGACGCCGACGCCGTCGAGCGTGCGATCGTCGCGCAGTACGTCCTCGGCCGCCGCATCATTCGCATCGAACGCGAGGACGGCGCGCTCGAGTCGGATCACATCAACGCGGTCTACCAGGCCGAGACCCAGCTGATGGGGCTGGGCGTCATCGAGGAAACCCCCGAGAGTATCTCGATCCGCTGTTCGGTCGACCCCGAGGACTTCACGCTCGACAACCTCCTCGAGCGCTTAGAGCGAACGGGACAGACGATGCGCGGCGAGGGGATCAAGGCGCTTGCCCACGGCAACACTGATCTGGCCCAGCGCGCGCTCAACCGGGAGCGCCAGGCCAACAAGATCTTCGTCCTCCTGCTGCGGCTGATCTTTACGGCCTACCAGAACCCCAACCTCGCGCGGGCGGTCGGCCTGAACACCGGCTTCCCCCTGATCGGCTACCGCTCGATCGCGAAGAACCTCGAGCTGACCGCCGACAACGGCGAGGACATCGCCGACATCGTCATCGAGACGGAGGGACACACGTTGAACGTCGAGAGCGCCGTGATGCGCGAGATCCGGGAACTGAACGAACTGGTCGACGAGATCACGACCAAGTCGGTCGAGGCGGCCGTCGAGCGCGACTACGACAAGTCCAACGAGGTCCGCGGGCTCTTCCACGAGATCTCCGCCCGCGAGGACGAGATCCTCACGGGGCTGCCGGAGATGGACAACGAGGATCTGCTTCGGGTGCGGGAGGTGCTGGTCAGCCTCGAGCAGACCGCCCAGTACGCGGCCCGAAACGGGGAAATCGCGGCCAACCTTGCGCTCAACGAGGAGTCCGAACACACGACGATCAAGTGACAGCCGCGCGAACGTGACGAAGACGTTCGGTCGATTCTCCCGCGAATCGGTGGCCGAGCGGCCGGCGTCCGTTCGACGCTCGATCCGTCAGGAATGGGTGAAGTTAAGGGACCCCACACGCAACCCCCGAGCATGGCTACGGAATCCGAAACGACGGACAAAGGCGTTGGACTGGCGCTCGCACTGGGTGCGCTCGCGGTGATCGGCGCGTTGCTGATGCTCGTCGGCGCACCGGAGATAACGGCGGCCTGGGGCTTCGCCGCGGCCGTTCTCTTTAGCTCGCTGGCGGTCGTCGGGATCCACCTCTTCTCCTACTGAGGCCGTCGGCAGCCCCGGCCACATGCCTCCGGTTTCGACCGCTCGCTGGGTATCGCGGGCCGTTGCCGTTAACAGTTAAGAGCGCTGCTCCCCTAGCGGGACGTACGGACGATGACGGACTACTCCGACGAAGAGCAACGGATCCTCTCGTATCTCCGCGAGAGCGCGGCCCGCGGCGAACAGTACTTCCGGGCGAAGAACATCGCGGACGCGATCGGACTCTCGTCGAAACAGGTCGGCGCTCGGCTCCCGCATCTCGCGGAGAAAGCCGACGAGGTCGACATCGAGAAGTGGGGTCGTGCCCGGTCGACGACCTGGCGAGTCACCACCAGTTGACCGGCGACGCCGGACCGCGACGGCCGGGCCCAACTCGAGTCGACGCCGCCGATGGGTCCACGGCCTTTTTATCCAACAATCGCAGAGGTACGGGCATGACTGTACGTGTCGACCGGTCGTTCGACGTGCCCGCGTCGCCCGAGCGGGTCTGGGAGTTCATCGCCGACCCGTCGAACCGCGCCCGGGCGATCAGCGTCGTCGAGGAGTACACCGTCGACGACGCGGACGGCCGACGCGTGACCTGGCAGGTGTCGCTGCCCATTCCGCTCGTTCGCAAGACGGTGACGGTCAACACCGAAGACGTCACCCGGCGACCGCCCGAGTACGTCAAATTCGTCGGCAAGTCGAAAGTGATGGACGTCACCGGGGAACACGAGATCGTCGAGACCGACGACGGGACGCGCCTCGAGAACCACTTCGACGTCGACGGCAAGCTCCCCGGCGTCGAGAAGTTCTTCAAGCGCAACCTCAATTCCGAACTGCGGAACCTCCAGCGGGCCCTCGAGCGGGACCTGCAGACGACACAGTAACGGTGGTGGGGCCGCCACGCTCGAGGTATGAGCATCGAGACGGACGCCGACCGCGACGGCGGTGAGTCCGGGGACTCGCTATCGATCGCGCTCGCACAGATTCGCGTCGAGGCCGGCGAGGTCGAGGCCAACGTCGACCGCGCGCTGGCGGCGATCGCTCGCGCCGCCGACCGCGGCGCGGACCTCGTGGCCCTGCCGGAGCTGTTCAACGTGGGCTACTTCGCGTTCGATCTCTACGCGCGCAAGGCGGAGCCATTCGCGGGCGAGACGTTCGGTCGGCTCCGCGCGGCCGCGGCCGACCACGACGTCGCCGTCCTCGCGGGGACCATCGTCGAGGATCTCGCCGCGACCGAGAGCGTCCCGACCCCGGCCGACGACGGGCTGGCGAACACCGCCGCCCTGTTCGATTCCGACGGCGACCTGCAACTGGTCTACCGGAAACACCACCTCTTCGGCTACGAGTCCGCGGAGTCGGAGCTGCTGGTTCCCGGCCAGCGCCTCGAGACGGCGACGATCGGCGGCCTGACCGTCGGCGTGACGACCTGCTACGACCTGCGGTTCCCCGAACTCTACCGGCGGCTGGTCGACGACGGCGTCGAGCTGGTGTTGGTCCCCAGCGCGTGGCCCTACCCCCGCATCGAACACTGGCAGACGCTCTCGCGGGCCCGCGCCATCGAGAATCAGGCCTACGTGGCGACGATCAACGGGGCCGGCGAGTTCGACGACGCGACCCTGCTGGGCCGCTCGAGCGTCTACGATCCCTGGGGCGTCGCGCTTTCCTCGAGCGGGGACGAGCCGGCGCTGGTCACGGCCGAGATCGATCCGGCGACGGTCGCCGAGGTCCGCGAGGAGTTCCCCGCGTTGCGGGACCGACGGCTGTGACGGGGCTGGACCAGCGGCTGTAACGGGCCCGGACGGACGGCCGTGACCGCGGGCCGGACACGGGTTCGCCGACCGCTGACTTTTTACTTTCCCACGCCATTTGTTTGGCTGCCGGCACAGACGCTTTTCACGTCTACCCGGCATTGCGCGTCGCTCCGGCCCGTCGCGCGCTCGGGTCCCGGGGCCCGAGCGTTACACCGCGCCCGCCTCCTCGTCCACCCTTTCGCCTCTCGCTTTCAGCCCGATCGCTTGGAAGCAACGTCTCGAGGTCAAATATCGTACTCGCGAGAGGGCCGTGAATTATCGGAGTTGAATCGCCCGAGCGGAACGGAGCGTCCTGCTACCGTGGCTGCAGTGAGTAGCCACGCCCTCCCCAGCCGATTCGTTCGTTCCCTCCGGTCACTCACTCATCCCTCGCGCAGCGTCGTCGATCCGCCCTCACTGTCGTTCGGACGGATAAACAGCGCGCGCCACCGCGAGCGAACGGTCGGTTCGGAACGAGCGGCTGCGACCCGGTCGAGTCAGAACGGGAAGCCGCCGTAGCGCAGGTACACCATATCGAGGATGAGAAGCAACTGAAAGACTCCCTGGACGCCGCCGAGCATCGCGTTTTGCTTGCCGATCCCGGCGATGATCGACGGATCGGGTTCGGCCGAGCGCATCTCGCGGTACATCCGGATCTCGCCGGGCAACAGGAAGCCAAAGCCCTGTACCGAGAGGACCGTGACGAGGACAAGCGCCACCGCGACGGTCGGTTCGGTCATCGCAAAGCCGTCGATTGTCAGGGCGACCCAAGCCAGCGAGCCGACCGTCGCGACGGCGAATGGAATCTGCCAGCGGCGGTCGTCCCAGGCGTCCAGTCGCCAGCCCAGCAGGAGCAGGATCGGAATCACGTTCACCGCGGTAAACAGCGCCAGCCACGCGTCGGCGTGGGGAAAGAGTCCGATCCGCTGGGCCAGCGTGATCCCGCCCGCGATGGTGACAAAGGCCAGCGACGGGAGCAGAAACGCCGTCTTCGGCGTGAGCCGCTGGAACACCGCCGAACTCTCCTCGTCGTCCAAGCCGCCGATGACCGGGCCGAGGACCGTACCCATGAAGACGTCGATTCCCGTCCAGAGAACCCCCGCCATCACGTGAACGTAGGTGTGTTGCTGGACCGTCGCGACCGTCACCGCATAGCCCAAGGCGGCCAGCGGAATCAGTATCACCGCGACCGCGAAGGCCGGATTCGCTCGCTGTCCCATCCCCCTGATCGTGCCGCGAACCGTCGCCGTCGACATGTGCGGGAGAAGTCACTAATCCCTCATAAACGATGTTGCCGACGCAACGCTGTCCGAGGGGGTAGCCGCCGCGTCACTCGAGCGGGCTGTCGGACTACCGATCCCGCTCGACGGCTTCCCCGGGCCGCGTGGTCGCGCCGCCCTCGAGTTTCAGTCCGGGAGTCAGACTCGTGTTGATGCCGGTCTTGACGCCATCGCCGGCGACGACGCCGAACTTCCGACGGCCAGTCGAGACGCGCTCGCCCTTGACGGTGAACCGGATGTCGGCGTCGTCGTGTCGGAGATTGGCGACGTTCGTCCCCGCGCCGACGTTGACGTTTCGCCCGAGGACGCTGTCGCCGACGTAGGAGAGGTGGCTGACCGAGGTGCCCGGGGAAACGACGCTGTTTTTCACTTCGACCGCGTGGCCGATCTCGGCGTCCCGGCCGATCAGCGTCGCGCCGCGGATGTAGGCGTTGGGCCCCACTTCGGCACCCTCGCGGATCAGTGCCGGCCCCTCGATCACGACGCCGGGTTCGACGGTTGCGCCGTCCTCGACGACGACCGATCCCTCGAGGGTGGCGTCGTCGCTCACGTCGCCGTCGATTCGGCGCTCGAGGGTGGCGAGTTTCCACTCGTTGGCTTCGAGCAGTTCCCACGGGCGGCCGACGTCGAGCCACCGCTCGAGCGTGACCGGTGTCATGTCGAACTCCTCGATCACCCGCGCGACGACGTCGGTGATCTCGTGTTCGCCCCGCTCACTGGCGGGGACCTCGAGCCACTCCTGGGCTTCGGCTGGGAAGGCGTAGGCGCCGGCGTTGGCGAGGTTCGTCGGCGGTTCGTCGGGCTTCTCGATGATTCCGGTGACGGGGCCGTCGGGGCCGCCTTCGGTACTCAGGACGCCGTAGTTGGACGGCTCCGCGACTTCGATCGCACAGATCGCAGGACAGGCGTCGAACAGCCGGTCGATCGCCGCCGGATCGTAGAGGTTGTCGCCGTTGAGAACGGCGAAGGGGCCCTCGAGGTGGTCACGAGCGGCGTTGACGGCGTCGGCGGTCCCGGCCTGTCGCTCCTGAACGGCGTAGGAGACGGGGACCCCGCGGTACTCGGGGCCGAAGTAGTCACGGACCGTCTCGGCCTCGTAGCCGATCACGAGGACGATCTCGTCGGCTCCGGCCTCGATCGCCGCGTCGACTGTGTGCGCCGCGAGCGGACGGTCAGCGACCGGTAGCATCGGCTTTGGCACCGATTCCGACAGCGGTCGCATTCGGGTTCCTTGGCCCGCCGCGAGAACGACTGCTTTCATGTCCGGCCCTTCCACGAATCCCCGGATAAGCGATTCGTTTCCGAGTAGGATCTGAAACGCAAGCCGGTCGTTGATAGGGTGGGGCGAAACGGGCTCAGTCCTCGGAGGTCGTGATATCGGCCGACAACCCCTGTGCCATCTCGATCTCGTCGGCGTTGTTTAGCGTCCAGGCGGTGCGTTCGGTCACGGCCTCGATGGCCTCGCGGGCACTCGGGTAGCCGTTGCCGGACTTCTTGACGCCGCCGAAGGGCAACTGGACCTCCGCGCCGATACACGGCAGGTTCGCGTACGCGAGTCCGATATCGGCGTGGTCGCGGAAGTAGTTGAGCTGCCGGTAGTCCTCCGAGATGATCGCCCCCGCCAGCCCGTAGGGCGTATCGTTGTGGATCTCGACCGCGTCCTCAATGTCACCCGAGTACTCGAGGAGGGCGACGTGGGGGCCGAAACACTCCTCGTTGAGACAGCGCAGATCGGACTCGTAGTCGATCTCGTAGACGAACGGGCCGACCCAGTGGCCGTCTTCGTGGTCGTCGGGGATCTCACTGTCCTCGAGTTCGAATCGATCGACCAGGACGTTCGCGCCCTCTTCGCGGGCCAACTCGTTGTGCCGGCGGATCTTCTCGACGTGGTCGGCCTCGATCGCCGGCCCCATGAACGTCGACTCCTCGAGCGGGCCACCGACCGCGATGTCCTGGGCGATGTCGACGAACCGCTCTTTGAACTCGTCGTAGACGTCCTCGTGGACGATCAGGCGCTCGCTCGAGACACAGCGCTGGCCGGTCGTCTTGAAGCTGGACATGACCGCGGAGTGGACCGCGGTGTCCATGTCCGCGTTCTCCGTGACGACGATCCCGTTCTTGCCGCCCATCTCGCAGGCCGCGAGCTTGCCGGGTTCGCCCCCGACTTTGTCGGCGATCCCGTGGCCGACCTCCGCCGAGCCGGTAAAGAGGACGGTATCGACGCGCTCGTCGTCGGTGATCGCCGCGCCGGCGTCGCCAAAGCCCTGAATCATGTTGAAGACACCGTCGGGGATCCCCGCGTCCTCGAACATCTCGGCGATGATCTGGCCACACCACGGGGTCTGCTCGGCTGGTTTCCAGACGACGGTGTTGCCCTCGACCAGTGCGATGGCCATGTGCCAGAACGGGATCGCGACCGGGAAGTTCCACGGGGTGATACAGCCGACGACGCCCCGCGGTTTGCGGCGCATGTAGGAGTCCTTGCCCGCGACTTCCGACGGCACGACGTCGCCGTGGGGGTGTCGCGCGTTGCCCGCCGCCCACTCGACCATGTGCCAGGCCTCGGTGACGTCCGCCTTTCCTTCGGAGATCTCCTTGCCACACTCCTTGGTGACGATCTCCCCGAGTTCCTGATGGCGTTCGCGCAGCTCGTGGTAGATGTCCCAGAGATACTCCGCCCGGTCGATGTAGGACAGCGCGCGCCACTTCTCGAAGGCCTCGTCGGCCGCTGCGAGCGCCCGATCGACCTCGGCCGCCGTGCCTCGCCGGAACGTCGCCAGTGTCTCGCCGGTCGCGGGGTTCTCGCTCGCGAAGGTATCGCCCGAGCCCTCGGTCCACTCGCCGCCGATGTAGTGGCCGTATACCTGTTCAGTGGCTTGCTGGCTCATACCACTGCCTACGACCGGCGCGGCCAAAATCCTGCTGGTCGTTCACATGTCACGAGTCGGTCGTGGGGATTTCGTATCCGAAAGGGAGGTAATTGGTCGACTCGAGACGGTCTCGGTCGACGGACAGTCGACTGCTCGAGACAGGCGAACCGCGGATGTCCTCCCTGATCATCCGGCATGCGGTGGCGCGCGCTGGCTACTGGCCGAGCGAGCGTTTCGAAAACGAACGGTGACCGGAGGGAACCGTGAGTACAGCGAGGCCAGTTGGCAACATCGTGCGAGGGATGAACGAGCGCCGCGAGGCGCGAGTGAATCGGTTGGGGAGGGCGTGGTCATCCCGTGGTGCCACGATAGCAGAACGCCTCGTTCCGGTCCGCCGACTCGAGTACGGCACTCGAAGACGGCGTCGTCTATCGGTCCTCTTTCTCGCCGCGCTCCTCGGTGACGGTCCGCTCCCCCTCCGGCGGCGCGTCCGCCATGTCCGGGTGGCGCTCCGCACCGGCCTCCGTCATCCCCTCGGCCGAGGGCTCGAGGCCCTCACCGGTCCGACCCTCCTCGCTCGCGGCCGGCTCGTCGGGCGTTCCGGACGGCGGCCCCATGGTCCGCTGTTCGTCGCTGTCGCCCCGCCCGGCGGTGCGTTCGTCGCGCTCGATGACCGGATCCGTCCCGCCCGTCGACAGCTCGGCCGCCAACGACTGGCCGGCCTCGAGTCGGATCACGGTCCCGGTGATTTCGGTCACCGCGCTCGCGTCTAGCGGGACGATGTCCTCCTCGGACTCCCACTCGAGGATCGCCCGGAGCGTCTCCCGGGCGTCGTCGTTCACGTCGACGTAGGCCGTCTCGGGCTCGGTCATTTCGACGGTGCCGAGGACGTCGCCACCGGTGGTTTCGACCCGCTTGCCGACGTCGTCGTCGGTAAACGTTTGCCCCATGGACGGCCCTAGCGCGACTCCCGAAAAACCCGTGGTGCCTGCAGCCGCCTGTGGTCGGGGGCGTGACCGGTCCTCGCCCTCACACCCCGCCCAACTCGGCCGCCTTCTCGAGTTCGCTGCGCAGCGTCGTCGAGTCGAACTCGTGGTCGGGCCGGAGCCGCACGAAATCGAGGAACTCCCGTGCGGCGAGCAAGGTGTCGGGTCCGTAGGCCGTCGCAGCGGCGTCGACGGCCGCTCGAGGCCCGATCCGGGGTTCGAGGACCGCGAGCGCACAGGCCAGATCGTAGGCGGTCGTCTCGTCGACGCGGTCGTCGTGGACGCTGGTCGCGTCGATGAAGTAGAACTCGTCGTCACACAGCAGGATGTTCTCGGCCCGCAGGTCGCCGTGGGCAAGCCCATGGTCGTGCAGCATCGCGAGCATGGCGAACAGCTCCGGCGCGCGTTCGGCGACGGCGTCGTCGGCCACATCGTCGAGCGACCGGAACTCCGGGAGGTACTCGAGGACGAGGACGCCTAGTCCGTTGACCTCGAAGGCATCGATCGGCCGGGGGGCGTTGATACCGATCTCGCGCATCCGGAGGGTGGCCTCGTACTCGTGTTCGACCATCTCTCGAGGGGTATCGAACCGATCGAAAAAGCCCTCGGTACCAGAGGAAAACGCGCCGACGTTCCGACCGGTCGTCAACACCGCATGCACCAGGGCGTTCTGCCGGGAGACGATCTTGACGAACCACTCGTCGTCGATGACGCAGGGCGTCGAGAGCCAGTTGTCCGCCTCGAGGAACTCGACGCGGACCTCCTCGCGGTCGTAGCGATCCGCCAGCGTGCGGACGACACGCTCGATGCGGCTCCACTCGACGGTCCCTCGTGCGAGCCGGCGGATGTCCATACCGCCAGTCAGGAGCGGCGGCGTTAAATGCGTCCCGAAGTGTTATCGGTGGAAGGTGTCGCTGACGGCGGGGGACCAGGGGTTGGAACGCTAACACTATGAGTCGAGACGTTCTACTCGTAGCCAATGTATGCGCTCGACGACCTCAGCGACGCGATCGATGTCACCCGCGAGTTTCTGACACCGATCCGTCCCTGGATGTGGCTCAAACTCGCCTTGCTGCTCTTTTTCATCGGCGGCGTCGGGTTCGGCAACCCGGTCTTTTCAGGCGGCGGTGGGGGAGTTAGCGATGAGGGAGCGACGGTTGATCCGGGCACCGTCGACGTCGGCGAGTTACTCCCGATACTCGTCGTCGTCACCGTCGCCGTCCTCCTCGTTGGACTCGCGTTCCTGCTGGTCGGATCGATATTCGAGTTCACGTTCCTCGAGTCGCTGCGCTCTGGGGAGGTACACGTCCGTCGGTACACGAAGCGCAACGTCGGGCACGGCGTTCAACTGTTCGGGTTTCGGGTCGTCCTCGGGCTGATCGCGCTCGCAGTGATCGGGCTCCCGGTGGCCGCAGTTTTCCTCTCGGGGTCGGACGCCGTCTCGCTGGCGATGATCGGCATCGTGATCCTCGTCGCGATCCCCGTGGTGCTGGCCTACGCGATCATCAGCCGGTTCACGACGGTCTTTGTCGCGCCGACAATGTTGCGGGAGGATCTCGGCGTCGTCGCCGCCTGGAAGCGGTTCTGGCCGACGCTGTCGGGCAACTGGGCGGAGTATATCGTCTACCTCCTGCTGGTCTGGCTCCTACAGCTGGTCTTCGCCTTTTCGATCGGTATCGCGCTGTTCATCCTGGCGATTCCGATCGTGATCGTCCTGTTCGTTCTCCTGTTCATTCCGTTTCTGAACCTGCTCGTCCTGCTGGTCGCGATTCCGCTGCTCGTGGTACTCGTTCTGTTAGTCCAGGTGCCGGTCGTCGTCTACCTGCGCTACTACGCCCTGCTCTTGCTCGGTGATACCGACGCGGACCTCGATCTGATTCCCGACCGACGGGACGCGGTTCGCGGCGGCCCGGGCACCGGCGGCTCCTGGGAGACGCCCGACTCTCGAGCCGAGGACGATCGCCGGGACGACCGCGACGACCTCGGGACCGACGACATGTGGGGCGACGACTCGGAATCGTTCGACAGCCGCTGGAACGAACCGGATTCCGACGACTCGAGCGGCTGGGGGGACCGCGACGAGTCGGACAGCGGGGTCGGCGGAGGCGACTCCGACGATGACGGCGACGGCTGGGGCGACTCGAGCGGGTCGGACGATGATGACGACGATCGGGACGATCGAAGCGGCTGGTAGGAGTGCCTCTCTCGGCCGCCCCCTGCGGGCGGCGGTGCGTTTATTCCCGCCCTCGGCAAGTATTGCGTATGGCCGCCGATCTGCCCGACGAACACCGGATGATTCGGGAGACCGTCAGGGACTTCTGCGAGGCCGAGATCGAGCCGATCGCTCAGGAGATCGAGGACGACCATCGGTTCCCGGCCGAGGTCTTCGACCAGTTGGCCGCCCTCGATATGATGGGGGTGCCGATCGACGAGGACTACGGTGGACTCGGCGGCGATACCCTGATGTATACGCTGGTCGCGGAGGAACTGGGCCGGGTCTCCGGGGCCGTCGGCCTCTCCTACGTCGCGCACACGTCGCTGGCCTCGAAACCCATCGAACGGTTCGGGACCGAGGCCCAGAAGGAGCGCTGGCTGCGGCCGCTGGCCGAGGGCGAGACCATCGGCGGCTGGGCGCTGACCGAACCCGAGAGCGGCTCGGATGCCTCGGACATGAACACCCGGGCCCGGAAAGAGGGCGACGAGTGGGTACTGAACGGGACCAAGCAGTTCATCACGAACGCCTCCGAGGCCGGATCGATCCTCGTCAAGGCCGTCACCGATCCCGACGCGGGCTACGACGGCATCTCGACGTTCATCGTCGCCCCCGACGCGGACGACGGCTTCGAGGTGACGACCGTTTGGGAGAAGATGGGGCTCAACGCCTCGCCGACCTGTGAGATCGCGTTCGACGACGTTCGCCTCCCCGAGGACCGCCTGCTCGGCGAGGTGGGCGACGGCTGGGAGCAGACCAAGAAGACCCTAGACGGCGGCCGCATCTCGATCGCCGCACTCTCGACCGGGCTCGCACAGGGGGCCTACGAACACGCGAAGACCTACAGCCAGGAGCGCGAGCAGTTCGGCCAGCCGATCTGCGAGTTCGACGCGATTCGGGACACGATCGTCGATATGCACCGCAAGACCGAGCGGGCGCGGCTCCTGACGCGGCAAGCCGCCCGCACCGACGACCGGGGCGACCCCGTCACCAGGGAGTCGGCCCTCGCGAAACTCGAGGCCAGCGAGGCCGCCCGCAAGGTCGCCGAGGACGCCGTCCAGGTCCTGGGCGGCTACGGCTACACGACCGACTTCGCACCCCAGCGGTTCTACCGCGACGCGAAGCTGATGGAGATCGGCGAGGGAACAAGCGAGATCCAGCACTTAGTGATCGGTCGCGAACTCGGACTGTAACGCCGCCGCGAGGTCTTCGCCTCGGACCCGCAGTTCGAGCCGTTCGTCGTCGGACCGGCCCGGCTGCTTTGCGGCCAATCAGCCGAGGATGCCGTCGTCGCTCTCGTTGTCGCTGCTCTCGTTGCCGTCGCTCTGTGACCCGTCGTCGGAATCGGATTCGTTGCCGCCGGAGTCGCCGCTCGAGGCACCCTCGTCGACGTCGGTGGTCACCGCCTCGGCGAGGGCCGTGATGTTCGGCCGTTCCTGGCTCCGGAGGCGCTCGGGATAGACGCCGATGGTCACGAGCAAGTCGTCGCCGGCCTCGACGGCCTCGGTGATGTGAACGTCGACCTCGACGTCGCGGCCGTCGAAGGTCGCGTCGGCGGTGTACTGCGCTTTCGTGGTCGACTCCTCGAGGATCGTGACCTCGGTGTCTCGGTCGTGCGAGACGTTGGAGATGCCGTCGTAGTTCTCCCGGACGAGGTCGATGAGTTCCTCGGTCGACATCTCTCCGACGGGGTTGAGTTCCCGCCCGAGGATGTTGACCTGCGGCGTGGTTAACACGTTGAAGACCGCAGCGCGGCGCTCGCCGAGCCCTTCGATCCCGACCTGCTTCTCGTGTTTGGTCATGTAGTTCGTGACTGTGACGGTCTCGTTCGTGGGGCCGACGTCACGCTCGATCTCGAGCGGGTCGATGGCCGTCTGCTCGTAGCCGGTCTCCGCGCGGGCCTCGGATTCGACGCCCGCGGGCGACGATTCGTGTTCGTCCATACCGAGCAGTCCCAGACAGCCCGACAGGCCGGCCAGTCCCGCCGCACCGAGTCCTGCGATAACGGTTCGTCGATTCATTTCCCTGCAAATGGCGGTCCAGGTGGTAAGTGTTTACTGAAATCCTGACAGTGTGTCACTCGAAAAGGAGGTCCGTTCGAATCGGTCCGGATTGGGCGAGCGACCGTCGGTCAGGGCCAGCTGCCGGCTTCCTCGAAGGCGTCTGCGACCCGCTGGATCGCGACGACGTAGGCCGCGGTCCGGGGGTTCTCGAGGTCGTGTTCCTCGTAGGCCTCGATCAAGGCGTCGAAGGCGTCGACGATGACGCCCTCGAGTTCCTCGTTGACCCGCTGCTCGGACCAGTAGAAGCGCTGGCGGTTTTGTACCCACTCGAAGTAGGAGACGGTGACCCCGCCCGCGTTCGCGAGGATGTCCGGAATCACGAAGACGTCTTTCTCTTCGAGGACCTCGTCGGCCGCGGGCGTCAGCGGCCCGTTTGCGGCTTCCGAGATGACGTCGGCCTCGACGTCTTCCGCGAGGTCGGCGTCGACCGCGTTTTCCAGCGCCGCGGGGATCAGCAGGTCGACGTCGAGGGTGAGGACGTCCTCGTTGGTGATCTCCTCCTCGCTTCCCTCGAAGCCGACGACGCTGCCCGTCTCGTTCTTGTGGTCCTTGGCTGCAACCGGATCGAAGCCGTCGGGGTTGTAGATCCCGCCGCTCGAGTCGCTGGCGGCGACGACGGTCGCGCCCATCTCGTCGATCAGTCGGGCGGCGATCCAGCCGGCGTTCCCGTAGCCCTGGACGGCCACGGTCGCGCCCTCGAGGTCCTTGTCGAGGTAGTCGAAGGCCTCGCGGGCGGCGATGACCGTCGAGCGGCCGGTCGCGTCGACGCGGCCCTCACTGCCGCCCGAATCCAGCGCCTTCCCGGTCACGACGCCCGGCTCCGACGTGTTCTCGAGGGTTTCGTAGGTGTCTTTGATCCAGTTCATCTCCCGCTGGCCCGTGTTCACGTCGGGCGCGGGCACGTCGCGGTCCTCGCCGACCATGGGCCGGAGTTCCTTCGCGAACGAGCGGGTGAGCCGCTCGAGTTCGCTCTCGGAGTAGTCGGCCGGATCGATGATGATGCCGCCCTTCCCGCCGCCGAGGGGAATGTCGACGATCGCGGTCTTGTAGGTCATCCAGCCCGAGAGGGCCTTGACCTCGTCGCGGGAGACACCCGGGTGGTAGCGGATGCCGCCTTTGTAGGGCCCACGGTCACCGTTGAACTGCGAGCGGAAGGCCTTGAATCGCTCCAGATCGCCGTCGTCGCGTTCGATCGTGAGGTTCGTCTCGAGGACGCGCTCGGGGTGTTTGAGTCGCTCGATCACGTCGTCGCCGACGTCGAGATACGCCGCCGCGTCGTCGATCTGTGATTGCAGGCTTTCGAACGGGTTGGTCTCTTCGCTCATACGCGGGGGGTTTCGGAGACCAAGGGATAAGCGTAGCGAATATCTATCATGGAAAGAGATGCACGTTCTCCAAGGCTGACCTAAGTACCCTATATATTGACCGTTCAGTCGGTTTCGCCGGTTGCTCCGGCCGGGTCACGACGCCGTCGACGCGGGTCCCGTTGGGGGCAACCGCGCGCCCTCGAGGTCGAACACGATCGCGCCCGCACTCGAGCGGATGGGCGATCGGTCAGTTCTCTACCGCCCGTTTCGGGGCCCGGTCTCGAGCGCGGGCCGATAACCCGGTGGCACACCCCTCGTTCAGAGTGAAAAGCCGGGCGGTGTCGCCGGGCGTTCGGAATCATCCCGGCGATCGACGGATCACGATCGATGGGGTAGTCACACCCCTCGTTCAGAGTGAAACGGGATCGTGAGGGGGTGGCCGGGTTCACTCTGAACGGCGGGGGATCCGACCGAACGCGATCGGACGGTTTGCGATTCGTAGTACCGGACCCACACCCCCCATTCAGAGTGAATACCGAGTGAGCGGTATCCGGTTGTGACCGACGGAATTGACCTGCGGGGGACACAAGCGATTGTTACGATTTGGTACTGTAAGGTGTCGCAATCGTTTCCGCTACCGTAATATATAATACCATTTTTAGGTGGAAGAGGGAGAGGAGACGTTCCGGAAAACTGCATCCGTCGCACTCTCGACGTTCCACGCGATTTCGGTGTACACTCCGGTTGGCGACTACGGCTTATTGACCGCTTTCAGTCTGAACGGGGTGTGGGCCTGTTCCCGACGGGCGTTCACAGTTCAGTCTGCACCCGGCAGCGAGTACGGATACTCCGAAACGGCCTTCAATAGACAGTAACAGTTCTATCTCTGTTCACTATCAGTCTGAACGGGCTTCCACAGGTTTATAATGTCCGTCTCCAGATCTGAACTATGGCCGAGCAGACCGGTGGGGACCCGCTCTTCGAATCTCATGATCCCATCTTCGATCGGAAGGAACTCCTCCACGTCGGTCACGTTCCCGACGAGGACCGCATCGTCGGGCGCGACGACGAGATCCAGTCCGTCGCCGCCGAAGTCGGTGCGATCACGCGCGGTGATCCGCCGAACAACGTGATGATATACGGCAAAACGGGGACCGGAAAGAGTCTGATCTCACGACACGTCTCGACGCGGGCCCAGGACGCCGCCCGCGGCAACGACATCGATTGTGCCGTTCTCTACGTCGACTGCTCCGAAGCGAACACCGAGACCCGTGCGACCCGACAGCTGGCGCTTAGTCTGAAAGACCAGACCGACTACCAGCAGAACATCCCGCTTCGCGGCGTCGGAACGATGGAGTACTACCAGCACATCTGGGGGATTCTCGAGGACTGTTTCGACGCCGTCATCGTCATCTTGGACGAGATCGACAAACTGGACAACAGCAACATTCTGATGCAGCTCTCGCGCGCTCGAGAGGCCCGAAAGACCGACGCCTATATCGGCGTCATCGGGATCAGCAACAAGGTCCAGTACCGGGAGACCCTCGACGAGCGGATCGACAGCAGCTTCGGCCACCGGGAGCTGTTCTTCCATCCGTACGACGCCTCCCAGCTCCGCGAGATCATGCGCAATCGCGAGGACGCCTTCCAGCCCGACGTTCTCGAGGACGGAACGATCGAACTCTGTGCCGCCCTCGCGGCGAAGAAACACGGCGACGCACGAAAAGCGATCGAGATCCTCAAGGAAGCCGGGGAACTCGCCCGCCGCACCGACAGCGAGACGGTTTCGGAGACCCACATTCAGCAGGCTCAGGAGGTCGCCGAGATCAACCGCATCGAGGAACTCACGAGCGGCGCGACCGTTCACGCGAAACTCGCCCTCTATGCGCTCGCCAGTTGTATCATCACGGGCGATCGGGAGACGTACAAGACCCGGGAGGTGTACGAGCGCTACGTCGGCATCTGTGAGCTGGTCGCGACCGACCCGATCACCGAGAACGGCCTCTATCGCCAACTCAAAGAGCAGGCGTTTCTCGGCGTCATCGAATCCGAGAAGACCGGTGGCGGTCGGTCACAGGGGAGTTACCTCCTGCACCGGCTCGTGACCGATCCGAAACACATCGTCAAGGCGGTCCGTCGCGACGCCTCGCTCGAGGACCTGCCGACGTACGATCGACTTCGGGAGACGGGGCCGTCGACTGGGAACCGCGACGCCGACCTCGAGTCCTTTTCCTGATCCGTCGAACTGCCACCACCTCGAACACGCGTTTCACTCTGAACGAGGGGTGTGGGACCATCCCCCGGTCCCGCGCTAGACCGCTTTCACGGTCTCGCGCCGGCGTCGCGATCGCCGATCGACGACGCAGCCACAGTCGACACAGACGAGCAGTCGCTCGTCGCCGGCTGTCACGGTCTCCCAGTCGCCGGTAACCGGACTCTCGTGGCCACAGTCCGGACAGAAGAGAACGGTCTTCCGCGCTTCGGGTGGCGGTTCGAAATCGTCGTGGGACGTGTCAGTTGACATGGTCGCTCGTAGGGATCCGACCGGCATAGGGGTTGTGTGGCACGAACGACCGTGACGGATCGACTCACCATTGGTTGGCAGCCCCGCGTACTAAGCGATTCGTCGTGGTCGATCACGGCATGTCAATCGAAAGCACGAACCCGGCGACGGGCGACGTGGTCGACAGCTTCGAGGCGACCTCCGACGAGGAACGCGAGGCCCGACTCGAGCGCGCGACCGAGACCTTCGCGGAGTGGTCGGAGACGCCGATCGAGACCCGCCAGCGGCTGCTCGCGCGGGCGGCCGACGTCCTTCGGAAGAACACCGACGAGTACGCCGAACTGATGACCGAAGAGATGGGGAAGCCGATCGGGCAGGCCCGCGACGAGGTCGCGAAATGCGCGTGGGTCTGTGACTACTACGCCCAGAACGCGGCACAACACCTCCAGGACGAGGTGATCGCCGGCGACGAGAGCGCCCGCACCGTCGTTGCCTACCAGCCGCTGGGGCCGGTACTGGCGATCATGCCCTGGAACTTCCCCTTCTGGCAGGTCTTTCGCTTTGCCGCGCCGAACCTCGCAGCGGGCAACGTCGGCCTGCTGAAACACGCCTCGAACGTCCCTGGCTGCGCCCGAGCCATCGAGGACGTCTTCGACCAAGCGGGGTTCCCCGACGGCGCCTTCACGTCGCTGCTGATCGACTCGAGCGAGATCGACGCGGTCATCGAGGACGACCGGATCCGAGCCGTCACCATCACCGGCAGCGACGCCGCGGGTCGGGCGGTCGCCGAAACCGCCGGCAGCCAGCTCAAGAAGTCGGTCCTCGAGTTGGGCGGGAGCGACCCGTTCGTCGTCCTCGAGGACGCCCCCATGGACGAGGCGGTCGAGACGGCGGTCCAGGCGCGGCTCATCAACAACGGCCAGTCCTGCATCGCGGCCAAGCGGTTCGTCGTGGTCGACGACGTCTACGACGAGTTCGTCGACCGCTTTATCGACGAGATGGCGGCCCAGACGGTCGGCGATCCGATGGACGAGGCCACCGACCTCGGGCCGCAGGCCCGCCCGGACCTCATGGAGGAACTCCACGAGCAGGTCGCGGAGACGGTCGAGCAAGGCGGCGAACTCGAGTTGGGCGGCGAGCCGATGGACCGCGACGGCGCGTACTACCCGCCGACGGTAATCACGGACGTCCCCGAGAACACCCCCGCCGACCGGGAGGAACTGTTCGGCCCCGTCGCTTCCGTGTTCCGGGTCCCCGACGAGGACGCCGCCATCGAAAAGGCAAACGACACCCGCTTCGGTCTCGGTGCGAGCGTCTGGACCGAGGATCTCGAGCGCGGCGAGCGGGTCGCCCGGCAGTTCGAGTCCGGGCTCGCCTTCGTCAACGAACTCGTCAAGTCCGATCCTCGGCTGCCCTTCGGTGGCGTGAAGGATTCGGGCTACGGCCGGGAACTCGCCGAACACGGGAT
Source organism: Natrinema sp. H-ect1 (assembly GCF_041821105.1). Taxonomy (NCBI): domain Archaea; kingdom Methanobacteriati; phylum Methanobacteriota; class Halobacteria; order Halobacteriales; family Natrialbaceae; genus Natrinema; species Natrinema sp. H-ect1. The sequence continues at coordinate 471,710 of NZ_JBGUBA010000001.1, read as the reverse complement.
CACGGAGTTCGTCAACACGAAGACGATCTGGATCCAGCAGGACGCCGGCGACGAGGCCGATAGGGTCGAGTGACCGGCCGCTGCCGGTCACTCGATGTCGACCGACCACTCGCCGTCGGATTTGACTTCGACGTAGCCGACGCCGTCGAACTCGAACTCGGTCGGGTTCTCGATACTGTCCTCGTGAAACACGAACTGGGTGGACTCCCGCGTCGTCGAGAGGATGGTGACGTTGATCTCCGTTCCGTCGTAGTCGCCGGAGGGCTGGTGCGATCCGTCGAACTCGAACGGACCGTGGACTTCGTTTCCGGTTCCCTCGAGGGACACGGGCATGGAATCCCCGGAGGTCTCACGCGGCTCGCGGACGGTCACCGTCCAATCGCCGCCGGCGACGACGCTGAGTTGATAGGTCCCGCCCTCCATATGCCACGCGGTCTGTCCATCGTACTCGCCCGACGAATCGGCGAACAGCGTCCCAGTTGACTCCGTCTCGCTTGTGTCTTCCGTGTCGTCCTCACTACCGTCGTCTTCCTCGGGAATCAACCGAACTTGGAACTCGCCGTCGCCCTCGTGGGTAGCGTCGACGACGGTGAGCCCGCCCTCGACACTGACGTCCTCGAGCGCCTCTGATCCGGTCCCGGAGAACTCCCGTTCGTCCGATTCGTCGGCGGAACCGTCTTGGTCGTCAGTGTCGCCATCCGTATCGTCGTTCTCGTCATCGCCCTCGGCCGCCTCGTTCGAACAGCCGGCAAGCGGAACTGCGACGCCGCTCAGTGCAACCAATCGTACGACTTGTCTCCGCTTCATTCGAGCCCGTTGGTACGGTGAAACGCCGTTTAGGAAATGGGGGGAATTGCAGAATCTGAAACCGGAGCCGCCGGATTGTCTCCCTTCCTCGAGTCGTTCGACGACACCGCCACTGGTCCCGCCCGTCTTCGGCCGCTCACACGACCGTCGAGATCGTATAGACGTTGAGAACTGCAGCGGCCAGCCACGGCACCGCGAGCCCTGCGGGCACGATCGGCCGATACGCCCGCTCGAGGAGGGGCCGGCAGGCCAGCGCGACGCCGACCGCGAACGCCTTCAGTCCGAGCATGCCGACGACGCCGTAGCTCTCGATCGCGCCGCGGGCCGCAGGGTTGGACTCGGCCAACCCGAGGTTGAGTCCGACGAAGGTCGTGACGATGTCGGCGACCAGCGAGAGCGCGACCAGCCCCCAGAGCAGTCGCTCGAGGTCGACGGGCGTCACATCGCCCGGCAGCCACTGGCCTGGGGTCGCGCGCTCGGAACTCATACCCTCCCCGCCGGAATCGAACCGGCACTGCCATCGGGAGCAAGAACCCGTACCAGTACGCGGGGTATTGTTATGGCAGGCGTAGGGGGATCGCCGTCGCCGGTAATCGCTTACAATCGACGGCAAACGGTTCGGGCGGCGGCCGCGACGATTTCGGGGTTGTAACCGGGTCGTACTTCGAAGGCGGGGTCAGCTATGCGTCGAAACCACATGATACTGGATCTCCTGCCGGCCGAATACTGTCGTTACCGTCGCCCCCATGTCAGTCGGTCACACGAACCGATCACGGACTGGGTGGGACAGTAGAGGGGGAGAGGGGTCGCGCCGACGGATCGCCACTGATCGTGTGGCGGTCGTCGCGAGGGGAGACGGATCGACTATGGCGCGACCCGCTCGAGAGTGCGTTCTGTCTCCGTGGTCACCAGCACGGAGACATCATACACTGTCGGGTCCGATGATACGAACGCTCGCGTTCAGTAGTCCACGCGTTACATGGGAGTCCGCGTTATATGGGTGTCCGAGAGGCCGCGATCGACTGGCGGGCAGCACCACGGCCGCTGCCGACCGACGATCCGGCCGCGAGAAAGACGTTCGGCGGCAATTGCAGGCAGCACGGCTTTCCGTCGAATCGCCGTTCGTTTCGACGGTTAGCGATCCGTTCCAATAGTGTGGAGCGGGGTAGATAGCGATATGTCGGAGGTACACACCGAACGTTCGGGACAACGGAGAGCGACGCTTCGCGACCGGATCGGGCGGGGACTGGACCGACGCGAGTTCCTGCGGACGGTCGCCGGCGGTGGCTACGCCCTCGGGATGGCCCACTGGATCGGCGTCGACGACTTCCTCGCCGCCGGCGACGGCGAGGTCCCCGTCGTCACTGCCCTCGTCAGGGACGACCCGGCCGACCCGTGGTCGATCCGGGAGCGAACGGAACGCGTCCCTGCAGCGTGGTACGCCGCCGTCGAGAAGGCGTTCGAAATCAATGATCTCCTGTCCCGGGTCGGGTTCACCGGCTACCTCGGGAGTGCCGTCGTCCCCGGTGACTTCGATAGCGGGACCGCAACCGTCTCCGTCGGCGTCTCGAGCGAGGGGCATTCCGTGAACGAACTGCTCGGCGAACTCGCCGAGGGCGTCGAGATCGACGTGGAGACGTTCATCGATGTCGACGACATCGGGGACGACTCCGAGGCGAGCGAACCCCGGCTTGGCTACCCCGGTACGGACGGTCGCGTCCCCAGCGGCGTCGCCTGCGAGACGCCGACGAGTCTGGCGACGCTCGGTCCGGCGCTGTATCACCCCGACGGGGAACGGCGGTTCTTCGTGACGGCCGATCATGCCTTCGACGGGATCGAGGGGTCGACCGAGGAATCCCTCTCGCTGCCCATCGGGGGCGACGACGCGGCCGAACTGGGGACCGTTGCACGACACCACCCGGTCGCCGACGTCGCGACCGTCGAACCGACCGGCGGCATCGAACCGACGAACAGGATCGACGCCCCCTCGAGCCCGCGGGTGCGGGGCCAGTTCACCAAGTTCGGCCTCGCGACGCTCGTCGCACGCGACGCCGAACTCGAGAAGGTCGGTGCGATGACCGGTCACACGGTGGGAAAGATACAGGGAATCGACGCCGTGACCTGTTTCACGGACGACTTCTGCCGGCGCGGCCAACTCCGCTGGGGCGGCGAGATGGACCTCACGGACGGCGATAGCGGCTCCGTGAGCTACCACCGCGATCCCGAGGGCGAGGCCGACGACGTCCTCATCGCCGGCTTCAACAACGCCCGGACCTGGTGGCCCGGCCAGAGCTACGTCTGGGGCGTGGGGGCCTATCGACTGACCGAAACACATGGCTATCACTTCTGAGCGACGACCGACGGGGGCTACGAGGATCGAATCGACGACCGACGGGGGCCACGAGGATCGAACCGACGATCGACCGGAGCCACGAGGACCGAACCGCGATGCGTAACGATACCAGTCGGTCCGAGGAGGGCGCGACCGGACCTGTTAGAACGGCCGTCCGGACGATCGGCCGCGTCGTCGGGGATCTGATCGCCATCTCCCTGTGGGTCCTGTTTCTCACCCTGGCGTTCCTCGCGACCGGCTGGCCCCGCTGGGCGTTCTACGCGCTGTTGCTCGTCGGTGTTGGCGTCTACGTCGCCGTAACGGCCGCCTGGATCGACTGACGATACCGAACAGCGAAAAACGGATCGGCGGGCTACGCGAGGGCCGCCTCGAGGCGCTCGATCAGCTCGTCGTTGCCGACGTGGACCGGCGTGCGATCGTGGAGGGCGTCGGGCTCGACGGCGAGTAGCGAGCGGTCCCCGTTCGAGGAGCGCCCGCCGGCCCGTTCGACGACGTAGCCGATCGGGTTCCCCTCGAACTGCAGGCGGAGTTTGCCCTCGGGCCGGGACTCGAGGCCGGGGTAGCCGAAGGTGCCGCCGTATGTCAGTACCTGATTGACGTCGCCGATCAACGCGCCGCCGTACCGGAGTTTGAGTTCGTCCTCGATCTCGCGGGCGTAGGCGCGGAAGTCGTCGGGCCAATCGGGGACGCGGCCGCCGAAGCCGTAGACGACCGGTTCGTCGGGGAGGGTCACGTCGTCGTCGACGACGTTCCGCTCGCCTCCGGAGAGTTCGTACTCGGCGACGGTCTCCTCGGTGGCGATCACCATCGTCGTGATCGGGCCGTAGAGGACGAAGCCGGCGGCCACGAGCGTCTCACCGCGGGCGGGCAGTGCGGCGTCGTAGACGCCGAAGATCGTCCCCATGGTGTTGTTGGACTTGAGGTTCGAGGAGCCGTCGAGCGGGTCCACTGCGACGGCGTAGGCGTCGCCGTCGGCCGGATCCGCACCGCAGTCGACGACGTTGGCGCGTTCCTCGCTGGCGTACTGACCGACGCCGTCGATCCCGGTGAGGCGCTCGCCGAGCAACTCGTCGGCCCAGACATCCGCCTCGGCCTGGGTCTCGCCGCTTGGGTTTTCCTCGTCGACGGTCCCGCGGCGGCCGATCAGTCCCTGCCGTATCTCGGTCGCCGAGCGACTGATCGTCGCGACGATGTCCTCGACGACCGGGTCCGAGACCGTCATCTATTCGGTGGCCTCGAGCGCGGCGTCGGCCGTCGCCTCCTCGTAGATGACCTTCTCGAGGGCGTCCAGCAGCCGCGTCGGGTCCTCGCGCTGCCAGACGTTGCGGCCGACGGCCAGCCCCTTCGCGCCGGCGTCGATGACCGCCTCGACCTGCGAGAGGAACTCGTAGTCGGAGGTCTTCGAGCCGCCCGACATGATGACCTTCATATTGCCGGCACAGTCGACGGCGTGAGCCATCGCCTCCGGGCTCCCGGGGTACTTGACCTTCGCGATGTCGGCACCCAGCTCGAGGGCCAGCCGCGTCGCGTAGGAGATCGTCGAGGGCTTGGTGTCGTTTTTCAGTCCCTGGCCGCGCGGGTAGGACCACATGACCATGGGGAGGTCGTACTCGCGGCCCTTCTCCTGGGCGTCGCGGAACTCCTCGACCATCTCGATCTCGTGGTTCGAGCCGCCGTAGACGGTGAAACCGAGGGCGTCGGCGCCCAGTTCGGCAGCGTAGTCGACCGAGCAGTTGACCGCCGAGTCGGGCTCGCCCATCCAGAGGTTCGAGGTGCCGTTTAGCTTCAGCAGCAGGTTGACGTCGTCTTCGTAGCTGGGATAGTAGCCCTCGGCGATCCCCTTCTGGACCGCCATCGCGGAGACGGCGTCGTGGGTCGCCGTCTCGAAGACCGTCGACGGGTCGAGCTTCTCGGGAACCTCCTCGAAGTCGACGGGGCCGTGTTCTAAGCCGTGGTCCATCGCCAGAATCAGTGACTTGCCGTCGCGTACGATCGGGGAATCGTCGATCGGAATCATCTGTTAGACGGTCCAACAGTGCGCTATAAATCTCTGATGGTCCTGATTGTCGAAATTGAGTATACGTGTAGTAATCGCACTCTCTCGGGCCGTGCGACGTGACGGCGATCCGACTCATCGAGTACTCGAAACGGGATCGAAATCAGCTATCGGGAGCCGACTGCCAACGCGGCGTCGGCTCGAGCGACGAGTGCTAGCGACAGCGTCACCGTGCTATCGCCGTCGTCACTCGAGCAATTCGCGGGCGTTGTGTCGCCACGTACGGACGTGCAGGACGCTCAGATCGAGCGCCGTGGCGACGGTCATCGCGCTGATCGTCGCCAGCCGCTCGGCCGACTGGATCCCGGCCTCGGCCAGCCGATCGGCGTCGTCCGGGCCGACCCCGGTGACCGCCGTCACCGGCGTCGGCTTCGGATACGGCCGCTGTGAGGGGCGTTCCCGACCGATCGAGACGGCCGCCTCGTCGTACTCGAAGGCCTGCCAGTCCTCGTCGTCGCTGACCGCGATCCACTCGCGTTCGGCCGCGCCGAGCCCGCGGACCTCGCTCGAGCGCCGTTGGAGATCGCCGTCGGACTCGAACGACCACGGCAGCGAGAAGCGCCTCCGGAGGGCGGCCGCGACGTCCTCGTCGACCCCGTCCTCGAGCAACAGTCGATAGGAGTACTCCTTGTCGACGACCGCCTCGGGGTCGATGCCGGCGGCCGCGAGCGCCTCGCGTTCGGTCGGTTCGATCGCCGCGTCCCGCTCCGAACCCGCGGGGGCTTCGTCGTCGGTGTCCACGGTCGCGGCGTCGGTCGCCGCGAGCAGTTCGTCCTCGTCGAAGGCGAGTTCGACGGGGTCCGAACCGTCGTCGGCGACATCGGCGGTGTCGTCGCCGACGTCGACGGTGATCCCGATGTCAACGACGGTCGTGTCCCCGTCCTCCCCATCGCTCGCCGGGCCGGCTCCCGTCTCCGCGTCGCTGACGACTTCTTCCTTGCTCACGCGATTCACCGGTCGTGCGTAGCTCACACTGTCTCGTCTTGAAAGTTACCCTCGCGCGCCGACACGACTCCAGCCGACCAGCACGCTTACGGCCGCGACGACGGAAGGGAGCGTATGGTTCGCGAGCAGCTCGACCGGATCGGCGTCGTCGGCGCGGGGACGATGGGCAGCGGCATCGCACAGGTCGCCGCCACGAACGGCTACGAGGTCGTCATGCGCGACATCGAATCGCAGTACGTCGAGAACGGCTTCGACACCATCGACGACAGTCTCAGCCGCCTCGAGAGCCGGGGTGCCCTCGAGGAAGCGCCGGCGACGATCCGCGACCGGATCGAGGGGACCACGCTCCTCGACGATCTCGGCGACTGCGATCTGGTCGTCGAGGCCGCCCTCGAGGAACTCGCGGTCAAGCGGGAGGTCTTCGCCGACTTAGAGCGGGTGTGTGCCGACGACGTAGTGCTGGCGACGAACACGAGTACGCTCTCGATCACCTCGATCGCCAGCGACCTCGAGTGCCCGGAGCGCGTGATCGGGCTGCACTTCATGAACCCGGTGCCGATCATGGAGGGCGTCGAAGTCGTCGTGGGTGAGAAGACGACCGACACAGTGACCGAACTGGCCCACGACCTCGCCGCGGACCTCGGGAAGACGACCTGGGAGGCCGACGACAAGCCCGGCTTCGTCACCAACCGGATCCTGATGCCCTGGATCAACGAGGGGATCCGGGCCTACGACGAGGGCGTCGCCTCCAAAGACGACATCGACACGGGAATGGAACTCGGGACCAACGTGCCGATGGGGCCGCTGACGCTGGCCGATCACATCGGGCTCGACGTCTGTCTCCACGCCTCCGAGACGCTTCACGAGGAGTTAGGTGATCGGTACAAGCCAGCTTACCTCCTCAAGCGGAAGGTCGAGGCCGGCGACCTCGGTAAGAAGACGGGGCAGGGGTTCTACGAGTACGAATAGCCGCGCCCGTCGTTTCAGCTTGGCATAATTTATTTGGTGCCGACATGCGTCTGCGAAGACGATGCGAACCGCCCGCGTTCTCCCGCTCCTCCTCTGTTGGTGTCTCGTCGGACTGATCGCCGTCGTCGCGGTGGCGGCCGCACCGCCTCCGACACAGCTCTGTGGCGTCTGCGGTCCCAGCGTCGCCAACGACGCCGAAGTCGCGGGCGCGACCGATCACGGAACCCTCGACGTCTACGTCGACGAGACCGGTGATTCGCTATGGCACGCCCGGATCCCCGTCACCGACTCGGCCGCCGAACGCTACCGGTCCAACGAGAGCGCCCTCGAGGCCGCGGTCGACGACGCTTGGGCACACTCTCACGCCGCAGATGGCAACGTTCGGGCCGTCGAGGCGATGGTCGAGGACGACACCGTCGTGGTGAACTACACCGTCGACGACGTCGCTCGTCGCGGCGTCGGCGACAGTTGGATTATTGACTACTTCGCGACCGGGACGTCGTCCACGCGCTACGAGTTGGCGGCCGAGCGGCTGACGATCCATACGCCCGACGGAACGGTGATCACGAACCGTCTCCCCGCCGCCGACGTCGACGGTAACGAGGCGACCTGGACGAACGAGAACGACGGGGCACGGGACCGCGGCTTCGACGACCAGACGTACGTCACCTACGGCGAGGGCGGCCTCCTCGGTACCGCGAGCGGCTACGCGACGATCGCCCGCGTGACCGGGCCGCCAGCGCTTGCTTGCGGGTTAGCTATCGGGGCCGTCCCCGGCGCGCTGATCGGTCTCCTCGGTATCGTGATCGGCCGTTCCAGCCGCGGATCCACCGTGGTCGAGCGGGTGACCAGCCGCCTCGGCCTCGAGCGGCCGACGGTCGATGCGGCGACGCTCGAGCGGTTGCTGGTCGCCGTCGGCATCGGCGGTGCGATCGGCTTCCTCGCCTACGGTGCGGTAGCGACCGACCGGGTGTTTCCGCCGGCCGCCATCGTGCTGTCGTCGCTGGGGGTCGGATACGCGTTGCTCGGGCTGGCCGCCGCACGGATCGGTCCCCGACTCGAGACGCGCGGGCTGTTCGTCCTCGCGGTCTTCGCGACGCTCGTCGCCGCCGCTTACACGCGAGCGCTCGCCGGCGGGGTCGTGTACGCGCTACCGCTCCTGTTCGGGGTTGCTACCGCACTCTTCCTGCCGATCGGCCACGCGTTCGAGCGCGACCGGCGTCCGGTCGCGCTACTCGGGGCCGCCGCGCTCGTTCCGAGCGCCGTCGGCGCGCTCGTCTACCCGGCGAGTCCGATCGGCGTCTGGACCGTCCTCGTCGGCATGCTCGTCTTCCTGCCGTGGGTCGCAGTCGTGGGGATTTTCGGCTATCCGCTGGCGCTGCTCGGCCGAACGCTCGCGGCCGCGGACGGCTGACGGCGTAATCTCCCGACTCCCTGTCGCAGTTCTTCCCCGCTCTCAGCACGACCGTTCGACGACCGTCGTCGTCTCCGGCGGCGGGGCCTCGCCCTCGAGCGCGATCCGCCGTTCAGTGTACGTCACGGTGACGTTCTCGACGGGGCTCCCGCTCGCCGCGGTCGCCCGCTCGCACATGTAGCCCGCGAACCGATCGGCGCGGGCGTCGCTCTCGAGCAGCGAATAGAGATACTTCCGCCAGCGGAAGTCGGGGCCCATGTCGGCCGCGGGCGGGTGGTCGGCCCGAACGGCGGCACCGCGAAGAACGTCGATATCGGGCCCGCCGTCGACGTGGCCGACCGCCGTGAACCCGCCGTCGGTCGTACTCGGATCGGGTGCGAACATCGTCCACCGATAGTCGTCGGGCACCCGCGAGTCGGCCGGCTCGAGGCCTGCCGTCGCGCCGAGCAGCAGTCCGCTCCACAGGAGGACGACGGCCAGAACGCCGACGAGTGCGACCGATCGATACCGGCCGATTCGGATCCGGACCGTCGACGGCAGCGGCGAGCCGACGGACCGCGGCGGTGTCACGCGATCGATCCTGAGCCGGCAGGCCGTCAGAGCGCGCTCGAGCGGGGTAGCCCGGTCGACCGCCTCCGCGGCGACGCGCTCCAGAGCGTCCCAGATGCCCGGTGGGAGAAAGAGGAGGACCGCGGCGAACAGGACCGCCGGGAAGAGGCCGACGGCCATCGAGAACGCCATTCCGGAGACTGCGGTCAGAAACGCCGCGGCGTAGGCAGTTCGGAGACGGCCGGTAAGCAGGAGCAACAGGGGTGCGCCGGTCACGAGTCCCGCCCAGGCGTAGGTGCCGGCCGTGAGCGCGAACGGGTAGGTCGCGACGGCGTCGGCGAGCGGGAGCGTCAGTTGGTCCTGCCGGAGCGCGTAGCCGAGGGCGTCGCCGCTATACCAGGTGCTGCCCTCGGTCTTGAGGACGGCGTTGCCGACGAACAGGGTGACGACGTGAACGAGGACCGCCGCGGTCGCCGGCGTCGCGATCAGCGCGTCGTTGCCTGCTCGCGCCGCGGCGTCGTCCCGGCCTGCCCTCTCTCGAGCGTCGATCGACCAGCGGTTGCCGAGCGGGAGGAAGACGGCAAGCACCAGCAGTTCGCGTAGGAGCCTGTCGGCCCCGTTCAGGACGAACGGGTTGCGAAAGTGCAGCGAGAAGAGCAAGAGTGCAGCGAGGGCCGTCGCGGTTCTCGTCCGGTAGCCCACCAGCAGTGCGACCGCGAGGAGCGCCGAACAGCCGAACAGAACGACTTGGACCCACGGCTCGCCCGACAGCGCGTGAACCGAGTAGCGTCCGAGCGCGTACTGTTCGCGGAGGAGCGCCCGGGGCAACACGCCGTCGTCGGTGTAGAAGGCGCTGAGAAACCGCACCCGGTGAGAGACGTCGAACAGGAGGAGGCCGCCGAGCGCGATGCGAAACACCGCCAGCGCGCGCTCGTCGATGCCGACGCGGCGCTCGAGGGCGGGACGGACCATCGGGGTAGAACTCGTCAGGACGCTCGCATACGTCTTGTGTCTCCGCCGCGGGCCGGGCAACGGCGCTGCCGGTTCGGTTCGACGGCTCGAGAACGGCCCTCGTCGGGCGTGTCAGGCGCAGTGGTGGCCGTTCACTGATGGAGCGGCTGGTTGGCCATCTGCTCGCGCAGTTCGGCCAGTCGCGAGCGGGAGACGCCGTCCTCGAACTGCTGGAGGAGGGCAAAGACCTCCGCCCGCGAGACCTTCACGTCTCCCTCGCGGACGACGTCCTCGGGCCGTTCGCGCAGTTCGCGGAGCGTGCCGACCGCCAGCAGATAGGGGATCGCCCACGCCGAGAGGCGGTTGCCGTTGTGTTCGGGGACGACCTCGAGGTATCGCTGGGCGTCGTCGAGGTAGCTCTCGGCGCGGCCTGTCACCCGCTTGATGACGTTCGTGACGCCACCGTGGTGGGCCTCGTCGGTGACTGCCTCGACGTCGACATCTTCCGCGGCGAGCCATTCGGCGGGGAGGTAGACGTTGTTCTCCTCGCGGTAGTCGTCGTCGACGTCTTTCGCGATGTTGACCAGCTGCAGGAGGAGGGCAAACGAGCGGGCGTTCTCCCGCATCTCGTCGGCCCGGTCCTGTGAGGTGCCGCGGGCGACCAGCCCGGTGATCAGGGTACCGACGGTGCCGGCGGCGTACCAGCAGTACTCCTCGAGTTCCTCGATGGTCTGTAAGCGCAGGCCGCCCTCGTCGGCGTACCGGTCGGTGAACATCGCCATCCCGTCGACGAGTTCTCGGACGGGGTCGCGCATGATCTCGCGGGGCTCTTCGTCGAGGGACTCGAACGTCCGCAGGACGCGGGGGGTCCGGGCGACGACCTCCCAGTCGTCGTTGCGGTCGTCGGGAATCCAGGGCTCGATGTCGTCCATGAACGCCTCGACCGACTCCGTCGCATCGGGATCGAGCAGCCGGTCGTACCGCGTGAGCAGTTCGGTCTGTCGCGCCGGCGGGATGTGGCCGGCGTCCTCGATGGTGTCCGCGATCCGACAGAGGAGATAGCCGAGACAGATGTGTCTCGCCATCGGCTCTTCGAGCCGATCGATCGTGATCGAAAAAGTCCGCGAAACGCCGTGAACCGCATCGTAACACCACTCGAGGTCGTCCTCGAGGTCGGCGTCTGGTTTGGGTTCGGGCTGGCCCGTGGTCATCTACTCGAGTTAGTTTGGTTATCATCCCGGAAAAACACCGCGGTCGCGGCGCGCTCTTCCGCCCGGCGCTCCGAGCGGGTCGGCCCGACCGATCGGGGGGCCGGCAACTCCCGCCGAAACCCGTATGCGTGCGAGCGGCGAATCCGGACCCATGCATCAGTCGATACTCGTCGCCGGCTCCCACGGCGGGGTCGGTCAGCACGTAACGGCGCTGCTAGCCGAGGGCGACTACACCCCGCGAGCGATGATCCGCGACGAGTCCCAGCGGGAGGAACTGGAACGACTGGGCGGAGAGCCGGTCGTTGCGGACCTGACCGAGCCGTCCACGCTCGAGCGCGCGCTCGAGGGCTGTGACGCCGTCGTGTTCGCGGCCGGCTCCGGCGGCGAGGACGTCTACGGCGTCGACCGCGACGGCGCGATCAACCTGATCGACGCCGCGGGCGAGGCGGGCATCGACCGGTTCGTCATGCTCAGTTCGATGGGGGCAGACGACCCGGATGCGGGGCCGGAGCCGCTGCGGGACTACCTGATCGCGAAGGCCGAAGCCGACGAGTACCTCCGACACAGCGGGCGCGCGGACACGATCGTCCGGCCGGGTGAACTGACGGACGAACCCGGCACCGGCGAGATCCGGGCCGCCGAGGGGCTCGAGCTGGGCGAGGATGACATCCCGCGCGAGGACGTGGCCGCGACGCTCGTGGCCGCGATCGACTGCGAGCCCGTCGTCGGCGAGACGTTCGAGATCCTTTCGGGCGAGAACCCGATTCCGGACGCGCTCGAGGCCGTCGGCTCGAGTTGAGCCCGTCGCAGAACGGACTGCAGACGATCGCAGCCCGTTCTCTGCTCGTCACTGGCAGTCGATGAACCGGCCGTACGGTGGCTGCGATCGGCGTGTGAACCGTTTCGGTAGCGACTATCGGTTCCCGGGGACTCGTCGTACCGCACCCGTCTCGGCCGAGGCGGCTTACGCCCCGGAACGCCAGCTGCTACGGGGGCAAGGTATCCGTCGCTCTGTGGTCGACGGACTGGCAGACGACACCTTCGATATGTTGGGTCGAAATCGGTGTCCGGACTCCATCATATGTATGGAAAGAATAATACAGTATTTCTCCCTCTATATAAGACGACATGCCAGCAGGTACTGATCAAACGCTTCGGCCGTTCTTGTGGCGGGCAAGCAAGCTGTATTCCGAGACGGAGATCGTCTCCCGGAATCACGATGGAATGCAGCGATACACGTACGGCGAGTACGAGCAGCGAACGAGCCAACTCGCGAACGCGCTCGACGAGTACGGAATCGAGGAAGGTGATCGGGTCGGAACCTTCTGTTGGAACCACTCGCGCCACTTCGAGACGTATTTCGCCGTGCCATCGATCGGGGCACAGCTCCATACGATCAACCCGCTGCTCCCCGACGCACACATCCAGTACATCGTCGACAATGCCGACGACGAACTGATCTTCGTCGACCAGTCGCTCGCGCCGAAACTCGCGGGTGCTGTCGCCGACGCCGACGACGAGTTCGACGGTATCGACTTCGTCGTCATGGGGAGCCAGCCGGCCGACGACCTCGAGGCAACACCGTACGAGTCGTTCATCGACGGCCACGAGACCGACTACGACTGGCCCGACGTCGACGAGGAACAGCCCGCGGGGATGTGTTACACCTCGGGGACGACCGGCAACCCGAAAGGCGTCGAATACACCCAGCAGATGCTCTGGAGCCACACGATGGCCTCCCAGACGCCACAGGGGATCCCGATGGCCGACGACGACGTCGTCATGCCCGTGGTACCGATGTTCCACGTCAACGCCTGGGGAATGCCGTTTACGGCGACCGCCGGCGGGGCCAAACAGGTCTTCCCCGGCCCCTCTCCCGAGCCCGAAGACCTCGCGTCCCTCATCGAAAACGAGGGCGTGACGATCAGCGCGGGCGTCCCGACCGTCTGGCTGGGGCTGATGGAGTACTGTACGGAGAACGACGTCGACCTCTCGACGCTCGATACCGTCATCGTCGGCGGCTCGGCCGCGCCGAAGTCGATGATCGAGTGGTTCGACACGCAAGGCGTCGAGGTGCTTCACGCCTGGGGGATGACCGAGATGGCGCCGATCGGTGCGGTCTCCCATCTCAAATCCGACCTGCAGAACGCGGACTACGACACGCGGGTCGAAAAGCGCGGTAAGCAAGGGCTGGTCGTTCCCGGCCTCGAGTTCACGGTCATCGACGACGACGGCGAGGAGATCGAGTGGAACGGACAGGAGTTCGGCGAACTGTGGATCCGCGGACCGTGGGTGACGACGGAGTACTTCGAGCGCCCCGAGGCCAACGAGGCGGACTTCGAGGACGGCTGGCTCAAGACGGGTGACGTCGTCACCGTCGACGAGGACGGCTACATCAAGATCGTCGACCGCGAGAAGGACGTGATCAAATCGGGCGGCGAGTGGATCTCTTCGGTCGAACTCGAGAACGCGATCATGGCTCACGACGGTGTCGCCGAGGCGGCCGTCGTCGGCGTCCCCCACGAGCGCTGGCAGGAACGACCGGTCGCGTTCGTCGTCCCCGCCGAGGGAGCCGATCGGGACGCGCTCGTCGACGAGGTCAACGAGATGCTCGCCGACGAGTATCCCAAGTGGTGGCTCCCGGACGAGATCGAGTTCATCAAGGAGGTGCCCAAGACGGCGACGGGCAAGTTCTCGAAGAAGGACATCCGCGAGGAGTACGCCGACCAGTCCCTCGTCGAGGGACAGGTTCCGGAAGACGCCGCGCCGGACGAGAACTGAGGCGATCGGCTACCGATTTTTTGAGTCCGCGTTCGTACCGGGACCGAGTGCGGTTCGTCGTCGATTACTGCCGGTCGAGACATTACTGCACGACGTCCCTTATCATGACACTGATAGACACGATAGCGCAAAGAGAGAACAGTAAAGGATCATGATTCCTAATCCCGCCATATGGACTTTGCACTCTCGGCCGAGCAGCAACAGATTCGGGACATGGTGTCGGAGTTCGTCGACGAGGAGGTCGTCCCCGTCGCCGAAGAGATCGACCACGACGACGAGTTCCCACAGGACCTCGTCGACCAGATGGCCGAACTGGGGCTGATGGGGATGCCCTTCCCCGAGGAGTACGGCGGTGCCGGGCTGGACTATCACTCCTACGCGATCGGGCTCGAGGAGATCGCCCGGGGCTCGGGCGGCCTGGGGACGATCGTCGCCGCCCACACCTCGCTGGCGGGCAACATGCTCTACGAGTTCGGCGACGAGTCCCAGAAAGAGGAGTACCTGACCCCCGTCGCGGCGGGCGAGGACATCGGGGCGTTCGCGCTCTCGGAGGCCGGTGCGGGCAGCGACGTGCCGGCGATGGAGACCACCGCCGAGAAAGACGGCGACGAGTACGTCATCAACGGCGGCAAGCTCTGGATCTCGAACGGCTCCGTCGCGGATACGGTCACGCTCTTCGCCAAGACCGATCCCGACGCGGGGAACAAGGGCATTTCGTCCTTTATCGTCCGTCCTGAGGAGGACGACGGCTTCATCGTCGAAGGCACCGAGGACAAACTCGGCGACAAGGGCTGTCCGACCGCCGAACTCCGGTTCGACGATCTCCGGATCCCCGAAACGCGCCGGCTCGGCGAGGAAGGCGACGGCTTCGTCCACGCGCTGAAGACCCTCAACGGCGGCCGGATCACCATCGCCGCCCGCGGCGTTGGCATCGCCCGCGCGGCCTTCGAGGAGGCCCGCGACTACGCGAACGAGCGCGAGCAGTTCGGCCAGCCCATCGGCGAGTTCCAGTCGATCAAGCACAAGCTCGCGGACATGGACACCAAGATTCAGGCCGCGAAGATGCTCATGCACAAGGCCGCCGACAAGAAGATCCGCGGCGAGGACTACATCAAGGACGCCTCGCAGGCCAAGCTCTACGCCTCCGAAGTCAGCCGCGAGGTCGCCAACGAGGGCATCCAGATCCACGGCGGCTACGGCTACACCAAGGACTTCGCGGCCCAGCGGTTCTACCGCGACGCCAAACTCAACGAAATCTACGAGGGCACCAGCGAAGTGCTGCGCAACACGATCGGCGACCAGTTGCTCGAGGAATAGCCGCTTCGCCGACTCTATCTCAGTACTACGTTCGTCTCCCAAATATTGATTCGGCTGTGGCGTCAACACTGTCAACAGGGATGTCGCAGCAAGTCCGCCTCGACGAACACGTGTACGAACGGATCAAATCGAAGAAACGAAGCGACGAGTCGTTTAGCGAGGCTGTCGAACGACTCATCGGTGGTCGATCACTCCGCGATCTCCGTGACGTATTCGACGCGGAACAGGTAGACGAGATGCGTACGGCTATCGACGAGGCCGATCGCGTCGATCGCGACGAAGTCCGAGACGTCGGCGATCGGTTCGAATGATCGTCGATACGAGCTTCGTTTTGGACGTTATCGACGGCGTCGACGAAGCCCTCGAGAAGGAACGAAAACTCGAGACCGAAGGCGTTCCGCTGGTCATTCCGACGATGACGGTGCTGGAACTCTATATCGGCGTCGGAAAAGTCGCGCACACGACAGCCGAACGGCAGCGTGTCGAGGCCGTCCTGGACTCCTATCCGCTCGTGCCGATGACGCCGAGTATCTCCCGACGTGCCGGTCGTCTCCTCGGTCGGCGACTAACCGACGCGGCTGCCGGCGACGGGCCGGGGATCGGCAAGGGAGATGCGGTCGTCGCTGCGACCGCGCTCGAGCGCGACGAACCGGTCCTCACTGGCGATACTCACTTCGAAACGATCTCCGGTATCGATGTCGAGACGTACCGGTAATCGAGTCGACTGGTGCCTCTGGTCGCCCCATCGTCTCCGACCGTGGTCGTACGCATTCTCACACCGATTCGATCCAAAACGGCACTTACGCTGATTCTCCACCAGGATCTAGACACGCTCCGACCCACTCGCCGTGGTCCCGTGTCCGCCGTTCGCCGGCCTCGGTCAGTGCGTAAACGTCGTGCAGTCCTTCAGTCCGCTTCTCGACGAATCCAGCGTCGACCAGCGCCGACAGCGAACCGTAGAACGACTTGGGCTCGAGCCGGTCGTCGTAGTGGGACTCGAGGCGCGTTTTCAGCTGCTGGCCGCGCAGTTCGCCGTCCGCGGCCGCGGCGAGCAGGAAACAGATGTCCCGCCGGCGGCCGCTCCGGAGCCACTTGGTCATACCGCGGGGTCGGGCCACCGGCGGCTCGAGCGTTACGGTTTCACTCGAGGCGCTGTCGCAGCGTCGCGACGATCGTCCATGCGAGCCCGCCGAGGGCCGCTGCGCCGAGCATGGCTCGATCGCCGATCTCGAGGAGGGCGCTCCCGTCGGGGCGGCGGTCGTGCCGGACGAGCAGCCACCCCTGATCGGGATCGCCGAGGACGACGTCGCCGGAGCCGAAGGCCAGCGAGAGCAAGACGGCCACCAGCGCGTAGGTCACGACGGCGGCGAGCGTTCCGACGCTTCCGGTCACAAAGCGTGAGAGGAACCGCATTCCGGGCGACCGGTCGCTCGCACCCTCGTCGGTCCCGTAGATGCCAAAGCCCTGAACGCCGCCGGGCGGATCGCCGACGCGGACGTCGGCGGGATACTGACAGAGGACTGCGGCCATCCAGAGGTCGCCGATCGAGCCGGCCGCGTTCGCCGCCAGCGGGACGACAAGCAGCGGCGACGGGGAGACGACCATCGCGGCGAGGCCGACGGCGGTGATCACGGCAAACGGCGCGAGCAGGGCGACCAGCAGCTGGTTGCGGGTGTAGCTCGAGCCGTCGGTCTCGGCGTAGGCGTAGGGGAGGACGAAGTGGGAGACGCCGATGCCGTAGCGCGGCGAGCCGCCGTAGCGGGCCAGAAAGAGGCCGTGCAACAGCTCGTGGGGGACGACCACGACGACCAGCAGGCCGATGGAGACGGCCAGCCAGACGAGGACCGTCGGCGGCGACGACGGCGCGATCACGATCGGCTCGAGGGCGACCCCGCGGAGCCGGGCGAGGACGCGGGCGAACGCGTAGACCGCGCCGAAAAACCCCGCGGCGGAGACGACGAGCCACTGGAGGGCGACCGCTCGGCTGAGTCGGAACGTCGCGAGCGGGCGACGGGCCGTAGCGGAGTCCGATCGGTTCACGGCCCGCATCTCGAAGGCGACCGAAAAATCGGTGTCGATGTTCGCCCCTCCCGGCGGGCTCGACCGGAACCGACAGTTTCCCGGTGATCGGTTCCCCACTGTCGCCCATGACCGACGAACGGACGGCCGACGCCAACGGGATCGCGGCGACCTACGACGAGACCGAGACCGAACGGATCCTGTCGTTCGAGCGCGACTCCGGAGCCGGCCCGAGCGCGACCGCCGCGATCGCACAGAACGTCGAGGGGTACGCCATGCTGAAGGTACGCCCGACGGCCGACGGCGACGAACTCGAGCGCTACTACGGGTTCGACATGGCGCTGGATCACGTCGGGGAACTGCTCGGCGTCCCGCCACACGACCTGCCGGTCCCCGAGGCCGCCGAAGATATGGGGATGTGAACGGACCGGCGACGAGGCCGGGAGAAGACGACGCTCCACGGATCAGACGACGAACGCCGCGACGATCAACAGGCCGAAATAGATGACGACGACCGCGCCGACGGCGTACAGGCGGACTCGCCGCATCGTCTTGCTTTCCGCACGGCGGGCCCGCTCGAGGGCTGCCCGCTCCCGGTCCGAGAGTCGCGCGGGGTGGGCGCGGCCCCGGTGGAGTCGCTCGTAGCGGACTCGCCGAAACGGCCGCCCGCAGTACGGACACCGCGCTGGCGGGTCGCCGTCTTTGCCGCCCTCGGGTGCGTCGACTGCGGGTTCGGTGCCCGTCGTGGCACCACGAGTGAGATTCGCACCCGTCGGCGCGTGATCGCTCGAGTCGCCCGACACGGCGACGACTACGACGACCCGTCATATGCGTTTTCGGTCGGTTTTCGCCGACTGTCTCGCCGGCCAAGACGACCGGCGTCGGTGTCCCGCTGTGGGAAAAAGCGGGAGCCCTAAATACGCGGAGTCGAAGGGTGTAGACGAGAATAGCCGTGGCAACAGAGTCGTTTCCCCGCCCCGTCGGCACGCGACATCGCTTCTCCGCACTGCTCGCAGCGACCGCGCTGGGCGTTTACCTCCTCCTCATCGTCGGCGCGACGACGTCGCTGACGAACGCCGCCGCGTCGTGTTCGACGTGGCCGACCTGTCACGCGCCGGTCGACCCGCTGAGTCAGACCGAACTCGCGATCGCGTGGGCCCACCGGCTCGCCGCCGTCGTCGTCGGCCTGCTCGTGGCCGCGACGGCCGCCGCCGCCGTCTTCGGTGACGTCTCGAGTCGCGTCCGAACGACGCTCGCCGTCGCCGCCGTCCTCTATATCGTCCAGGTCGGCGTCGGTGCCGTCACCGCGACGATCGGCCCCGCCGCGATCGTCCCCGGACTGCACCTCGGGCTCGGGCTCGTCATCTTCTCGGCGGTCGTCCTCGCGCTCGCCTGGGACTTAGAGATCGCGACCGGGAGCGAAGACGAGGACGGCGTCACGTCTCCGGAACCCCTCGAGGAGTCGGTCCCGACCGCGACCGAACGCACGCTCCCCTCGAGTCGCCTGGCTCGCGCCCGGCTGACCGCCTTTGCCTACTTCCAGATGATGAAGCCGCGCCTGATGTGGCTGCTCTGTCTGGTCGCCGCCGCCGGAATGGCGCTTGCCGCCGGCCCCGGCCTCGAGACTTACACGATCGTCGCGACGCTCGGAGGCGGCGTCCTCGCGATCGGTGCCAGCGGGACGTTCAACCACGTCCTCGAGCGCGACGTCGACCAGAAGATGTCCCGGACCGCCGAGCGCCCGCTCGCGGTGGATCTGATTCCGGTCCGGAACGCGCTGGCCTTCGGGCTCGCGCTGACCGGACTGTCGCTTGCGGCCTTCCTGACGATCAACCGGCTGGCCGCGGCGCTCGGCCTGGCTGCGATCCTGTTTTATAGCGTCGTCTACACGCTGTTACTCAAGCCGAACACGGTCCAGAACACGGTTATCGGCGGCGCTGCGGGGGCGCTGCCAGCGCTGATCGGCTGGGCCGCCGTGACTAACGAGATCGGCTGGCCCGGCCTCGCGCTCGCGGCGGTCATCTTCCTGTGGACGCCGGCGCACTTCTACAACCTCGCGCTGGCCTACAAGGACGACTACGCCCGCGGCGGCTTCCCGATGATGCCGGTCGTCCGCGGCGAGACGGAGACCCGAAAGCAGATCATCTACTACATCGCCGCGACGCTCGTGAGTACGATCGCGCTGGCCTGGATCACTGACCTCGGCGCGCTGTATGCCGGGACCGTCGTCGTCTTCGGCGGGATCTTCCTCTGGACCGCCGTGCGACTCCACTTCGAGCAGACCGAAGCCGCCGCGTTCCGCTCGTTCCACGCCTCGAACGCCTTCCTCGGGGCCGTGCTGGTCGCGATCCTCGTGGATGCGCTGGCGTTCTGACCGATCGCGCTCTCGGCTCGAGCGAATGGGGGCCGTTTCCGTCCCGGTTGAACCCGGCTGTTCGACGGATACAGAGATGTTACGTCCGGAACGGGTGCCAATTTTGGTGCCACGGAATACACCCCTACCGCTGTCGAGACAGAGCGGCGGTTACTGCTCTGATTGATTCGTCGGAGTCGTCCATGAAGGCCCGGTGCGTCTGGGACACGTAAGTAACACAGAAACGATCGATCCCACCGATACCCGTTGAGAACAGCGTGCGGAATAGAGTGTGTAGTCTGCGACTGCTCCGCGTTCATTCCGCGGTTACTCGGGTGGAGATACCGGTCACAGAACTGCTCATCGTCCCGTATTATCGACAATCACACTCCGAATACATTATTATTGGAACGTAAGAAGGTGAAGTATGAAACTCGTAGAAGCCACAGCAGACGATCTCGACGCGTTGGTCGATCGCTGGCACTCCCTCGCAAAGTCGATGGAAGCATACGACGAATTGAACCGACTCGTCCGCACGGACGTTTACGATGTCGCCGAGGACGGCTTCCAGAAGTTGCTCGATGCCGAGAATACCACTGCCTATCTCGCCGTCCGCGAGAATGAGACTGTCGGTTACGTCCTCCTTCGGGAGGGCCACCACCCGTCCCGCCAGTGTTCGGAGTCCCTTCGCATCGTGGACCTATTCATCGACGACGACCAACGGAGTCGCGGTCACGGCACAGCGGTCGTCGAACGCGTAAAAGAGATGGCTCGCGACAGAGGCTGTGATTTCCTCAAAGTATCTTGTGAGTGGCAGAACGAAGATGCACGGCGGTTCTACCGGGAGACGGATTTCAGACCGAAACAAATCGAATACGTGCAGTCACTGTAGTGACCGTTCGCACGGTTCCGGTCTGCCGCACGAGAGCGAACCGGGATTTCGCGGATCTCGCAACCCCTTCGATCCCGCACAACGACGAGATGCCTCGGTTCGAATCACTTGTCCTCGAGACGGGTTACCAGAGCAAGTGCGGCCAGACGAACGTGAACAGGAACCAGATGATAGCCGTCAGCACGACCGTCATGATCGCGTTCAGGACCAGCCCCGCTCGGAGCATGTGGCGTTGTTTGACGTATCCGCTGCCGAAGACGATGGCGTTGGGCGGCGTCGCGACCGGCAGCGCGAACGCGAAGCTCGCGGCGATCGCGCCGGCGACCGAGAGAAAGAGCGCGGTCGAGAAGTCGGTCAGCCCGAGCGTCGCCGAGAAGACGCTTCCGAGGCTGATCAGAATGGGGACGATGATACTTGTCGTCGCGGAGTTCGAGGTCATTTCGGTGAGGAAGATGACGACCAGAACGACCGCGCCGATGACGAGGATAATGGGCGCGCCGACGAGTCCGCCGAACACGGTGTCGGCGATCCACTCCGTCGCACCCGTGTCAGCCAGCGCGTTCGCGAGGGAGATCCCGCCGCCGAACAGCAACAGCGTTCCCCAGTCGATGTCGACCAGTTCGTCCCACTCCATCGTGTCGGCCAGCACGAGCGCGGGAATCGCCGCGACGCCGACCATGACGTAGTAGAGCAGCCCCTGATGGCCCTCGACGCCGAAGACCGTCATCCCCTCGCCGCCGAACACGGTCGTCATCCAGGTGGCTGGGAGGTACGGCTCGAAGAGGTCACCGAGTCCGCCGAGCATCCAGAGCCCCGCCGTCACGGCGAAGATCGCCGCCACCCGTTTCCCGCGGGGATCGAGTTCGCCTTCGGCCTCGAGTTGCTCCCGGGCGGTGGCTCGCGCCCGTTCGACGTCCGGCACCTCGGGCGGATACAGCACGTACGTCAGGAGGAACCAGACGAGCGGCAGCGTCACGACGACGACCGGGAACCCGACGAGGAACCAGTCGGTGAACCCGATCTCGTAGTCCAGAATGGCGTTGAGTTGGCCGACGAGAATCGCGTTCGGCGGCGTGCCGATGATCGTCCCGACGCCGCCGACGCTCGCGGCGTAGGCGGTCCCGAGCAGCATCGAAATCTGGAGGTTGGTAAAGGCAGCCGTCGATTCGGCGGTCCCGCCGTCGGCGGCCGTCTCGGCGGCATCACTCGCCCGATCCTGCTCGTCCGACGACGCAAGATCGTCCCGGTCGAGGACCTGGCTGAGGACGCCGACTGCGATCGGCATCATCATCGCGGCCGTCGCGGTGTTCGATACCCACATCGACAACACGGCGGTCACGACCATGATCGCGAAGATCAGCCGCCGCGGCGAACTGCCCATTTTGGCGATGGAATACAGCGCGATCCGTCGGTCGATATTGTACTTCTGGATCCCGTTAGCCAGCATGAACCCGGCCAAAAACAGGAAGATGATGTGATCGGCGAACCCGACGAGGGCCGCGTCCATCGAGTCATAGACGCCGGTCCCCGTGAGCAAGACGGGGATCGTCAGCGCGGTGACCGCGAGCGGGAGCGCGCCGGTGACCCAGAGGAACCCGGCGAAGAACATCGTTGCGAGCGCGTACTGGCCCGTCATCGACAGCCCCGACGGCGACGGTGCGGCCGCGATTGCTACTGTCCCGATCCCTGCGAGGGCGAATAGGGATGTCCGGCGGTCTAAACCACCCAAAAGTCCGTGTATCATTGATACACAGAGGAATTATCATTATGGATCTTAAGCGCTTCCATTCGAGAGTTCCCTTAGAAGTGGTCGACGATCGCCCGCACCTGTTCGACGGTCAGTTCCGCGGCGTAGAGTTCCAGCAACGTCTTCCGGCGCGGTCGGGACAGGGACCGACTCCCGCTCTCGAGCATCGAGAGGTGTGCCTGCATAAGGTCGTCTATCTCCCGTTCGACCGCCCGTTGTTCGTATCCGGCCGCAACACGGAGGAGTCGCCACGCCAGCGGGGAGATGCCCTCGGGGTCGGGGAGGTCGGAAGTATCCATGAGCGTCAGTTACGGGAGACATACTACGGTGACTTGAAATGCGTTCCGTCCGGCGGCGGTGGAATCGTCGTTTCTGGCCCACGATCACCACGAATGCCGCGACGGGCGTGTCCGCGAGATCATAGTCGAGTTTTTCACCTATCGGGACCCATGTCGGTACATGGAGCAACAACGCCGTCGGTTTCTCGACGAATTACTCACCACAGCGACGCCGTCGGGGTTCGAGACACCGGCACAACGCCGCTGGGTAGAGTACGTCGAGGAGTTCGCCGACGAAGTGAGGACCGACAGTTACGGAAACGCCGTCGCTGTGCTGGAGGGGAACGAGACGTCGATCGCCCTCACTGGACACAGCGACGAAATCGGCTTCATGGTGCGGGACATCGAAGAAAGCGGCATCCTCCGAATAACTCCTGTCGGGGGGTCGGACCGGACCGTCTCGAAGGGCCAGCACGTCCGTATTCATACCGATGCTGGGCCAGTTTCGGGAGTGATCGGTCAGACGGCGATTCATCTTCGTGATCACGAAGACGAATCGCTCACCGATATCGACGAGCAGTATATCGATATCGGCGCCGACGATGCGGCCGAAGCCGAGGAATTAGTCGAGCGCGGCGATCCGATTACGTTCGATCAAACGGTCTCCGAACTGGAGAACGGACGGATCGCAGCACGCGGGTTGGACAATCGTATCGGTATCTGGGCTGCGGCGGAAGCACTCCGGCGGGCAGCCGAACGTGACCACGAGGCGACGATCTATGCCGTCTCTACGGTTCAAGAGGAGGTCGGGTTACAGGGCGCGAAAATGGTCGGCTTCGATCTTGCACCCGATGCAGTAGTCGCGATAGACGTGACTCACGCGACGGATACTCCGGATATCACGTCAGCGCAAAAAACCGGTGTCGAACTCGGTGACGGCCCGGTCGTCGTACGCGGAAGCGCGAACCATCCGCGACTCGTCGATGCGGTTCGGCGGACTGCCGCTGCGGCCGATATCGATATCCAGTTACAGGCATCGGGAACGAACACCGGGACGGATGCTGATGCGTTCTATACGTCCCGCGGGGGGATTCCATCGGTGAACGTCGGCGTCCCGAACCGCTATATGCACACACCCGTCGAGGTTGTGGACCTGGCGGATCTCGAGACGGTTGCCGAACTTCTGAGTGGCGTCCCAGCTACTGTTGCTGACTGCGATCTTTCCGCTAGCATCGAATAGCGCGAGCAGCCCCTCGTAGCGTCCGCCGTTCGTCGTGGGGTAGGGCGATACCGATCGACCCGCCACCCAGCTCACGCAAGTGGCACTCGTCGCCGTAACCGCCGAGTATTAACGGATCCGTCCACTACGCGTGTGTACATGAGTGACGTACGTGTTGCAGGGACAGGGCTGACGCCGTTCGGGAACAGTCCCGAGCGGACCAGCCGTGATCTCTTCGCGGAGGCGAGTATCGCGGCCTTCGAGGACAGCGGCGTTCCCCGTGAGGACGTCGAGGGCGTCTTCTATGGCAACTTTATGGGCGAACTCTCCGAGCATCAGGGCCACCAGGGGCCGCTGATGGCCGAAGCGGCCGGCGTTCAGGCCCCTGCGACCCGGTACGAGTCCGCGTGTGCCTCGAGCGGTACCGCGGTCCGCGAGGCGGTCACACGGATTCGCAACGGCGAGAACGACGTCCTCCTCGTCGGCGGTGCGGAGCGAATGACCAACCTCGGCACCGCGGGCGCGACGGAGGCGCTGGCGATCGCCGCCGACGACCTCTGGGAGGTACGGGCCGGCGTGACCTTCCCCGGCGCGTACGCGTTGATGGCCCGGGCCTACTTCGACGAGTTCGGCGGCGAACACGAGGACCTCGCCCACATCGCGGTCAAGAACCACGCCAACGCCCTCTCGAACGAGAAGGCCCAGTACCAGAGCGCGATCGAGGTCTCGGACGCCCTCGAGGCACCGCCGGTTTCCGAACCGCTCGGGCTCTACGATGCCTGTCCGATCTCGGACGGCGCGTCGGCGCTGGTGCTGACGAGCGAGTCCTACGCCGCGGAACACGACCTCGAGGCCCCGGTCGCGATCACGGGCACCGGACAGGGTGGCGACCGGATGGCGCTGCACGACCGCGAGTACCTCGCCCGTTCGCCCGCGGCCCGCGAAGCCGGCGCGGAAGCCTACGCCGACGCCGGCGTCTCGGCCGGCGACGTCGACCTCGCGGAGGTCCACGACTGCTTTACTATCGCCGAAGTGCTGGCGCTCGAGGCGCTCGATCTCGAGCCGATCGGCGAGGGGATCACGGCCGCCCGCGACGGGCGGACGACCGCGGACGGCGAGACGCCGATCAACCTCTCGGGCGGGCTGAAGGCCAAAGGCCACCCGGTCGGTGCGACGGGGGCCTCCCAGATCGCCGAAGTGACCGACCTGCTGGCCGGCGAGCATCCAAACAGCGACCACGTCGCGGACGCGACGACCGGCGTCGCCCACAACGCGGGCGGTACGGTCGCGAGCGCGACCGTTCACGTTCTGGAGGTGATGGAGTAATGAGCGACTCCGAAGACACCGTCACCGACGCCGGCTTCGACGACTGGCTCGATGCCGCCGAGGACGGCACAGCCGACTACCTCGAGTGTCCCGACGGCCACACCGCCTTGCCGCCGCGTCGGGTCTGTCCCGACTGCGGCGCGACCGACCTCGAGGAACTCGCCCTCCCGGACACCGGCGAGATTCGGACGTTCACCGTTACACACGTACCGACGCCGGCCTTCGAGGAGGACGCCCCCTACGCGACGGCCGTCGTCGACTTCGGCCCCGTCAGCCTGACCGGCCAGGTCGTCGGGATCGACGTCGACGACGTCGAGACCGGCCTCGAAGTCGAACTCGAGATCGCGACCTCGGAGACGACCGGTGAGCGCGTGATCGGTCTGCGACCGGCGTAAGCCGCCGAACGGGGCGGCCGTTGCGGGGCCGCCCGCCGATGGCTATTTCACTCGCGAGACGTCACGGCCGCTATGAACGTCTGGGATACCGTCAGGCGGAGTTTCGTCGCCGGACTCATTCTGGTCGCGCCGCTGGTCGTCACGCTGTACGTCCTCCGGTTTCTCGTCAACTGGTCCTTACAGTTCGTGGATCCGCTCGTACGCGCCGCGGGATTGGCCCAGTACACCGGCAACGTGACGGTCGTCGCCCAGGCGTTCGCCGTGGTCCTGATCGCTGTCGCGGTCGTCGTCCTCGGCTTTCTCGCCCAGTTGAGCGTCGGCCGACATCTGTTCGGGAACGTCGGGCGACTCGTCAACGTCGTCCCATTGGTCAGTACGATCTACGGCAGCGTCCGTCAGGTCGCCGACTCGCTCGTCGAGCGCAAGACCAGCTACGAGAGCGTCGTGTTGGTCGAGTACCCCCGCGAGGGCGTCTACATGATCGGGCTCGTCACCGGCGAGGGGCCACGAGAGGCCGAGGCGATCGCCGGCAGTGACGTCTACAACGTCTTTCTACCGAACAGTCCGAACCCGACCGCCGGCCGGCTCGTCTTGCTCCCCGAGGACCAGGTCCACGAGACCGATATGAGCGTCCGCCGCGGGATGCGCCTGATCGTAACGACCGGGATGGGCGACGAGCGGGCACCGGAGGGGGTGTCGCCGCAGCTACTCGAGCGTGTCGAACGGTGACTCAGTCGCCGGCGTCGGCCCGCGGTAGTTCCGCGCGCAGGTACTCGACGAACTCGTCGGGGTGTTCGGCGTGGGGCAGCTGGGTCGCGTAGTCGATGACGACCAGATCGAGGTCCGCGGCCGCCGCCAGATTCCGCCCGTCACGCAGCGGGACCAACTCGGCGTCGCGGCCCCAGACGAGCGTGGTCGGGGTCTCGAGGGCGGCCAGCTCCGTCGCGAGGTCGAAGTCGGGATCGAGGGTGCCGGCGGCGAAGGAGGCTGGGGCATAACGCGACCCGGGCTGGTGGGCGCTTTCCCAGGCGTACTGGACCTCGTCGGAATCGATGCGATCGGCGTCGTAGTAGCCGTCGCGGTCGTAGAAGTGGCGGATCGATGGCTTGCTCGCGAGCAGGTTGTACAGCGTCGTGCCGACGATCGGCGTCCGCAGGAGGGTGCGGACCCACGGCCGTTCGTCGGTCGTTTCGCCGGTCGGACAGATCAACACGAGGCGTTCGAAGTCGGTCTCGTCGGCGGCCTCGACGGCGAAGGAGCCCGACAGCGAGGAGGCGACGACGATCGGCTCGTCGGTGACCTCGCTCGCGAAGTCGCGGACGAACTCCGCGTACAGCGTCGCGGAGTAGACCAGCGGCGGCCGCTCCGAGCGGCCGAAGCCGGGCGGATCGACCGCGTAGACGTGGTAGTCCTCCGCCAGCCGGTCGACGATCGGCTCGAACTCGTGGCTGCTCGCGCCCGCGTAGACCCCGTGGAGCAGCAACATGTCGGGGTCGTTCGGGTCGCCGGCGACCGTATACTGCGTCTCGATCCCACGCCAGCGATACGTCCGTTCGATGCCGACGAGCGGGTTCTCGAGGTCGCCAGCGCGCCGCTTCAGGAGACGGTTACCGAGAACGGCTCCACCGACGGTTCCGAGGGCTGCACCGAGGACTGTTCGGGCTTTCATACGCTGCCGTAAGTTGCCAACGAACTTAGACCTCCGGTTCGGGAACGGTTTCTGCTGGGATCCCGGTCACGGCCGGCGGAGACGGCGGTTTCGCCGGTGGATCGAAGACTCGAGCGACGCCGCGTCGGTGCCGACCGGCTCACTCCGTGCCCGATCCGTCCGGCCCGGTCTCGAGGTTCTCGAGGCAGGTCGCGACGGGCTCGAGAACGTCGGTCGCGATCGAGTAGGGATCGGTCTCGCCCTGCCGGACGTCTTCCGCGAGGTCGTCGATTCCCCCGGCGGCCTCGAGTTCGGTCTCGAGCATGCCGTGGACGTCTTCGCGCAACAGGGTGCGGATCTCCTCGGCGTAGCGGGTACGTACCTGCTCGGCGTGTTCGCCGGAGGCGACGAGGTAGTCCCGATGGGCCGCGAGTTCGTCGATGAACTCGTCGACGCCGGTGCCGTGGATGGCGACGGTCTCGACGATCGGCGGCGTCCAGCCCGCGTCGGTCTCGTCGGCGTCGTCGGCCTCTCCGTCCCAGTCGTCGTGGGCGTCGATGATCTCCTGGCTGTGGTGGCCACCGCCCTCGTGACCGCTCCCGTCGCCGAGTTGAACCATATCGCGGAGTTCCTGTACCGTCCGATCCGCGCCGTCGCGGTCGGCCTTGTTGACGACGAACACGTCGGCGATCTCGAGGATGCCCGCTTTCAGCGTCTGGATGTCGTCGCCCGAGCCGGGCGGGACGAGGACGGCGACGGTGTCGGCGGTCCGGACGATGTCGATCTCGTTTTGCCCGGCACCGACGGTTTCGATGATGATCTTGTCCTTGCCGAAGGCGTCCATGGCCTTGACGGCGTCCGCGGTGGCGGTCGAGAGTCCACCGAGGGTTCCTCGGGCACTCATCGAGCGGACGAAGACGTCCATGTCGCCCACCGTGGAGGCCATCCGGATGCGGTCGCCGAGTACCGCTCCGCCGGTAAACGGTGAGGAAGGGTCGATCGCGATGACGCCGACCGTCTCGCCCCGATCGCGGTAGGTCTCGGCGAGCTTGTCGACCAGCGTCGACTTACCCGCGCCCGGCGAGCCGGTGATCCCGATCACGTCGGCGTTCCCGGTGTGGGCATACAGCTCCGAGACGAGATCGCGATAGCCCGGCGCGCGGTTCTCGATCTTCGAGATCACGCGGGCGAGCGCGCGGTGTTCCCCCGCGAGCAGATCCTCGAGGAGCGACCGGTCGTCGGCGTCCATGGTCATCGCTGGGGCGCGTTCTCGCGGACGAATTCGATGGTCTCCTCGACGGAGGTTCCGGGGCCGAAGATGGCTGCGACACCCTGTTCTCTGAGTTCGTCGCGGTCCTCCTCGGGAATGACGCCGCCGGCCAGCACGAGCGTGTCCTCGGCCGCACCGTACTCCTCGAGGCCGTCCATGATCTTCGGGACGAGCGTGTCGTGGGCCCCCGAGAGGATGGAGATGCCGAGGACGTCGACGTCCTCTTGGACCGCTGCCTGGACGATTTCGTCGGGCGCTTTGTGGAGCCCGGAGTAGATGACCTCGAAGCCGGCATCCCGGAACGCGCGCGCGATGACGTGTGCGCCGCGATCGTGACCGTCGAGGCCGACTTTGGCGACGAGACACCGAATCGACTCCGCTTCCTGTTCGCTGCTCATACCCCCTACTTCCCGAGCCCGCGGTTTGACTTTAACGGAAGATCGTGGGAATCGTCGACGGAGCGTCGGGATTTCGCCCGGAGTCTGTCCCGTCGATCGGGGACGCTGTTCGACTCGTGACTGTCACGAGCGGGCGAAACCGTCACGAACCAAAGGCTAAAGAGCGAAACGACCGAACATTCAGTCAATGACTATCGTTCGTCTATTGCGGAGGGATCTATCGTGGGCGTCGAAATAAAGGAGACGCGGGTGTCCGACGCCGAACTCGAGGAGATGAAAGGGTTCGTCTTCGAGTATCTCGCGGCCAGTGTCGAGAAGGAAGAGGAGGGCGGCCGCATGCGCTGGTACCCGTGGCACTCCGCCGAGTACCGACACAACCACATCCTCAACGTGGTCGATCTCGCGACCGAGATCGCCGAGGAGGAGGGTGCCGACGTCGACGTCACTCGCGTCGCCGCCCTCTTTCACGACGTGGCCAAACTCGAGACCGATCAGGAACTCCACGCCGAGGCCGGGGCCCGGGTCGCCCGGGAGTTCCTCGAGTCGCGTGCGGACTATCCCGAGTCGTTCATCCAGCAGGTGTGTCGCGCCATCGAACACCACTCCTATCAGGGCGACCTGACGGACCTCGATCTGGAGACGCAGTGTCTCATCGAGGCCGACCTGCTCGACAAGGTCGGCGCGAACGGGACGGCGTTGATGCTGTTGCGGATGGGGTATGAGGCCCGCACGCACATGGACTGTGACGAGATGGTCCAGCGCGTCTTAGAGCGGGGCTACGACGCCGCCTCGCGCGTCCAAAGCGACACCGCGGAGGGAATCGCCCACCAGCGCCTGAAACGCGTCAAGTGGTTCAGCGAGTGGCTCGAGGACGAGATCGCCGCGCTGGGTGAGTGAGCCGTCGGCGCGCCAGTCCCGGCACGACGGCCACGTATCGGACCATCGACCAGCCCGCCGTAAACGGCGGGATTCTCTCGCTGTATCAAGATAGTACGTGCCCCCTCGATCGACGTCTATCGCAGCCCCCGCCGTCTGCGAGCCGTTTCCCGTAGCGTCCGCGGCTCAGACGAACTGTACCGTTCCCAGTCCCAGGAAGGCGAGTCCGAACCCCGCGAGGACGACGGCGCTGCCCGCCGCGACGAGGGGGGCAAACGTGTCGACGCGTCGTCCGGCCCCGACCAGCGCCGCCGGGTAGCCCACGATCCAGCAACCGATCCCGCCGAAGAACCCGAGCAAGAGCGCGGGTGAGCCGGTCCGGACGACGAGGGCCCCCTCGAGCAGCTCCCCGACGGCCGGCACGTACGCCAGCACGTCGAGCGTCCCGGGCTCGAGCAGGCCGACGCCGACGGTGAGCCAGAAGCCGATCTGGTAGGGGTTGGTCAGCGAGAGGACGAACGTCTTGCGGAACCCCCTCGAGACGCCCTGATCGGTGTCGGTAAACGAACTCGCGGTCCGGGCGTCCCGGATCGCACCGACCGCGAAGTACAGCATGAGGACGCCGCCGGCGAGATAGAGCGCGGGTCGGACGATCGAAACGCGGTCGATCACGGCGACGAACCCTGCGAGCGTGAGGCCGAAAAAGACCGCGTCGGCCAGCATGGCACCGAGACCGGCCCGGAAGCCGGCGGGCCAGCCGCGGACGACGCTCTCCTCGGCGATGATCGCGTTCATCGGTCCCGGCGGGGCCGCGAGGGCGAGCCCGAAGACCACGCCGGCCAGTCCCGTCACGACGAGTTCGATCACGGCTATCGGTTTCGGGTGGGAGCCGCGGCGTGAAAAACACGACGAACCGGCCGTGGCAGGGACCGATACTGTCGTCGCTCTTGAACGTCGATTCGCACCCGAACCGCAGAACAGCGTTGCGATCGGTGTGTAAATCCTTTCAAGAGCGACCACGGCCGATGGCGCGGTCGGGGATGCGACCGGCGATGGGGTCGCCGCCGGACCTGTCGCGACCAGTGACTCTTTGGGCGGGGCGTCCATACGAGCGGTATGGATGGAATGGGAACTCGTAGCATGGGAGCGATCGGCGGCGCTCGTGTCGGACGGCCGGCCGTCCGGCATCGGTGCGACGGGGTGACGGGATCGCGATGAAACGCCGACACCTGCTCGCGACGACGGCCGCGACGACGGCGCTGGTCGGCTGTCTCAGCGGGCCCGACGACGAGGGCGCCGGCGAGGACGACGACGCGCCGACCGAGCCCCCCTTCGAGATCGCCACGCTCGACGCGTCGGGCAGCGAGAGCGGGACGATCACGGTACCCGACTCGAGCCGGTCGCTCCTCTGTAACTTCACCCGGACCGAGTGTCCGACCAGCCGGGGATTCCTCTCGACGCTCGCCGAGGCCATGTCCCGACTCGAGGGCGGGGGGTACGCCGTCGGCGGGGCGGATCCGGACGTGCGATTCCTCTCCGTGACCGACGGGACCAGCGGCCCCTCGCCGACCGACGACGAACTGGCCGCCTGGTTCGAGGCGAACGGGGGGAACTGGTGGCTGGGCCGTGACGAGCCCGGGACCTGCTACGACTACTACGGCATCGACGGCTATCCGACGACGATCCTCGTCGACAGTGTGGGGACGGTCCACTGGCGCAACCGCGGCGAGAGTTCACCCGGCACCGTCACCGCGACCGTCCGTGACGCCCTCGAGGCGGACGCCGGCGGCTCGGACGGCGGTAACGAAAGCGCGGGCAACCGGACCGACGGCTGATCGCCGCCCGCTCGGACTCCCGTCGGTCGCGCCGAGCCACTCGAGCGGTCGATTCCCGCGTTACGGCTCGAGCCTGTCGTCCGGGACGAGCGGATACGACTGCGTCCCGCCGCTCGAGCGTCTGGCGACCAGCGTCGCGACCGCGACCGGCTCCCCGTCGTCGGTCGGCCGCCGCCGCTCGGTATACGAGAGGACCGTCAGGTCGAGACACGCCCGCAGCAGGTCGTTCGAGCGGTACCGATAGCGGTCGGTCGAGGGGCCCGCGACCGGATCGCTCGAGCGCAGGTGGTGTTCGGAGACGAGGACGCCGCCGGGTACGAGCGCTTCCTTGAGATCCGGCAGGAACTCGAGGGCGGCGAAGTAGCTCACGACGATCAGGTCGTATCGGCCCGGTTCCGGATCGAACTCGGCCAGGTCGGCCCGGGTCCAGTCGACGTCGAGACCGCGCTCGTCGGCCCGCTCGCGTGCCGTCTCGATGGCCTCATCAGCGATGTCGACGGCGTCGACGTCGTAGCCGCGCTCGGCCAGAAAGAGCGCGTTTCGCCCACTGCCGGTCGCCACGTCTAGCGCACGACCGTCGGGAAGCGTCTCGATCCGGCGCTCGAGGACTCCCACCGGATCGTCGCGGGGTTCGCGGTCTCGCTTCTCGTACCGCTCGTTCCAGCGCTCGCGGTCGTCGTTCACGAGCGTCCCGACGACTGCGGGTCCCTTAGTTCGTGTCCTCTCGCTGGCGTGTTCGACGTTCGGACCAGTGTCTTCTTTCAGTCTCGCGTACGTACTGGGACGTATGACGGCCCATCGAACCCGACCGGCGATCCCCGCCACCGGCTCGCACGTCCGCGCCGCGGAGGTGAGTCGGCGATGAGACGGCGTGAACTGCTCGCGGGCGTCGGCAGTATCGGCGTCCTCGCGGGCGGAACCGGCGTTGTCCTCGCTGGCCTCCCGTCGTTCGGGACCGACGAACCGGCCGCCGACTCGGACGGCGACGACGGCTCGGAATGGCCGATCGAAGTCGAGACGATCGACGCTCGCGGCAGCGACGGCGGGACCGTGACGGTTCCAAACGACGGGGTCACGGTCGTCGAGTTCTTCGTCACGGGCTGTGGCATGTGTCAGGCCCAGATGCCGCGCCTTGCCGAGGCTCGGTCGCGACTCGTCGACGACTACGGGGATGATCTCACGGTCCTCTCCGTTACCTACCAGTCGGCGGACTCGATGCCGGACGACGAACTCCGGTCCTGGTGGCGAACCCACGACGGAAACTGGGCCGTCGGCCGCGATACGACGTCGTCGCTGACGGCGAACTACGGCATCGCCGGCTACCCGGTCACGATCGTCGTCGACGAAACGGGGAAGAAACGCTGGGAGAAACTCGGCGTCGGCTCCAGCGACGACATCGTCGGGGCGGTCGAGGACGTGTTCGAATCGTTCGAGGAGCGCGACGACGCCGAGGCCGAAACGAACGAATCCGCGACGGCCTGATCGGCCCCTGTCGGGTCGACCGTGACTATTCTCACGCCTGCCGCTCGAGGGCGTGGGCGACGTTCAACATGGCCTCGACCGCCGGCGGTTCCCGGGGAGCCGGCCACTCCCGTCGGCCGACTCGTTCTCGCCAGCGCGCCCCGGGTTCGAGGTGCCGAACCGGCACAGGGCCGCCGACGAACCCGACCCAACGGAGCGGCTCGCCTGGACGGCCGGTCGTGAACGGTCGGTCAGGCCTTCGCCTGCCAGCTCCGGATGCGATCCGCACTGACGCCCTCGACGTCGTCCGCGACCGCGTCGGGATCGGCCTCGGTCAGGTCCTCGAGGTCCTCGATCCCTGCGTCGGCGAGTTTCTCGACGGTCTTGGCGCCGACGCCGTCCAGCGACTCGAGATCGGAGCCGGAGTCGCTCTCGCGGGCCTGGAACTCCTGGTAGTTACAGATCGGACAGCCCAGCTCCCAGGGGTCGTCGCCGCTGTGGACGACGAGTTCGGGCAGGTCGTGGTCGTCGCAGTACTCGTCGGTGACCTCGATCTCGCCGCGGCGGGGCAGCGGCAGCGAGTACTCGCAGTCGGGATAGCGCGTACAGCCGACGAGTCGAGAGCCGTTCTGGAGCGTTTTGATAGCCAACTCGCCGCCGTGTTCTTCACCGCACTCGGGACACTCGCCCAACACCGGCCCTTCGCCGGCGTCCTCGGCCTTACAGAGCGGACAGCCGTGGACGAACGTCTGCCGGCCCGCGAGCATCTTGACCTCGTTGAGCCCGTGTTCCTCACACTCCTCCTCGAGGATCAGCGGCTTGCCCGTCGAGGGCAGCGGCAGGGTGTTCTCGCAGTCGGGATAGCCGTCGCAGCCGATGAAATACGAGCCGTGACGGCTCCGGCGGACGAGCAGGTCTTCGCCACACTCCGGACAGGGGCCGAGTCGCTTGTCGTCTTTCAGCGACTTCCGGAGGTGATCGCCGATCTCCTCGCGCGACTCGGCGAGGTTCTCGAAGATCTCCTCGAGCATTTCCCGGGACTCGTCGGTCACGTCGTCGAGCGTCGCCTCGCCGTTGGCGATGGCGTCCATGTCGGCCTCGAGCTGGGCGGTCATCTCCTCGCTGACGACGCGGTCGGCGTAGTTCTCCGCCGCGTCGACGACGGCCATCGCGAGCTTGGTCGGGCGCGGCGGATCGTTTTCTATATATCCGCGATCGTATAATTTCTCTAAAGTGTTATGTCTAGTACTCTTCGTTCCGATCCCCATGTCCTCCATGGTCTCGATGAGCCGCGACTGGCCGTAGCGTCGGGGCGGCTGGGTCTGTTTGGCCTCGAGTTCGACGTCGGAGAGCGCCAGTTCCTCGCCCTCGTCGACGTCGGGGACGAAGTTCTCCGTCGTCGAGAAGTACGGATAGACGTCGTGGTAGCCGGGCTCGACCAGCCGCTTGCCGTTGGCCTTGAGCCGGTAGTCGTCGACGTCGGCGACGACCTTGAGGTGTTCCCACTTCGCGGCGTCGGCGACGGTCGCGTAGAACCGCCGGACGACGAGTTCGAAGATCTCCCACTCATCGTCGGAGACGTCGCCCCGCGAGGGGATCTCGCCCGTCGGATGGATGGGCGGGTGGTCGGTCGTCTCCTCGTCGCCTTCCGTGGGGGTGATCTCGTCGGCCTCGAGCAGCGATTCGGCCGAATCCCCGAGCGTCGAGTGAGTGACGAACTCGTCGAGGAGGTCCTCGGGGTCTAGATCGTCGGGGTAGACGGTGTTGTCGGTCCGCGGGTACGTGATGTAGCCGGCGGTGTAGAGGTCCTCGGCGATCGACATCGCGCGCTTGGCCGAGTAGCCGATGGCACCGGCCGCCCGGATGAACTGGGTGGTGTTGAACGGCTCTGGGGGCGTGTCGGTGCGGGTCCGACGGTTGACGTCGACGACGGTCGCGCTCTCGCGGTCGGACAGCGTTTCGTAGACCTCGTCCGCGATCTCCTCCTCCCAGACGCGTTCGGCTTCGTTGCCGTCCTCGTCGCGGTAGAAGTACTGGGACTCGAAGGCGGTGTCGTCGTCTCGCGGTTCCTCACCGCTCGACGTCTCCGAGGCGCGTTGCGCCTCGCTCTTTCGTAAGTCCGCGAAGATCTCCCAGTAGTCCTCGGGATCGAACGCCTCGATCTCGCGCTCGCGGTCGACGATCAGTTTCAGCGTCGGCGACTGGACCCGGCCGACGGAGATGAAGTCGTCGCCCAGCTGACCCGCCGACAGGGAGAGAAAGCGCGTGAGCGCGGCCCCCCAGATCAGGTCGATGATCTGGCGGGCCTCGCCGGCGGCCGCGAGGTCGAAGTCGAGGTCGTCGGGTTCGTCGAACGCCTGCTGGACCTCGTTTTCGGTGATCGAGGAGAACCGCACCCGACGGATGGGTACGTCCTCGTCGACCTCCCGGACGATGTCGTAGGCTTCCTTGCCGATCAGTTCGCCCTCGCGGTCGTAGTCGGTCGCGATCGTCACGCGCTCCGCGCGACGGGTCAGCAGCCGCAGCGTCGCGACGATGTTCTCCTTCGTCGCCGTCTTCTCGACGTCGGCATCGATCAGCTCGACGGGCTCGACGTCGCGCCAGTCCGAGTACTCCGACGGGAAGTCGACGCCGACGACGTGGCCCGACAGCCCCACGCAGCGCTTGCCGCCCCACTCGTAGACGTTGACGCCGTTCTCCCGGCTCGAGTCGTAGGTCCCACCGGAGAGGATGTCGGCGATCCGGCGGGCCGCGTTGTCCTTCTCGGTGATTATCAGCTCCACCGCGGCTCACCTCCGGCTCGGCCGTCCGGTCGCGCTCGTCGCGGACGAGTGTCGGTCATCGTCGCTCGGTACGACTGAGGATCTGATAACGCTTTCGCCGAAAACCGAGGGACAGCGCGGGTGTGCGTGCGGTCGGGCGTCGCGCAGGCGCGTGAGGGATACGAAATAACTGCACAGCACACCGGCAGCGGGGACGGCTCGCTCGAGCGAACATCATGTGGGGTGTTACCAGATAGCTTATCTTCGCTCGAGTCATAGAGGAGATCGCGTGAACTCACGCGGAGAATACTGAAATGAAACACACTCTCGGTGGATTCGATCGCGCCTGGCGCTTGGTCGGCGGCGCGCTCGTCGCGTTCGTCTTCGTCGCCTCCTTCGTCGGCCTCGTCTCGATCGGGCTCGCCCTTGCCGTGGTTCTGCTCGTCGCCGTTCCGGTGGCGCTTTCGACCGGTGCCCGTCGGCGGCGCGTCGTCAACCGGTTGCCGGGGATCGACACCCTATCGCGGCGACCCGGTGGAGGCAGGTTGGACTGACGACGTCTCGATATAGTAGCCGTTGAAACGATTCACACACTGATCGCAACGCCGCCGTTCGATCAGGTGTGCAATGACTTTCAACGGCTACTATAGACGGCCGACCTAACCGATCGACTGGGTCTGTGATCCGCGAGCGGTTCGGAATCATCGCCAGAAGCGGCCGAGCGCCGTCGGTACCGGAACCGGCAACGGCTCCCGTGAGCCAATCCTTTTTACCATGCCTGGCTGAGGTTCACACACGAGATCTCGTGGCAGCGACGGACCCCGAGCGAAAGCGCGTCGACATGACGACGGGGGCGATTTCCCCGAAGCTCCTCCGACTCGCGTGGCCGCTGGTCCTGGGAAACCTCCTCCAGACCGTCTACAACCTGGCCGATATGTTCTGGGTCGGCCGCGTGAGCAGCGACGCCGTCGCTGCCGTCTCGCTGATGTTTCCCCTCTCGTGGCTGTTCGTCTCGACCGCGATGGGGATCACCGCTGCGACCATCGCGCTGGTCTCCCAGTACGTCGGTGCGGGTGACGAACGAATCGCCGATCGCGTCGTCGCCCAGACGATCCTGCTCACGCTCTCCGTCTCGTCGGTCCTCGCCGGTCTCGGGTTCGCCGCCCGGCGGCCGCTGCTCGAGTTGATCGGCGCTCGCGGGCCGGTGTTCGTCGAGGCGCTCGCGTATATCGAGGTGATCTTCCTGGCACTGCCGTTTACGTTCCTCTTCTTTGCCTTTCGGGCCTCGCTGCAGGGGGCGGGCGACACGAAGACGGCGATGTGGCTCGTCTTCGTTTCGGCCGGGCTCAACGTCGTCTTCGATCCGTTCCTGGTCCTCGGCTGGGGGCCGTTCCCGGCGATGGGGACGCGAGGCGCGGCCATCGCGACCTTCGTCTCGCGCGGGCTCGCCACTGCCGCCGGGATCGCCGTCCTGCTGGACGGTCGGTTCGGCGTTCGGCTCCGACTCGGCGATCTCACACCCGACGTCGCCCTCCTGAAACGGCTACTCGACGTCGGCTATCCGGCCACGCTCGATGGCTGGGTCCGGAGTTTCGCGGCGGTCGCGTTGGCCGGGTTCGTCGCCCGGTTCGGGGCCGCGCCCACGGCGGCGTTCGGGATCGGGGTTCGACTCATGTCGGTGACGTGGGCCGTGGCCGGGGCCGTCGGGCAGGCGACCGCGGCCGGCGTCGGACAGAACCTCGGTGCGGGGGCACCCGAGCGGGCCGTCGCGGTCACGCGGACGGCCACCGCCGCGACGACGGTCTGTATCTTCGCCGTCGCGGCCGTCCTGTTTGTGTTTCCGGCGACCGCGATGAGGGCCTTCATCACCGATTCCGCCGTGATCGCCGAGGGCGTGGTCTTCCTGCGGATTACGGCCCTCTTCTGGGCCCCTTACGCCGGTGTCATGGTCATCCAGGGTGCGTTCCGCGGGGCCGGCGATACTCGTACGGCGATGGTCCTCTCGATCCTCTCGCGGTGGGTCCTTCGGTTCCCGCTGGTGGTCGTTCTCGCGTTCGCCTGGTCCGTACCGATCCCCGAAACCGGCCTCGAGATCGCCGGGCTAGGCTGGGGTCCCGAGGGGATCTGGTGGGCGATGGTCGCCGGTATGGTCGGTTCGTTCGTCGTCGCCGTGGTCTGGTTCCGTCGGGGGACCTGGACCGAGGGCGTCATCGACGACCGTCCCGAGCGGCGCCGGTCGCCGGACGAACGGCCGACCGGCGACGAGGACGACGCCGGGTTCGTCGACGACTGAGACGGACCGTCTCGGTTCTCACCCGCTTCTGATGCGACTCGAGGCCGGAGCCGCGTTCGACCGTGTTGACGCGCTCTCACACGGACGGAACCGTCCGCGGACCGCTCACGACCGCCGATCACGTTCGGGCATCGGCTGCGATAGACTTTTTACTACCGGGTCATACCACCTAGTTGTATGAGCGAATTCGAGCAGTTCAGTCAGGTCGGTGAAGCCGATGTCACCCGCGCGATCGGACAGGAGTGGACCGAGGAGTTCATGGACTTCTCGGACTCGGACGTCATCATCGTCGGCGGCGGCCCCTCGGGGCTGACCGCGGCGAAGGAACTCTCCGAGCGCGGCGTCCAGACGATGGTCGTCGAGAAGAACAACTACCTCGGGGGCGGCTTCTGGCTCGGCGGCTTCCTGATGAACAAGGTCACGGTACGGGACCCCGCACAGGAGATCCTCGCGGATCTCGACGTCGACTTCAAGGAGTCTCAGGACAGCGAAGGGCTCTACGTCGCGAACGGCCCCGAGGCCTGTTCGGGCCTGATCAAGGCCGCCTGCGACGCCGGCGCGAAGATGCAGAACATGACCGAGTTCACGGACATCGTCATCCGCGAGGACCACCGCGTCGGCGGCATCGTGATGAACTGGACGCCGGTGCATGCCCTGCCCCGCGAGATCACCTGCGTCGATCCGATCGCCGTCGAGGCCGACCTCGTCATCGACGCGACCGGCCACGACGCGATGGCGGTCAAGAAACTCGACGAGCGCGGCGTCCTCGACGCGCCGGGCATCGGCGACGCCGCGGAATCGGCGACCGGCATGGACCAGACCGGCGACGACTCCTACGGCGCGCCGGGCCACGACTCGCCGGGCCACGACTCGATGTGGGTCGGCAAGTCCGAGGATGCCGTCGTCGAACACACCGGCCTCGTCCACGACGGCCTGATCGCCACCGGGATGGCGACCGCGACGACCTACGGCCTCCCGCGGATGGGCCCGACCTTCGGTGCCATGCTCGTCTCCGGGAAACGCGCCGCCCAGGAAGCGCTCGACGAACTCGAGGTCGACGCCGACCCCGTCGAACTGACCTCGCGTGCGACGCCCGCGGACGACTGATCGCGGCCCCACATGGTCGAGCGTATCATCTGCTATCGAGCGCCGTCGACCGTCGCAGACGTCGACGCGGTCGCCGACTGGCTGGCCACGCGGGTCGACGCCGACGTGGCCGTCCGGGACCGGTTCCTCGACGTCCACCGCACGGACGACCTCGCGGAGCGGTTCGCCGAGGCGCGGGTCCCCTCGCCCTATGAGCGCGAGACGGGCAACACGATGCTGGGGACGATCCGCTACGAGGAACGTGCCCTCGAGAACCCCGAACGCGAGGGCGGGGTCCTCTACGATGGCGTGCAGGTCCAGCGCGCGCTCAACGCCGCGCTGCCCGCGGCCGAACGCGGCCTCGAGACGCTGCACGTCCCGATCCTCGACCGGGCGATCGGCACCTGGGGCGACCACGACGGCCGCTGGCACAAGCGCGTGACCGTCCTCGGCCAGCCGGCGCTGGTCTCGGTACCCGGCCTCTACGAGGCCCCCGCTAAGCCCGAGTCCTACTACAAAGAGAAACAGCGCCACGCCCTGCTCTCGGGCGATACGCCGCCTCGGGAAGTCCTCGAGAATCAGGTCGACGGCGAGTTCCTGATCGCGGACGATCCCCGGACTACCGACGTGCTGAAAGGGACGGTGTTACAGGGGTATCACTACCTCGAGACCGGCGAGGCGTTTTGCGACCGCGAGGGCTGTCGTCTGTTCAACGCCCACTATCAGGCGGATCTGCTCGCGGCCCACCTTCGCGAGCCGGCGTTCTGTGACGACCACGCGCGACTGTACGGGCCGTGAGATCGACCGCCCGCGTCGCCGTCTCGCGGACGGGCGGAGCCGTAACCGGTACGTATTTTTGATCCAGTCCGCTTCGACAACGTACAATGAGTGCGGAGTTTACCGTCGACGTTCCCGTTCGCTATCGCGATCTCGACCCGCTGAATCACGTCAATCACGCCGTCTACGCCAGCTACCTCGAGGCGGCCCGGACCGACTACCTCAGAGACGTCGCCGAACTGCACTCCGAGGACATCTCCTTCGTCATCGCGAACCTCGAGATCTCCTACGAGCGGCCGATCAGAATGGGCGACGAGCCGACGGTCGCGCTGTCCGTCTCGCGACTGGGCGAGACGAGCTGTACGATGCGCTACGAGATCCAGGTCGACGGCAATATCGCGGCGACCGCCGAGACGACCATCGTCCACGTCGATCCCGAGACGGAGCGGCCGAGCCCCATCCCGGACGGGATCGCCGACCGGATCCGGGCGTACGAAGGGCTCGAGGCCGCAGCGTAATCGGCGACTCTGCGTCGCGCTCGAGCCAGCCGCTGGCGTCGGTCCGAACGAAGCAGTCCGGCGACCGGAACTCTCAGGGGTTGCAATCGCACGGTTACGGTTTTCCGTCAGGGTGTGGCCGGGTCCGATACGGGTTCGATGACGCGACTCGCCGATCACCGTCACTCGGGACAGGACCGCGATGGAACTG
This sequence comes from Natrinema sp. H-ect1, assembly GCF_041821105.1. Classification (NCBI taxonomy): domain Archaea; kingdom Methanobacteriati; phylum Methanobacteriota; class Halobacteria; order Halobacteriales; family Natrialbaceae; genus Natrinema; species Natrinema sp. H-ect1. The sequence goes on along the minus strand of NZ_JBGUBA010000001.1, from coordinate 431,014 downwards.
CTGTCGACGAGCCGCGTCCGGCTCGAGGGGGACCGAACCGTGGGTGACGGATCACAGTCGCGCGGTCGGGTCCGGTCGGGTATCGCCCGCGTTCGAGTGGGGATCACGCGGACCCGGCTCCGTGCGCTCTTCGCCGTGTTGCTTCTCGCCTCGGCAATCGTCGTCGCCAGCGCGGCGTCGGGGGGCCTCTCGACAGGGTCCGCCGACGCCGTCCCAGAGGCCCCGCCGACGGAGAACCACACGGTCGTCACCGAGTCGGGACGGGCGGGGACGATCACCGCCTACGCACCCGACGGCGAGGTCGTCTACTACAACAATTCGCGGACGAAGTACTTCGACGTCGACCCCGTCGAGGGCGATCCACTGACCGTCGAGTACACCGCGACCGACACGATCCACACGGCCGGGCCGACCTGTGGCGACCCGCCGTGTGCCCGCAACGTCATCGAGCGGGCGAACCTCACCACCGGCGAGGTCGAGGTCGTCTACGAACGGTACGACTACGCGGAGAACGCCGGCGAGTGGCACGACGCCGATCGCATCGACGAGAACCACGTCGTCGTCGCCGACATCATCGCGGATCAGGTCTTCGTCGTCGACACCGAGACGGAGATCGTCGAGTGGCTCTGGGACGCCCAGAGCGCGTTCGACCTCGAGAGCGGCCACTCCTATCCCAACGACTGGACCCACATCAACGACGTCGAGTACGTCGAGGACGGTCGGATGGCGGGCCGGATCATGGTCAGCGTCCGCAATCAGGACCAGGTCGTCTTCCTCGACCGGGACGAGGGCTTGCTCGAGGACTGGACGCTGGGCAGCGAGAACGAGTACGATATCCTCCACGAGCAGCACAACCCCGACTACATTCCCGAGCATCGGGGCGGCCCCGCGATCGTCGTCGCGGACTCGGAGAACGGCCGCGTCCAGGAGTTCCAGCGCGAGAACGGCGCGTGGACCCGTACCTGGCAGTGGGAAGACGACCGGATGCAGTGGCCCCGTGATGCCGACCGCCTGCCCAACGGCAACACGCTGATCACCGATACGCACGGCAACCGCGTGCTGGAAGTCAACGAGAGCGGCGCGATCGTCTGGCAGGTCGAATCGACGCTGGCCTACGACGCCGAACGCCTCGAGACGGGAGCCGAGAGCGCCGGCGGACACAGCGCCCGGTCGCTCGGGCTCGAGTCACGGACGGCCGCCGCCGGCGGTAACGGGGAGCCCGGGTTCCGACCGCTCGAGTCCCTCGGCAGTCTCGTCGAGTCGATCCTCCCACACCGGATCGCCAACGCGTTGCTCTTCGTCGCCCCGGTCTGGGTCGGCAAGACCGAGGCCGTCGCCATCGCCGGCGGCGTCCTGACGGGGTTGTGCTGGGCCGCGCTCGAGGCCCGGTGGCGACTCCGTGACGCCGGTATCGGATTCAGATCCCCCGTCGTTCGCGACCGCGAGTGACTGTCGCGGATGTTAGGGGCGGCCGTCGCCGTCGGTCCGACTCGCGTGCCCGACCTCGGTCCGACTCTCGACGCGACTCGAGCGCGAGACGCCGTGTCGGAACGGGAGCCACGTCCAGAGGACGCGGCCGGCGATCGCACAGACGGCGGTGGCGAGCAGCAGCGAGCAGAAGTACCACGGCTTGGACTGGACTACCGCGAGCCCCCGCGTCGATGCGGGCACGACGCCGATCGCCAGCAGGTAGAACCCCGAGAGGGCGGCCAGCGACGACCGGTGGTGGCCGTGCCAGTAGAGCAGCCCGACGAGAACTCCCGAAAGCAGTCCGAGCTGTCCCGAATGCAGTTCCGGGATCGTATTAAAGATCGACGAGAGGACGTTTGCAACGGTCGCCATAGGTGACCGTTCTCGAGCGGGAGGCTATGCGTTTGCCTGCACGTCGACAGTCTCTATGAGGCATCCCCTCTTGTGGCTCGCCTACGCTACCCGACCGCCGGTCAGCCGAACGACGCCGAACAGGTGGGTTTCGTCCGCGACGGCGACCGCCCGCTCCCGGAGTCGCTCGTGGGCAGCGTCGATCTTCGCGTCGAGGCGCAGGTGAGGCGAGTCGTCGTAGCGCAGCCGCGTCGTCGGCGGCGTCGAGAGGACGACGATCGCCCGGAAGACGGCGTTGACCGGCGGGGCGTACCACTCGTCGCTCCGGGCCGCGTTCGCGAGGACGACGTGCCCCCCGGGCCCGACCAGCTCACACCAGTCGTCGACCGCGCCTGCCGGGTCCGCGAGCATGCCGACGACGAACGTGGCGAGGACGGCGTCGATGTCACCGGCCGCGACGTCCTCGCCGACCGCACTATCGGCGCCGTTCGCGACCGACCGTGCCGCCTCAAGCCCGACCGGCGGCTCCGTCGCGTCCCCCTGTAGGACGTGGACGTTGTCATACTCGGCGGTGGCGGCGCGTGCCCGCTCGAGGACCGGCCGGGTGAAATCGATCCCGATCACGGTCCCCTCGGAACCCACCCGTTCGCGCAGATAGGGGAGGTTCGCGCCGGTGCCACAGCCCATCTCGACGACGGTGTCGCCGGGCTCGAGGCGGCAGGCAGCGGCCGCTCGTCGCCGGAGACGGGCGATCCCCGGCGTCTCGCGTGCGATCAGGTCGTAGAGGCGGGCCCAGCGGCCGTAGAACTCCTGTGCGGATTCGGACATCGTGGACGCTCAGACCAGCGATCGGATCGTGTCCGCGACCGACTCCGCGTCCGATCCGAGGACGTAGATCAGCGGCTCGATCCCCATCCCGCCGGTCTGATAGAGGACGGTCGCTTCGGGTTCCTCCTCGATCGCCGCGCCGACGCTCGAGGCGACGTCGCCGGATTCGTCGAACTCGGCGGCGACGTGGCCCCGCTGGGCCAACTCATCGATCAGTTCCGGATCGTACGTGACGTTGATCCCGGCCGCGACGGTGGCCCCGTGGCGGCGGGCGGCCAGCAGCACGCGGGCGACGTGTTCGGAGACGCCGAACTCGGGGTCGGCGGGGACGGTCGCCCGTCCCTTCACGTCGAAGATCCGGCCCGGGACGCCGGCCACGTCGTCGACTCCTTCGGCGTCGGGCGTACAGGCGACGAGGTTCGAGCCGACCGCGGGGATCAGCCCGGTAAAGCCGCTCGTCGTCTCGAGGACCCGCAGCCCCCGGCGCAGTGAGGAGAGGACCCGCTCGCTCGAGCGCAGTTCGCTCTCGGGGTCGTGGACCCGAAAGCTCGAGCCGTGGTCGGCCAGTTCCGGGACGGCCTCCTCGTGGAGCTGCGCGAGGAGGTCGCCGCCGCTCTCCAGCTCGCGGATCAGGACCTCGAGTTCGATCAGGGCCTGGACCGGCGAGGTTTCGCCGCCGGCCAGCCCGCTGCCGAGTTCGTCGACGAGGGACTGGACGCGGTCGTCGTCGGCGATGCGGTCGTTGACGGTCACGTCGCCGTGGGCGTACTTCGAGACGGCGCTCTGGCTGATGCCGAGGACCTCGGCCACCTCGCTCTGGGTGAGTCCGCGATCGCGGAGATCGCCGGCAAGCAGCGAGCGGACGGTAGGCAGAAACTCGTCCACGACGATTTCTTCGACGAATTGCATTCGTTGCTCGAGGCTATGACCGGCGCGGGGATAACTTGTGGGTCCTGCGGGACGGTGGGCCGGTCGGTCAGAACAGTACTGGGACCAGCATCGCCGCGAACTCGTAGGAGAAGACGTGATTGAGCAGGGCGTAGGTGACGACGCCCAGGAAGAGGCTCAGGATCCACGCGGCGGCGGCGATCCGCCCGATTCGGGCGTGGGCCGTTCGCCGGAGTTCCGCGGGCGTGTGGGTCAGCCCGAGGATCAGGGCGTAGAGGACCACGGGGACCGAGACGATCGAGAGGATGATGTGGATCGCGAGCATGACGAGGTAGGGGTAGTAGACGAGGTCGGGTCCGACGAACTCCTTGGTCCCGCCGCCGCCGACCTTCAGCAGGTAGACGACCAGAAAGCCCAGGATCAGGACGAACCCCGAGACCATCGCCAGCCGGTGTTTCTCGACCTCGCCGTTGCGGATCCAGTACCACCCGAGCGTCAGAACGACGGTCGCGGTCGTGTTGATCCCCGCGATGACGTGCGAGAGCAGGTTGACCTGTGCGTTCGTCAGGTCGGGGTAGATCGGCACGTCCAGCAGGAAAGTCCCGAGGACCAGCGCGTAGCCGACGATGGTCAGGACGATCGTCGCGCCCTTCGGCCGCTCCCGGAGTCGCCGTCTCGCGTCAGCGGTTGCCATTGCCGGACGTTAGGAGTACCACCCTTTCACCCTTGCTGTTCCAGCAGACCGCGTCCGAAACGCAACGTCGTTCGCTCGAGTCGGCCGAGTCGTCTCTCGCCCGTCTACTCGTCCGCCATCGCACCGGTTTCAGTCACGCTCGAACGGCAGCCGGTTGCGCCGCTCGCGGACCAGCGGTCGCAGTTCGAAGCGGGAGCGCTCGGTGTCACCGGCCCCGCCACTCGAGCGGCCGGAGGCCGGTGTTGTGGGCGCGGAGAAAGCCACTGTTCCGAGACGCCGATCAGGGTCCGGCGGGCCGTTCAGTCGGCCCGTTCGACCGCCTCCTCGAGCGTGACCCGCCCGTCCCGATCGACGGTCACGTCGTAGCCACAGAACCGAAACGAGACGGTGCCGCTCGGTCGGCCCCTGCCGTCCGACCGGGCAGCGAAGAGTCCGTCGAGCGCCGTCGGATCGACGACGGCGTGCAGCGGTTCGTACGCCGGCGGGGCGAGCCCCTCCGGTTGGACGCCTTCGGCCTCGGCGACGGCTTCGATCACCGCCTGACTCGGCGGCCGGTTCGACGGTTCGCCAACGGTATCGCCACCCTCCACCATCGTGTCCGGGGCTTCCGATGCCGATGGAATAAAACTACCTCTCGATCGCCGGGCCACCCACTCACTGCGGTCCGACCACTGGGCGGCTGACCGTCGTCGCTGCCCCGATCACTCGATGCGGATCGCGGGTTTGCCCGGCCGGGCCTTGGCCGCGAGGTCGTCGTCGGCGTCGGCCTGGCGAACGGCGACGGTCGCGCCGAATTCGTCGGTGACGAGCCAGTCGGCGCGCTCGAGGACGGCCAGTTCGCGGTCGGCCGGCAGCACGTCCTCGCCGTCCCCGCCGTCGCGGCCCGTGAGTCGGCCGACGAACGCCGCGACCTGATCCCGGTCGGCGTCGATCTCGAGCGCGCCGTGGTCGAAGAGTCGGTCGACGATTTCGTCGACGTCGATCCCGTCGCCGGCGGCGTCGGCGACCAGTTCGGCGGCCCGGTACTTCCAGTCGGCGGCGACGACCAGTTCGATCCGGTCGGGCTCGTCGATGTCGGCGACGTCGACGATGTCCCGGACGTCCTCGAGGGTGCGGTCGACGAGCTGGCGTTCTCGCTGGTAGGCCCCGACGTCGCCGTCGGGTTCGGGCCAGTCGGCCTCGACGACCAGTCCCTCGCCGCGGAGCTTGTTCCAACACTCCTCGCCGAGGTGGGGGGCCATCGGCGCGATCAGCGCGGCCAGGGTCAGCAGGCCGCGTCGGTGGACCGCGCCGTTGGGACGGTCGTACTCGCGGTAGCGCCGGAGCAGTCGGGCGAGTTCCCGGATCTCGGTGGCGGCCCGATGGAATCGGAATCGTTCGTACTCCTCGGTCGCCGCCGCGATGGTTCGGTCGATCTCCCGTGACACGTAGTCGTCGTGGGCCCGACGCTCAATGCGAGTGTCGCCCTCGTCGACGAAGTCCGCGGCCATCCCGTAGAGGGTCTGCTGGAGGTCGTAGGCCCCGCGGACGTTGTTGGCGGTCCACTCGAAGTCCTGTTCGGGGTGGGCTGCCGAGAGGACGAACAGCCGGGTCGTCTCCGCGCCGTACTCCTCGGGGACGACGACGTTGCCTTTCGAACTGGACATCTTCTCGCCGTCGTACAGGACCGTCCCCTGACTCTTGAGTTCCCGAATGGGCTCGCGCCGCTCGAGCAGTCCGAGATCGGCAAGCGCCTTCGTGAAAAAGCGGGTATAGAGCAGGTGCAAGACGGCGTGTTCGTCGCCGCCGACGTAGACGTCGACGGGGAGCCAGTCGTCGGCGCGGTCGACGTCGAAGGGCGCGTCCGCGAGGTCGGGCGAGAGGAATCGCAGGTAGTACCACGAGGAGTCGACGAAGGTGTCCATCGTGTCGGTCTCGCGCTCGGCCGGCGCGCCGCAGTCCGGACACGTCGTCTGCTTCCACTCCTCGGCGGCGTCTAACGGGTTGCCGGTCGTCCGGACGAATTCGGGGAGTTCGACGGGCAGTTCGTCCTCGGGCACCGTGACGGGGCCGCAGTCGTCGCAGTGAACGATCGGGATCGGCGTCCCCCAGTAGCGCTGCCGGGAGATTAGCCAATCGCGCAGCCGGTAGGTGACGTCGGCCTCGAGGGCGTCGTTTTCCGCTACGATCCGCTCGCGGACACGCTCGCTCTCCATGCCGTCGTACTCGCCGCTTCCCTCGAGGACGCCCTCGCCGGTGTAGGCCGCCGTTTCGACGTCGATGTCGTCTGCGGGTCGGATCACGCGCTCGATCGGCAGGCCGTGTTCGCGGGCGAACTCGTGGTCGCGCTCGTTGTGTGCGGGGACGCCCATCACGGCCCCGGTCCCGACGTCCTCGAGGACGTAGCTGGCGACGTAGACCGGCAGTTCGTCGCCGGTCAGGGGGTGGACGGCGGTCGCGTCGGTCTCGACGCCGTCGAAGCCGACCTCGTCGGGGTCACGGGTGCGGGCGGTGTCGACGTACTCGGCGACGGCGTCGTCGGTCTCGGCCAGCTCCCGGGCGAGGTCGTGGCCGGGCGAGACCGCGAGGTAGGTCGCACCGTGGATCGTTTCGGGGCGGGTGCTGAACACGTCGACCGTTCCGTCGTCGTCAGCGCCAGCGCCGCCGTCCCCGGACACGTCGAACGTGATCCTTGTTCCCTCCTGTCGGCCGATCCAGTTGCGCTGGATCTCGCGGACCCCCTCGGGCCAGCCCTCGAGGTCGTCGAGCCCCTCGTGGAGTTCCTCGGCGTAGTCGGTGATCGTGAAGAACCACTGGTCGAGTTCCCGCCGACCGACGGGCGTCTCACAGCGCCAGCAGACCCGATCACCGTCGGTTTCGCTGACCTGCGCGTCGGCCAGCACCGTTTCGCAGTCCGGACACCAGTTGACCGCCGCCGCCTCGTACTCGACGAGGTCCTCCTCGTAGAAGCGTTCGAACAGCCACTGGTTCCATCGGTAGTAGTCGGGCTCGCAGGTGGTGATCTCGCGCGACCAGTCGTAGCCAAAGCCCATCGTCTCGAGTTCCTCGCGCATGCGCCGGATGCAGGCCTCGGTCCACGACCGGGGGTCGGTCTTGCGCTCGAAGGCGGCGTTCTCCGCGGGGAGGCCGAACGCGTCCCACCCCATCGGATGGAGGACGTCGTCGCCGCACATTCGCCGATAGCGGGCGTAGGCGTCCGTGATCGCGTAGTTACGGACGTGTCCCATGTGAAGCGTCCCCGACGTGTAGGGGAACATCCCGAGGACGTACGTCGGGTCGACGGCGTCGTCGTCGAGGTCGTAGACGTCGTCGCGTTCCCAGACGTACTGCCAAAACTCCTGCACCTGCGCGTGATCGTAATGACTCGTCATGGTCGGCGAGATCCGTTGACTCCCACTGGGTGGGCCGCCCATATCATTGTTCGGCCGTGCCGCCGGTCCGTGGGTCCGGCACCCCGCGGGGCCGACGGGTTCTTGCTGATCGGCGATCGAACGCGATCCGCCGTACACCTGTCGAACAGGCCGTTTATCAGGATCTGTTACATATCTTTGGCCATGACAGAGAGGGACGACGCGAACCGGCGGACTCGAGCGGACCGATCGCGGATCGACAGGCGAGCCGTCCTGCGGACGGCCGGTGTGGGGCTCGTCGGGACGGCGGCGTATTCGTCGGTGGCGAGTGCGAGGACTCGAGCGCGACGGACGGGGGCGATGCAGGACGAACGGGGTACAGAGGGGCCGAGATCGGAGCCCGACGAGCCGAGCGACGACGAGCGGGTCCGCTGGGCGTTCGACACTGGCCAGAACGTCCGTTCGTCGCCGACGGTCGTAAACGGGACCGTCTACGCCCTCAACTGGAACGGCCTCCTCTACGCGATCGACGCCGAATCGGGCCAGCAGGAGTGGACGTTCGACACAGGCGGCATGCGCGCCGGCGGTGACGTGTTCTACTCCTCCCCGGCCGTCGTGAACGGGACCGTCTACGTCGGTAGCGACGAGGCAACCTCCGTCTACGCGATCGACGCGGCCTCGGGCGAGAAGCGCTGGGACTACGAGACCGACTCGCGGGTCCTCTCCTCGCCGTCGGTCGTCGACGGCACCGTCTACGTGGGCGGCAACGACGAGAGCGTCTACGCCCTCGCCGCCGACTCGGGCGACGAAATCTGGACCTACGGAACCGAGCGACCGGTCTCGGCCTCGCCGACGGTCGTCGACGGGACGGTCTACGTCGGCTCCTGGGACGGGGTCGTCTACGCCCTGACCGCGGATGACGGCGACGAGGTCTGGACCTACGAAATCCGCAGTTCGGTCGGTTCGTCCGCGACGGTCGCCGACGGCACCGTCTACGTCGGCGGGACCGATTCGCGGGTCCACGCGATCGATGCGAGTTCGGGCGACGAGCGCTGGACGTTCGATACCGACGGGATCGTCTACTCCACGCCGACGGTCGCCGGCGGTACTGTCTACGTTGGGAGTGCCGATGCCACCGTCTATGCGCTCGGGACGACATCGGGCGAACCGGTGTGGACGGTCGACACCGGCGATCGGGTCCGATCGTCGCCGACGGTGGCCGGAGACACCGTCTTCGTCGGCGGCGACGACGAGGTCGTCTACGCGCTCGCAGCGGACTCCGGCGACGAACGCTGGACCTACGAAACCGACGGCGCCGTCGACTCGTCGCCGACGGTCGTCGACGGCACCGTCTACGTCGGAAGCATGGACGACTCCGTCTACGCCCTCGAGGCCGGTCTCGAGGGCTCGAGCGACGGTTCCCGCGTGCTGCTGGGGACGCTCGGTCACCACGGCGATCTCGAGTGGGGGACCGGCGGCGGGGCGGACGGCGGTGGCGGAACGGGCGGTTCCGACGATGGCGCCCCCGGTTTCGGTATCGGGGCCGGGCTCGCCGGCGTCGGCGGGGCGGCGTCGCTGCTCGCGCGACGACTCGAGCGAACGGCCGGGGACTGAGGCCCCTCGAGCAGCGGTGTTGGCTGCGCGTAACAAAGCGGTGAGCGAACCTACCGACGAACCGAATGCCGCAGCCTCGAGTCGACCGGCCCTCGACGGCGACGCTGCTCGGAACCGTTGCGGTCGTCCTGATCGCGGTCACCGTGACCGCCGTCGGCCTGGCCCCGGGCCTGCTGCCGGACGCGACGAGCCCACCGAGCAACGAGGACTTCACCGACGAGTCGCCGGCGACTGGCAGGAACGCGACCCCGGCTCGCGAGGCGGCCGAGCGCCCCCTCGAGAGCGCCGACTCGATCGACGGCGGCGATGATTCCGGGACCGGGGAACAGGCTCGAGATGGCGAAGCCCCTGCTTCGGCGACCGGTGACGGCGGACGGCCGGACGAGGTCGATCGCGGACCGCCGGATGGCGACCGTGGACCATCGGACGGCGATCGCGGTCCACCGGCGGACGCCGGTCGAGGACTGCCGAACGAGGCCGAACGCGGACCGCCGGACGGTAATCGCGGCCCGCCGGGCCGATGACCCCTGTCTCGACCGACGCTATCCCGATCCGTCGATACCCGTGACGGTCCGTGCCACCGACCGACACGGACGCCCTTCATCCGGGCCGTCGTAGCACCGCACATGCCATCGACCGCACTCGTGACCGGCTGCTCTTCGGGGATCGGCTACGAAACCGCCCGCGCACTGCTCGATGACGGGTACCGAGTCTACGCGACCGCCCGCGATCGCGACCGGCCGGGCCTCGAGCGACTGGCGGACCGCGGGGCCGACATCGCGGCGCTCGATCTCACCGAGACCGAGGCGCCCAAGCGCGTCGTCTCGCGGATCCGCGAGGAGGCCGGCGGCGTCGACTGTCTGGTTAACAACGCGGGCTACGGGCAGTTCGGGCCCGTCGAGGACGTGCCGACGCGCCTGCTCGAGCGCCAGTTCGCGGTCCACTGTTTCGGGCCCCACCGACTGATCCGCGCGGTGTTGCCGGGCATGCGCGAACGGGGTCGCGGCCGGATCGTGAACGTGACCAGCGCCGCGGACCGGCTCGCACTGGCGGGCATCGGCGGTTACACGGCCTCGAAGTGGGCGCTGGCGAGTCTCAGCGACGCGCTTCGACAAGAGTTGTCGGAGACCGAGATCGCGGTCGTCGTCGTCCAGCCGGGGATCGTCGCGACGCCGTTCTACGACCGCGCGCTGGCAGCCGTCGAGGACGCGGCCGCGAGCGCGGAGTCGCCGCGACCCGGCGCCGACGGGGCGACCCCCCCGATCGCGACCCCACGACCGCGGCGCGCAGGAACGTGACCGTCGTCGGATCGGACGGGAACACCGACCTCTATCGGGTCCTCGAGCGGCTCCGAGCCGTCGAAGGCGGCGGGCCGTTCGTCAACGAGCCCGAGCGGTCGCCGAGACGGTCCGAGAGGCCGCGACCGCTCGAACTCCCGACACGCACTACCGCGTCGGACCGGTCCCGCTGCTGGGCTCGCTGTACGGCACCCTCGTCCCCGCGACGATCCGGGACCGACTCACTCGACTCGGGATCCGCCTCGCCGCGAGCGAACCCGTGCTGGACTTGCTCGAGCGCCGGACGCCCGCCGCCGCGTCGGATCGGTATCCGCGCGGTGATCGATGACGCGGCCGGGGTCGTCGTCTCGAATCGTCGGAGACTGAGGAAAACCTATGTGTCGCGGGCCTGACTTGGGAAGGGACACAGCACCGGAGCCGCCCGATCGCTATCGGCTCCTCGCGTCCCGCCGGCCCGCCCGGCCCGCGAGCTGTCCACACAGCCATGCAGTCGCCACACGTTCGCGCCGTTCACGGCCCGTTCTCGAGCGCCTTCCTCGAGCGGCGGCTCCCGGAGACCGACGAGTGGGCCGCGATCGACGACGCCGACTGCCGCGAGACGTTCGCCGAACTGCGCCGCTGTTGGGATCGGGTCCGTGACTCGGCGGCGACCGACGCCATCGAGGAGCGATTCGTTCGCCCGGCGTTCCGGACTCTTGGACTGTCGGTCGTCCCGGTCGAGTCGACCGGGCCACCGAGAAGTCGGCCGGATTACGCGGTTCTGGCGGGCGACGCCGGCGCCGACCGCACGGCACGAACCGACCGTCCAGATCGTGACGATTCGGACGCGGCCGCGAGCGAGGTCCCGGACGCGGCCGTCGCGATCGCCGACGTCAGGTCGTGGGGCCGACCCCTCGACGGGCGCGGGGCCGCCGGAGACGATCGGCCCGCAGAGAATCCCGGTCACAGGTTGCACGTCGCCTTGCAGGAAAACGACGTACGCTGGGGCGTGCTGACCAACGGCCGGCGGTGGCGGCTCTACGACGCCTCGACCAGCGGCCGGCTGGATTCGTACTACGAGGTCGACCTTCCCGCGATCCTCGAGGCCGGCGACCGTGAGGCTTTCAGGTACTTTTACTGTTTCTTCCGTCGCGAGGCCGTCAGTCCCGACGCCGACGGCGACTGTTTCCTCGATCGCGCCGCCGAACGGTCGGCCGCCTACGCGCAGACGCTCCGAGACGACCTCCGAGTGAACGTCGCCGAGGCCGTCGCCGTTGTCGCCGACAGCTTTCTCTCGTCGCCCGACACCGACCTCGAGCGGGACACGCTCGACGAGAGCGACCGCGAACTGCTCTTCGAGGCCTCCCTCACCGCCGTCTATCGGCCCCTGATCGGCGCGGTGGTCGAGCGGGAACGGACGCGCTCGAGCGCGACCGACCGGTCCGACGGCGGCGGCCTGCGGTCGTGCATGCGCTCGATCGCGCTCGGCCCCGACGAGTCAAACGAGTCTGACGATGTCGACGGGACCGACGCTTGGGCGCGCCTCGAGGATCGGCTCGAACGATCTGCCGGCGTCTCCAGCAGTCGGTCCGTCGACGAGCGCTCGAGCCCCGCATTGCGCTTTCTCGCCGCGCACGGCGTCGGCGACGACAGCCTGTCGCACGCGCTCGAATTGCTCGCCCGACGGAACGGGGACGGACGGCTCGTGTTCGTCCCCACGTCGCTCGACGTCCGCGACCTCGGACGCGTTTACGAACGGTTGCTCGAGGCGCGCCTCGAGGTCGCCGACGAACCGCTCGCGCTGATTGACGGCGAGTACGTCCCGGCCGACGGGGGCCCCGTCGCCGTCGACCGGGGGAAGCCGTATCTCGCCGCCGACGGGAGTCACCGGAAGACCTCGGGCTCGTACTACACGCCGCCGTCGATGGTCGAGTACATCGTCGATCGGATCGTCGGGCCGCTTCTGTCCGAGATCCGCGCCGACCTCACCGATCACGACCCCGAGACGGACGCGCCGGTCGCGGACCGGGTCGCCGACCGCGTGTTCGATCTCGCCGTCCTCGACCCGGCGATGGGCAGCGGCCGCTTCCTGACCGCAGTCGTCGACGCGCTCACCCGAGCCCTCGTCGCCGCACAGGAACGACAGGCCCGCGAGCGGGGACTCGAGTCCCTCGCCTCCGAGCGAGACGCCGACTGGGCCCGCCGACGGGTCGTCCAGCACTGCGTCTACGGGGTCGACCGCCGTCCACTCGCGGTAGAACTGGCGATCGCATCGCTCCGGCTCCGGACGCTGACCGCCGACCGGCCGCCCGTGCCCCTCAGTGGTCATTTCCGGGCCGGGAACGCATTGGTCGGCAGCGACCGCGACCCGCTCGGAACGACGGCGACGGGACGGGACGATCCGATCGATTGGACCGAGGCATCCGTCGACCTCCCGTCTCCCGTTCGGGATCGCATCGCCCTCGAGGCCGATCCGCCAGCCGCCCCCGCGGAACTGGCGGCCGGCGTCCGCTCGTTTGAACGCGATCCCCACTGCCGGCGACTCGAGGCGGTCGCGAACGTTCGGACCGCCCGCGCGTTCGGCCTCGAGTCGGCCCCCGACGACGCGGTCGATCGGCTGCTGGCCGCGCTCGACGGCGACGGGGACGAAGCGTGGGATCACCTCGCGCGGACCGACTGGTTCACCGCCGCACAGCGGGCAGCCGCGGCCAACGGCTTCCTCCACTGGCGGCTGGCGTTTCCAGAACGGTTCTACGACCCGGCCGGCCGCCCGCTCGAAGCGGGCGGCTTCGACGCGGTCGTCGGCAACCCGCCCTGGGTCGCGACCGCGGGCCGGGCCGACATCAGCGCGTCGCTCGAGCCCGCGCTCCGCTCGTACCTCGCGGACGCGTTCGTCACGACCGAGAACCAGTTCGACCTCTACGTCGCCTGCTACGAGCGGGCGGTCCGCCTGTCGACGGACGGGCGCGTCGGATTCGTCGTCCCCGACTCGATCCTCACCCGCGAGGGCAACGCGCCACTCAGGGCGTTTCTCCTGACGAACGCCCCGCCGTCGACGATCGTCCGCGTCGGCGCGGCGTTCGACGGCGTCGAAACGGGCGCGGCGATCGTCGTCAGCGGCGGCGATACCTCCAGCGACGGCGACGTCACGGTCGACTGTGCCGATACGACCGACGTCGGTGACCTCGACGCGCTGTCCTACAAATCGATCCCCGCCTCGGTCTTCGAGTCTCAGGACGCCGCCCGGTTTCGCATCTATCTGGACGCCGAGACGCGACGCGTGCTGTCGACGCTCGAGGAACGGCCGGCTCTGGGTTCGTTTATCGACATCTCCCGCGGCGAGGAGATCGGCAAGCGCGCCGATTCCCTCGCCGACAGCCCGGAGACCGACCGCCGACCGATCGCGCCTGGCGCGGCGATCCGCCGGTACGGACTCGACGCGGACGAACTCCGATACGTCGACCCGACCGACGTGGCGAAAGCCGAGCGACAGTACGAGAGCCCAAAACTCCTCCTCCGACAGACCGGCGACGCCCTCGTCGCCGCCTACGACGCCGACGACCTCGTGACGATCAAGTCGGTATACAACGTCCGTCTCGAGCCGGGATCGGCGGCCGCGCTGAAACACCTGCTCGGCGTCCTGAACTCGTCGGTACTCGCCTTCTATCACCACTACAAACACGCCGCCTATCGTGCCGTCTTCCCCCAGCTCAACCAGTCCACCGTCGAGTCGTTGCCCGTTCCGATGGCCGACTCGCCCGATCCGGAACTCGTCGCGGCCGTCGACGAACGGCGCTCGCTGACCGCCGAGCGGTCCGCCCTCTCGCTGTCGCTTCCCGACTACCTCGGCGACTACCGAGATGGTCCGTCGGTCGGCGATCTCCCCATCGTCCGTCGAGCTGACGGCGTAGCGACGACGCCCCTCGTGGCGACGACGACCGATCGTCCGACCCTGAAACTCGGCTCCGTCGCCGTCGACGACGGCACGACGTTCCGACTCTCGGCGACCGTCCGGTACAAGCCCGACGACGCTGCCGTCGATACCGACCGCTGGGGATACGCCGAAACCGATCCCATCCCTGCACTCGAGGTCACCGATCCCGACGACGACCGGGCGGCGCTGCTCGCGGCGTTCGTCCCCCACGCGGTCTCGGCGGGCGACGGGGCCGCGGGTTGCAGACGCGACGCGACGAAGACGATCTCCCCGCTCGACCGACTCGAGTCGCTGGCCCTGCCCCGACTCGAGGACGTCGCCGACGGACTCGCGGCCTATCGTGAGGCACGGGAGCGTGTGGCGGCGTTGGACGCACGACTCGAGGCGCTCGACCGACGGATCGACGAGCGAGTCAGTGCGTTGTACGGCCTCTCGGCGACCGAACGCGAGACCGTACGACGCGAGTTCGGGGACGAGTGAGCGCGGTTAGCGACGGCCCGTAGACGGTTTCGTTGTTCAAAAACTCTCGAGCGACTGCCCGCTACTGGCACCACGACGAGCGCTCGTCAGCGTGGTTCTCACGCTTCACTTCGTCGGCGCTTCGATCCGTGGTGTCTTCGCCTCGCTCGAGGGCGTTGCGTCGCTCGTGCCGGTGGTTCTCGTCCGTCCACACGTCGCTGTCAGTCAGGGCCTGCGTAGCCGGATCGAAATTCATCGCCATGCGATCCGGCCGACCGGCCGAATTCGGATATAAGAGCGCGTCAGGTCCGCAGTTAGCCGACGTGGCTGGTGGCGGTCCGCGGTAATCCGCAGTCAACCGCTGTCACGAGGTGACCCGTTCTCCAAACCTCCCGTCTCGTATTTTCAGTGGGGCCGCCTCAGGCACCAGTAATCAAATCCGTTTAAGAGCAGTATGATTAACAGGCCGGAGTTCGTGGTATAGTCAAATGCGGACTCGAGAACTTCCGGAAGGGGCTCCCGGCCACTATCGCGAGTCTCATCCACATCCATACTACATTCCGGACAAGCTTCCCCTCTCGACAGGGATCGATATCGACGACGAACTCACGGAGTGTATCGCCGACGCGTCCTTTCAACTCGGCCGAATCGACGGGATCAGTCCAACCGTCGATTCCTCGCCGGTCCTCTACACGTCTCTTGTCCGCCTCGAGGCCGTCGAGACCGCCGAAATAGAAGGGGCCGACGTCGACGTGGACGAGGTATACGCCCATCACACGCGGACCAGCGGAGACGAGACCGTCGACGTGAGCCGGGACTTACAGGAGGTCCTGAACGCCGAACACGCCCTTCAGAAGGGATTCAACGCGATCAAACAGGGCGAGCCGATAACGCTCGATCTCCTCCAGTCGCTCCACGAGTTGCTCCTCGAAAACGTCCGGAACGAGGGCGAAGTCGTCGGAGACTGGCGGACGACCGATGTCCACCTTCCCTCTCCGTACGCCAGTCAACCACCGTTCGTTCCCCCGCCGCACGGATCGGTGCCCGAGCTGATGGACTCGCTGGAGACGTACATCCAGATGGGCGGCCAATATCACCCGCTCGTCGATCTCGCGATTACGCAGTACCAGTTCGAGACGATTCACCCCTGTGAGGACGGAAACGGCCGACTCGGCCGCATTCTCATCGTCTTACAGCTCTGCGCTGAGGGCTATCTGAGCGAGCCGTCTCTCTATCCGAGCGCCTACTTCAATCGCAACAAGCAGGAATACGTCGAGAAGATGCGCGCTGTGAGCGAAACCGGGGACTGGCGCGACTGGATCGCGTTCTTTCTCGAAGGGATCGAAGTGCAGGCACGAGACTCGTACGAGCGAACACAGCGGCTGATAGAACTTCGACGCGACTACGAGCAACGGTATCCGCACCAGAAAACGAGCCATCGCCTTGCGCGCGGCGTCTTCGATATGCCGTACTTCACCGCCAACGATGTTCAAGGCGAGTTCGATGTCAGTCGACAGACCGCGTACAACGCCATCGAGGAGCTAGTATCGGACGGAGTCCTCGTCGAGACGACTGGCAAGCAGCGGAATCAGGAGTACAAAGCGATCGATATCTTCGACATCCTCGAGCGACGGCCGAATCACTAACTCGGGGATCGCAGGCACATTACCCGCTACGTTGGAGAACGGAGCCGCTACGGGTGTCCTCGAGATCCTGCTCGTAGTCCGCCATCAAGGCCCCAACGACATCGGCCCGCAAACGTTCGTGACCGCGCCGGTCCTCGAGGAAGTCTTGAATCCGTCCGAACTAGTTATCGATAGCCGTCAAAATACCCTTGGGGACCGGAATTCGGCAATTAAGGGGCTGAAGAGACAAATTTCGAGTGGACTCGCCGGGCGGGCAACCGAAATCCTCGGTCATGGTCAATCGCAGTACAGCGGAGGTGTCGGAGCGTGACCCGATACTGTCCCCACTGCGGCGGTCAGATGATCACCGAGACTACGGCCGGCGGTCTCCCCCGTCGCGTTTGTGAGAACGGACCACACGATCTACAGGAGGTGGCTCGAGGCCGATGAGTACCTTCCCGAAACCCACTGATGGGGAGTCTATCGATTTCCTCGAGGAACGCGACGGCGACACCGAGTCGTGGGCTCGAGCGGATCCACGCGAGGCGCTGATCGAATCGTTCGGCCGGTTCGGCTACAAGGTGACGCTCAGAGACGGCGAGAGCGTCCACTACTGCGCGCTCGGGATCGAGGACGGCGAGTACATCGGTCGGTGCGACTGCAAGGGCTGGGAGTACCACGACGGCCCGTGCGCTCATCTCTGCACGCTTCGCAAGGCCGACTTCCTCGAGTTGATCGGCGTGGCGTCGACCGACGGCAGTCCCGACGACGAACACGAGATGCACCACGCGACCGGCGAGACGCTCGAGGGCGAGCCCCACGACGGGGCGATCGAACGATCACGCGACTACGAGCGGGAGATGGAGGGTCGCGCATGACGCGCACGCACACCCGCGCGATAACCGCCTCCGTAGGCATCCCCACCCCCCTTGCATACGAACTGCACATCCCGACGCCGTCCCCGTATTCACGGGATATGCAAATCGGGGTGAGCCACTGATGGGACGGATGGATCACGACCCCTCGAGCCGCGTCTCGTTCGGCTGTCCCGACGAGTTGCTCGAGACGCTCGACGAGATCGCCGACCGCGAGGACATGAACCGGAGCGAGAAGCTTCGCGAGCTGGTCCAGAAAGAAGTCGAGGCGAAAGGTGATCTCGACGCGCCCCAGCCGGTGCTACCCGACGACGAACGACTCGCCGAAGCGTACCGCATCCTCCACGAGCGGGCGTCGGCACCCCACAAGAGCAAGCGCCGCGTCAAACTCGAGATGGCCAAGAACAAGCTATACGACAACACCACGCCCAAGAGCGCCGTCCTCGACGAGATCATCAAGCCCCTCGAGAGCGAGGGCTACGTGTCGGTATGGACGGGGAACCAGCACGTCTGGGTGATCGTCCCGCCGATGCGGTATATTATCGACGGAGAGGACACCGTCGAACCGGGCGAAAAAGCAGTCGCGTAAGCGGCCCTCGTCGCCTTTCTCTCGATCGCCGTTTACCGAAGCGAGCCGCCCATTTCAGTCCCTGGTCCGGCGTATAGCCCGGTCAGCTTGCGCGATTCGAAGACGAGGACGACATCGTTCTCGGACGGACCGATCTCTACGTCGACCGGCGTGTACCAGGTATAGTCGACGCCCTCTCGCCCAGAGTTGGCGACGAGGACGAAGTCGTCGTAGTTCGAGCGGAGCGTGTAGACGGTGAACGTCCCGTCGTCCGCGACCGGGCCGACCGTCGGGAGATCGCCCATCGCCATGATGTACTTCGCGTCGCCAAGGGGGTTCCCGTCCGTGTCGATCGCGATGCCCCGTAGTGAGCGGAAATACGAGCCGGGAATGAGTGTGGTCTGCTCGAGGGAGACACCGAACGATGAACGTGTCTGTGGGGTCCGTCGGGCTATCCCTGCACCCAGTGGGTCGAAGGGAACTGACCGCCGAAGTGGCGTATTTTCCGCTCCGAGCCGTGTGGTCGTGGTAAACCCTGTCGTTGGGTCTGTAGACAGCGGGCCGGGCGATCGGGTCCGCTGTGCCGACGAGGCACGTCCGTCCCCTGCTCGAGAGTCGAACGCCACCGTCTGCCTGACCGGATCGTTCGACGGACTGAGACGGGAGATCGTCGTGAGCGGTGTCGTCGCTATGCCGCCGTTGTCCATCGCAGCAGCGGTGGTGAGCGTGACCATGGTTATTCGTTCCGTAGACCGGCGCTGACGACGTTATTGCGGCTTGCTCCCGACTGCTTGAAGACCTTGTAGCTCGTGCCGTCGTGAGTGAAATCGTCGCCGTGTGCGCCGCCCTCCTGGGCATCGTTCGGGACGGCCTCGTTGAGGTAGGCGACGGGCACGCTTTGATTCGTGTTCTTGTAGACCGCCGGATAGCGGAAGAAGAACGTGTCGTCCTCGCTCGAGGGGTTGATGATTCCCCAATCGGCTGCCTCGAGCGGCGCGGAACCGTGGCCGACTGCGTCCACGTCGAAGGTTCGGGATTGCGACCAGTAGGAATTGAATCCGTAGGCCACACTGTGGCACCGGAACGAGGTTCGAGTCGCCGCGAGGAACGGGACGGATGGATCGTTGAAGAATCGACTACCGAGGTAGTCGAAGACCGTCATACAGGCGATTCCGTTGTTGCCGTCGTTGTCGTTCCAGAGACCGATGTTGAACCCGTCGGCGTTCACGGACATGATGTAGCTGACGCTCGTTCCCCGGAGTACGTCTCGATTCAGGGAATTCGAGCTGCCCCAGATACCGTACGTGGAACCGTTGTACCGGTCGTACGACTGGGTGACTACGTCGGTGTAGCTATCGCGAAGTTGGAACCCGACGTTGTTCGTGAGGTCGTTCGCATCGGCGTTGCCGATGTTCGTGTCGCCGGCTGGGTAGTGTTCGGACGTATTCCAGTCCGACGAGTAGACGAGCCGAACGCCCGATACATCGTCGTTGTCGTGATTGTCGAATCGGGAGTGGTGGAGGTACAACAGCAGGTAGGTCCCGGTGTTGGTGTCCTCGAGGACGCGGCCGTTGTTGTGCCACTCCGTTCCGTCTTCGTTGTCCGTCTTCCCAGTACCGTCGTTCTGGACGTAGCTGTCGGCGTCACTCCAGTTGCCGAATCCAGTGAGTGCGCCGACGAGATCGTCGATGAACGTCGCGTAGTCTGCCGTTTTCTCTCCGATAGTAGTCATTTGTTAGCTTTGACGATTACCTGCGTATCGTTCGTGTCGTCGCTCCGCTTCCGAATCCAAGCACTCGAGGCACCGAGCCCGCCGGGCGGGGCTTCGTGATACGGCGCGTTGCCCGGCTCGAGAGGGATCTTGCGATAGTCGCCGTCCGAGCGGAACGCGACGTAAATCGGCTCGGTGAAGCCCCAGACCGTCACAGAGGACGCTGGGAACCCCCAGTTGAGCCGTTCCTCGTCGGTCGAGGTCACTGCGAGCGGCGTCTCGGTGACGAAGTACGCCGCCTCCTGGCTGTCGTCCGCTTCGGGGTTGAGCGCCTCGACCGCGTTCTCTCCCCGATGCTCGAGCAGGAGCGCGAGGAGCAGTCGCTCGGTGTCGCTCTCGACAAGGTCCTCGCCCCAGGAGGAGGCACCGACGCCGTAGTCCTCGAGGACGCGTTCGATGGGGCTGTTGGGGCCGACCGTCGACGAGCCGATCACGATGCCTCACCCTCCTGTTCGCCGCCGTCGGTCGCGACCGTCCGCACGTCGCGCCGGAGATCGCGCACGGCAGCCGTGTGTTCTTGGATCGCACCGAGCCACTTGCTCCGCTCCTCGCGGCGTTGGTCGCGTTCTTTCAGGTACAGGCGGTACATGAGCAGGAACGCGACGGTCGGGAAGCCGAAGTTGTTGAGCAAGGCGGTGGGTTCCATTCTAGATCAGCCCTCCGGTGAGGTTGCCCACGGCATCGCCGGCACCGTCGACGAAGTTCCCGCCAGCGTCGGTCGCGCCGTCGACGAAGTTTCCACCGGCGTCGGTTGCACCGTCGATGAGGTTGCCGCCGGCATCGGTCGCGCCGTCGACCATATCACCGCCGGCGTCGGCCGCGTCGTCACCGGCACCCATCAGACCGCCGAAGAGGTTGCCGCCGGCATCGGTGACCCCATCGAAGGTGTCGCCGATCGCATCGCCGACGCCGTCCGCGGCATCGGTCGAGCCGCCCCAGACATCGCCCAGGACATCGCCACCGAAGTCGCTCGCGCCGTCCGCGAGATCGGTCGCGCCGCCCCACACGTCGCCGATCGCGCCACCGATTCCGCCGGCTGCGTCGGTCGAGCCGCCCCAGATGTCGCCGATCGCGCCACCGACACCGGCTGCGGCGTCGCCGGCTCCACCGGCTGCGTTGGTCGTCCCGCCGACGATGTTGCCGAGTGCGTCGCCGATCCCGTCGGCAGTCTGGCCGGGTCCACGCATCGTCTGCATCCAGCGATAGACGACGTAGCCGACGATCGCGACGCCGACGATCATCGCGATGTTGAACCCGCGGCTGTTCTTGGCTGCGTCGCTGAAGTTGTCAGAGACGTTGCTCACGGCCTCGGCAGCGGGTTCGGCGGCGTCGCCGGCCTTGTCGGCCGCTTCGCCAGCAGCCAGGGCCGCTGCAGGTCCCGGCATCTAGCTCACCTCCCTGTCGATACTGTCAGTGGGGCCCGTCACGAGCCCCTGCGTGTGTCCGTTCATGAGCGAATCGTGACGAACACCAGCAGCACCGCCTGCAGCGCGAGCAGACCGATCATGATGTCGTCCTGCGTCCACTGCGTCCCGTAGACGAGCCGTGCCGTCGGGCTCTCCGGCGGCTGCTGGGGTTGATTCTGGTTCGCCGGCCTCGAGGTCGTGGTCGCAGTCGCTTCGGACGACGTAGTCGTCGTCACTGCTACCTCTCCGGGTCCAGTTCCTTCGGAAAGACCGCCCTGCACGGGGGATCACCCCCGGACTCCGATCATGTCCTGCTTGACCGCCGCGCCCAGCCCGTCGATACGGGCCTCGGTCTGGAACCGCGGCAGCGACAGCAGGGCGTTTCGCGCTCGAGGCGTCCCGTTGGCCCGCTCGGGGGCCTCGAACGCGACCTTGTACGGTGCGTCGACGACGACCTGCAGCCGGAACTTGCGGGGAAGGTACGGCTGCAGGGGCGTCCGATCGAAGCCGAACCGGATCTCCTGCTGGGCCTGGTCGCGAGTGTGCAGGATCGCCGTCTGTGCCTCCTTGAGCGTCTGATTGACCTTGCCGCCCGCTCCGGGCGCGGTCTTGCGGATCTCAACCGCCGCCGGATCGCGGGGAACGTAGAAGACGTCGAGGTCGGTATCGGTCCCGCCCGAAGTGTAATCGAAGGCGTTGGCGTCGTAGTCGACGCTGTCCGGATCGACGACCGCGCCGTCTTCGTAGAGGACGAACGACTCGGTGGTCGGACACTCGATCAGGTTGTGACCGAGTTCGAACGTCTCCTGATCGTCGGCAGTCCCGTTGGTCGTGAAGTGTTCGTGGGCCGGGAGGACGACCCGTAGTTCGCTGTCAGGGTCGTCGCGGAGTTGGAGCGGCCGACCGAGCTGGATCTCGGCGACGACACTCGCCTCGCCGGGAGTGGCCGCCTGGGTCTCGAACTCTCGGAGAGAGACACTGCCGGGAACCCAGTTTGCCGACTTGAGCTTGTGTTTGACCGCCATTACTCGAGGTCCACCTCCGCGAGCGCCGCTTCCTCGAAGTAGATCTCACTCTGGGTGTGATCGATCGGTTCGGAGGAATCGACGAGGATGTACGCTTCGTCGATGTCCCGTACCTCGAGCTTCTCGCCCTTGAGCTGGTGCTTGATGGCGTCGACCTTGCGGTCGTCCTGCTGATCCGAGACGGAATTTTTGATGTAGCTCGCGATCGTCGACTTCGGGTCGGAGACGACCTGAACGCTCTCGTCGGTCGGTGCCTGGTAGCCGAGCGCAACGCGAGTGTCTGCGGGGAGCGGGTTGCCGTCGGCGTCGCGAAACTTCGCGTAGATCGGGACGCCGACCTTGCTCCCCATGTCGACGGCGTTGCGGATGAGAACGCCCACACCGTCTTTGGGATCGATCGAGAGGACCGGCGTCAGCTGGTCGGTGACGTTCGTCTCCGTCTCGACGTACTTGCTCGAGTCGCCGAGAGCGGCGTAGAGAGAGAGGCTCATTTAGGCCAGCACCTCGTTGATCATGCCCTGGGCGTTGAAGCGCTCGGCAGCCTCGCGGACGGCGAACGCGCCCGAGCCGAGGGTGAATGCACGGTTGTTGACGACCATCTCGCCGACGGCCATCCCACCGATACCGAAGATTTCCGAGGGGAGCATCGTCCCCGTCGCGGTGTCGATGAGGTACGGGACGAGGTAGCCCCCCGCGACGAAGCCGACATCCATCCACACGTCACTGTCAGTCAGGACCTCCGTGGCCTGATCGAATTGCATTGCCATGCGATCCGACCAAACAGCCGAAAACAGGAATAAGAGCGCGTTAGAACCGCAGTCAGCCGACGCGGACCGCAGCGGTTGCCCGCAGTTGCCCGCGGACCGCCGTCACGGCCGCGGCCGCTGTCGGCCACGATCGTCTTCGAGGTCCTGTTCGAAGTCCGCCATCAGGGCCCCAACGACATCGGCCCGCGAAAGTTCGTGACCGCGACGGTCCTCGAGGCGATCTTGAATCCGTTCGAACTGGTCGGCCTTGCTCCCGCGGAGCGTGATGTCGGTTCTCATCGTGAGTTAGTCGTCGAAGGGGTGTTTGATCCGGACTCGGTCGCTGCCGTAGTGCGTGCTGTTGAGCGTCCAATCGCGCGAGTCGATCCGCTGCAGCGTCGTGTCGTCCGAGTAGATCCACTCGGACCCGATCGTGTTGCCCGCGTCATCGCTGAACCGGCGGAGCGTCAGGGGCTCGCCGTCGACGAGGAGATCGTCGGGGAGCGTCCGCGGGCATCGCTCCGCGTCGGCTTTGTGAACGTCGGCCGGGTACTCGACGATGCCGCGGACCTTGTCGAGGTCGTTGCCGGAGCCGAAGCCGCCGAGCATCGACGCCTGACACTGTGAGGCGATGTCTTCGTCGAGTTTCGCGAAGCGCTGGGTGACCCACCCGACGCCCATCCCGTCGCCGTGCCACGTCGTCGCGAGCGTGTCGAAAGCGTCCGGGTAGCCCTTCCCCTGCGGCGCGAGTCGATGGGCCTCGTCCAACCCGAGGAACGTCCGCTCGTCCAGCTGGGCCAGCGCCTCGATCACCGTCGCAATCGTCTCCCGCCAGGCGTCGTCGGTCATCCCGTCGCGGCCGAGTTGCAGGTTTCCGTTGTCCTCGAGGATCCGCCGCCACTCGGCCCGAGACAGGTTCTCCGTGCCGGGTCGGATCGGAAGACGCTGCAGGAGTCCCGACTCGACCAGCCCTGTGTACTCGTCTTTGTAGTCGACGAGGACCGTTCGGTCGTACTCCGGTGCGTTCCGCTCGGTGTACGCCTGCAGCCCGTAGCTCTTCCCCCAGTTCGTCCGGGCACCGAACGCGAGGTTCATCCCTCGAGGTCCTCCGCTACCTCGTAGATGCCTTGCTCGGCCATCTCGAGTCCGCCGGCGAGGGCCTCCTCGAGGACGGCTTGGCGTCTCTCGTCGGACCACTCGATGACGGCCTCGCGGAACGTCTCGAGGTCGTCGACATCGAAGCGGGTCCGGACGTGAGCCGTCGCGAGTTCGTCGACGCCGCCCTCGATTCCCTGCTCACGGTAGCGGTCGGCCCACGTCTCTTTGGTTTCTTGCCACTCTTCCGCCGTCTGATCGGCGTACTGAGCGGCCTCCTCGGGGTTCTCGAGGTCGTGCATCGCCTCCGTGACGTACCACGAGGGGAGCGAGCCGTCGATCATCGCGAGGGCCATCGAGCGGATTTGACCGACGCGGTCGTCGACTGACGGCAGTCCCTCGAGGGGTTCGATGTCGTCGCCGGCCGCCTCCTGGAGGTCGGCGACGGCCTCCATCATCCGCCGCTCGCGATGGGCGACGATCGAGAGGAACGCCTCGGCCTGCTGGCTCTTGAAGAACTGTTCTGCCATCGCTTTCCGTGGATCTCCGCCGGTTGCAAGGTTTCGCAGATTCATGCTTCCTCCATCGACAGGTCGTTCATCGAATCGAGCGCGCCGTCGAGCATCTCCGCGTCCTCGACGAGGACCATCACCGCGAACAGCGACGTGAACGCTACGAGCCCCTGTCCGGGCCCGAGGTCGGGATCTCCGCCGAAGTTCTCGGCGTACCACTGGTCGAAGTAGTCGTCCAAGTCGAGGTCCTTCGCGAGGGCCGCGTACTCCTCGATCGACTCCGATCGGTCGTCGACGCCCGACCCCATCCGTTCCTGCCCGATGGTCGCACCTGCTCCGAGCGCCTTGCAGTAGATGTGGCCGGGAGTGAGGTCGTTCGGCGAGTCATCCGCGCCGTCGCTGGCGTCCGAATCGTCCGCTGGGTCGTCGACGTCTACCTCGTCGCCGGCGTCGTCGGCATCATCCTCGGCGTCGGCCGCAGCGACCTGCTCGGCGATCTCCGGGTCGACCTCCGCATAGGCGTCCTCCTCGAGTTCGGGTCCGGGTTCGTCACCGGTGTCCTCGAGGTCGTCCTCGGACTCGTCGACCGCGTCGCTCACCGGAGGCCACCCCCGCTTTCGCGGTCGATGCCGTTGCCGGTCGACTCGTCCTCGTCGTCGGGGGTCGGGTCGGCCGAGTCGGCATCGATTGAGTCCGACCGGCGGCGTCGCCACAGAACGATCACGACGGCGATCGCGACGGCCGTCCCGATCAGGAGTGCGGTCGTCCGAAGACTCGGGCCGCCGAACGAGGGGCCGGTCGAGGGGGTCGACCCACCGCTCGAGGGCCCCTGAGGGCCCCCTGTTTGCTGGTCGTCTCCCTGGTCGTCTGGGTCCCACGGGTCGGTGCTGTCTGCGGGTTCTCCCTGGTCGTCCGGTTGGTCGTCGTTGGTCGTGGTCATGTCGTCGTCGCTCGAGGGGGTGGTCGAGGGGTCCGAGCCACCGCTCGAGGCCCCCTGATCGCCCCCTTCTTGCTGGTCGGTTTGCTGGTCGTCGTCGCTCTCGCCCCCCTCGCCGTCCCCTGCTTTGCCTGCCACGGGGGCCCCTACCCACGCCCCTTGATCCCTTGCTCGCTGGTGGTCGTCGTCGGGCTTGGCGTTGACGTGGCCCTGAACCCCCTCCTTCGAGGTGAAAGGCGGTTGGTCGTCGTCCCATTCGTCTTCGTGCTTTTCGCACCCCTCTACGGGGCAGAAGTAGCCTGTCATGTGTCGCTCTCGAAGTCCTCGAGTGCTTTCGTGTCGCTACGCCTCGCTCCGAACTGGCCGAGTCCCTCGCGTTCGTCGGGATCGTCGCTGTCACCTTGTCGGAGGTAGCCGTCTTGCTGGGCCGCACGGAACTCCCTCGAGGGGCTGTCGGTCCCTTCGTCGGGCTCGTTCACTGCGTGGTCGAACAGCGTCTCGCCGGTCTCGTCCTCGAGCTGACGGTCGTCGGTGAGTGGTGGCTCGTCGATATCGTCGTCACCGTCGAGCCCGTCGACGATCTCGGTTGTCGGATCCCACCGAAGGGGCCGCTGCAGTCGCTCGAGTTCGGTGAACGCTTGGATTTCGTCTTGACCGTGCGCTCGGCGGATGCCATTGATGGCCTTCGCCGCGGCGATCGCGTGGTTGACCGAATCGCCGGCTTCCGCGAGGGCCGCCTCGAGCGTGTCGGTCGCGTTGTGGTAGCCTTGCCAGGCCCGACGGATCGCACCGAGCCACTTCCCGGTAATTTCGTCGGACGGGATTTCGTCGTCGAAATCGGAGAGCAGCGTCTGTACCTCCGATTCGTCGAAGCCACACTCGTCGGTGAGGAACTCGCAGGCGGCATCGTCGCCGTCCTCACAGTGGGTCGCCGCGTTGCCGCATTGATCGCCTGCAGCTCGCGTCTGGGCGAGTTGCTCGTCGACATCCGATTCGGCATCGAGGCGATCGCCGCGCTCGTCTCGAGTGGCCCGCTTGGCAACCTCGCGGTGTTCGTCGACGGTGAGCGACGGATCGAGGTAGGCGAGCCAGTCGTCGACGCCCTCGTCGCGCATCGCCGCCTTGATCGAGCGGGCCCACGGGACGTTCGCCCGCCCCTTCGACCAGTCGATCGACTCGATTTCGTGGTCCTCGAGCGGGAGCTGTCCCGAGCCGTCACGGTCGGTCTGGCCATCGGACGCTTCGACCGTCGCCGTCTCGAGGACGTGGTCGGGTGCGTCCGAGGAGATCGCGACGGTCTTGAGTCGGCGATCGTCGTCACTGCAGAGGTGGTCGGCGTACTCGTCGCGGAACTGGTCGGCCGCCGCTTTCGATCCGAACTCGATCCGTTCGGTCATCAGTAGGTTCCGGTGATGTAGCGGGCGAGGCGACAGTTCTTCAGCGTCCGCGAGTGGCCGTCGTAGCCGCCGGTCGGTTCGGTCTGTTGGAGCGACGAGCGCTCGAGGACATCCTCGAGGTCGGGGGTGACGTGCCAGGATTTCTGGCCGGTCGGCGTATCGACCCAGACGACGGGCCACCCGTCGTGCCAGTACCAGCCCGCGGTGTTCGGGCCCCAGGTAAGGCGGATCGCTCTCGCGAAGGCGATCGCGAGGAGATTCCGGTCGTGGTAGACCTCGTCGATAGGCTTCTCGTCAGTCGGTGGCGGGTTGTCTGCACCCATGCTTCGATGGGACTCGAGAGCGAGTGATAGCGGTCGGGAATATCATAGTCTCGTACTGGTGAGACTAATGTTTAAACAGGTTCAGCACCAGTTAGGAACGTAGCCATGCCGATCCACCAGTTGACACAAGTTGGTCGTACGTCTGGCGGCGTTGTACTCCCGAAGGGCGAGCTTCGGGCGCTTGGATTGGTCGACGAAGAGGGCAACGTGAAAGATCAGCCAGTGCGGGTGACACGGACCGATACAGGAACGTGGGAAGTTTCGGTTATTGACCCGGAAGATTATCCCGCACCATAGGGACCGATATTGACCACTTTATCTGGTACCGCTGATAACCGCAGAAAACAGAGGAATGTTGGGAAGTTTTATCTCTGCCAACCCCATAGACATCTCCAGCAACCATGTCGCTACAAGAAGCTGTTCGCGATGTCAGTGAAGAGTACGACATTCCGGACAACGAGCGGCTTCAAGAATTGGCGCGGTCGAACGCGCACCTTCGCGACTAATCGTTACTCCGTCTTCGTACCAGGACTGCCGTTTTCCGCACGCAGAAAGTCGATAAACGCTTCTTCGGTTAGAGCTGGCTCTTGGACGAGGTCTGCCTCTCCCCCTCGAGCAGCCAGTTCCTCGGCGAACTCGATGCAATGTGCTTCATGTAGTTTGGCGTATTCCTCCCACGCCTCATAGTAGCGCATATCGAGTTCGTAGTCACCAAGTGGAATCTCGATATCGTGCTTCCGGCGGACGATTTCACACCCGTTCCGTTTCAGCGTGAGGAAGTACAGGTTGTGTCGTCGCACGGTTAGCAGCCGCTTTGATTCGACGATATAGGGATCGACCCACTCGCGCCATTCGTACTCTTCCGTGTGCGTTTTCGGCGTTTCAAAATCGGCCCCTGCTGCCTCGAGGTAGGTTTGGGCCATCGTAATGCCTGTTCGATGATTCGCGTTCGGAAGCGAGTGTCTGAGGATCAGATTTGACATGAGACTCCCGGCAACATCGGTCACAGAGCCGTCCCACGAGACGTGGTCTAACGCCTCCGGTACGCGATCGATCTCGAGGTTTTTGTAGATCGCAAGCTCATCACCGTTTTCCCGCTCTTCCTGCTGCATCTCCGCGAAGAATTTGAGCAGCCAGATCGCGACAACTCGGCTCGTCGGATCCATCGGGTCTAAATCGTCCTGCAACTGCGCGGGGCTGATTTCCCGATCGAGATCGTCGGCCGTTCCCGACACCCCCGGCGTATAGAGTACACGTACATCGCCGTTCGGCAGCGAGTAGTCCATCACCTTGACATCGTCAGCTGGGTCGCTGAGTTTGTCCTCGAACGCATCCGGATCCGTACTGACATCCTCGAGAGAGTAGTTGATATCGTCCGGATGGTGTTGATGAACAACTCGAGTCGGCATCTGATTGGCTTACTACTACGAGGAGAGACGGATATATCCGTTGTCCTTAGCGTTCCGTGGTGTCCGCGAACCCACTCCTCGAGGACGTTTGAGCAGAAATTCAAGCTGATTTCCGTGCTGATAGCGCGACTCCTCACGTTCTGTATGGACAAATACGCAGATCGAGGACACTATGGTCTGCTGAGTACAGAGTGTAAACTGACTGCACTGCCTTTGTCAAAATCAGAGGCTGTTTGTGTCGCCATGCCAAGGCGCGAATGCAGCACAAGGATCGGCCTGATCTGTAACAGAGCGATTGCTAAGTTGAGTTTAAATTGGATATATCGTCCCGCCGAGTCATGTAAAACCAAACACCAGCATACTGATCATAATATCTAAAGTCTGGTCAACGTCTCTGTGTGGATAATATCTCCAGTAGAAAGGTCTTGGAATTGCACTTCTTGTGTTCCTGAAAGGGTGGGTGCGGAAAACTCGATGTCGAAGTGTTCTATATTTGAATTTTCGCCCACCCTAAAACGTTTTCCATCAAAATCCATATTACCCGGCTTGTCTTTGAAATTGACATAGACTTCGGTCCCACCGTCCACAAGTATCCACGACGGGCCCTGTTCACTGGGCCAGTCGACGGTAACTTCGGCTTCTCCTTCGCTCTTGAAAGTCGGGATCTCGTTTCTGGTATCGTTAATAGTGTCAATACTACCATCCTCCAAGTTCTTTGGATAGCAATTTAGACACTCGTCAAGAGGATTCTGTGATTCACTCTCGACTTCGTTACCAGAGTCACTGTCTCCCGCGTAGACGTCGACGTCAACATTTTGATTGACATTTTGTTCAGTTTCTTGGTCTACATCCTGCGCGCCGACTTCTTGGTCTACATCTTGGCCACCTACTTCCTGGTCTACATCCTGCGCGCCGACTTCTTGGTCTACATCTTGGCCACCTACTTCCTGATTCTGATCTACGTTTAGGTCTTGGTCTACATCCTGCCCACCATCTGTTTTCTCTTTTGAGTCATCACCTCCGTTCCATCCCAGTAGATAAACTACATACGCAACAACCAGTCCGGTGACTATGAGTGTGATATAGTCGTTCCCCCAAGGAATCGGTGATTGCAAAGCGTTCTGGAGAGGGAACATAATCATCATTCGAGACTTTCAAATTGTTCGAGAACCGCGCCAGCAACGACGTATTTCTCGAATAGCTGTAAGACGT
Organism: Natrinema sp. H-ect1; assembly: GCF_041821105.1. Lineage (NCBI taxonomy): Archaea > Methanobacteriati > Methanobacteriota > Halobacteria > Halobacteriales > Natrialbaceae > Natrinema > Natrinema sp. H-ect1. Next base: position 401,248 of record NZ_JBGUBA010000001.1, on the reverse strand, counting down.
ATTCTTTTCCGTCACTGGAAACTGAGTCTACGAAGTTTAGAATCCCTGAATCGTAACTGACATTGATCCGTTCCCCCTGATGATAGAAGACAGCTCTTGCTTGGTCAAGTGAATAGTCTTGTGCCAATTCCCTCTGGCTTAGGTGAGCAATGTCCTCATCGGAGAGTTTGTTCCCGCTCTCATCCCTCACTACTATCTGTGTTTGGGTTCTGGCGCTACAAATGAAAGACCAGAGATTAACCCGTCCATAGCTAACGGACATTAGAACATCATCGGCCTCATCTTCCAACCTCTTATTTAAGCTCTGAAGGATAGCTCTTGATTTAGTTTCGTCAATCTTTCCCTGCAAGATGAACAGGCCGGATTCTTCTCGATACCGGAAACTGATAGCTTCTTCGTTAGGAGACAGGGACGGAATGGGACTACTCTCCTGATAATATACCGTACCTGTATATTCTGTCTGATATGAATATGGGTAGTCTTCAACGATCGGATCAGCCGTTTCGCCCTCTGGATCAATTTCGACTCTAACCGACTCAGAAGAAATTTCAGATATGTCTTGCCGCCCTATATTACCTCGGTTGGCACGTCGGATAGAGTCCATAGATTAATCTTTCTGCGAAAGGCCTTTCTTATTCAGCGGCTTTGGATCAGGGCTGCTTGGGTACATGTCTTTCTAATTCGTCCTACGCGGACACCCCCTCATCACTGTCTTCGTCGTCAGCGACTCCACTCCCGTCTTCGTCCTCGGTTGTTTCATGTTCCTCCGCATCTTCTTCACCACCCTCTTCCTCATCTTCAGATAAGAACCCAAGGGCGTCCGACAAGTCGTACTCTTCCAAGTCTTCATCTCGTCGGCGAGCCTGTTGTTTCAGCACCCGCAAGACAGTTGACTCATTGTGTATGTCTACGCCCTGTTCGTGGCACCGTTTGAGCATCTCGGCAATGAAATCGGGAGGGACAATTTTGTCACTATCTGCAGGGTCCTTGTTGTCCCATTCATCATAAATCCGTAAAATTTCATGGGCAACTTGAGTGGCGAACCCCATCTTCTCGATCTTCTCCGAATTGCGAAGCCCAGCCTTTGATGCCTTGATCTGGATCTTCTCTGGTTGAACCTCTACTCGGACAGATTCTTCCTCGTCATCCTCAGGGCCTGTTTGAATTACAAAATCGCCTTCAAGCATCGAAACAGATTTTCCATGAACTAAGCAGAGAAGGAAGTTGGGAGCATCCCTAACATCGGGTGCATCCTCCACGATACTCGTTTTTCCCAGTAGGTCTTCTGACCCTTTGGCCTCGGCGTTAGCTAATCTGTCCGTCTCCAATTTCGAACTCAGTGGCTCCTCGTTAGCATGCTTGTAGAAGAGCCATAGGAGGAAATCGAAGCTGAGACGCACAGTTTTGACACTCGCATTGCCACTGAAATTCGATTGAATACTCTCTCGTGCGTCCTCTGCTTCATCTTCTGCACCTCTAATTAAGAGATAATCCGGGGAATCCCAGAAGACATCAACAGATGTCTCTTCAGGTATCTTTACTTTCTTGCGTTTTCCAACTTCAACCTCTGCTTCTTCGGTATTATATGATTCATCCCTATACCGCAAAGCAACAAGTGAGTCAATGAAATTCTGTGTCCCCTCTGGGAGTTTTGTTGAATAGTCTCTCACCTGGGAGCGTTCAAATCCATCTCCTGGATCTCGTGAATTCCCCTGCTCAAATACCTCGAGTATTTCGTCAAGAAGAAACCCCTCAATGCTTCTTGGAACTCCAGTTAGATTCGGATTTTCTACTTCCGAAGTACGACATAGCTCATTAAACAACAGATGGCCGTCGTACTGTAATTCCCCATCTTCCTCTTTAGATGCCATATTCCCATCCAGAGAAAGATAGGTTATAAATTTAACTCAACCTATACGCTACTTCTCTTTCTCGTATGCCAGAATTTCATCGGCAATATATTCTGCAAACTCCTCAGTTTCGATGTTACTCGGATTGTAGACCTCAACGTAGCCACTCTCTGCCAATGTTACCTTCATATCATAACCCATCATTTCATACTGGAGACCAAGTTGATTAATCTGAGACCGTTCCAACACATCGCCAATGTCGTCATCTGATATCACGTTCTCACCATATACGACTCCCTTTTCGGCTTGTCCGATGTTTCCATAGAAACCGATTTGCCAAGGGTCAACTCCCTCTGCTGTGTAATAGTCATCAGCGTAAGCGTTGAGGTTCAGTTCTGCTCTCTCAATGTGGGTCCCCGGATGTTGGGATTGGAGCAGGTCAAATGCGAATGTCCCTGAGCCACTTGAAACGGCTATGAACACTCCAGGAACCGCAACGAATTGAGTATATTTACTCTCTTTTGTAGGTCGCTCACCTACACTGATTTCTCCTGTTTCAGGATCGACTTTGACAGATTCTACGTCTTCAATTACTTGTGTAGCAGCCTCTCCTACGTAGACTGTATATCCAGAATCCCGGTGACTGGTTCGGTTCACCTGCAAGGACCTTGTGAACCTCCGTCCATCCTGCTCTTGGGTTTGATGGAACGGTTCTATCTCGTCAAACTTCCCATCGATAGTTCCGATAACTCCTGCTCGCATATCTCATGTCTTGAAGTACCACCGTAAAGTCTCTTTATCATATATCCCGGAGAAGTAGACTAGGGTGTTTAACTGGCCAGAGAGGATTAGAATGAAATCGGGTGATCATTGAGTTGATCACATCCCTCTTGGTAGTCCATCTTTCAGCACCTCTACGCCACAATCAACGCATTCCAAGAACCTACTGCCTGTTCCAAAGGTAATCGACCGGAACAAACAATGTGATGGCTGTATCCTCTATATCTTGCACGGACTTCTACCAATTAACGGAGATACCGAACTCGCCGCGGTAACTCTTTCACCTGCACTTATCGTGAATACTGTGTCCGGGAATTCACTAAGAGTCGGACAGAATCGGCCCGATCTCCCCCTCGAGGACCACCGAAAGAACTAGATTGCTGGCGGTTTTTGTCCGGAATGCAGGCAACCCGGACGCATGAATCTCCAACAGCACGAGAACCGCGACGACATGAAGGTCTGGCTCAGCCAGAACGAAGTAGAACAGTTGCTCGAGGCGGCCGACGACACCCAGCAGCGGATCGCATTCGCGCTCGGAGCGCGGTGCGGGCTCCGCTCACACGAGGTCCTCGACGTTGCACCGGAGGACATCGTCGATACTGACGCTGGGACGATGCTCCGCGTGTGGCACGGGAAGGGAGACAAGTTCCGTGAGACGCCAGTCCCGCGCGATCTCGCGACGACCATCCGGACGGTCGACGACGTGCGCGACGCGCCGACCAGCTCGTCGCTCGTCGAGATCACGAGTACGCGGTCACTCCGACGGTGGGTGCGATCGGCTGCCGACCAGCTGTACGACGAGACGGGAGACGCCGGCTGGGATCACCTCGGCTTCCACGATCTCCGACGGACCTGGGCGACTGCACTCGCCTCCGACGACGTCGACCCGCTCTTAGTCTGTGACTGGGGTGGATGGAACGACCTCGAGACCTTCCTTGAGCATTACCGGGGTAGCTACAGTCCTGAAGCCCAACAACGAGAGCGCGGTAAGGTCGGTTGGCTATGAAATTCGTGTAATCACTGTGTCAATACACCGTCTACGACCTTAGTTATCGATAACGAGTTCCTCCACGTGGCTAGCATTGAACTGACTTACAAACTTTTGAGAGAGATTCCGAAGGTGAGTTCGGGACCGTCGGTCAGCATTCGGCTGTGTTTGCTCGAGTCGAATCTTCTCGAAGAGATCATTGAGTGTAACGTGATGCGTGTATGCTGGCTCTTCCTGAGGATCAGTCGCGGTATGGAGGATCCAGACAAAGCCGTCAGTAGCAATGCCGACGATTGGTCGGTCAGTAGCCTTCTGCAAATACTCGAACGATTCTTTTCGAGCATTTTCGATCCGGCCGGGTTTTTTGACCTCACCGAAGTTCGTGATATCGAGGTTTAGTGCGGTGAAGTCCGGATAACGGCCACCAAGTCCATTGAAGCCCGTTGGCTGAAATCGAGGTTCATACCCGAGAACCCGCATCACTGGATCGATCAATTCCTTCTCAATAAATCGTTCCGGCTTCTGCTCAAGTTCACTACCTTGGAGAATAGCGCCCTCAAGAATGACCTTCGCAGCGTGTTTCTCCCCTGCTTGTTCGTTTAACACTCGAATGAATCGCTCAATAGCACGAACTAGATTCTGACTCCGTGCATCGTTCTGAATATCAGAGAGATCGTCTTGTTCCATCAACTGATTGTGTATTTTTCTATCAAATGAATCTACGGGAAATGCTACCCGCGAAGCGCTCGAGGCGATGGCTCCGGCCGATTCTCAACATCGAGCTCGCCATCGAGGTATCCCTGTCCTTCGCAGGTGATTTCGTACATGTTGCTATCCTCGAAGATCGGAGCGACTAGTCCGACCTGAGAAAGCATCAGACATCGCTCCTCAACCCGCCCACGAGACGCAGTGAGTTTGACAGCTTGAGATATATGTCGCGGTGTCGACCACGGATCCTCAGAAAGATGCTCGAGAATCCGTTCATCAAGCGTACACATCCAGCGGGCGGGTTTTCGGCTCATTAGGGTTGAGTGGTTCCACTGGCGCTCGGTCCATCTCTCGAGCTGCCGCCGTTGAGGTAGGTCTCGTTTTCGGCGTCGTACTCCTCGTCGAGGTATGCTTCGCCCCGCTCGGTGATCGTGTAGACTCCGTTTCCGAGAGGGGTGAGGAGACCATGTTCTGCAAGCTTCTTGCATCTCCGGGATACCGATGATTGAGAGATTCTAATCCCATCCCGGTCGGTGAGATCTCCTACTCGTCCTGCATCCTCGTCTCGAACGATCTCCAGAATACGGTCATCCCAGATAGTCATCCATGTCCCAGATTGTCTCATTGTGATCCAAAACGGTATCTGTGGCCCTAATGGTCCGGAATATACTGTTAAAAACAGAATTAGGCACCTATAGCTAACCGTTGCATTTATGCAAGACTAGCCTAACAGTGGCTGTACGGAGCTACCAACTCGGCTGAAGATGACTCTTGTTGGTATGTGAGACCGGGCGGCGCTGGCACGCCGCCCAGAAGGTAGCTCCGGTGATCCGAATGAATCTCGGAACTTCCGTGGGGAATGCACCCCACGCACGGCAAGAGGTATCGCCAGCCAAAAGGTCTGACGCTCGGTGCGCTTGTGGGGCTCGAGCGGACGGCTACGACGCTAGGAGCAATGAATCGGTCTGTCGCTCCTGTGCGCACCTCCGAGCTGACGGTGGCCCTGCATCGGGCTCGCCTGAGGGTCGGCAGCAAGCGGACGAACTCGCCGAGGACTACGAAGCCGAGCCCGAGCTGGTGGCCGACGGCGGAACCTTCTGGGGAGAACTCTCTGGCTTCCAGCGAGACATCCTCGAGACGATCGCTGGGCTCGAGACAGGCGGGATCGATCCCTACGGGCTCGCGATCGAAGAAGCCCTCGAGGAGTACTACGGCGAGATCGGCCACAGCCGACTATACCAGAACCTCGATAGACTAACCGACGACGGATTCATCGATCGCGGCGAGCTCGACGGGCGGACGAACAGCTATACGCTGACGCCCGAATCTGAGGCGCTGCTCGAGGAGAGCGTTCGCCGACGTGCGGACGCCTGTGGGATCGAGATCGCCGCGACCGACAAAGGTGACGAGGTGAACGATGAGCAACGATCCTGAAGCGGTCACCTGTCGGACCTGCGGCGGGCCCGCCCGACGGATCGCGTGGGGCGCAACAGAGGCGTCCTGCTACCGCTGTAGTGAGTGTCACGCTGGCGGGCACATCGTCCGTACCGAAGACGGCAGAGAACTTCGGCGAGGCGGTGTCTTCCGTCAGCTCCGGAACTACGCGACACGGAGGGCTCGAGCATGAGCGACGAATCCTCGAACGGAACTGCTCGAATCTGTATCGACCTGTTTGCGGGCCTCGGTGGTTTCTCGAGTGCGTTTGAGGAGAGCGACGAGTGGACCGTGTACACCGTCGAGATAAATGGCGAGTTCAGCCCAGACCTGTGTGCCGATATCTACGAGCTTCGGCCGACGGACCTACTCGAACTGATCGGCCTCGATCGAGAACAGATCGATGTGCTGGTCGTACTTGCGAGCCCGCCATGCCCAGAGTTCTCGACGGCTGGCAATCACGACCACTGGGACTTCGACACGCAGACGCCGATCCACTCTGATGCACGTCAGGCGATCGCGCTGGTGTACCACACGCTGGGCCTGATCAAGGCGCTCGCGCCCGACTACTGGTTCCTCGAGAATCCACAGGGACGCCTCCGATGGTTCCTCGGCGAGCCCACGGGGCAGGTGACCTACTGTCAGTATGGCCGCCCATACATGAAGCGGACCGATCTGTGGGGCGAACACCCGCCGATGACGTATCGCCGATGCCAGCGCGGAAGTAAGTGCCACACCGCGAACGTCGAGTACGACGGAACCAGTGCGACCCGCGTTCTTGGCGATACGAAAGCTGAACGGTCGAAAGTTCCACTCGAGTTGTCAGAATCGATCCGTAATGCCGTTGACGACGTCGTAGATAATCCTCCACCGGAACAGACGACCTTGCTTGCACGGGCCGACGGCGGAAGTGCCCGGCAACGCGACACGAATATTGACAACGGAGGTGAACGATGAGCGGCGACCTCGAGCCGATCTCACCCCGCGAGGCGGTCGATCTCTACGTCTCCCACCGCGAACTCGAGGTGAGCGAGAAGACGCTCCAGAATCACAAGTACCGGCTTGACGCCTTCGTCGAGTGGTGCAACGAGGTCGGGATCGACAACCTCAACGATCTCACCGGCCGTCATCTCCACCAATACCGAGTGTGGCGACAGCAGGACGTAAACATCGTCACGCTTCGCGGGCAGCTCGCGACGCTGCGCGTCTTCCTCGAGTTCTGCGCGTCGATCGACGCCGTCGAACCAGGGATGCGCGAGCGGGTGAAACTGCCAGACGTCGACCGCGGTGACGAAGCGCGCGACGAGATGCTCGACGCCGATCGCGGCCATAAGATCATCGGCTACCTCGAGCGGTACAAGCGCGCGAGTCGCGACCACGTCATCATGGCGATCCTCTGGCACACGGGGATCCGCCTCGGGAGCCTTCGAGCGGTCGACCTCGAGGACTACGAGCCCGACGAGCAGTGCTTCTGGTTGCGGCACCGACCCGATACGGGCACGCCGCTCAAGAATCAGGGGCCAGCCGAGCGGGCGATGGCACTCGACGACTACTACTGCGATGTCCTCGACGAGTACATCCGGTTCCATCGCCACGATGTCGTAGACGAACACGGCCGCGAGCCGCTCGTCACGAGCGACCAGGGGAGGCTGAGTTCCGGCCAGATTCGCTCGGAGGTGTACCGGCTTACCCAGCCCTGCATGATCGGGGAGTGCCCGCACGACCGCGATCCGAACGACTGTGAGGCCACGGAGTACGGGCACTACTACGACTGCCCGAGCAGTCTCTCGCCGCACACGATTCGGCGCGGGGCGATCACCTACCAGCTCCGTGAGGACATTCCCGAGAAGATCGTCAGCGACCGCTGTGACGTTTCCTCTGAAGTCCTCGATCGCCACTATGACCGCCGTACAGACCGTGAGAAGATGGAACAGCGACGCGACTTCATCGAAGATCTATAACAGGAACATGACTCTCACACAAGCCGCTGTCAGCACTGTCGTATCGATAGCCGTCAGAACACCCTTAGGGAACGGAATTCGGCAAGTAGAACGCCTGAAACGCCAAATTTCGAGTGGACTCGCCGGGATTTGAACCCGGGGCCTCTCCCATGCCAAGGGAGTGATCTACCCCTGATCTACGAGCCCTCGAGCGCATTCTCCAGTTCCCGTCGGGAATAGATAAACCCCTCGAATTCATCGAGGCCCGTCACGGATACACATTCGTCGGGGCGACACGGGCAGCCCGTACCGTTGCTCGCGGTGGCGAACGCTTTTTGACCGTCCCGAGACGAGAGCCAACGGATGGCCGGGAACCGGGACCGAACGCAGCGTCGGGACGGAAGTGATGTGAAACGCGGCGATGTCCGGGAGACGTACGACCGGATTGCGACCCACTTCGCGTCCACGCGCGAGTACGCGTGGCCGGAGGTCGAATCGTTCGTCGCGTCCCACGCGACCGATCGGGGCTCCGATGCGGTCGGGCTCGATTTGGGGTGTGGCAACTGTCGCCACGCCGAACTGCTCGCAGCCGAGTGCGGGTCCGTCGTTGGCCTCGACGTGAGCCGTGGCCTGCTCGAGACGGGTCAGGAACGCGCCCTCGAGCGGGGGTTCGACGTTGAGTTGGTGCAGGGAGACGCGGCCGCGCTGCCGCTCACTGACGACGGCGTCGACCTAGCGGTCTACGTCGCGACGCTGCATCACCTGCCGACGCGAGCGGCGCGGCTGGCAAGCCTCGACGAACTCGCCCGCGTGTTGTCCCCGGACGGTCGTGCGTTGGTCAGTGCGTGGTCGACCGCTCACGACCGGTTCGATGCGACTGAGGGGTTCGATACGACCGTCGAGTGGACCCTCCCCGGCGGCGAGCCGGTCGATCGGTTCTATCATATTTACGCGCCCGAGGAGTTCGAGGTCGACCTCGCTGCCAGCGACCTCACGCTCCGGGAGTGGGAACTCTCGAGCGGGAACTGTTATGCCACGGTCGCGGGCGCGGGCCAGTCGGGATAGCGCGACCGTACCCGGAATTCGGTTTCGAGAGGGATCGTTCGGCCGACGGTCGCCCGGTGGCTATGGTGGTATTTGTTCCCGTGACAGGTGATTCCACAAGCGATCCGACTCGCTATTTTAGCCGGTCGAATCCGTAGATATCGGCCTCAGTCCCACTCGATGAAAACGGTGTGAAATCGAGTAAAAGGTCCGGAATAGACGCTAACGATCTGAAGAACGTCCGGCTTTTATGATGGTCTCGTCCACCAGACCGGAATGCGCTATGACGCGCTTGACTCGACGTTCGGCGCTGAAGGTCGCAGGCGCATCGCTTGCCGCAGCCACCGTCCCCGCGACGGCTGCCGCCGCCGAGAGCGACGACGGGTGGACCGTCGTCGAGACGCCGGTCGATAGCACCCTCCACGACGTCGCCTATACGGCCACCAACCCGCACGCGGTCGCGGGCGGTGGGCTGGTGATCGAACGCACCGCCACCGGCTGGGAGGTCGTCCTGCAGGGCGGCCCGACCGGCAACGGGAACGACCTCTACGGGGTCGACACCACCGACGACGGCAAGCGGCTCTGGATCGTCGGCTCGAGCGGTGCGATCGGCGAGTACGACGTAACGACCGGGAACCTGGTCGACCGCTCGGCGCCCAACGATTACACGGCGAACTTCAACGACGTCTCCGTCACCGGTCCCGCCGGTGAGGCCGACGTCTACGTGGCCGACGACTCCGGATCGATCCACTACAGCTTCGACAACGGTAAAGAGGGCACCTGGAACTACGTAGTGCCGGGCAGCGGCTCCGGGCTGAACGCGATCGAGTTCTACGCCGACGGCGCGGGCCACGTCATCGACACCAACGGGAAAGTCTTCGCCACCGACGACGGCGTCACCTGGAACCCGATCGGCATCGAGGACGCCGGTGTCACCTACTACGGCCTCGACAGCGACGCCGAAGACGACGTCTACGTCAGCGGCGGTAACGCGTCCGTCTTCGACTACACCGGCAGCCGCTGGATCCCCGAGAGCCTCGGCGACGCCGCCCTCTTCGACATCGAAACCGAGGCCGGCACGGGCTACACCGTCGGCAGCGGTGGTGCGGTGTTCGAACTCGAGGACGACAAGTGGATCCAGAACACGACGCCGGTCGGTGAGAACCTCCGTGCCGTCGCCACCGGTGACGTCGACATCGCCGTCGGCTCCTCGGGCGCGCTGCTCGAGCGGTAACCGCCGGCCGACCCGCGGTGTGGACCGCCCGGTAGCCCGCTGATCGCTAAGTACCGATCTCCCGTTTTCCCCTCAGGACCCCGTGATCGCGAGCGGGCGGCGACACAGAAAAGGAAGAGCCTTAAACGTGGACCGAAAAGCCGGTGATGCGCGCGGATGGTCTAGTGGTAGGACCTGAGCCTTCCAAGCTCATGGCCCGGGTTCAAATCCCGGTCCGCGCACTGTCTGCGAATCTGTGATTCGCAGGTCAGCAAATCTTTGATCTGCGCTACTGTCGTGAGCAAACTCGCGAGCGACAGCAATCGGAAGCGGGATTTGAAGCACGCGAGTCGCAGCGCGAACGTCGTGAGCGACCGTCTCGCAGTCGGGTTCAAATCCCGGTCCGCGCACTTTTCGACGAGCAGACGACGGGAACAACGCGTCGAGGCCATAGTTACGAACTCGCTAGAGACAGCAGTACTCGGCCCCGTTTGCGGGACGCTGTGCGATGACTCGAGACGGTGACAGGCCGGACCGACCGTCGTCGGTCGCGGGGTGGCTCGAGCGATGGCGGACCGAGCGGTCCGGAAGTGTCGATACGGCGGAGACAACAGACCATTCCGACGGTGCAGTCGGTTATTCGGACACAAATACGAGTGGTAGACGAAAATACAGACAGACCATACTATTCTAAACACTCGTCTACTCGAGATGGGTTTTGGAAAACAGATGCAGAACACTTATCCGTGTATCGGACTTTCGTCTAATCGCAATGGCAAACGGAACGGTTGATTTCTTCAACGACACGGGCGGTTACGGTTTCATCGAGACTGACGACGCGGACGAGGACGTTTTCTTCCACATGGAGGACGTTGGCGGTCCGGACCTCGAAGAAGGCACAGACATCGAGTTCGACATCGAGCAGGCCCCCAAGGGCCCGCGAGCGACGAACGTCGTTCGTAACTAACACGGGTTCGCACCGTCGTCTTACGGCGACGTCGCGTGACTTCGTTTCTTCGACACCCTTACCCTCGAGAGCCATCGGTCGATACCCGCGGTGACGACCGGCGTGGCTCGAGAGCGGCGGCGGCGCCGAAATCGGTCGGCGGCTGTCTCTCGAGTCCTCACAACGGTTATATAGTCCTCCATGTCGTCGTGGGTTTACTGCACCGGTGATCGCCATGGACGATGTGATCGTACGACGTGAGTTCGACTGGTCGGAGACGCCGCCGAGCATCGCTATCGTGACTGTGATCGCCGATATCGAGAACGTCGATCCGATCGACCTCCCGACGACCGCCGAGATGACGCTGTACTCGTATATCGATCCCGGTGCGCTGGACGCTCTCGTCGCCGGCGATCACGTCGTCGTATCGTTTTCCATGGCGGAGTATCGGATTCGGATCGACGGCACCGAACTGACAGTGGCTACCGATTGATTTTCACCGACGACAGTCGTGGACGTACTGTACGCAACGCCCGCTTGCGGTTACGGTTCCGAGTCCTCGACGGCGGTCAGTCCCGACGAGATCAACCGCCGGAGCAACACGACGATTCCGTTCTCGAGGCCGCTGGCGAAGATCGCCTGTTCGGTCGGGTCCTCGCTGTCGGGATAGTATGACCCGATCAGCAACGTCTCCCGATCGACGAGCAGGATGCGACTGATCGCGACTTCGTGGTCGGTTCCCGATCCGATGAGAAAATCGAGGTTCGTCTCGAACACGCGGGCGGTCGGGAGTTCCGTTCCCAGCCGGGAGGTAATGCCGTCGGTCCGGCCGCCGAGGATGACCTGGACGTCCTGATCGACCGCGTCGTGTAACGTCTCGTAGAGCGGGTCAGACAGGAGCGATTCGTCGGCGACGACCAGTGCGATCTCGCTGTTGGCCTCCGTGAGCAGATCGAGCGTTCGCGATTCGATCGCGTCGCGTCCGGTCAGTGACCATACCTCCTGCATCCGGTCGTCATCGGGCTCGGTCTCTCGGTGTTCGACGGTTTCGAGATATGACTCGAGGGTGTCGACCCGGTCGTCGTATTTCTGGCGGAGGGTCCGCGTGGCCTCGTCGATGCCGACCGCCCGAAACTGTTGGGGGCTCGAGTGTCGTACCTCGACGAGTCCCTGTGACTCGAGTACCCGAATGGCGTCGTAGACCCGCGTTCGGGGAACCTCCGAGATCTCGTGTATTTCTTTCGCTGTACCGCTGGGTAGCCGCGTCAACGCCAGAAAACACCGGGCTTCGTACTCTTGAAGGCCGAGATCCTGGAGTAGACTAACCGCCTCGTTCGTAATGTCGTCCTGTGTCATGGCCCAACCACGTGTCCGGCGTTCCGAACACGTACAATAGGAACTGACGGCGGGAAAAGGATTCGTGTATGGCTTGCAATCACTGATACGAGCCGCCGAAAACGGTGGTTTCAGACGCGATCTCCGATTCACCCATATTATCACACAAGCTACTTGAGTCTACGACCGGTAGGGTTCGCTGGCGCGCCCCGTTATGGCCCAACCACGGCGGGGCGTGTCGTTTCATTCGTTCGAGCGATCCGCTTGCAGTCGCTTCGTAGCAGGTACCGTAGCCGTAGCTATCGGCGATCGTCCGTGAAACGGCGCCTCCGCGCGTCTACTCGCGAGACCGATGAGAAGAGACCGCGTTCCTCGTCCTCAGGACCATCCGTCGGGGAGTTCGTCCCGATGGTCGTCCAGTAACTCGAGTAGCGGCCGTATCTCGTCGAACCGAGGTCCTTTGACGACGGTCCCGTCTTCGCGGTGCCACTCGATGTAGCCGTAGTCGACCAGTTTCGGGAGGTGGACGTGGTACTTCCGCGTCAGTTCGTCGTCGATCTCGGCGACCTCCCAGGGAATACCGTCGACCGTCGAGACGTCTTGCGGGTTGTGATCCAAGAGACTGAGCAGCAATCGTCGTCGGTGACCGTCTGCCAGCGCATCGAAGGCGTCGTCGACCATGTAGAAATTCTCTGCGTATCGTTAGCACTTCGGTTCACTTGACGTAGTACGGTTTTCACGCGGATTCTGTGTTTTGAGTAATCGAGTGAATGGTCTCCCCCGACGACCGGTCGTCGCTCGAGGGGACCGGAGCTGACCGGCGACGGGGCGCTCAGAACGGGTCCGCAGCGGGACGGTCCCGGAGATCGACCGTCGCCGCGAAGACGGCGCCGAGGACGATCCCGAACAGGGCGTGGCCGAGCAGGGCGCTGGTCGAGGCGCCGGTGAGGAAGCCGGCGCCGCTGCCGCCGACCGCGTCGATCCAGACCGGCAGGATCAGCAGCGGGAGGACCGTCCAGACTGCGAGCCCGTAGACGAATCCGGCACCGATCAGTCGAACGGCCATGCCCGCTCGCGAAAGCGCGTCCGTCTCGACATCGGCCCGGATGACCCCGAGGACGAACTCGCGGGTGACCAGCAGGCCGAAGACGAGTCCGAGCGCGACGCCGTGTCCGACGTTGATCGCCCAGCCGACGGCGCCGGTCGGCTCGAGGCCGAACAGCGCAGGGATCGCCTCCGTGAGGACATCGGGACTAACGAGCCACATGACGATCCCGAACGCGATCCCGCCGGCCGCGCCGCTGACCGCGCCCCCGACGAGCCAGCCGACGGTACCGTTCAGACCACCGAGTGCGGTCGTGGTATCGGATTCGCCGCTCATCGTGGTTGCGGTACCACGAACGGGCCCAAAACGCTTCGTAACAGTCGGAATCCGAGACGCTCGCGCCGAGGAATCCGTCCGATTCCGAGGATTGTTGTGGCCGTCGCGCCAAGCCGACCCGTGGAATACGAACTGCTCGGCTGGCCGCCCGACGGCCCGAAACTCCGGCTCGATCACGAACGGTTCAGCTACGCCGGCAAGTTCGTCATGACGAACACGGGCAAGGCCGTCGCCCGTACCGACGACGGCCGGGTCGTCGCCGCCGTCGCGTTCAACGAGGATCGGACTGACGCCGACACGCTGTGGCTACGGTACGTCACCGTCGATCGGGACCGGCGCGGCGAGGGGATCGGCCCCGCGCTCTGTCGGCTGGTCCGCGATCGGGCCCTCGAGCGAGGCTACGAGCGACTCCGGATCGCCGTCAACAACCCCTTCGCCTACGAGGCGCTCTACCGGACCGGCTTCGCCTACACCGGCGAGACGACCGGGATCGCCGAACTGATCCTCGAGTACCCGATGCCGGACGACCCCGATACCGCGACGTGGACCGACCGCGAGCGGTACCAGGCCGGCCTCGCGGACTACCGCGATCGGGACCTCTCCGACGCGGAAGAACGGTTCCTCGCGGAACGACGCGACGGCGAGCCGCCGGGCGTCGATCCGAGCGGCGAGTGAGCGGACGGCCGCGCCCCGATCACGAGAAGGTATCGACGACCGTCCCCGCGTCGGGACCGGACGTGTAGTAGTAGCCGTCCGCGTCCGAGAGTGTCCCCCAGTCCTCCCAGCTGCCCTCGTAGTTCCGGACGGTGTCCCAGCCGAGTTGTTCCATAACGAACCAGCCGACGGAGCCGCGGACGGCCGTCGAACAGTACGAGATCGTCTCCTCGCTCGGATCGAGCCCGGCGTCGTCCAGCCACAACGTCTCGAGGTCCGCGGGCGACCGCAACCGCTCGCCCCCGTCGACGAGGTTCTGTGTGAACTCGACGTTGACCGCACCCGTGATGTGGCCGTGTCGGTCGATGTCGTCGTCTCGCTCCTCCCCGCGGTACTCCGCCGGCGACCGGTTGTCGACGAGTTGTACGTCCGCGCCGTCCTCGCGAACGTTCGCCGCGACGCGCGAGCGCGTCGCGATCACGTTCATCTCGAGGTCGGGTTCGTACTCCTGGGTCGCCGTTTCGGCTGCCCCAGTTTCGGTCTCGCCGTTCGACGCCGTCCAGGCCGCGTACCCGCCGTCCAGGAGGGAGACGCGCCCCTCGTGACCGATCGCGCGGAGCGTGTAGATCGCGTAGGTCTCCCAGAGGTTCGATCCCTCGCCGTAGACGACGACGTCGTCGTCGGGCGCGATGCCGGCCGCCCCGATGGCGTCCGCGACCGCGTCCGGCGACGCCCGGTAGCCGTCGGGCGTCTCCTCGTAGTGGGCATCGAGCAAGTCGGACCGCGGGACCCGGCCCGCGCCCGCAACGTGACCCTCGGTGAACGCGTCTTCCGCCCGGATGTCGAGCAGCGCGACATCCGCCAGCCGCTCTTCGAGTCGCATGCTATCGACGACCGCCTCGAATGCATCGGCCGCCGGCGTTTGAAACAGGTCCGGCTCCGCCGCCTCTCGAGTTTCACCCAAACACCCGCCGAGCGAGAGACCACCGGCCGCTGTCCCGATACCCCGAAGCACCGTCCGTCGGTCGGCCCGGCGATCTGCGCCCATGTTCTGGGCGAAAACGGGACCGAGAAGCAAAAGCGTAGTGCCCGACGGCGCTCGCGCTCGGGACATCCCCGACCGCCGCCGCGAGTCCCCGTCCGGAAGCCGACGATTCAAATCCCGGTCGACCCAACTACCGCCAATGGGAAACGCTGCACTCCGGGAGATCGCCGCGATCGAGGAGATCCCCTTCGAAGATATCGAGGGGGTCGTCGCCGTCGACGCGCACAACTGGCTCTATCGCTATCTGACGACAACGGTCAAATGGACCGACAGCGCGAAGTACACGACCGCCGACGGGACCGAGGTCGCCAACCTCGTCGGGATCGTGCAGGGACTGCCGAAGTTCTTCGAACACGACATCACGCCGGTGATGGTCTTCGACGGCGGCCCCTCCGAGCTGAAAGACGACGAGATCGAGTCCCGGCGCGAACAGCGCCGCAGCTACGAGGAGCAACTCGAGACCGCCCGCGAGGAGGGCGACGCGGTCGCCATCGCGCAACTCGAGTCCCGAACCCAGCGGCTGACGCCGACGATTCAGGAGACCAGCCGCGAACTCCTGCGCTTGCTCGACGTGCCGATCGTCGAAGCGCCGGCGGAGGGCGAGGCGCAGGCTGCCCACATGGTCAAACGCGGTGACGCCGACTACGTCGGCTCCGAGGACTACGACGCCCTACTCTTTGGTGCGCCGCTGACGTTGCGGCAGCTGACCAGCAAGGGCGACCCCGAACTGATGGACCTCGCGGCGACGCTGAAGCGCCACGACCTGACCCTCGAACAGCTGATCGACGCGGCGATCCTCATCGGGACCGACTTCAACGAGGGGGTGTCGGGGATCGGTCCGAAGACGGCGCTGTCGGCGATCGCGGAACACGGCGATCTCTGGAGCGTCCTCGAGGCGCGGGGCGACCACGTCGAACACGGCGATCGGGTCCGCCAGCTGTTTCGCGACCCCGACGTGACCGACGACTACGAGTTCGAGACGACGCTCGAGCCGGATCTCGCCGCCGCCCGCGAGTACGTTACCGACGAGTGGGGTGTCGACGAAGACGAGGTCGCACGCGGCTTCGAGCGAATCGAGGACAGCGTCACCCAGACCGGGCTGGACCGCTGGACGTGAGTTCCTAACCTGCTCTTGATCGAATTGTTGCCGAGGGTGCGCCAAACAAAACGTCGTCTCAGAACAGGTGTTTGTCCTCGTCCAGGAGTTTCGCGGGGCCGCCGACGTCCCAGACGGTGGTGGAGACGCCGCAGTCGGCGACGGCTTCCTCGACCTCGTCGGCGTGTTCCTCGGTAGTGTTGACGTAGACGCTGGCTCCGGTGTCCGTCGAGAAGTAGACGGGGATGTCCTCCTCCTCGCGGAGTTCGCGGACTGTGTTGAAGATCGCGAGCGTGGCCGGCTGCCAGTAGACCCAGCCCGACGGGCCGGTCATGGTCGTCGCGGCCAGCGACAGCGAGTCGTGTTCGGCGCGTTCGAACACGCCCTCGAAGTCATCGTTGCGCAGGGAGTCACGCATCTTCGCGATCTGTTCGTGGATGTGGGCGTTGCGGGCCTGGAACATGTGGCTGTCGGCGGCCTCGCGGTGGGCGTCGTCGGTGTCCTTGTGGTAGGGAACGAGCCCGACGATGATCTTGAGGTCCTCGTGGAGGTTCGAGGGGACCCGCTCGGAGCGACAGTCCTCGTCGTTCATCCCGGTACGGAGATGCGAGAAGGCGCCGGTGACCGCTCGCGCGGCCGAGGCCGACCCGACGCGGGCGATCGTCGAAATCTCCCCCTTCGAGGCGTCGAGTTCGGCCGCCTCGGCCAGGGCCATCGCGGCGGCCGCAAAGCCCGAGGAGGACGATCCCAGCCCGACGTTGGTCGGGAAGCTGTTCTCGCTCTCGAGGCGGACCGGGTAGACGGTGTGGGCGGCGTCGGACTTCGAGCGGGCCTTCTCGACGACGGCCTCGACCCGTTCGTACGCTCGCCCCTCGAGTTCCTCGCCGTCGACGATGAAGGTGTCCTCGTCGTAGTCCATCGAGAACTCGACGGTCGTGCGGGTGTGGCTGGGGGCCGTACAGACGCTGATGCTGTCGTGATAGGGAAGCCGCTCGATCTCGTCGCGCATCCCGTGATACTTGACAAGCCCCTGGATGGGGTGGGCCATGGCCGTGGCTTTCATACCCTGATAGGTGGCTGAAGGCCGCTTAAAGCTCACGGCATCCGACCGCTCGCGCGGCGGACGATCCCGAGGGACGACTCACAGCTCCCGGCCGCAACTGATACAGTAGTTCTCGTTGCCGCTGAGTGTCTGTTCGCAGGTGGGACAGGTCATCGTCTGGAGGTCGGTACCACACCCCGAACAGAAGTCTTCCTCGCCCGTGAGCGACTCGCCACACTCCGGACAGAACGTCTCGCCGCTCGGTATCGCGTCTTCGATGTATCCCTTCACCGCCTCGTAGTCGACCTCCGTGTTGTGGTACTCGCTGTCCTGGTTCCAGAAGCTGACCGTCTCGCCGCTCGAGAGGTGCAGCGTGATGCGGTTCTTGGTCCACCCCTCGTTCACCTCGACCGCGGAGACCTCCGCGTACGACCAGTCGACCGTCTCCGGTTCCCCCTCCTTCTGGGCGACGAACAGCACCCGCCGATCGGTGACCAGAAAGTACCGGTTCCCCGTTGATGCGAGTTGTACGGCGTCTCTTCGCCCTCGCCGGGCCGCTCGATACGGATGCCCTTGCTGCTGTGCTTGAACAGGTACTGGACCTTCTCGTCGGCCTCGAGCCGGTGGAGGACCGTCGCGCCGGCCCCGCCGTCGTCCAGCAGGTGGTCCCGAACGATGTCCGCCTTCGCCTCGGAGAGCGCGTCGTTTAGTCTCCGATGTGCGTTCGTCGTCATACGGGATAGGCGTTGTCGGAGGCTGTATAAATATTGAATCTCACCGTTTCATATGTGTCTCTCGCGTACGTATATCGCTCGTTCGCGACGGCCTCCGAGGGAGTCCCCGGCAGCGCTCCGGAGCGGTATTCGAACTGGTCGGGTTCCGGATCGCGCCGCTCGGTCGCGATCCGAACGCTGAAACGAACCGACTCCAACCTCTTCCTATGGGAACGCCACGGGACTCGACGCAGGCCCAAGCCGAGGTAGTGGTCGACCGCCTCGAGGACGAATACCCCGACTCGACGATCTCGTTGCGGTACTCGAACCGCCTCGAGCTGCTGATCGCGGTGATCCTCTCGGCCCAGTGTACGGACGAACGGGTCAACAAGGAGACGAAACACCTCTTCGAGAAGTACGACGGCCCCGAAGACTACGCGACCGTCGATCAGGACGAACTCGCCGAGGACCTGAACTCGATCACCTACTACAACAGCAAGGCGGGGTACATCAAGAGTTCCTGCAAGACGATCCTCGAGGACCACGACGGCGAGGTGCCGGACACGATGGACGAGCTGATCGAGCTGTCGGGTGTGGGCCGGAAGACGGCGAACGTCGTCCTCCAGCACGGTCACGACATCGTCGAGGGCATCGTCGTCGACACGCACGTCCAGCGGCTCTCCCGGCGGCTGGGCTTGACCGAGGAGGAGTACCCCGAACGGATCGAGGAGGATCTGATGGGGATCGTTCCCGAGGAGAGCTGGCAGGAGTTTACCCACCTCTGTATCGATCACGGACGGGCGGTCTGTACGGCACAGAACCCCGACTGCGGCGACTGCGTGCTGGCGGACGTCTGCCCCTCGGAGAAAGGCGACGGTGAGATCGATCTCGCTTCCGGCGATCCCTGGTAACGGGCCCGTCGCGGGCAGCTGTCGGGAACCGACCGGGACGCCGACCTTCGCAAGCCCAACGTCTTTTCGGGGACCGCGGGTATCCCCGGACGGGATCACGATGTCCGACACATCCGAGGAACGCGACGACACCGACAAGGACGAACACGGACGCGACGTCCAACTGGAACACGAGGCGACCGATCCCGAGGAGGCCCGCGACGAGGAGGGGCTCACCGAGGAGGAGAAAGAGGCCCGCGAGCGGGAGGCCGAACGAGAGCGCGAGCAGGACATCGAGGAGGGATCGGTCGACAGAGAGGACGACGCCCTCGAGAACCAGAATCCGGACAACCACCGCGACGAGGAGCCGTACAACGGGTAGCGCTCCCGTGCGGTCCGTCGCTCCGCGATCGACGCCGTTTTTCGCGCACTTTCAGTCGTCCTCGAGACGCCGTTCCGGTACCGAGAGCGTCGACAGCCGGTCGGTAACGGCGACGGTGACCCGCCGGTCGGTGGTGACGGCTCCGACGGCGTCGCCGTCGGCGACGAGTTGCACGTCACACGCCTCGCGTTCGATCGTGAACCGCAGGTCGTCGTTCGGCAGGACCCACCGTCGGGTCTGGGTGACGAACGGGCCGATGGGAGCGACCGCGACGGCGTCGACGGCTGCCGATAGCTGCGGTGCGTCGACGGCGCTGGCGTACCCGTGGGTGCCGGCCGGCGTGGCCACGACGACGCCGTCGGCCCGAAACGTCGCAACGGACGACCCGCGGCTGTAAACGCCGTACTCCGAGATGCGGGCCGGCTTGTCGGTGATCAGGGAGACGTCGAACAGTGCGCGCTCTCGAGCGATCGGATCGCTCGCCTCGTCGGCACGCGATTCGAGTGCGGCCTCGAGAACCGGTCGTTCCTGGCGGGTCGCCGCCCCCCGAAGTGCCTGCCGAACCACGTCGGACAGTCGCTTTCGGTCGACCGACTCGATCCCGCAAACCGGACCGACCGGGAGGACGGGCGTGTCGACGCCAGCACGGGCGAGCGCCGACAGCCCCGCTTCGCCGGGGATCACGAGCAGCGACGGCGTCGCCGAGAGAACCCCCTCGAGCCCGCCGTCGACGACCGTTCCACCGGCATCGGCGACCGCCCCCTCGAGGCGGTCGACCTCGACGGGCACAGTCTCGTCGTCCTCGGGGTCGACGACGCCGACGACGGGGGAGTCGCCCGCACTCCACGCGGCATCCATGGCCGCCAATTCACACGGCCCGCTCAAAAGCGTACGGTTGTCGCTCCGGGCGGTCCGATCCGGCCGCGGGGGCGGCTACCCGTCGTAGGGCCAGTCGCCGGTGACCTTCATGCCCTCGGCCAGTCCCTGTGACTCGAGGTCGGCGGCGATGGCGGCCGTGTCCCGGGCCTCGACCGACACGTCCTCGCGGGCGAGTTCGACCACGTAGGCGGTCAGCAGGATCGCCTGTTCGCGCAGGGTTCTGGGCTCGAGTTTCTCGATGGTGTCGGCGAAGGTATGTCCCCAGCCCCGACCCGGCCCCTCGGACTTCGCTTTCACGTGACAGCCGGGGACACCCCGCTCGACGAACGGCCAGTGGTCGCTGTGGGGGCCAAGCGTCGGGACCGTCTCGATCGGGTGGTCGTACCGGTCCGCGACCTCGTTGGCGGCCGCCTGGAGGCCGCCGAACCCGTGGGTGACGATCGATAGCGTCCGATCGCGGACGACGCCGTCGTTGTTGACGACCGCTTTGATGCGCTCGGGATCGGCCGCCGCGGCGAACCGTTCGGAGCCGGTCAGTCCGACCTCCTCCGCGCCGAACGCGACGAACTCGATACGGGTCTCGAGGTCGGCCTCCCGGGTCGCGAGGGCGTTCGCGAGTTCGACGATCATCGCGGTGCCGGCCCCGTTGTCCATCGCCCCCTCGGCGATATCGTGGGCGTCGACGTGGCTGGTCACGAGGACCCGCTCGTCGGTGTCCGGCCCGAGTTCGGCGCGGACGTTCTGACTCTCGGCGGCGTGGATCTCGGCGTCGACCGACAGCGTGATCTCGTCGCCGTCGAACCGACGCGCCAGACGCGCGCCGACCTCGCTCGAGACGCCGACGGCCGGGATCGGCCCGATCGGCTGGTCCGTCCAGCCGACGCTGCCGGTCGGCGGCAGACAGCCCTCGACGTGGTTGCGGTAGACGAACCCGACTGCGCCGTTCTCGATCGCGTGGAAGTACTTCTCACGGCGGTGGAGATACCGGTCGTAGTAGTCCGGCACGTCGCTGCGGACCATGACGATCGTTCCCTCGAGGTCGGTCTCCTCGAAGTCGGCGGGCAGCCCGTAGCCGAGATCGACCAGCGGCGCGTCGACACGGTCCGCAGGGCTGCGCGGCAGTGCGATACAGTCCTGAGTCGTCTCGCCGGCTTCGATCGCGCTGTCTGCCCGTTCCCAGCCCTGGATCTCGAACGGCTCGAGGCGGGCGTTTCGCGCGCCGGCGTCGGCCAGCGCGTCCCGGGTCAGTTCGGCGGCCTCGCGTTCGCCCTCGCTGCCTGCCATGCGGTTCCCCACGTCGACTAGGGCCTCGAGGTGGTCCCAACCGACGTCGCTCTCGAAGACGTTGCCGATCCACTCGGACATGTCCGAGCTATCACGGTAAGCCCGGGTAACGGTTCCGCTCGCGGAGCCGGCCCGCCGATGGAACCGTCCCGTCGTTGATGACAGTTCAGTCACACGGAACTACGAATCTTTTTTACGCCGCTCCCTCTCGGACCGCGTATGCGGGAAACGCTTGCCGACTGGCGACCGGCTATCGACGACGCCATCGCCGAACTGGTCCCACGGGAGATCGACGCCGACTACCTCGAGTCGTACTTCGGATCACCGACCTACGCGTACGATCCCAAGGGTATCCAGCGAGCCCTCGCGACGCCGTTGTGGGACCTGCTCGACCGCGGCGGCAAACGCTGGCGGGCGGTCCTCTTTCTCGTCTTCATGGAGGGGTTCGGGGAGGATCCCGCCGAGTATCTCCCCTACGCCTGCATTCCGGAGATCCTGCACAACGGGACGATCATCGTCGACGACGTTGAGGACGGGGCCACGATCCGTCGTGGGGAGCCGGCGCTCCACCGCGTCTACGGCCGCGACATCGCGCTCAACGCCGGCAACGCGATGTACTTCCTGCCGCTGAAGATCATCACGAACGACCCGGCCGACCTCCCGGCCGACCGGCAACTCGCCGCCTACGAGATGCTCATGGAGGAACTCAACCGGACGCATCTCGGGCAGGGCATGGACATCTGCTGGCACAACGAGCGCGAGGTCCGGATCGGCACCGAGGAGTACCTCGAGATGTGCGCGTGCAAGACCGGCTGTCTCGGGCGGATCGTCGCGCGACTGGCCGCGATCATCGCCGACCAGCCCTCCGAGGTCGAGGCGGCGGTCGCGAAGTACGCGGAACTGACCGCGGTCGCCTTCCAGATCGGCGACGACATCTTGGACGTCGAGAACTCGCTGGGGCGGGCCGGCGACTTCGGCAAGGCGTTCGGCAACGATATCCGCGAGGGCAAGAAGACGCTCATGGTCATTCACGCGATCGAAACGAGCGATCCCGAACGCGCCGACCGACTCCAGACGATTCTGGCGGCCGACGACACCACCGACGACGACGTCCGCGAGGCCCTCGAGATCATTTCCGACGCCGGCAGCATCGAGTACGCCCGCGATCGCGCCCTCGAACTGGCGGCCCAGGCCCGCGCCGAGATCGACGGCCTCGGCTTCGACGACGAAACGTCCCGCAAGCTCGAGGAGTTCACCGAATTCGTCATCGAACGCGACGAGTGACGCCGGGTCGAAACGGACGTCGCTTCGGCCGTCGAACGACACTGACGCCGCTCGAGAGCGGTGATAAATCGGTGGACAGAAACTGCGAGTACCCCTACCCGCTGTCCACCGTCCTACCCGATGGGTAGGCGTTGGGCAGAATATGTCTTGTGGTCCCGTCCGCTCTCGAGGGGGCCCGACCGAACGAGTCGCTCGTCGTTCTGAAACGAAGCCAGTGGTTACGGCACCGACCGCGGTTTGCGTCGAAAGCGGTGTGAGAAACGACGTCGACCTCCCGACGCGGTCTCAGGCGAAGGTCTTCGAGACGTCCTCGGTCTCGTCGGACTCGGCCTGAACCTTGTCCCAGGCGTTGCGGAAGTCCTCCATCCGGATCTCGGTGCGGTCGTCGCGGATGGCGAACATGCCGGCCTCGGTACAGACGGCTTTGATGTCGGCACCGGAGGCGTTGTCGGCCTCTTCGGCCAGTTCGGCGAACTCGACGTCGTCGGCGACGTTCATCCCGCGGGTGTGGATCTCGAAGATGATCTCGCGGCCCTCGGCGTTCGGTTTCGGGACCTCGATCAGGCGGTCGAACCGACCGGGCCGGAGGATGGCACGGTCGAGCATGTCGAAGCGGTTGGTCGCGGCGATGATCCGGATCTCGCCCCGCTCCTCGAAGCCGTCCATCTCCGAGAGCAGTTGCATCATCGTCCGCTGGACCTCGGCGTCGCCGGAGGTCTTCGACTCCGTTCGCTTTGCCGCGATGGCGTCGATCTCGTCGATGAAGATGACCGCGGGTTCGTGTTCGCGGGCGACGTCGAAGAGGTCCCGAACCAGCTTCGCGCCCTCGCCGATAAACTTGTGGACCAGTTCCGAGCCGGCCATCTTGATGAAGGTGGCGTCGGTCTGGTTGGCGACGGCCTTCGCGAGCATCGTTTTCCCCGTCCCCGGCGGCCCGTAGAGGAGAACGCCGCTCGGCGGGTCGATGCCCACGTCGTCGAACATCTCGGGCTTCTCGAGGGGCATCTCGACGGTCTCGCGGACCTCCTGCATCTGCTCCTCGAGCCCGCCGATGTCCTCGTAGCTGACCTCGGGGCTCTCGGTGACTTCCATCACACGGGCGCGGACGTCGGTCTCGTTCGAGAGGGGCTTGACGATCGACAGCGAGTTGTTGACCGCGACCCGGGCGTCGGGTTCGAGATCGTCGCGCATCTCGTCAGTGACCTCGGTCAGGGCCTCCTGGTTGTTCCCGTGCTGTTTGATGATGACGCCCTCCTCCGTGACTTCCTGTACGGTGGCGACGAACAGCGGGGACTGCTTGAGCTTCTTGTTCTCGTGTGTGAGCCGCTCGAGTTTCTGCTGGTACTTGTTGTTCTCGGCGTTGGCGTCGAGGAGTTTGTCGCGCATCTCCTCGTTTTGCGCCTCGAGGATCTCCAGCCGTTCCTCGAGCGCCTGGATTTTCTCCTGTTGGGACGCCTCGTCCTCGTCGTATGGGAGGTCGACGTCGTCCACGGTGTCGCTCATCACCCGACCTTTGGGTGTTGGTTCTTAAGAGACTTCGGGTAGGTGCACTCAACTCGGAGTATAACTGTTAGACATTAATCGGAATAGAAAATATTATTACCCCGTATTCGGAATGGAGGAGTAAGATGAGTGCTTCAGAGCCGCTTCGACAGGAGACCAACGAGCGCGGAACGTGGGATGACGTCCGAGACCTGCCCCCGAGTGCGAAACTCGTCGCGAAGGTCCTCGAGTACAACGACACGATGACTCAGCAACAGCTGGCCGACGAGACGCTGTTGCCCTCGCGGACGGTTCGGTACGCCCTGAACCGACTCGACGAGGCGAACGTTATCGACTCGCGCTTTTCGTTCTCCGACGCCCGAAAGCGCCTGTACAGTCTCGACATTCAGTCGTAGCTCTCATTCGAGTAGACGTCGCTGTTCTCGTCTCCGAGTCCGTTCAAGAAGAGTGTCGCTGACCCCGCCGCTTCCAAGCGATAGCGATGCACACTCCGCCCCCGACAAACGCGAGGAGACGAACACCGACGAGCTGGGTCGGCTCTCGCGGACGCTGTACTCCCCTCGCCGTCCGATAGTATACGTCGCCGTCGTGGACGACGGGATCATGCCGCTCGAATACGGGTAGTCGCCGGTCGAGGACGGTAACCGATCCCGTCTCGGCGGCTTCCCGTACCGCGACGGGCATTCGTCGGCTCGGAACTGCGATCCGCTCGACTGCGTCCATGGGCGAGACCTCACGTAGTGACAGTCGCGTCGTGTTCCCCTCGGTCCGTGTGTCGGGGACGTAGAACCCGTCGTCGATCGACACGAGCGTATATCTGCTCCACGCCCGCTTATACCGCTCCGTCGAGACGTTCAATCGGCCCATGGGTCGATCGGACTCGATCGGTCCCTGCTCCAGTATTCTCCTCTCGAGTGCGCACGCCCGTTCGACGGGTTCACCACCACACTGGAGAGTCTGATCGGATCGATAGATGACCGTTTTCGCGGTCGACTCGTTGGTAACTCGCTCGATGTCGTAACTGACTCGTGTTTCCGATCCGTCGAGAGTTTCGGGGACCAGATAGATCGGATTCAGTAACAGCCCCACGCCGATCAACAGCAGGACGCTTGTTTTCAACTTGTTAGTATCCATACATTCACTTTAATTTTTATTTATATATTAGTTACGTCAACAGGGTTGTCCGCCTCGAGCGGAACGGGACGTAGCCACGTCGCCGACGGGCCCTGTCTCGACTCGATCGCTCCGACGCTTCCCTCGGTCTGTCGGGTCACGCCTCCGTTCGGACCGGCCGATTTACTTTCACCTCGATCACCGAACCCCTTTAGGGCGGGCTCGCCAACGACTGGCCAATGACGCGGGTTATCCATACGGGCGATACCCACATCGGGTACCAGCAGTACAACTCGCCCGAGCGACGCCGTGACTTCCTCGAGGCCTTCCGCTCGGTCGTCGAGGACGCCGTCGCCGACGACGTCGACGCGGTGATCCACGCCGGCGACCTCTTTCACGACCGCCGGCCGAGCCTGGTCGATCTGCAGGGCACCGTCGATATCCTCCGAACGCTCTCGGCGGCCGACATCCCCTTTCTGGCCGTCGTCGGCAACCACGAGTCGAAACGCGACGCTCAGTGGCTCGATCTCTTCGCCGATCTCGGCCTCGCGACGCGACTCGGTGCCGAACCGGTCGTCGTCGACGACGTCGCCGTCTACGGCCTGGACTTCGTCCCCCGGTCCCGGCGCGAGGACCTCGAGTACGAGTTCGATCCCGTCCCCGCCGAGGCCGACCACGCCACTCTCGTGAGCCACGGCCTCTTCGAGCCCTTCGCGCACGCGGACTGGGATACGGACACCGTCCTCGCGGAATCGACGGTCGATTTCGACGCCGTCCTGTTGGGGGACAACCACAAACCGGATACCGCCGAGGTGCGCGGCACCTGGATCACCTACTGCGGATCGACCGAGCGAGCGAGCGCCAGCGAGCGCGCGGACCGGGGCTACAACCTCGTGGATTTCGACGACGAGGTCGCGATCAGTCGCCGCGGGCTGACCGACACCCGCGAGTTCGTCTTCGTCGACGTGGACCTGGCCGAAGGCGAGGGCGTCGACCGCGTTCAGGAGCGGGTCCGCCAGCACGACCTCGCGGACGCGGTCGTTATCGTCACCGTCGAGGGCGAAGGCCGACCGATCACTCCCGCCGCGATCGAGGAACTCGCGATCGACCGCGGGGCCTTAGTCGCCCGAGTCAACGACCGCCGTGAGCTACCCGACGAGGACGAGGACGTCTCGGTGAGCTTCGCCGATCCCGACGCCGCCGTCCGCGAGCGGGTCCGCGAACTGGGGCTGAGCGACGCCGCTCTCGAGATCGACGAGACCGTCCGGACCGACGACCTGGCGGACGCGAACGTCCGCGAGCGCGTCGAACGCCGGGTCCGGGACCTCCTCGAGGACGACGCATCGGCGCTCGAGCCCGCGCCTGACCGGGAGCCGGCCGACGACGACGTGACGACGGTCGCCGACGAACTCGAGACGGCGGAAGCCGACTCGAGCGGTGGCGAAGCCGACGGTGAGACGGAGCCGACGGCCGCCGACGGCGACGGTGGAGCGGCCACCGACGAGGACGGTGCAGTCGCCGACGCGGCCGACGGGTCCGGAGAGGGAGACGCCCGAACGGACGACGACGCCGACACCGCCTCGCTGGGTGATTTCGCGTGAGGGTCGACCGCGTTCGCCTGCTGAACTTCAAGTGTTACGGCGACGCCGACCTGACGCTCGAGCGCGGCGTCACCGTCGTCCACGGCGTCAACGGCAGCGGGAAGTCGACGCTGCTCGAGGCGGTCTTCTTCGCGCTCTACGGCTCGAAGGCCCTCGACGACCGTACCCTCGACGACGTGATCACGACCGGCGAGGAAGAAGCCGAGGTCGAACTGTGGTTCACCCACGACGACCGCGAGTATCACGTCGAACGCCGGCTCAAACTGCGCGGCGACCGCGCGACCACGACCAAGTGCGTCCTCGAGACGCCTACCGAGACCTACGAGGGCGCTCGCGACGTGCGCCGGAAAGTAACTGAACTCCTGCGGATGGACGCCGAGGCGTTCGTCAACTGCGCGTACGTCCGCCAGGGCGAGGTCAACAAGCTCATCCACGCCTCGCCGAGCGACCGCCAGGACATGATCGACGATCTCCTTCAACTGGGCGCGCTCGAAGACTACCGCGAGCGGGCCAGCGAGGCCCGACTCGGCGTCAAAACGGTGCTTGATGGCCAGCGGGAGATCCTCGAAAACGTCCGACGAAAGGTTCAGGAGAAAGAAAAGAAGGACCTCCACGAGCGGTTGAACAGCCTCGAGTCCCGCCGGAACGACGTCGCGGAGGAGATCGATCACTACGAGACACAGCGCGAGCAGGCCCAGGAAACCCTGGAAGCCGCCGTGGACGTCCTCGAACGGCACGAGGAGACCCGCGAGGAGATCGCAACGCTCGACGAGGAGATCGAGGAGTTGCGCTCGAAGATCAGCGACACCGAGCGCAAGCGCGACGAGGCCGGCGACGAGATCAGCGAGATCCGAGACCGACGCGAAGAACTCGCAGACGAGCGTGCCGACCTCGTTGCGGCCGTCGATCTCGAGGTCGACGAACCCGACGAAAAAGTGGTTCAGGACCACATCGACGACCTCGAGGACCGCGACGAGGAACTCCGGGACGAACTCGAGGACGTTCGCGTGACGATCACGGAGGGGAACAACGAGGTCGAGCGGCTCCGTGAGGAGGCCGACGACCTCGAGGAAAACGCCGAAGCGGCCCGGAAGGAGGCCGACGACCTCGAGGCACAGATCGAGGCCGACGAGAACGCGATCGCGGAGCGCGAGGCGAAACTCGACGACCTCGACGACGAGATCGCATCCGCGCAGGCGACGTTCGACGATGCGCCGGTCGAGTTCGGCGCGGCCGAATCGTACCTCGAGGACCTCGAGACCGAGCGCGACGAACTGGTCTCGCGAATCAACGACATCACCGCCGATATCAGGACCGTCGAGAACGCGATCGAGGACGGCGAGCGGCTGCTCGAGGAAGGGAAGTGTCCCGAGTGCGGCCAGCCGGTCGAGGACTCACCGCACGTGGATGTCCTTGGCGATCGCCGGGAGGAACTCGCCGACCTCGAAGCCGAGCGGGCGACTCTCGAGACCGAGCGCGACGAGATAGACGAGCGGGTCGACCGCGCCGAGGAACTGCGAGACGCCGAGCGGCGGGTCGACCGGCTCGAGGAAAACCGCGACAACATCGAACAACTGCTCGCGGAAAAACGCGAGAGCCTCGCGGACCGGCGCGAGCAGCGCGATCGGCTCCGTGACGACGCCGAGGAGTACGAGGCCGAGGCCGAGGAGAAACGGGCGGCAGCCACAGACCGCGAGGACGAGGTCGCCGATGCCCGGGCGGAACTCGGCGAGATCAACACCGAGCGGGGGGAGATCAAAGAGACCCTCGAGACGCTCGAGCGTATCTCGGAGATTACCGACGAGCAGGCCGCTCTCGAGACGGAGATCGAGAACCTGCGCGAGCGGCGAGCCGACTGGGAGACGATGAACGACGAGCGCCGCGAGACGCTCTCGGAAAAGCGCGACCGCAAGCGCGACCTCGAGTCGGAGTTCGACGAGGACCGCGTCGAGACCGCCCGCGAGGACAAGGCCAACGCCGAGCAGTACATCGACAAGGTCGACGGAAAACTCGACGAACTCGAGGCCCAGCGCGACGAGATTCAGAACGCGATCGGTGCCGCCGAGAACGAACTCGCGGAACTCGAGGAGCGACGCGAGGAACTCGAAACCGTCGAAGAACGGTGTGAACGCCTCGAGTCGCTGTACGAGGAGGCCGAGACGCTCCAGACCACCTACGGCGAGTTGCGGGCGGAACTGCGCCAGCGCAACGTCGAGACCTTAGAGCGGTTGCTCAACGAGACCTTCGAGCTGGTCTACCAGAACGATTCCTACGCCGCGATCGATCTGGACGGCGACTACCGACTGACGGTCTATCAGAAAGACGGCGAGGCCTTAGAGCCCGAACAGCTCTCGGGCGGCGAGCGGGCGCTGTTCAACCTCAGCTTGCGGTGTGCGATCTATCGGCTGCTCGCGGAGGGCGTCGAGGGATCGGCACCGATGCCGCCGCTGATCTTAGACGAGCCGACGGTCTTCCTCGATTCGGGCCACGTGACGCAACTGGTCTCGCTGATCGAGTCGATGCGCAACGACTTCGGCGTCGAACAGATCGTCGTCGTCAGCCACGACGAGGAACTCGTCGGCGCGGCCGACTCGCTCGTCCGCGTCGAGAAAGACGCCACCTCGAACCGCTCGCGACTCGAGCGTGGCGAGCCGCCCGAGTCGGAACTGCTCGCGTCGGACTGAGGAAACGGGGCCTGCGGCTCAGGCGGTGTCACCGTCCGACTCGGCCGTCGAGTCGACAGCCGGTCGGATCGCCTCGAGCGCCGTCTCGCAGTCTGCAGTCACTCGATACCCCCGTTCCCCCGCGATCTCGGCCTCCTCGAGCAGGCCGGCGGCCGAGAGGACCGTCAGGCGGCCGTGCAGGTCGCTCTCGCAGAAGTCGTAGGCGTCGAGCAGGGTCCGGACCCCGAGCGGCCCCCGCTCTGCGAGTTCGATGAGGAGGCCAAGCGTCTCCGCGTCGTGAACGTTCGTCAGGAAGGTGAGAACCGGGTCTGGGACGCTTTGCGCCGCCGTCTCGAGGGCCGTTTGGTCGACGGCCTCGAGGCGGTCGTTTCGGATGTAACACTCGTTGCCGGTTTCGGGATCGCGGACCAGACTCGCGTCCTCGGAGCGTTTGCGAAGCAGGTACCGCTTTCCGGTATCGTCCTCGACTGTGTTCATGAGCGGTCGTTTCCGTTCGGTGACTGCCCTTGGGCCACCGACCCTGAAGTAGTTTCGGCCCCCTCGTCGGACCGGGTCGTCGCCTCGGAGTCCTCGTCGTCGGACGCCGTCCCGGCGTCGGAACCCCCGCCGTCGGATTCCGGTGGCGTTTCGGCGTCGGAACCGTCGTCGAGATCGCCGGAATCGTCGGCTCGGAACCGTCTGTATCGTCGAACGGCGAACCCCAGCAGGACGAGGCCGGCGACCACCAGTGCGCCCGCGCGGGTCGAGACCCCCTCGAACAGCAGGAACAAGAGACCGAGCGAGACGGCCAGTACCGCCGCGTTGATGACCAACACGAGCGCCCAGAAGGTCTGGAGGAGGTCCGCGGATGCGTCCGTTTCCCCCATCTCCACTTCGGGGGGCTCGATCGCGCTCGAGAGGTCATCGAGATCGTCCGGACCGTCGTCTCCCGACACCTGTGGGATGGTCAACCCGTCGCTGTCGGGGTCGTAGTACTCCTCTTCGGGGTCCCACTCGTCGGGCTCGTTCTCGGTCCGGTCGAAGACCACAGGCGGATCGTCGGGCAGTGGAAGGAAAAGCGTTCGCTTCGCGGACGGCTTAGGCCAGTTCCTCGAGGGTGAGCGTCCGGGAGGTTTCCACCCAGGCGAGCGGGTTCTCGGCGTCATAGAAGACGACGCCGTCCTCGGTCTCGTAGGACTCGATGGTCGCAGTCCCCGCCGGCTGGCTACTCGGTTCGCGCCGGTCCGTCGCGTCGTCGTTTAGGTAGGTGGACACATCGATCACCTGATCCCATGCTAAGTGTTACCACGTTATATGTCTTGTTGCCCCCGCAAGTGTTCCCCCGAACGCCGTCTCGCTGGTCCGACGAGACCGTGCCCTACGCGTGACTGTTCGCAATGGCCGACCGCTTCCGAACGACCCGCCGCGAGCCCCTCGCGGGCGGGGATTGCAGGGGTTTTTATCCGGCGACTGCCAACCGGAGTACCATGACTGAGGCGGGCCAGACCGGACTCACGGAGTTCGGCGGCGACTCCGAGGCAGCCGACGACCGGCCGGAGGAAGAGGCCGTCGCCGTCGCCGGCAACGGCGGTAGCGACGCCGCGGAGGTGATCGACGTCGTCGAGGAAACCCTCCCCGAATCCGAGGGCGACCTCGAACTCGCCGTGATGCAGGTCGACTACACCATCGTCGGCTACGGCGACGAGGAACGACCCATCATGCACGTGTTCGGGCGTACCCCCGATGAGGAACTCGAACACGTCCAGATCGTCGGTTTCAAACCCTACTTCTACGCGCCGACGGAGAGCCTCGAGCGACCGCCGGCGGAGGAATACGACCGACTGACCGGCAGCAGGGAGTACGACCACGACGGCGACCCCTACGAGAGCATCCGGGGGGAGAGGCTCACCAAAATCTTCGGCCAGACCCCCCGCGACGTCGGGCAGGTCCGCGACGACTTCGAACACTACGAAGCCGACATCCTGTTCCCGAACCGCTTTCTGATCGACAAGGACATCCGCAGCGGAATGCGGGTGCCCGAACGACGGGCCGAGGACGACTCGCTGGTCGTCCCCCACGACGAGGTCGAACCGGTCGACGTCGACGCCGACCCCCGCATCAACACCTTCGACATCGAGGTCGACGACCGGTCGGGCTTTCCCGAGGACGGCGAGGAGCCGATCGTCTGTCTCACCAGCCACGACTCCTACCGCGACGAGTACGTGATGTGGCTCTACGAGGCCCCGATCGGCGACGGCGAGATTCCGGCCGAAATCGACGACTACGACCCGATCGAGGGCGAGATCGACCACGAAGTACGGAGCTTCGAGGAAGAGGAGGCCATGCTCGAGGCCTTCATCGAGTACGTCGACGAGACCGACCCCGATGTACTGACCGGCTGGAACTTCGAGGACTTCGACGCGCCCTATTTCCTCGACCGCCTCGAGGAACTCGCCGGCTCCCACCACGAGTACGACCTCTCGATCGATCGGCTCTCACGCGTCGACGAAGTCTGGCGCAGCAACTGGGGCGGCCCGGACATCAAGGGTCGCGTCGTCTTCGACCTGCTCTATGGCTATCAGCGGATGGTCTTCTCCGAGTTGGACTCGTACCGGCTCGACGCAGTCGGCGAGGCGGAACTCGGCGTCGGCAAGGAGCGTTACGCCGGCGACATCGGCGACCTCTGGGAGGAGGACCCGACCCAACTGCTCGCGTACAACCTCCGGGACGTCGAACTCTGTGTCGAACTCGACCGACAGCAGGAGATCATCCCCTTCTGGGACGAAGTCCGGGCGTTCGTCGGCTGCAAACTCGAGGACGCGCCGACGCCGGGCGATGCGGTCGACATGTACGTCCTCCACGAGGCCCACGGCCGCTTCGCGCTGCCCTCGAAGGGGCAACAGGAGGCCGGCGAGGAGTACGAGGGTGGCGCGGTGTTCGAGCCCATCACGGGCGTCAAGGAGAACGTCACCGTACTGGATCTGAAGTCGCTGTACCCGATGTGTATGACGACGATCAACGCCTCCCCGGAGACGAAAGTCGACCCCGACGAGTACGATGGGGAGACCTACGTTGCGCCGACGGGGACCCACTTCCGGAAGGAACCCGACGGCGTCAACCGTGAGATGATCACGGAACTGCTCGCCGAGCGCGAGGAGAAAAAGGAACTGCGAGACCAGCACGAACCCGGCTCGCCCGAGTACGAACAGTACGACCGTCAGCAGGGCGCGGTAAAGGTTATCATGAACTCGCTTTACGGAGTATCGGGGTGGGAACAATTCCGTCTATACGATAAAGAGGCGGCATCCGCAATCACGGCTACTGGCCGCGAAGTGATTGAGTTCACGGATACAGCCGCAAACGAACTCAATTATCAAGTTACGTATGGGGATACTGACTCAGTCATGCTCGAGTTAGGCCCCGACGTACCCAAGGACGACGCGCTCGAGCAGTCCTTCGAGATCGAGGAGTACATCAACGGTCGCTACGACGACTTCGCACAGGAGGACCTAAACGCCGAGGAACACCGCTTCCAGATCGAGTTCGAAAAACTCTACCGGCGGTTCTTCCAGGCGGGCAAAAAGAAACGCTACGCGGGCCACATCACCTGGAAGGAAGGCAAGGACGTCAACGACGTCGACATCGTCGGCTTCGAGTACCAGCGCTCCGATATCGCGCCGATCACCAAGGAGGTCCAGCACCGCGTCATCGAGATGATCGTCCGGGAGGGCGACATCGAAGGGGCCAAGGAGTACGTCAACGGCGTCATCGAGGACGTGTTGGCGGGCGAGATCTCCCTCGAGGAGATCGCCATCCCCGGCGGGATCGGCAAGCGACTCGACAACTACGACACCGACACGGCACAGGTCCGCGGCGCGAAGTATGCCAACCTGCTGCTCGGCACCAACTTCCAGCGGGGCAGCAAGCCCAAGCGGCTCTATCTCGAGCGGGTCGATCCCTCGTTCTTCGAGCGACTCGAGGCGGAGGAAGGGTTCGACGCCCGGACTGACCCGCTCTACGGTGCGTTCAAGCGCGATCCCGACGTGATCTGTTTCGAGTACGAGGACCAGATCCCCGAGGCGTTCGCGGTCGACTACGAGAAGATGCTCGAGAAGACCCTGCAGGGGCCGATCGAGCGCATCCTCGAAGCACTGGACATCTCGTGGGACGAAGTGAAAAACGGCCAGGAACAGAAAGGTCTCGACTCCTTTATGTAGCACGTCGGGACGCTTCGGTCCCGGTCGTCGCTTCTTATCGCAGCCGTTCCGACGAGTTTTTCCGCCGTCTTCGGGGTTCGAACAGCCCCGTAATCCGTTCCTGTGGCCCTGCCGATCCCACCGGTGAACAGGGGTCTATATGGCGGTATTTCTCCATCTACCCAAAGGCTGGTTTTCGAATGGGAAACTTATTTTGCTAATGCGAGACTGTATCCAATTGGATACGAAACCGTTATCAGTCATACGGCCCACCGTTCGAGTGACAGAGTACTATGGCACGTCTCGAACTATCCAACCTGCACGCGGAAGTGGCGGAGGGCGACGAGCAGATTCTCGAGGGGGTCGACCTCGAGGTCCAGTCGGGCGAGATCCACGCCCTGATGGGCCCGAACGGCTCCGGGAAGTCGACGACCGCGAAGGTCATCGCCGGTCATCCCGCCTACGAGGTCACCGAGGGCGAGGTTCTCCTCCACCTCGAGGACGACGAGTTCGGCGAGGACATCGAGATCGACGAGGACCAGCGCACCTGGAACCTGCTCGATCTCGAACCCAACGAACGTGCCTCGCTCGGTATCTTCCTCGGCTTCCAGTACCCCGCCGAGATCGAGGGCGTCACGATGACGAACTTCCTCCGCACGGCGCTGAACGCCAAGATCGAAGAGCGCGAGGAACTCTTCGAGGACGAGGACGACGAGGACGAAGCGGAAGAGGACGACGAAGGCTTCGAGAACTCGCCGATGGAAGGCCCCGCGGACGAGGGCGAGGTCGGCGTCGCCGAGTTCCAGGGCATCCTCCAGGAGAAGATGGAGCAGCTGGAGATGGACGAGAAGTTCGCCCAGCGCTATCTCAACGCCGGCTTCTCCGGCGGCGAGAAGAAGCAAAACGAAGTGCTGCAGGCCGCCATCCTCGAGCCCTCGGTCGCCGTGCTGGACGAGATCGACTCCGGGCTCGACATCGACCGCCTGCAGGACGTCTCGGAGGGCATCAACGCCCTGCGCGACGAGCAGGGCACCGGCATCCTGCAGATCACCCACTACCAGCGCATCCTCGATTACGTCGAGCCCGATCACGTCCACGTGATGCTCGACGGCCAGATCGCCAAGAGCGGCGGTCCCGAACTCGCCGAGAAGCTCGAGGACAAGGGGTACGACTGGGTCCGCGAAGACGTCTACGGCACCGCGTAACCGGATTCGACTAGAACAACCGTAATAACGCTACAGCCGTAACCACAACTACATCAACCAATGAGTTCCGATCAAGACCACCTAAAAGAGACAGACACTGAGGCCCGGTTCGAGTTCAAGAAAGAGGAGAACTCCGCCGTCAGATCCGGCAAAGGTCTGACCGAAGAGGTCATCCGCATGATCTCCGAGGACAAGGACGAGCCCGACTGGATGCTCGAGCGGCGTCTCCGTGCGCTCGAGCAGTATCACAACATGCCGATGCCGTCCGACTGGCCCGGCATGCCCGACCTCTCCGAACTGGACGTCGAGGAGATCATCCCCTACATCCGACCGGACGTCGACAAACGCGAAGGCGTCGACGACTGGACGGAGCTGCCAGACGAGATTCAGGACACCTTCGACAAGCTCGGCATCCCGGAAGCGGAGAAGAACGCCCTCTCGGGCGTCGGTGCCCAGTACGAGTCCGAGGTCGTCTACCAGAACATGCAAGAGCAGTGGGAGGAGAAAGGCGTCATCTTCTGTAACATGGATGAGGCCGTCCGCGAACATCCCGAGCTCGTCAAAGAACACTTCATGACGACCTGCGTGCCCCCGAGCGACAACAAGTTCGCCGCCTTGCACGGGGCCGTCTGGTCCGGCGGGTCGTTCGTCTACGTCCCCGAGGACGTCACTGTCGAGATGCCGGTGCAGGCCTACTTCCGGATGAACTCGGAAGGGATGGGCCAGTTCGAACACACGCTCATCATCGCCGAGGAAGGCTCCGAGGTCCACTACATCGAAGGCTGTTCCGCGCCCAAGTACGGGACCCACAACCTCCACTCCGGCGGCGTCGAGGTCTTCGTCGGCGAAGACGCTCACGTTCAGTACTCGACCGTGCAGAACTGGTCGAAGAACACGTTTAACCTGAACACCAAGCGCGCCATCTGCGAGGAGAACGGGACGATGGAGTGGGTCTCGGGCAGCATGGGCTCGAAAGTGACCATGCTCTACCCGTGTACCATCCTCAAGGGTCGCGGCTCGACCGACACCCACATCACCATCGCCCTGGCGGGCGAGGGCCAGGACATCGACACCGGCGCGAAGGTCTACCACAACGCGCCCGAGACGAGTTCGACCATCGAGTCCAAGTCGATCTCCAAGGACGGCGGCCGCACCAACTACCGCGGCCTCGTCCACATCGCCGACGGCGCCGAGAACGCCTCGACCGCCGTCGAGTGCGACGCCCTGATGTTCGACAACGAGTCGACCTCGGACACCATGCCGTACATGGAGATCGAGGAGTCGAAGGTCGACGTCGCCCACGAGGCGACCGTCGGCAAGATCGGCGACGAGGACATCTTCTATCTGCAGTCCCGCGGGCTGGACGACGACGACGCCAAGAAGATGATCGTCGCCGGCTTCATCGAGCCGATCACGGAGGAACTGCCGATCGAGTACGCGGTCGAGCTCAACCGCCTCATCGAACTCGAGATGGAGGGGAGCCTCGGATAATATGAGTACGCAGGTACACGCCAATCTGACGGAAGAACAGGTACGCGAAATTT
The DNA here is from genome assembly GCF_041821105.1 of Natrinema sp. H-ect1. Classification (NCBI taxonomy): domain Archaea; kingdom Methanobacteriati; phylum Methanobacteriota; class Halobacteria; order Halobacteriales; family Natrialbaceae; genus Natrinema; species Natrinema sp. H-ect1. Next base: position 364,535 of record NZ_JBGUBA010000001.1, on the reverse strand, counting down.
CGGGCGACCTCGACGAGCCCGACTGGCTCCTCGAGACGCGTCTCGAGGCGCTCGCGGCGCTCGAGGACCTCGAGATGCCCGACGTCATCCGGACGCCGGGTCGGGACTGGACGAACCTCCACGAACTCGACTTCGAGTCCCTCGTCGATCCGCTGAACGCGGCCGAGGACAAGGACCAGGTCGGCCCCGAGGAGGCCGAGGTCCTCTCGTGGGCCGACGCGGTCCAGGAACACGAGGACCTCCTGCAGGACCACTTCGGCAGCATCGTCGACCCCCAGGAGAACTACCTGACGGCGCTCTCCACGGCGCTGTTTAGCACCGGCACGGTCATCTACGTCCCCGAGGGCGTCGACGCCGAGGACGTCACCGTCCGGACCGAACAGAACTCCCGCTCGCTGTTTAACTACACGCTCGTCGTCACCGAGGAGTCGTCCTCGGTCACGATCCTCGAGCGCCAGTCCACCGGCGCCGAGCAGGACGAACAGTACTACAGCGGCATCGTCGAGGTCGCCGCCGGCGAGAACAGCTACGTCCAGTACGGCAGCCTCCAGAACCTCTCGGAGGAGGCCTACAACTTCACGCTCAAGCGCGGTGTCGCCGACACCTACGCCACGATCGACTGGATCGAGGGCAACCTCGGCACCCAGCTGACGAAGACGGAGGTCTCGACGGAGCTGCGCGGCGACTCCTCGGAGACGCAGATCGTCGGCGCCTTCTACGGCCACAACGACCAGCACTTCGACCTCGACGCGAAGGTCTGGCATCGTGCGGAACACACGACGGCCGACCTCGTGACCCGCGGCGTCACCGACGACGTCGCCCGCTCGGTCTACGAGGGCGTCCAAGACGTCGGCTCCGACGCGTGGGACACCAGCTCCTACCAGCGCGAGAACACGCTGATGCTCTCCGACGAGAGCGAGGCCGACGCCTCCCCGAAGCTGATCATCAACAACCACGACACCGAGGCCAGCCACTCCGCGACGGTCGGCCAGATCGATCAGGAGGACCTGTTCTACATGACCTCCCGCGGTGTCGACCCCCGCGCGGCCCGAAACATGCTCGTCGAGGGCTTCTTCGTGCCCGTTCTCGCGGAGATCGACGTCGACGAACTCCGCGAGGACCTCGAGAACCTGATCGGCACTCGTCTTCGCGAGCGAGAGTAGCGAGACTCGGAGCGGAGCGAGAGTCTCGAACGAACGGAGCGCTACGCGTTCCGTGAGTAAGCGAGCGAGTGAACGGCTCGTGGGATCAGAGATCCCACGGTGGCTCCGCCAGCGAGACTGAGCGCCGTCGCCGCCGCCCGATCGTCGTTTTGCCGCGTTTTCGACGTCCGCGCTCCGAGACGACTAAGTAACCACGGCTCCCTTGTCGTGATATGAGTCTGGGACAGCGTGTCTCGAGCGACCACCAGCTGACCCGATTGCTACAGATCGGGGTCGTGCTGGAGGAACTCGTCGAGTCACGCGCCGCCCACCACATCGAGTCGCTCCCGCCCGACGAGCGGGCGACGGTCGACGAGGAGGTGGAGGAGTTGCTCGCGGAGGCCGCCACGGAGTCGGCCGACCACCGCGAGCGACTCGAGGCGCTGATCGACGATCTCGAGGCCGAAACGGTCGGATACGAGGAGATAAACGCCTTAGTCGACGCCCAGTACGGACCGCCCGAGGACACGGACGGCGTCCTCTATGACCAGCTCGCAAACGAGGAGACCGCCTACAAGTTCTACGACGACCTGATCGAGGCGATCGAGGCCTCCGACTCCGAGTTCGCGGTCGACCGCGAGCGACTCCTCGAGACGCTATACGGCATCCGCGAGGAGGAAAAGGAGGGCGTCGAGGAAGTGACCGCAATTATGGAGCAGCGAGCATGATCGGGGCGATCGTCACCTCGACCGGGGCTGGAACGGCCACGGAGTCGGCGGCATCGTCCATGACGCGTATCGACGCCCGGCCGCGAGACTGCCGGCGAGGAACCGACGTGTCACACACCGACGGAGGGACGGCATGAACACTGCAGATCAATACCTCAAGGCGATCTATCTGGCCCAGCGCATCGAGGACGGGCCTGCATCGACCGGTACGCTCGCGGACCTGCTCGAGGTGAGCCCGGCCAGCGTCAACGAGATGATCGGCAAGCTCGAGGACCGCGAGCTAGTCGACCACGAGAAGTACAAGGGCGCGAGTCTGACCAACGAGGGGCTCGAGCGCGCCCACGACGCCCTCCAGACCTACTGTATCATCGAGCGGTTCCTCGCGAACGTCCTCGAGGTCGAGGAGTTCAAAGACGAGGCCCGCGCCCTAGAGAGCGTCATCGACGACACCGTCGCGGAGCGGCTCGATACGATCATCGACCGACCCGACCAGTGTCCCGACTGTTTCGACGCCGAGGAGGACTGCTGTGAGCTGCTCGAACTCGAGGCCAGCGGCCACGCCGACTGAGCCGGCTCAGTCCTCGTCGTTCGCGTCCGGCGTGACCGGGTCCACGGCTGACTCGTTCTCCACGGCCGACTCGTCCCCGAACCTGACATAGCGCCGGCCGACGACCGCGGCGACAGCAAGTGCAACCGCGACCGCGACGCCGGCACCGATCGGGAACGACCACGAGTCACCCGCCCAATCCGACTCGAAGACGGTCGCGTAGTAGTCGGCGACCGCCTCGCCGTGAAGCGCCACCAACACCTCCCGGTTGTTCTCGAGCGAGTTCGAATTCCAGTTGGCGCTGCCGACGACCGCCGTCTCGCCGTCGATCACGATCCCTTTCGCGTGTATCTTCTCGAAGCGGTCCGTGTCACCGACGAGTCGAACCTCGAGCGGCAATCCCTCTCGGTCCGCGATCCGCTCGAGATCCGCCGCCAGCGCCTCGTTTTCCGCGGCGTTGTACCGCGCCGAGCCGACCAGGATGCGGACATCGACCCCGCGACGGGCGGCCTCGAGCGTGGACGCGAGCAGCGAGACGTCGTCGGCGATCGACGGCTGGAGGACGAGGATTTCGTCGTCGGCGCTTGCGAGCAGGTCGTTCAGCCGGGCGTCGGCGTTGTCCGGTGCGAGCAGGAGTTCGGCCGACTCGACGGGCACCGGAGTCGGCTCGTGGGTCGTGGGATACTCGGGAGCCGACGAGGAGTAGACCGGCCCGTCATCGGTAAACGTCGTGTTCCTGCGATAGGCCGCGCCCGCGGTCGTGTCCCGGCCCGCGAAGTCAGCCCGGAAGACGGTCGCGAGATCGGCCGCGAGGGACGCCGACTCGAGGCGAATACCCCAGCCGCGATTGCTCTCGCCGCCGACACCGGACGGCTTCCAGTTCTCGGTGGTGACCAGCAGGCGGTCGTCGGCGACGGCGTACTTGGGGTGGTGATACCGGTATCGCGAGTCCTCGCCGCCGATGACGCGCACGTCGACGCCGCCGTCCGCCAGTGTCTCGAGGACACCCTCGGTCGCCGCGGGTGTTCCCCCGACCGGGCTGGCCTCGAGGAGGACCGCGACCTCGACGCCGCGATCGGCCGCGTCCACGAGGTCGGCAGCGATCGCCTCGGAGGTGACGGTGTAGCCGGCCAGCAGGAGTCGGTCGTCGGCGTTGCGGATCGTTTCCCGCGGGACCCCGGGACCGTCCGGGAGGACGAACGCCGTCGCGTCGTCGACGGCGGCCGTCGAAACGGGGAGACAGGTGGCGTCGCGGGGCCACCACTGGCCGTCGCTCCGGCGGTCCGCCTTGCCGCCGACCGGTCCCGTTCGATACCATTTTTCGGCGGTCGGTGCCCGGTCGTAGGAGACCGAGTCGACGGTCGCCGTCGCGTTTCGGAGCCGGAGATCGTCGCCGTCGGCTGCGAGCCGGAGTCGGCCCTCGAGTTCGCTGACGGGAACGTCGGTCAGCGTCTCCGTCACGTTGGGGGCCATCGAGAGGGCGATCCGTCCGGATACCGTCTCGTTCGGGAGCCGGGCCGTCGTGTGGCCGTCGGTCAGCGTCAGGTTCCCGAGTCGGGTGTCGGACGGCGTCTCGAGGACGACGAACTCGCCGACGTTCTCGTCGGTCGTCGGATTCGGATAGAGGCCGGCGATCCGCGGTTCGTCAGGCGTCTCCGTACTGGTGGAGCTCGTTTCGCCCGCTCGAGGCGGGCAGGCGAGGTCGGTTGCGTTCGTCGCCGGGAGCGTGGTCGCTCGAGCGGCGGCACGATCGGCTGCCGCCGGTTCGTTGGCGACGGCAAAGCCCGCCAGTAGCGCGGTGCTGACGACGAGCCCACAGACGACCGCGGCCGCGAGAGCGGCCCGTCGGGTATCCATCGCTCCGTCTGGCCGGCTGTTCGTACTTAAACTGTCGGGCGATCCGATCGGGTCGGCCCGGACGGTGTGACGTTAAAGGATCCCGTCCGATACTAGTACCCATGGATCGCGAGACGGCACCACCCTCTCGAGCGGAGATCGAAGCGCGAATCCAGCGGATCGGCAGGTACTCCCGGGCAGTGCGCCTCGGACTGGTGATCATTCTGAGCGCATTCCTGCTGGCCGTCGGTATCGTCCTCCCCGCCAACCTCGACAGTCCGTCACAGGCGGTCGAGTCGATACTCATGCCGCTGACGTTCGTCGGGCTGGGTACCATCCTGTACGGTATCGGGATGCATCTCCACCTGATGCATCTAAACCTCGTTCGGCAGTTACAGCCCGAACAGCGGGACGAGTAGCCGTCGGTTTCCGAGACGGTCCGTTCAGAACGCAGTGAGAGCTGTTCGTCGACGCTGCGTCAGGCCGCGGGCTCGAGGTCGGCGTTCTCGGCCTCGGCCTGGACGAGATAGGCCCGGTCGTCGCCGTAGTCGGCGACGATCTCGAGGGCCTCCTGCGTGCCGATGCGGTTGAGCGCCCACGCGGCGCTGGCCCGGACGCGGTCGGCCTCGTCGTCCGCGAGGACGTCCGCGAGCGGCTCGATGGCACGGGTGTCGCCGATCAGGCCGAGCGCGCGGGCGGCCCAGCTGCGGACGTCGGCTTCCTCGGCGACGAGTTGCTGGGCGATCGGCTCGACCGCGTCTTCGGCACCGATCTCGCCGAGGGCGCGGAAGGCGGGTTGCTGGAGGTTCGGATTGGAGTCGACGTAGTCGACCAGCGTCTCGACGACCTCCTCGTCGGCGACGCCGATCTTCCCGAGGATGCGCATGGCGGCCTTATCGCGGCGGTTGGCCTTCTGCAGCATTGCGTCGGTGGCCGGTTCCGCGCGTGATCCCATGCGCTCGAGCGACTCCATGCAGTGTTCTTCCATGAAATCGGAGTCGAAGGTCTCGAGGGCAAGCAGGATCATGTCGACGTTGCCCTGCTTCTCGTGGACCTTCAGCGCGTGCCACTCCGGCGGGAAGTCCTTGACGTGATCGAGGACGTCGTAGTAGCCCTCGCGGCGCAACTGTTCGCGGATCTCGAGGTCGGTCCACTCCGTCGCATCGTCGACGTCGCCCTCGAGATCGTCGGTGGCCGTGAGCAGGCCGGCGATCGTCTCGGCGTCGTCGTCGGCGTCGAGGCCGGCGTCCGCGACGGCGTCGGCCGCGTCGTCGAGGGTCGCATCGAGCTGTTCGGAGACGTCCTCGCCCTCGTTGACCAGCGTGACCGAACTCTCGAGCAAGCCGTTCAGTTCGTCGAGGAAGCCATCGACGGCTTCGATCAGCTCGGCGTTGCCCTCCTCGGTCCAGCGGGTGCCCGTGATCGTCCCGCTGACGCCCTCGATCTCGCTCACCACGTCCTCGCCGTAGGGACCGCGCTGGTCCTCGAGGTCGGACTCGAGATCCGAGAGATCGCTCTCGATGTCGTCGTACTGCTCCTGGAGTTCCTCTTCCGGGGCCGGCTCCTCGTCTTCCTCGTCCTCGTCGTCGGTTTCCGGCGGCTCCGGCACCTCGACGTTCTCGAGTTCCGCCCGGAACGACTCGAGGTCGGCCTCGACGACGTCTAGATCGTCTTCGGTCTCGGCCGACTCGAGGCTCGACTCGAGGGCCTCGAGGTCGGCGGCGAGTCCGTCGAGGCGCTCCCGGATCGCCTCGAGGTCTACGGGTTCTTGCTCGTCTGCCCCCGCTTCGGCCGCGTCGTCAGTTGCCTCGTCCTCGCTCATGGTTCCACCTCGGGACGACGCCGACGCGTGACGGTGTACATATCCTACGGTCGTGTCAGGACGGCCCTAAGCGTTTCCATGCACGTCGACCTCGCCGGTGCGTTCGGCGTCGCCCCAGTAGAACCAGGGGCTGAGTGTCATGTAGGCCAACCCGAGCGTCAGGAGGGCGTAGGGGAACGTCCGGCCGGCGAAGTCGGGGACGAGGATCGCGAGTGCGTGGACGATCCCCATGATGCCGGCGTCGCGGGCGAGCAGGTCGGGGTACTGGATCCGGGAGACCATCAGGTAACAGAACGCGCCGGTGACGCCGAGGACGAGCCACGGCTGGGTTTCGCCGGCGAGGATCGCCGCACCCAGCACGGTCGCAGCCAGTGTCGTCTGAACGCCCTCCGTGTAGCTCCCGGAGATGTCGTAGGCGGTGTACATCCCGAGCCGGGTGACGGCCATGGCGACGAACAGCGCACAGACGCCGGCCACCGCGAGCAGTTCCGGCGTGACCGTATCGAAATCGACCGCGAGGCCGTCGGTGACGACGGTAAAGGAGAGGACCGCGGGGGCGAGGGCGAAGGAGGCGACGTCGGCGAGCGAGTCGAGGTACGGCCCGGCCTCGGTGCCGCCGTAGCGGCGCGCGAGGATGCCGTCGAGCCCGTCCGCGATCGCCGCCAGGAGGATCAGTCGGGCGGCCAGCTCGATGTCGACGGCCGCGACGACGACGGCGACGAAACCCAGGGCGGCGTTCGCGATCGTCACCGCGTCGGCGACACCGAGTCGACCGACGAACCGGGGGAGCATATCGCCGAGTCGGCGGGGCGTTCCCTTACGTGTTTTCGTTTCCACGGGTCGGCCGTCCTCGAGTCGGGGCGGAGGCTACTCCTACGGACCGGGAATCGAACCGGGGTGATTATACCGGGAGTCCCCTAAGCGCCCGTATGAACCGGCGCGCCTATCTCGCTACCGTCGGCACTGCCACCGCTGTCGGACTGGCCGGCTGTTCGTCCGCGCTCAGCGTGTTCGACGACGATTCCTGTACCGGCGAGGACTGTCATATCGGCATGACTCGGACCGAGTTCCGGCCCGAATCCTACGAGGTCTCCGTCGGCGAGACGGTCGTCTGGAAGAACACGAGCGAGGCCTATCACACCGTGACCGCCTTCGAGTCGAGCATTCCCGACGGGGCCGACTACTTCGCCACCGGCGGGTTCGAGGACCAGGCGACGGCCTACGAGGCCTGGCACGAGGACCAGGGCGGTCGCCTCTCCTCCCGCGAGACGTTCGAACACACCTTCGAGGTCCCCGGCACCTACGACTACGTCTGTATTCCCCACGAGCGAGCGGAGATGCTCGGCGAAATCGTCGTCACCGAGTGAGCCGCGGACCGAAAACGGGGTCCCGCCTTGCCCGTGTGCCTACCTTTATCACGCCTCGCCCGCACCGTGTGCCCGGCATGATCGTTATCCACGCGAGTTTCCCGATCGATCCCGACCGCCGCGAGGAAGCCCTCGAGCTGATCGCGGACCTCGTCGACGAATCGCAGGCCGAAGACGGCATCCTCGACTACCGAGCCACGACCGATATCGCCGAGCCGAACGTCGTCCGCTTCTTCGAGCGCTACGAGGACGAAGCGGCCGTCGGCGCACACGCCCGGAGCGACCACTACCAGGAGTTCGAGGCCACGCTGCCGGAACTGCTCGCCGGCGAGCCCGAGGTCACCCGGTTCGACGTCGACTCGGCCGAGGACGTCAAACTGTAGCGGCCAGCGACTCGCTCGCTCGATCGGTGACCACCTCGAGCGAAGCGGCGGCGCGTCCTACCGGTGACGACGGCGGTTCAGCCGATCGAGGAGAGCGGTGGCTCACGGTTCAGGTCGTCGTCAAAATACGAAATGTCGGTTGGGAGAGCGATGACGAGCCGCGCCGATCGCGGTCAGTCCTCGACGTCGACCGCGGTCGCTTCCTCTTCGGCGACTTCCTCGGGGTGGGCCTCGAGGGTGGTCTTCTGGATCTCGACGCGTCGCAGCGGGTAGATCGTCTTGGCCTCGCCGTAGATGGCGGAGGAGAGACGACCCTCGACGACGCTGTCGACGAGTTCCTCGAAGGAGCGCTCCTCGGCGGCCTCCTCGATCATCTCGACCATCTGCTCGCGGATGGCCTTCTCCTGGCTCGCGTCGGCCTTCTTCGTCGTGAAGGCGACGGGCTGGATCTGGACGCGGTAGTCGTCCGTCGTGAGGACGGTGACGTAGGCCTCGATCTTGGAGGCACCGCGGCGGACGAGCGAGCGCAGGTAGTCCCGCGTCAGCGAGTGCTCGACGAACTCGGTGTAGGCCGAGTCGCTGCCGACGTCCGTGATCTTGAAGGTCAGCTTCGTGTTGTTCTCGCTGGCGTTGTTGTTGAGGTCGCCAAGCGTCGTTTCGATGGTTCGGTCGTAGACTTTCTCCGGTTCGTCAGCGGGGGTTTCGCCGAGTTCCTGGCGGTCGAACTGTTCGGGTGCCAGGACGGTGTACCACCGCTTCTCCTGTTTCGCGCGTGAAACTGATCGTTCACTCATTGTGTGTTGTATCGGTGTCGTGGTCGGACACAGGTCCCGTGTCCGTCGGTCGGTCGTCCTGTTCGGTTCGTGTCGTCGACGCGACGTCGATCGCGACGGCGAGGTTGACGACGTAGTCGTCGACCGTCGACTGCAGGCCGCTCGTCGTCCCGCGGTCGATCCGCGTGACGACCGTGCCGTCGTCGACCGTCGTCGCCATCTCGTCGGTGTTGTCCGGCTCGAGCGCCCGTGCGACCAGCGCTGCGTCGTCGTGGGTCGTCCGGATCGTCGCTCGCCGGCTCATAGCAGTTCCCTCGCTGTCGTGACGATCGTCTCGTCCTCGAGTCCGGGGTCGAAGCGCAGGTAGCCGCGGCGATGGCCGACGTCGTACTCGACGCCGCCATCGGCGTCGGGCTCCGCCGTGTCGGTCGCCGGGACCGCATCCGCGAGGTCCCGCGCGATCGCCTCGAGCGCCGCGCCGAGGGCGTCGGCGTCGCGGGTCGCGATCGCAGCCTCGTCCTCGCCGAGTGCGAGGGCGGCCGGCTCCGGCGACCGGTAGTCGACCGCGAGCCGCGCGACCGTCTCGACGGGGGCGTCGTCGACGTCGACGACGACCAGCCCGTCGTAGCGGTCGATCGAGGCGTCGGCAAGCGCCGCGTGGGCGCGGCGGCCGTGATCGCGCCAGCCCTCGAGCGCCCGTTCGCGGACGTCGTGGCCGAGCGCGAGCGCCGTTGCGGTACCCGGCTCGGTCCGGGAAAGCGCCGCGAGGACGTCGGCGAAGCCGCCGAGCGTCGCGACGGCGGCCTCGGGCGTGGCATAGGGCCGGAGCGCCCGGCCGACCGCCTCGGCGGCGGCGTCGGTCGCCGCGTCGGCACCGACGGTATCGAGCGCGACCAACGATCCGATCGCGCGGCGATCATCCGCCTCGAGCGCATCGGGATCGGCGGCGACATCGGCGAGCGCCTCGCGTGTCGCCTCGGGATCGCCGGACCACGGCGCGTGAAGCCGCGTCGAGTGGGCGAGCCCGTCGACCGGGTCGGCGGTCGGCACCGCGATGCCGGGTCGGCGGTCGACGAGGCCGCGCTCGAGTGCGCTCTCGAGGAGCCACTCGCTTTCGCCCGCGCCGGGGTCGCCGCCGGCGGCGACGACGCCGGCCAGCGCGAGGACCGGGTCCGGCGTCGTGCCGAGGTCGCGGACGAGATCGACGGCCTCGAGCGCCGCGGGTCGGTCGGTCGCCGGCAGCCGGATCGGTTCGTCGGCGGTCGCGTCGGCGGTGCCGACGACGACCGTGGCGTCGCCGTCGGCGGTCGGCGCGCGCATGCGCCGTGCCCGCTCGGCGATCGTCCGGCCGACGGTGATCTGATACGGCGTATCACGGTCGGCAAGCGCCCTCGCGAGGAGGGCGCTGGCGGCGATGGCGTCGCCGTCGGCCCGCGCGATCAGCCGGACGAAGCCGGCGCTCTCGAGCGCGGTCGTGGCGGACGACGACGGTGCGGATCGACCCTCGGTTGCCATGTGGCGTTACTCGGCGTCTCCGATGAGTTCCTTCGCGAGTTCGGGCGTGTACGTGAAGTCCGGCTCGAGTTCGTCGCCGCGGTAGTAGTCGGCCAGGCGACGGACCTTCGCTTCGGTGTTCTGCAGAGCGCGTTTGTTCTGGTGGTCCTGCTGGTTCTGCTGGACGTGTTCGCGCAGGCGCACCGCACGCTCCATCAGGTTCCAGAGGTCCTCGGGGATGTCCGCTCGCGCGTCGTTCTCCTCGAGGATCTCGGTGATTTTCTTCCCGGTCGCCAGCTTGACGTCCGGGATCGGGGTGCCGGTGACGCCCTCGTCACGCAGCTTCATCCCGATCTGGCTGGGGTCGTGACCCTGTTCTGCCAGTTCGACGACCCGCGATTCGATCTCTTCGGGGTCGACGTCGCTCCACTCCGGTGGTTCGTCTGCCGAGGGCTTGTCCGAACCGGACGAGCCGCGTCGGCGGGTGTGCATTCGTGCCATTGTTGAGGATAGGAATCGCACTGACCGCTGCGTTGTACTGCCGTTGGCAGTACTGCTCTCGTCTGCACTTCCGCAATCCCAAGCCGCCCCAAAGAGCGGGCGACGGAGTCGGATTTGCGGCCGTGCGCTTCCCACTACCGCTTCCGCCGTCGAGGACTAAAGGGTTTCTCATCGCCGGTCAGCGCCCTACAGGACGACCGTGAAGAGTCCGATGGCGAGCGCGAGCATGATCGCGGCGTGTTTCGCGCCGGCGCTGACGTCGCCGGTACTCAACTGGCCGGCGATCAGGCCCGACAGCAGTCCCTGCACCAGCGTCGCGTGGTAAAACAACGTCGCGTAGGCGTCGGCGTCGCCCTCCGAGAGGCCGCCCAGTTCGGTCGTGCCGGTCCCCGAGGCGAGTTCCGCCCCCTCGGCCGGGAGGTTCGGCAGGAGATAGCCCGACAGCACGCCGATGATAAACAGAAAGACCAGAAAGGAGACGTAGACGACGACCACGTACTCGATCATTGCCTGTCTGCGTTCGCGCTCGAGTCGGCGGTCGGCGGCGGCCCCGCGTGCGGCGATACGGAGCGTCGTTCCGAGGTTGCCGCTGGCCGCCATCGATTCGGTCAGCAGCGTCACGATCCGGGAGACCGACCGGGTGCCGACGCGACCCTCGAACCGGCGGAGCGCGGTCTGAAGGTCCGCACCCCACTCGACGTCGGCCCAGACGCGGTCGAGTTCGTCGCCGAGCGGCCCGAGTTCGGAGTCCCGGACGCGGTCGATCGCCGAGACGATCGAGGAGCCGGCTTCGTTGGCGCTGGCGAGTCGATCGAGCAGGTCCGGCACCGCGGCCTCGATCGCCGAGAGCCGGCGCCGCCGGACCTCCTCGGCGACCGCGAAGACGCCGATCGCGAACAGCGCCCCGACCGCGATGGTGTCGTCGACCGCGGTCACTGTGATCTCGCCCGCGAGGGGCGAGTGGCGACCGACGAACGCCGCGAGGACGAGGGGAACGGTAATCACGACCGTCAGCGACGGCCGTCCGACGAGCGTTCGGAGTGGCTGCCCGAGCCGCTCACGAAGGCCACGGAGCCGCCGGTAGTACCGAACGCGCTCGACGTTGGGATGCGGCCGCGCCCCCGGCAGATCGGGGGCGCGTTCGGTCGGGACGGCGTCGACCGAGGGGGGATCGAGGGCCTGTTCACCTCCGCTGGCGTCACGGCCCGGCGTGAGGTCGTCGGTCACCGTACTCAGGTAAACGACGAACCCGAGGTTTGCAAGCGGCAGGAACAGGTAGACGAGGAGCTGCAACTGGCCGAACGTCTCGCCCGCGGCGATCCCGATGACCACGAGGATGGTGATCAGAAAGAGCGGCCCGGCGACCAGCACCGTGACGTAGGCTTCGGCAAGCGTCGCGAGCAGCCCGAGTGCGCTCTCTTGCTGGGACTCGGCCTCCTCTCGGTAGTCTCGATACTGGCGCTCGAGGAACGTCGAGAGGGGCTGTCCGCTCCGGAGGACGCCGACGAGGTTCTCGGTAAACTCCCGGAACTGGGGGCTCGGCGAGCGCCGCCCCATCGTCTCGAGGGCAGTGATCACGTCGGTACCGAACGTGTCCATCTCCCTGACCGCGACCGAGAACTCGGCGGCGACCTCGCCGTAGGTGTCCTCCTGGTCGGCGAGGACCCGGACCGCGTCGGGGACGGCCATCCCGCTCTTCGAGAGGGCATAGAGGAAGGCGACGGCCGCGGGCAGACTCGCCTCGATTCGGCGGGCACGGCCGTCCGCGAGGTAGCCCGGATACCACCACCGAAACCAGTAGGTCCCCGCGCCGGCGACGGCCCCGACGGTCACCGCCGAGCCGAGCAAGAGCGCGGCGAGTTCGATCGCGGACAGCGACGGGATGCCGGCCAGCCCCGCGAGGAACTCGAGGGGGCCCGGGACCGCCGCCCGGATGGTCTCGGGATCGATCGCGAGCAGCGACAGCAGTCCCCAGCCGGCGTAGATCCCGAGGACGGCACCGACGACGGTAGCGATCGCGGCGTACAGCAGCGTCGTCGCCCCGTACTCGCGATCAGTCGTCGGGAGCTGGGCGGCCTGCAGGGCCGCCCGCCGGTCCGGTCGCTCGCTGCGAAACAGATCGACGTGGGACCCGAAGCAGCGGTTCGCGATCCGGGCGAGAACGCGATCGACCCGGGCGACGTATCTCGCCGCCGCGATCGGGACGAGACACGCCAGCGCGAGCGCCAGCGGGAGGAGGGGAACCAGTCTCATCGGTCCCGAGGGACGTCCGGTCCCCCGCTCGAGTCCGCAGCGTCGGAGTCGGCGGCCGGAACACTCTCGTCCGCGAGCCCGTCCTCGCCTCCGGTTCGGTTCTCGTCCCCGTACCCCTCGTCGGCCCCGTCTTCGGCCTCGAGTCGGCTCTCGACCCCGATCCGCTCGAGGACACTCGCCGTGTCGCTGTAGTACTCGTTGACCATGGCGGTGAACCGCCGGTAGTCGCTGATCCCGTTCTCGCGGAGGTACTCGAGGAACTGCTTGCGGTTCTCGAGTTCGGTGAGCAACTCCGTCTGGCTCCAGCCACGCTCGTCGCGGATCTCCGAGAGGACGCGGCTATTGGCGCTCCGAAAGCTGTCGCTCTCGCTGTCCCAGCGGTAGGCCGTCGAGTAGTCGAGTTCGCCAGTACGCTGGTCGACGCCCTCGATCTCGGCGAGGACCTTGTTGCGGCGTACGCGCCCGTCTCCGGCCCGGGTCAGTGTCTGGACCGAGAGGATATCGAGACTCTGGACCATCGATCGGGGAACGTTGATCGGCTCGCTCTCGAGGCGGTTGATCGCCGTCTGGACCGAGTCGGCGTGCATCGTCGAGTAGGTCGTGTGGCCGGTGTTCATGGCTTGGAAGAGCGTCATCGCCTCCTCGCCGCGGACCTCGCCGACGACGATGTACTCCGGGCGGTGACGCAGCGCCGATCGCAGCAGATCGTACATCGTCACGTCGGTCCCCTCGTGGACCCGCTCGCGGGTGATCGCGGAGAGCCAGTTATCGTGAGAGAGCTGCAGTTCGCGGGTGTCCTCGATCGTCACCACCTTCGACCGGGGCGGGACGAACATCGAGACGGCGTTCATGCTCGTCGTCTTCCCCGAGGCGGTCCCGCCCGCGAAGATCAGACTCTTGTTGTGTTCGATCGCCAGCCAGAGGTAGGCCAACTGTTCGACGCCGAAGGTTCCGTACTCGAGCAGGTCGATCGGGGTAAACGGCTCGTCGGCGTACTTGCGGATGGTAAAGGCCGAGCCGCGGGGAGTAACCTCCTCGCCGAGCGCGAGTTCGGCCCGCGAGCCGTCCGGCAGGGTCGTCTCGACCATCGGATCGCCGATCGAGATGTGTCGCCCCGAGTGTTGGGCGAGTCCAACGACGAACCGATCGAGCGCGTCCGCCTCGAACGAGACGTCGGTCTCGATGTCGGTGTACTCGTCGTGATAGACGAAGATCGGCAGCTCGTAGCCGTCACAGGAGACGTCCTCGACGTGGGGGTCGTGCATGATCGGCGCGAGCCGGCCGTAGCCCCGGAAATCCCGGTAGAGATAGTAAAACAGGCGATAGAACGTCGTGGTGTCGACCGCGGCACCGTAGCGCTCGAGGTACTCACGGACCGTCTCCCGGAGCAAGGACTCGACGTCGTCGCCGTCCTCGGCGCGATACAGGAGCGGATCGCGGACGTCCTCGAACAGCGTCTCGAGCAGGACCGCTTCGTCATCGCGCAGCCGCGGTTCGACGGGCCGGTAGCGGTGTTCGTTGGCCTCGTGATCGTAGCCGATCGTGACGTACGAGAAGGGGGCGTCGACCCAGTAGCGTTCGATCACCTCGAGGTCACCGGGGTCGTCGAGTTCGACGAGCGGCCCGTGCGTGTCCGGCTCGTAGTCGCCGACGTCGACGGTCGACCCACGGAGCGTCTCGACGACCCGTCGGACGACCCGCCGCACGGTCTCGATCGTCGAGTCCTCGGCGTCGCCGCCCGCGGCCGGCTCCGTGATCTCCTCGACGGCCCCGTCGGCTGCGCTATCGGTCGCGCCCGCGACCGCCGGCTCGTTGTCGGCTCGAGGAGTCGTGTCCCGCTGGTCCATGTTCAGGGCTCCGTGACAGTCCGGACGCGACCGGCATAAATGAGGCGGCCGTTTCGATTACCGATCGACGTAGCGCGTGCGGCGGCGAGGCGACGTGCGTCGACCCCTCGTATGAACGGGTTGCTGTGCGTTACGTTCATACCGTGGGAGTCCGAACTACCGCGTACGGAATGAGGCGCGAGCACTTCACGCTAGACGTCACGCACATCGACTGGGTCGAAACCGACGGCGAACCACGAAAGCCATCGGTATCGATCGACTTCACCGGCCCGGCGACGATGCTTCGCGAGCGCCTGACTGGCCCCGACGGCGACGTTCTCGACGCGAGCGAGACCGACGTCGCACTCCGGCTCCAGGGGCCGCTCGGGGACGACACTCAGGGAGTCGTGAGCGTGACCAACCGGGTCACCGGCGAGTTCATTCTCGAACTCAACGAGGACGCCGACGACGTCCTGCAGTTCATCCGCGCGGCCCGGGGCTACGGCGAGGCGGCCGCCGAGGACGACGGCCGCTACGAGGTCACGATCACGCTCGACGGCGACCAGTTCGTCAGCTACGACAAGGGAACATTTCTGGTCTACGACGACGACGGGAGCCTGCTTCGCCAGCACAGCCTGATCCCGAGCGGCGTCGAACTCTAGGCTCCCAGCGCTCGGGAGCCGACCGGCAGTTATAAGTATTTTAGGGCCGCCTAAAGGGAATGTACGCCGGCAGACGCCGGAGAGGACCCATGGCGAACGGACACCTACTTACTACGGCCGCCGAGGACGGAACGCGGGAACCCACTGGAGCGCCGACGGCCGACGAGGCGGTCCTCGAGCTCGACGGCATCGCCAAGCGATACGGCAGCGAGGACGTCATCGGCGACCTGTCGCTGTCGGTTCGCGACGGCGAAATCTTGACCCTGCTTGGCCCCTCCGGCTGTGGGAAGACCACGACGCTCCGGTTGATCGCCGGCCTCGAGCGACCCAACGACGGCCGGGTTCGATTGGAAGACGACACCGTCGCCGGCGAGGGCCGGTTCGTTCCGCCGGAGCAACGCGACGTCGGGGTCGTCTTTCAGGACTTCGCCCTCTTTCCACATCTGAGCGCACGCGAAAACGTCGCCTTCGGGCTGAAAGACTGGACGGAGAGCGAGCGCGACGCCCGCGTCGACGAACTGCTCGAACTCGTCGGGCTTGCCGACCACGGCGACGACCACCCGGACGAACTCTCGGGCGGCCAGCAACAGCGGATCGCGCTCGCCCGATCGCTCGCGCCCGAGCCGGAGATGCTGTTGCTCGACGAGCCCTTCTCGAATCTGGACGTGGACCTCCGTGTCGAGATGCGTGAGGAGGTCCGCCGGATCATCAAAGAAACGGGCGTGACCGCGGTTTCGGTCACTCACGATCAGGAGGAGGCGCTGTCGATCTCCGACCGAGTCGCCGTGATGAACGACGGCGACATCGAACAGATCGACACCCCACAGCGGGTCTTCCAACAGCCCGAATCGCGGTTCGTCGCGGGCTTTCTCGGCCACGCCAGTTTCCTCCCGGGCGAGGTCCACGGCGACCACGTCGACACCGCGCTCGGGCGCGTTCTCCGCGACGACGTCAACGGGCTCGCCCACCAGTACGACGGCAGCGTCGTCGACTTGCTGGTGCGGCCCGACGACGTGACGGCCTACCCCGCAGAAGGGGCGGAGGCCGACGGCCGGGTCGTCTACCGTCGCTATCTCGGTCCGACGGTCCTCTACCGGGTCGAACTCGACGGCGGCGAAACCATCGAGTGCATGCACAACCACTCCGACCGGATCGATCTCGACGAACGCGTCGGGGTCCGCGTCACCGCCGACCACGACCTCGCGTGGTTCCCCGCCGACCACCGCGAGGACGAGACCGACGCGGCTGTGGCATCCGATGACGACTGAGACGGACTGTCGTCCCGAGGTCACGAGTAGACGAGCAACAGTGCCAGTACGACCGTCGGACTGAACAGGACTCCCCTGAGGACGAATACCGGTAGTAATGCGGCCGGAACCGTCGAGGCGACGATTACACCGAGGATCACGACCTGGAGTCCGATGACCGCGTTCAGTCGCCGGACGATCCCCTTATCTGTCATCGAACAAACGTAATCGGAAATAGATATATGTCTTCGGGACTCCGTCCAGAACGGAACTCCCGCGGCAAGATCCGACGGCCGCCCGCTCACGGCAGGTTCGGGGGTCCGATCACGTCGCGACGCCACGCTATCCATGACTGAGACGAAGCGAATCGCGACCTACTGTGGAATCGCCGCCCCGGTCGTCACGCTCGGGGCCATCCTCCTCGCGACGTTCGTGGCTCCCCCCGAGACGTTTACCTGGCGCACGCGAGCGCTCTCGGACATGGGCCGGTACGGTGCGCCGACGTTCCCGCTTTTCAACGGCGGTCTGATCGTCGGCGGACTGATCGGCTTCCCATTCGCCTGGCGGCTGTGGACCGCGAGTCGCAACCGCCTCGAGCGGGCCGGCATCGTATTGCTCGCGGTGACCGTACTCGGACAGATCGGCGTCGGGATCTTCTTTCTCGAGCATACGGCCGTCTACCTCGACCGGAGTTTCCACGCCGTCGCGGCGCTTTCGGTGTTCGGCGTCGCCCCGTTCGCGGGCTGGGTCTACGGGGCCGGGGCGGCGCTGGCCGGCGACCGCCGATTGGCCGTCCCGTCGATTCTCATCGGACTCGTCCACCCGCTGGCGTGGGCAGTGTGGATAGGCTCCCTGGACGGCGGGGCCGATACCGACACGTGGTTTGCCGTCCCGGAATTTATCGCCGCCGTCGCCTTCGGCGGCTGGGTCCTCCTGCTCGCGGTCACGATCGCGTCCCGGAACGACGATCCCGGCTGGTCGGCACGCTGAACGCCTCGAGCCGGATTTGCGACGTCTCGCCACACAACGCTTAACTTCAAACCGTTCCAAGCGGTGTGTATGCATAAAGACGAACTTCTCGAGCTCCACGAAGAACTCGTCGTCATCATGGAGTACTTCTCGGAGCGCGAGGAGGTCGACGAAACGCTGTTCGATCCCTATCGCCAACTCGACGTCGATCCCTCGCACGTCCACAAGTCCAAGAGCGAACACAAACACGCCGTTTTCGTGCTTGGTAACGCCCTAGCGAGTGCGATGAGCGAAGACGAGTTCTCGAGCGCCGGCCGGATCGGCAAGCGGATGAAGGAACTGGCCGAGGACGCCGAATCGAAGATTTAACTCGCGGCGTAGTCTAGGCGAAACGTATTTGGTGTGGTTCCCGCTTGTTGACGTATGGACCCGCGCACGCAAGAGCGCGTCGAGGAGTGGGACTCCCGCCCGTTCAGCGGCGGTTTCGATGGCCTCTCCGATCTCGCTGCCGCCGATTTCTCGGGTGCCGTCTCGGGACACGGCACGTGGCTCTTTATGCTCAATGGCCGGATCGTGGGCGTCATCGACGGCGACATCGACGACTTCGAAACCGCCTCGGGGACCCGCTACGAGGCACCACACCCGTCGCTGCCGCTGCTCTGTGCGATGGAGGAACGCGGCGGCGACACGAGGGCGAAGTACTACACCAACGAGACGCCGCTCCGGGAGGTCGATAACACCCTCCAGAGCGGCTCGTTTACCGGCTACGTCGAACTGAGCGAGAACGTCCTCAGCGGCGACTACTACGCCGTCTACTACGGCGGTCGCCGGATGGCAGCCGCCTACATCGGCAACGCCGAACGGCTACTGACGGGCGAGGAAGCCTTCGAGCGCGCGGCCGACGAGGTCGGTATCTACGAAGTCATCGACGTCGAGATCGACGTGACCGACGTTCCGGGTGCGGCCGACGACGAGCCGGCGGCCGCGGGCACGACCGACAGCGCGGCCGGCTCGAGTCAGCCAGCGGCCACTGACTCGGCGTCCAGTACCGGGACGGCCGGGGCAAACGCCGCGACCGATGCCGATCCGGCTTCCGAACCGACCGCATCCGCGGCCGACAGCCCGACGACCGATCCGACGGACTCGTCTATCGAGCCGATCGACGTTTCGGGAGCGGACTCGGTCGAGGCCGATCCGATCGAGGACGTGGCCGCCGCCGACACCGAGTCGGCCGAGGGCGTGACCGACGACGCGTCGTCGCTGTCGTCGGAGATCGATCTGACGGAGGACCCGTCGGGGATCACCGCGACCGACGAGGTCGACACCGAACCCGAACCGACCGGTATTACCGACGCGGAGTCGGCTATCGATACCGACCCGTCCGGCAGTCAGGAGCCGGCCCCCGACGGTACTGCCGACGCCGGTTCGGTGACGAGCCCCACGGCTGCAGAGACGAAACGGCAAGACACCGCCGACACCGGCACGATGTCGCAGTCCGACGCCGATCGAGGGACGACGGAGCCGGCCGATCCCACGACCACCGGGACCGAAGACGGGGCTGCCGACGGCCCGACAGGGACGGAGCCGGCGGCGTCTGCCGAGGCGGCCGAACCCGTGGACGACGCCACCGACTCGAGCGAACCGAGCGGAGTCGAGACGGACCGTCCCACGGACCCGGACCTCGCCGAGGTCGAGGCGGCAGCCGAGGAACTGGACCGCAACGATATTTCGTGGGTCGATGAGGACGACGAGGACTCGACGGTCGAGGGTCCCGCGACACCCACCGATCCCACGACGGCCGAGGACGCCGAGACACCCGACGGCGACCTCGAGGAGGAACTCGAGCGCGAGGAACAGTGGCGGGAGACGCGGCGCATCCCGTCGATCGATCCGGACAACAGCGAGTCGGAGTCGGAGTCCGACGAGCGCACGCGTTCGGGCGACCGGTCCGCGACGGCGACCGGTTCCCGGTCGAGCGACGGGCGGACTGACTCGAGCGCGACCCAAGCCCCGTCGACGACGGCGGAGGCGACCACGACGGGAGCGAGTCGGGACGCGTCCCGCGACCGCGCCGCCGGTAGCGGGGACACCGACGCGAGCGGTCGGTCGGCCGCGACCGATGCCGCAAGCGAGCGGGTCGCCGCACTGACCGAGAAGCTCGAGACGCTTCAGGAGCGATACGGGGCCCTCGAGACGAGAGCCGAGGAACTCGAGGCCGAACGCGACCGGCTGCGATCGGAGAACGACGACCTCTCGTCGACGGTCGAGCGGCTCCAGTCCCGAATCGAGAGCCTCGAGACGGAACTCGAACGGGCGCGGGAAGCCGACAGTGAAACGGCCGACTCCGGTGCCAGTACCCAGCTCTCGGCCCAGCGAGCGCTCGCGGGGACGAACCTCTTCGTCCGGTACGCCTCGAAGAGCCAGCCGACCCTCGAGACGGCCCACGACGGCGACGCCGATCGCAGCGAGGTCGCATCGAACCTGCAACTCGAACATCACACGCAGTTCGATTCGGCCGACGCGGCCGTCGACGGCCGGCCGTACGACGAGTTCCTCGCTGCCTCGATGGAGTACCGGTTCGTCGACTGGCTCACCGCGACGTTGCTGTACGAGATCCGCGACACCGGCAACGCCGACGGGCTGGGCGATCTCTATGACGCGATCCCCCGCATCGACCGGGCCGAACTCGGCGCGACGATCTCGCTCGAGGACGACGACACCGAGGACGTCCCCGACGAGGTCACCTTCGACATCGTCGCGTTCGACAAGATGGGGAATCCGTTAGTGCTGGTCGCGCTCAACGACTCGCGAGAGCCCGCGACCCAGGATACCCTCGAGGAACTCGAGGCGGCCGCCTCCGCGGTCAAGGCCAACTACCCGGATCTGGCCGCGGCGATCGCGGTCACCTCGAGTTTCTTCGAACCCGGCGCGCTCGAGGTGGCCGAGCAGGCTACCAGCGGCGGACTGCTCAGCCGCGGCTCGAAGCTCAGTTACGTCAACCTCTCGCGCAAGACGGGGTATCATCTCTGTCTGGTCGAATCGCGATCGGAAGGGTTCCACATGAACGTGCCCGAACTGTAGGCTCGCGGGTTCCGACCTCGTTTTCGACGGCTGTCCGGCGATCGCTCGACAGTTCCTGGTAGTCGCTACCGCGGTTGAAAACGGCGATGAGAAATCGGTTCGCGTCGGCTCCGGTCGCGGGGACGGGCGATGTCCGAAGCGAGCGGAGGGACTAGCCTTCGATCTCGGCGACGTCTTCGATCTTCATGCCTTCGAGCTTGTCGACGATGTCGTCGATCTTGCCGTCGAGTTCGTCGACGAACTCGGCGGTGCGCTCGGTCTTGATCGCACCCTGGCTCGAGGGCTCGATCAGGTTCTCCTCCTCGAGGACCCGGAGGGAGTACCGGACTTTGTGGTGGGGGTAGCCGGTCTCGTTCGACATCTTGACGATGCCGATCGGCTCGTTCTCGATGACCATCTTCAGGACCTGCAGATGGCGTTCCAGCATATCGACTTCCTTCTCAAGTCGGTCTATCATGGCATTTGTTAACTTGTCTTTGGACCTTTTAAAGGTTGCCCTCGAGAACTGAAACGTCCACTCTCAACTCGATGCTCGTTCCTGTCAGTAGTTAACGCTTCCGATCGGGGCAACGCCACGACACAGTATCGGTCGTGTCACACGTTATCCCGTCGTTGGTGCTGTGCGCATAAATACTGATACCTTCTGGACGGACCCGTATACCGTAATCTGTTTATCGGCCCGGCATGAACCCGCCGCTGTTATGACCGTCACTATCGTCGGGTCGCAACTCGGCGACGAAGGCAAGGGTGGCGTCGTCGACCTCTACGGCGACGCCGCCGATGTCGTCGCCCGCTATCAGGGCGGCGACAACGCTGGCCATACCGTCGTTCACGACGGTGAGAAGTACAAACTATCGCTGGTGCCCTCCGGTGCCGTTCGGGGCAAGATCGGCGTCCTCGGCAACGGCTGTGTCGTCAATCCCGAGACGCTGTTCGACGAGATCGATACGCTCCGCGAACGCGGGCTCGATCCGGACGTCCGCGTCGCCGAGCGCGCCCACGTCATCCTCCCCTATCACCGCGCGCTCGACGGGATCGAGGAGGAGGAGAAAGACGACTTGGCCGCCGGCACGACCAAACGCGGCATCGGCCCGACCTACGAGGACAAGGCCGGCCGCCGCGGCGTCCGGATCGGCGATCTGCTCGACCCCGACACGCTGCGCGAACGCCTCGAGTACGTCGTTCCCCAGAAGAAGGCCCTCGCCGAGGACGTCTTCGACAAGGAGACCGGCGAGGCGTTCGACATCGACCACCTCTATGACACCTACCGCGAGTACGGCGAGCGCCTCGCCGAAGAGGGAATGACCGTCGACTGCGGGACCTTCCTGCAAGAGCGCATCGACGCCGGCGAGAACGTCATGCTCGAGGGCGCGCAGGGGACCTCCCTCGACATCGACCACGGCGTCTACCCCTACGTCACCTCTTCGAACCCGACTGCGGGCGGGGCGACCGTCGGCACCGGGCTCGGTCCGACCGTCGTCGGCGACGGCGAGGTCATCGGCATCGTCAAGGCCTACCTCTCGCGGGTCGGCACCGGCCCGCTGCCGACCGAACTCGGCGGTGTCGAGGGACAGACGCCCGACTACGATCCCGACGAGGGAGCCGGCGAAGACGAGGAGGAACTCGCGACCTACATCCGCGACGAGGGCGGGGAGTACGGCACCGTCACCGGCCGCCCCCGCCGCGTCGGCTGGCTCGACATGCCGATGCTGCGCCACGCGGCCCGCGCGAACGGCTTCACCGGGCTCGCGGTCAACCACGTCGACGTGCTGGCCGGCCTCGACGAGGTCAAAGTCGGCCACAGCTACGAGTTCGACGGCGAGGAGATCCTCACGATGCCCTCGACGACCGAACAGTGGGGCCGCTGTGAGGCCACGTTCAAGTCCTTCGACGGCTGGCCCGAGGTCGACTGGGCGGCGGTCGCCGAGGACGGCTACGAGGCGATCCCCGAGAACGCCCGGACCTACCTCGAGTACGTCAGCGACGAACTCGATGCGCCGGTCTACGCCGTCGGCGTCGGCCCCGGCCGTGAGGAGACCGTCGTCGTCGAGAACCCCTACGAGTAGGCGTCAGTGACCGAACGGGGTCGAATCGCTCGGAGCGTTCCCGAAACCTTTTGCTGGAGGCGACTCGCCTACGTAGTATGAAGGAGTCGCTGCTGGAGATTCTCTGCTGTCCGCTCGACAAACACGATCTGGACCTCGAGGACGCCGACTACGACAGTGAGGAGGTCGTCGACGGCGCGCTCGTCTGTACCGAGTGCGGCGAGTCCTACCCCATCGAGGACGGCATCCCGAACCTGCTGCCGCCGGACATGCGCGAGGAGACCCCGGCATAGGGCCAGCCAGTCATGCCCGACACCGAGGTCACCGTTCACGTCAACCGCGAGTCCACGGGCGCCCTCGAGACGGCCGCGAGCGCTCTCGAGGTCGACGGCTCGTTCGCCCTTCGATTGAAGGGCCACGACGCGCCCGCACACGCCCACTGTCGGCTCGCCGGTGACCTCGAGCGGATCGCCGCCCTCGAAGCGGGGAACTACTACGTCGAACCGAACGCCGTCACCACCGTCCCCGTCGCCGTCGACGCCGACGGGATCGACGGGCCCGTCGAGGGCGCCCTCGAGGTACTCACGGGGTACGGCGCGGAATCGATCTCGATCGCCGTCACTGTCGTTCCCGGCCCGTCGGCCGTCGACGTCGACGACTCGCTGGCCGAGCCAGCAAGTCCCGAGCCGGCGTCGGCCGAGGTCGAGCAGCCGCTCGCTCGACTCATCGGCGGCCTCGAGCCGGCGACGCTGGCGGTCGCCGCGCTGGGGCTGGTCGCGATCGGCGTCGGGGGCGCGACCGCCGCGACGATCGGCGGCCCCGTCACCGCGGCCGGCCTGGTGATCGTCTTCGTCGGCGTCGCCGTCGCACTCTTGTTACTCGCTCGATAACGGTCGAAACCGGGCTCAGTCGTCGACCCTGGTCGCCTCGAGGTCGCCCTCGTCGTCGAACCGTTTAGCCCGGAGGTATCGCGCTCGGTAGCGGTTCGCGCCGTCGTAGACGTCGGCCTCGCGGATCTCGTCGGTGCGGCCCTCGGCGACGGCGTCGATCAGCTCCGTGAGCTGGTTGATTTCGCTGGTCGTCAACTCGAGTTCGTAGGTGTGTTCGTCTTCGGACTCGAGAGTCGTCCACTTGCGGGCGGCGGCGACGACGAGCGAACACGGCTCGCGACAGGGGAATGGACCGTCGCCGCCGTCGACGTCGAGGTCGTCGCCTTCCTCGTACTCCCACTCGCGGCGGCGGAGACACTGTGAGTCGACACAGCAGGCCTCGGCCATCCACGCGACGGCCTCGCGGGGGAGTTCGTCGATCACGTCGTAGATTCCCGTCTGGCGCTCCGCGGTCTCGAGCCAGTGGTCGACATCCAAGTTCCCCCGCAGTTCGCGGTGCCAGTTGGCGACGGTCGCGGGGTAGAAGAACTCGACCGCCTCGACGAGGTCGTCACCCGAGAGGCCGGTAAAGGCCCAGCCGCCGGGCAGGGTCGGTGCGGTCTTTAACGGTCGGTAGCGGCCGTCCCCGTCGTAGGTCGCGAGTTCGCGGGCGTCCCGTGGATCGTCGTAAACCTCGAGGTCGGCGAGATCGGTGTCGGCGTCGTCGACGTGCCAGAGGTCGTAGACGCGCTCCCCGTCGGGGTCGTCGACGTCGACGAAGCGGGCGGTGATCGAGAGCTGGCCCCACTCGCGGTCGATGCCGTCGCGGAGCGCGTCGTAGCGCTCGGGCACCGCGAGGGGATCTTCGCCGGCATCCGCGTCGCCCTCTCCGCTCTCGCTCCAGGGCCCAGTCGTCGCGTTGCCGGTCTCAGCGTCCGCGAGCGGCGCTCGCTCGCACCAGCGGAGGAACGCGCGGCGAGCGGTCCCCTCCCCGCCGACCCGTTCCTGCCAGTAGCGCCAGTTCGTGACGTACTCGTCGGCGGCGTCGAGTGCGCGCCGCAGTTCGTCCTCGTCGAGGCCGGTCCATTCGTCGTCCGGCGTCGCGAGCCGATAGCCGTCGTCGGCCTCCTCCACGCGGAGCCCGTCGACGGAGACGCCCGCCGACGCGCGCTCGAGGAGGGCGTCGAGATCCGCCGTCGCCACCGTCACGAGTCAGTCCCCCGCGCCCGCTCCCGCGTGCGGTTCCGACTCGGCGGCCGACGCGGCCAACTCGCGGACCGCCTCCCGGGCGTCACCGATGTCGGCCCCGGCGTCCGCGGCTCGCTCGAGGACGACGTCGGCCATCAGGTCCTCAGTCCCGACCGCGCCGGTGTACCAGATCCGGTGGCCGTCGACCTCCGCGGGGACGTCCCAGCCGAGCCGGTAGTCCTCGGTCAGCCCCATGTCCTCGGGGATGTCCTCCTGCGTGTGGTAGCCGTCGGCGATAAAGAGCGGGACGACGACGATGTCGTCGCTCTCGAAGTAGTCGGTGACGTCGTCGACCTCCGGTTCCTCGTCCATGAACAGCGCCTTCACCTCGTCGAAGCGGTCGCGCTCGGCGATGCGGTCGCTGTGGTACTCGATGGCCTTCGCGGAGTTCTCGTTGCGGTCGGTGCCGTGGCCGACGACCGAGAGGCCAAAGCCCTCGCCGACGTCGGGGTCTTCCGTCGCGGTCTCGGCCCGCTGAACGATCACGTCGGTCATCGCGTCGTGGGTCCCGACCGGCCCGCAGTAGTGGATCGTCTTGCCCACGTCCTCGGCCTCGAGGGTGGCCTGCGAGGCGCTGGTGCCGTCGGACTCCCACTTGTCGGGGTCCCAGTCGTCGAGTCGGAGTTCCCGCGGGATGACCTGCTCGGTAAAGTAGCCCTCGCTGATAAACAGGGGGACGACGAACACCTCGTCGGACTCGAGCGTTCGGATGACCTCCCGGAAGTGGGGTTCCTCCTTCCAGAACGCCTCGCGGACCTCGTCGAACGCGCCCGTCTCGCGGATCGTGTCCGCGTGGGCGTAGGTGGGGTCCGAGGCGTCCGGATTCAGGTGCGATCCGTGTGCCGCGATGACCAGCGCTTGCATGCGCGACCGTTCGGACGGAGCCGGTTTATACCCTATGGAGAAGCACAATAGTTCCCCTTCGTCTGACGAACGAGAGTTCGGGTACGGTTAAAACTGATTTCAGAAATACAAATTCACTATCGGCTCCGCCTCGCGGGAGTTCTCACCCGTTCAGACGGTTTCCTGTCAGTCAGTCCCGGCGCACCCGCCGCCCGGGTCGCGGGTGCGTCGGGACATCGGGACAGCAATCCGTATCAGTCCGGAACCGCGACCGTCGTCGTCGCTTCGCAGGTCCGCTCTCGTGCCCGCAGTTTCGCGACGGCGGTGTACTCGCCCGACTCGGGATCGGACCACTCCGCCTCGTAGGTCGTCGACCCGCCGGGCTCGAGGCGGTCCGAACTCAGCATCTGCGCGAAGGCCCGCCCCTCGCTGAACCGCCAGACTTCGGTGCCGTCGTCTACGACGAGAAACTCAGCCTTGCAGGCGTCGGCGAAATCGAGTTCGATCGCCGCCTCGCCCGCGTTGGTCACGGTGAACACGAACATGACGGCGTCTCTGGAGCCGTCGGCCGCCGTCTCGAGCGAACCCTCGAGGGTCATGGCTCCGTGTTGGGGGCCGTCGCGGATAGGTCTTGGCCGTCTCGAGCGCTCGGACTCAGGACGTGACCCACTCCCGGAGGTCGCCGTCGACCTCGACCCGCTGGCCGACGTCCTCGAACGTGACGCCGCCGTAGGCGACGCTGCTGTCCGGGCCGACGTAGACTCCCACGGTGCCACAGTCGGCCGCGCGGGCGGTCGTCAGCGTCGCATCGACGCCCTCCCTGAACCGAAACGCTTGGTGTCTGGCTCCCGTCGCGGTGATTCCGGTCAGCTTCAGGTCGTCCATGTCGTCGAAGACGACGGCGTTCGTGAACGCGCCGTCGACGACGACGTTCGAGACCGTCGCGCCGTCGAAGCCGGCCGCGTACAGCCCCGAGCCGGCGGCCGTCGCGTCATCGTCGGTCCTGATCGTGACGTTGCTGATCGTCAGCTCCCGCCGGCCGTCCGCGACCTGTCCCAGCGAGATCCCCCGCGCGTTGCCGAGACACGAGACGGCGTCGATCGTCAGGTCCGAGAGGAGGCTGCCGGTGTCGGCCCTGATAGCCGCATACCCGCAGCCGGTGATGTACCCGTCTTCGATCGTGATCGATTCGGTGCCGTCCCGGTGGATGTGAACGCCGTACTCGGGCCCGTTCGTCGGATCGATCTCGAAGTTCGCGAGCGTGCAGTTCCGCGTCGGGGTCCCGTCGTCGGTGACCAGCGACTCCCGCTTGCCGTCCCAGATGCCGTTCACACCGGTGCCCGCGTTCTGGTTGTCGAACTGGACCGGCGCGTCGGAGTCGCCCTCGCCGCCGCGGGTCGCCCAGTAGCCGTCCACGGTGACGTTCTTCGAGGAGACGACGTCGACGTGGTGGTAGTAGATGCGGTCGCCGTAGATCCCTTCGAGTCGGACGTTCTCGGCGTGGGCGGGCATGATCCCGGTCGACTCCGGCGCGTCGATCCGGAGGTCGCGAACGCCCCAGTTCGACGCGCCGTCGTACCCCGTCGCGTCGAACCCCCTGTTCGAAAGGAGGGCTCGCCCCTCCTCGCCTTCGGGGCGGGGGCCCTCGAGGACCGTCGCCGAGCCCGCGCCCTGCAGGATCGTGTCGTCGCCGATCAGCGGCGTCCGCTCGAGCAGGTAGCGGCCCGGCGGGAAGTAGACGATCCCGCCGCCGGCCTCGTGGACCGTCTCGAGGAGGGCGTGGACGGCCGACCCGACCTCGGTCTCGCCGTCGCCCTCGATCCCGTGTGCCTCGACGTTCCAGACGGGCGACTCCGCGGTGCTGGCGCGGGTCATCGTCGCCGCCTCGAAGTGGCTCGTTCCGGGGACCGGCCGCTCGGGGCTCCCCCGACCGCCGAAATAGACCCAGTCCTCGCTTGCCCCGTCCCACCGCCAGGTGATCCCCTGGTCGGTGGCGTGGTAGAGTTCGTCGTCGTACTCGCCCGTCTCGGGCCGGTCGGCGATCGGTCCGCGGACGATGGCGTGTCGATCGACTGCCTCGACCGTATCGGTGTGGTCCCACTCGTCGCCCGGTTCGTACGTCCCGAGTCCGAGCCGCGGGGTTTCGTCGGCCACGCTCACTCGCCTCCGTAATTTCGCCCGTAGGACTCGCCGTACGCCGGTCCGCCGAGGAGTCCGTCGGTACAGCCAGCAAGCGCCACGCAGCTACACGACGCCGCGCCGAGCAGCTCCCGCCGCCGCAGTTCCGAACCGTCCATACGGGGCGACTCTCTCGAGCCGACATATAGCCACGGGTCGTACGATTCGTCACCTCACCGGGGTCGACCGAGACGCTACGTCTATTTGCGCCCGGTCCCAACTCCCGGTCGTGCAACTGGTCGGCTACGAACCGAGCGGACGGGGATCGGCGCTGCTGGTCAGCGACGCCGACGCCGAGATCGACGCCCGCCCGCTCGAGGCCGGCGACGACCTCGCGTACTCGCTCGGCGAGCGCCACTGTGCCGGTACGATCGACGAGTCGGGGGTTCACGTCGCCTGCGATCGGCCGTCGGCGCCTCACTGCGAGTACCACACCAGCACGTGGGTCTGTGCCCGCTGTACCGGTACCTGCCTGAAAGACGAGATGGACTGTTACGAGGACCACGCGGTCTACATCGCCGCCTTCGCCCCCGATACGTTCAAAGTCGGCGTCACCAAACGCCGGCGGCTCGAGACCCGACTGCGCGAACAGGGGGCCGACCGCGGGGCCCACGTCCACACCGTCTCGAACGGCCGCATCGCCCGCGAACTCGAGGCCGAAATCGCCGAACGGCTGGTCGACCGCGTTCGGACGCCGGCGAAAGTCGCCTCGCTCGCCGCGACCGTCGACGAGGCCGGCTGGGAGTCGGTCCTCGCCGAGTTCGACGTCATCGATCGGTATCGGTTCGACTACGGGCTCGGTCTCGAGGCCCGGCCAGTCCGCGAGACGATCGCCTCGGGGACCGTCGTCGGCGTCAAGGGTCGACTACTGGTGCTGGAAACGGGCGGCACCGCCTACGCCGTCGACATGCGCGACCTCGTCGGCTACGACCTCGAGGGCGGGCGACCCGATCGGAACCTGCAGTCGTCGCTGGGGTCGTTCGGCACCTGATCGGGTCGGCCGGCCGCCGGACCGACACGCCACGGTCGTCGCGTTCGGTCCGCCGCGAGCGAGTCGAGGGCCGATATCCGAGACATGGCAACCCTTTTCCCCGCCGCACCAGAACCCGATTGTATGACGGACGACAACGACGCCCCCGACGACGGCGACGCCGGTGAGGAAAGCGAGGAGAAATCCTTCCGAGAGCGAGTCGAAGAGATCCGCGAGAAACGCGCCGAAGAAGGAGACGGCGAGGGCGAGCCCCCCGAAAGCCCGTTCGGCGGCGGTGGCGGCCCCGGCGGTCCCGGCGGCATGGGCGGTGGCAACCCGTTCGCACAGATGATGGGCGGCATGATGGGCGGCGGTCCCGGCGGCCCCGGTCCGGGCGGCCCCGGCGGCAGCGGACAGGACGAAAGCAACGAGGAACTCGTCCGCGAAGTCCGACAGATGCGTGACGAACTCCGCGACCAGACCCGCGCGCTCAAGCGGATCGCCGACGCGCTCGAGGACCAGTAACACCCGCGCCGTTTTCGCCGTTTTCCGTTCCGAGAGTCCAATAGTAGCTCTTGAAAGTCACTGGACACCCGATCGCAGGACAGCGTTGCGATCGGTATGAATCGTTTCAAGAGCAACTATCGCTTCGACGCTACTGTCTGACCCGGAGCCGGCCCTGCTCGTCGTAGCGGAAGCCGGCCGACTCGAAGGCCGCCTCGACCGCGTCCTCGTCGACCTCGCCGTCCGTGCCGAGGAACGGCGTTTCCGGATCGGTGCCGTTCCACTCGAGGCTCTCGGGAACCCACTCCTCGGTCACGGGCGTAGCGATGGGACGCGCGTAGCCCCGGAACACCTCGTCGACCAACCACTCCTTGTCGATCAACTGTGCGATGACACGGCGGAATCGGGGATTGCTGAACGGCGCGTCCCGCGCGTTGAACCCGAGACAGTAAAACGACCACGACGGTGACTCGAGGACGCGAGTACTGCCGGACTGATCGACGCTGCCGACGACGTTCGTCTCGAGGGGTGATGCCGTCACGTCAGCGGTGTCGTCGATGACCCGCTGGACGGCCGACCCTGGTGGATCGATACTGACGGTCAGTTCGTCGACGCTCGGTGCCGGGAGGGCGACACCCGATCGCAGCGTGAAGTGGCCGTCGAACCGCTCGAGCGTGAGTCCGTCGCCTTCGGTCCGACTCACGAACTGGAACGGCCCGCTCCCGATCGGTTCGATATTGTCCGTCACGACCGCTTCCGTGGTTCCCTGCGCGATGGTCGCGCCTCCCGGTCCGTTCGCGTCGCTGGCCCGCTCGCGCCAGATATGTGCGGGGAGGATCGGGACTAGTAGCGCCCGTTCACCGACCGGCCGGCCGGCGTCGATCCGCAACTCGAGCCGATCGCGGTGGACGACGTCGACCGAGTCGACGGCTTCGACCAGCCCGCGGTATCGGGGCGCGGGAGCAGAAGTCTCGGCGTCGTCGGGGTGCATGTCCGCGAGGAACCGATAGGTAAAGGCGACGTCTTCGGCCGTCATGGGCTCGCCGTCGTGGAACGGACAGTCGGTCCGGAGTCGCACGTCGATCGTCCCGGCGTCCCACTCCCACGAGCGGGCAAACCAGGGTTCGATCTCGCCGTCGGCGGTTTCGGTCGCCAGCGAGTCATACAGTAAATCGACGAACGGACCTTGGCCCCGATAGTCGACCGCAAGCGGATTGAGGTTCGTCGTCGGCCGGGAGTCGGTATGCGTGACCCGCAGCGTCGAGACGTCCGGTGTCGGGTCGAGGTCGAGATAGCCCTGCGGGGTCGCAAGCGCGCGTTCGTCCCAGTCGAACCGATCGGTCCTGACCGCGCGGTGTTGGTCCGGAATACAGATCGGAACGAACGGCTGTTCGATCGCGACTGCCTCGAGGACGTCCGTGACGGCCTCGCGGCGCTTTTCACCCTCGAGTTGGCGCTGGGTTTCGAGGGAGTCATCGACGGTCAGGTTGGTGTACCCGAAGGGGTTCTGCCAGCCCGATTCGTCGGTATAGACCGAATGCAACGCCTCGTAGAGGAAATCCGGATCGGTTCCGCCCGGATGCTCGACGATACAGATGTCGAACTCGTGATCGTACAGCACCGTCCGGCGGAAATCGACCGGGGATCGGATATCGAACGAGACGTCGATGCCGACCGCCTCGAAGACGTCGGCCAACTCCCGGGAGAGCCGAATGCTCTCTCTGTCGCTGTCCGTGGGGAGGGTCGTGATCGTCAGCGAGAGTTGATGGATGTTGTCCGGCATGAGAATGTCCCGAACTTGCCGAATGCATCCGCTGGTCGAAACCGTCAGGCCGGCCGCCGCCGCCAAGGCGCCCCGCCGACTGACGCTCAGGCCGCCATCACCGGGGTCCGTTCGGTTCGGTGCGGCTGATCCTCCGTTCATTTCGTTCGTTTATCATAGTTGAAGAGCCACGATATAACAGTATTGCGCTCAGTCAACGGCCGACGATCGCCGGACGGCTTCGGCCGGCTGCCGCTGGTCACTCTTCCCGGTGAAGCCAGGGCAGTCGGTCGCTGAGCCGCTCGAGGCGGTCCCCGAACAGGTCGGACAGCGACCAGCGGTCGACCAGTTTGTCCGAGAGGACGACACAGGTCGCTGCGAGGACCAGCCCTGCAGCGACGTCGATCCCCCAGTGGATCCCCAGATACATCGTCGAGAGCGCGACGCTTGCGCCCAACACGACCGCGATGGGGAACCACTTGGGGTACGCCGAGCGCGTCATCGACGCAAACGCCGCGACGGTCGCCGACAGCGAGGTATGCAGCGACGGGAAGACGTTGGTGTTGGTGTTTACCTCGCGGGTAAGATACTGGTACTGGGGGTTCGTGTCGTACAGCATCCGCTCGGTGAGTTCGGCCGGCATCACGTTCCGTGGCCCGTACGCGATGATGAGGATATACAGGACGAGCCCGATCGCGTAGTTGAGGGCGTAGGCGGTCAACAGCCGACGGAAGATCCGCGTATCAGAGAGCATGAAGTACGCGATGACCGGAAAGATCAACAGGAACGTGTAGCCGAAGACGTAGACGGACGCGAAGTATGCCGTCAGCTCCGGCGTCTCGACTGACTTGAACAGGAGGATGAACTCCCCCTCGACGTTGTAAAACGTCGCGGTCAGATGGATCCCGATCTCCCGAGAGAGTTTCGGTGCCGTCTGTCTGGCGACGCGGTTTATCAGGAGAACGACGAGCAAGACGGCGATGACCGGCGCGTTCGTCCGCAAGCGGTCACGCCACTCGGCTCGAGTCCGGACGAGTCGCTCACGGCCGATAAAGACGAGGACCGAAACCGGGAGCAAGATCCCGATAACGAGGGCGACCTGTGTCAGCACCTCGGCGAGCATCGCTGTTAGTAGCCTCCAAGCAACCGTCCGTTATCATCGTATCGGAAGCCGGCCG
Source organism: Natrinema sp. H-ect1 (assembly GCF_041821105.1). Lineage (NCBI taxonomy): Archaea > Methanobacteriati > Methanobacteriota > Halobacteria > Halobacteriales > Natrialbaceae > Natrinema > Natrinema sp. H-ect1. The sequence continues at coordinate 332,307 of NZ_JBGUBA010000001.1, read as the reverse complement.
TTTCGAAAGCGGACTTCGCGGCTTCGACGTTGAGACGACCGTTCGAGCCGACGAACGGCGTCACTGGGTCTTCTCCACTCCACTCGAGGCGCGACGGAACCCAACCGTCGGCCACCGGCGTCGCGGTCGGCGTCGCGTAGTCGTAAAAGACCTCGTCGACGATCGTTTCCTTGTCGATCAGTTGCGTGATCGCCCGCCGGAAGTGGGGATTACTGAGCGGGGCGTTACGGACGTTGAATCCGATATGATAGAAGCTCCGGTGGGTGGCGGTCAGTTCCGTGATATCCGACGAATCGGGAATTCCGCCAATGGCGTACGCGTCGAGAATCGAGGCTGTCAGGTCACCGCTGCCGTCGGAGACTCGTCTGACCGCCGCCGCGCTCCCGGGCTCGATAGTGAACCGGAGCCCCGCTGCGACCGGCTCGCCGAGGTCGACGTCCTCCCGCAGCGTGAAGTGATCGTCGTATCGCTCGAGGACCAACTGTTCGTCCTCGGTGTGGCTCTCGTACCGGTAGGGACCGCTCCCGACCGGCGGGATGTGATCCCCGGTGACGGCCACCCACCGGCCCTGTGGCGCGGAGAACTCGCCGCTTGCTGCCCGTTGATCGATCAGCTCCTGCCATACGTGTTTGGGGAGGATCGGCACGGTCAGTGCCCGTTGCCCGGCCGGCGTTTCGCCCCGTAGGGAGATCGTCAGTCGGCGGTCGTCTTCGGTCTCGACCGATTCGACCATCTCGACCTGCCCTCGATACCTCGGTGCCGGCGATTCGGGCGCTCGTCCGAGCGACGTGTCCTCGAGGAACCGGTAGGTAAAGGCCACGTCGGAGGCAGTCAGTGGCTCGCCGTCGTGGAACCGACAGTCCTCCCGGAGCGTGATCGAGACGGTCCGCCGCTCGTCGCCGCGTTCGTCGGCGTTCGCGTCGTCTTTCTCGCCGTTCGTGTCGTCGCCCGATGCTGTTTCGGACGGCGTCGCGGACCACTCGACCGACTCGGCGAGCCAGGGGACGAGTTCGCCGTTGCGCTCGCTCAACAGCGAGTCGTAGAGCAGGTCGATCATCGTCTCCCGCTCTCGTGCCGTCGCCGAGAGGGGATTGAGGTTCCGCGTCATGCGACTGTCGGTTGCGAGGGCATGGAGCTGGCCATCGCCCTCGAGCCCGAGATAGCCGTGTCGACTGCCGAGCGTTCCCTCGTCCCAGCCCTCGAATCCGTCGGTCCGTGCGATGCGGTGTTCGTCGGGGAAACAGATCGGTTCGAACGGTTTCTCCTGGGCCAGTCCGTGTAGGACCGACCCGAGGCGTTGCTTTCGTTGCTCGCCATCGACCCGACGCTGTTCCTCGAGGAGGGTATCGAAGTACATGTTGGCGAACCCGAACGGGTTCTGCCACCCCCGTTCGTTGGCGAACGTAGAGTGGAGGGCGTCGTAGAGGAAGTCGGGGTCGTAGTCGGCGGGGTGGCGGCCGACGTAGAGATCGAACTCCTGGTCGATCAGGACGGTCTTCAGTAGCTCCGATGGCGAACGCATGTCCAATGCGACGTCGATACCGACGGCCTCGAGATTCGCCTCGAGCCGGCGGGCGATCTGGACGTTTTGCCGGTCGGCGTCGGCCGGCAGCGTCGTGATCGAGAGTGTCATCTGGTTGTCTCCCGCCTGTTCGACGACGTTTCGGACGCTATCGATACAGCCGCTTGCCGTCACCGCGCCGGCGGCAGCGCCGGCGGCCAGAAATGAGCGCCTGCTAACGCCGTCGTCGGGCGAAGATGGGGACCAATTCATTCCGTTCTCTTGCACCTCTTTGTATGCGATATATAACAGTACTGCGTACTACTACCGAATACGTGGACGGGTAAAGAATCTTTTCAATCGACGGTACATTCGCCGTAATCGAGGGCTTGGTTCTCGTTCCCAGGGGACATGGGTTCCGGGCGGTCGGTCCGGAGCGCAACATGGATACGTCGACCGACGAACACACGCGTATGGACATCGCGGCCGAGCGGATCGAGCGCCTCCACGACCTCGCTCGAGCGGCGGCCGCGGACGGTGAGGACGACCGGGCTCGGTACTACGTCCGACTCGCCCGACGAGTCGCGGAGCGAAACCGACTGTCGCTCCCACGGCGGTTTCGCCGGTTCACCTGCGATCGGTGCGACGCATATCTCCGGCCGGGGACCAACGCTCGCGTCAGGCTACAGGACGGCCACGTGGTCATCACCTGTGACTGTGGTGCCCACGCCAGATACCCCTACGAGGAGTGACCCGATGTCGACGCGTTCGCGCGGGCGCATCCCCATCCGAATCGCGAAGATTGAAACGGCTCGCTTCGTTACACGGGGCCATGGATACAGCAGAACGCAAGCGCCGCGCACACGATCTCGATGTTACCGTCTGGGTCGGCAAGAGCGGTGTCGACGCCGTCGTCGACGAACTCAACGACCAATTGGACGATAGAGACCTCGTGAAGGTGAAGTTCCTGCGTGCGGCCCGTGCCGGCAGTTCGACCGCGGAGAAGGCCGCCGACCTCGCGGACCGCGTCAACGCCGATCTCGTCGAGACGCGCGGTCATACCGCGGTGCTGTACCGATGACCGGTGGTGCGGTCGGCGCATCGCTGTCCGGGATCGTCCTGGGCGTGATCGGTGAGACGCTCGAGGATGCAGGACTCACGGCAGCGCAAGCCGGGGTCGCCGAGAGTGGCATCCGATTTCTGGCCGCGCTCGCCGCGATCTGGTTCGTCGGGCGGCTCGTTTTCGTTCCGCTGGTCGGTCGTGCCCTCGACCGGCGTGAACTGGACGAACACGCCAAGAACCCGCTGTTGATGCTCACGCGGTTCGGGGTCGGGTTTCTCGCGTTCGCGGTCGCCTTCGGCTTCGCCGGCTTCGGAAACTTTCTGGTATCGATGGCCGGCATCGCCGCCGCCGGTGCGCTCGCGATCGGACTGGCGATGCAGGACGTGATCTCGAACTTCGTGGCGGGCGTGTTCATCTACACCGACAAGCCGTTCCGGATCGGCGACTGGATCGAGTGGGATAACGGTGATTACTCGGGCGTCGTCGAGGACATCAGCCTCCGGGTCACCCGCGTACGAACGTTCGACAACGAACTGCTTACCGTCCCCAACTCGGCGCTGACCGACGGCGTCCTCAAAAACCCCGTCGACGCCGACAAGCTCCGCCTGAAGTTCGTCTTCGGGATCGGCTACGGCGACAACATCGACCGCGCGACCGAGATCATCGTCGACGAGGCCGAGCGCCACCCCGATATCATGGACGACCCCGAGCCCTCGGTCCGACTGACGGAACTCGGCGACTCCGACGTTGGCCTCCAGTCGCGGTTCTGGATCGCCGACCCCTCGCGCGCGGACTTCGTCCGCATCCGCGGGGAGTACGTCACCGCCGTCAAACGCCGCTTCGACGAGGAGGGCATCGACATCCCCTACCCCGTTCGCACCCTCGAGGGTGGGCTCCGCTTCGAGGCCGGCGACGGGCAAAGCGTCGTCCAGCCGGCCGAATAGGACTCACCACTCCTCGACAGTCGTGTTTTCCGGCGGCTCGAACGCGAACCGCTCGTCCTCGAGGCCGACGTTGAACGCGATCGACTCGTACTCCATACGCAACTCGTAGCGGTCGCCGCTCGGGGTTTCGTACACCAGTCGCTCTTTCAGCGGGTAGTCGTACTCCGTATCGATCCAGAGACGCTGCTCCACGACGTCGATCTCGTCCGTCGGGTCGCCCGTCTCCAACGGGTAGACGAACTCGGTGTTGCCGACGATCAGGGACACGTCGCGTTCGACGGTCTCGTTTTTCGCCTCGACGGCGAGGACGTGGGCCTTCCGGTCCGCGACCCGGTCGGTGCCCCGATACTCGAGGTCGTAGAGGCTGCTGACGTTCGCCGCCATCTCGGCACGACTCGACCGGACCGCCTCGCTATCGAACCCGTCGGGCGCCTCGAAGTGTTTCACGACGTGCGCGTCGGAATAGTAGAGCCAGTTGTCGGTGGCGTTCGACACGTACAGGTTTCCGACCACGACCGGGTCGGAGGCCTCGACGACTTCGCTTCGCTCGTCGACGTAGGGTCGTCTCTCGATCCGGAGGACTTCCGTCACGGTTCGGTTCCCGTCGGTCATCTCGACCCGTCGCACGCCTCGGAGATCCTCGAGGTCCTCGCTGTGGACGTACGCGCCCTCGAAGACCGCTTCGGGGTCGGGATCGTCGGTCTCGCGTTCGGGGTCCTCGAACGCCACACAGCCGGTCAGCAGGACGCTGACGACCAGGACGCCGAGGACGGCCGCGAGTCGGCGACTTGTCATTACCGTAGTCACTCGGACCGTAGTAGTAATCTTTACCCTTCTGTAATCCGGTTTGAGATAACGACCGTCTATCGGAAAACGGCCGGGAGGACGGCTCGAACGACAGTGAGAGCCGTCCGACTCTACGGAAGAGCAAGCTCTTCCGAGCAGCGAGGGACCGCGGTCCCTCGAGCAGTCGGCGCTACGCGCCGACGACCTCCCGGACGCTGCGCGTCCGCTCAGCGAGGGAGGGCAGGCGGCTACCCGATACGACCGCGAGCGCCGGAGGCGCGAGCGGGCCGACGACTGATCCGGAGCGAGCGGCTGCGCGGCGCTACGCGCCGCGAACGGACGAGCGGTGAAACCGCGAGTCAGCGAGTGGAGGGGAAGGAGGAGTGCTTTTGATCGACCTTTTACCGAGTGAGCAAGGCGCGCAGCGCCGCCGCTCACGCAGCGTAAAAGGTCGGTGAGTATGAATGCGGACGACCGCGGTTGCCCGGCGTTCCGACCGGGGGAATCCCGGTTGCCTTCTCCACCCCGCGACCCGGCGAGCGACAGGTGTCCGGCGGTCCACTGCTCGCTTCCGCGCCTGATGGGCTGTCGCCGGCTAACCACGATGGGACGTCCCTGCGGACGGCCATCGTGGACCGCTGTCCCCGACGGACGAGGCTTCCATGTTGGCTCCCGGGGCCCCGGTCGGTCTGACCGGACGCCCGCGGCGTTCGGTCCCCGCTAATGACCATAGCGCGGGTAACGAGCAGGGCCAAACTGCCCGACCTAGTCCACTCCTACGTAGGGGGTGGGAACTTAAGGACCTTTCGTCTCCATCGCTCGAGTCCGGTGACGGCGGCCGCCCGTCGCAACGCGGTGGGTGCTGTCCGATCGTCGTACCCGCTCCCGACCGGTTGCCGGGTCGGTCCGAACCCGGGTTGGTATCCAATCGAGTTCCAGGGTCCTTTCACGATATATATTCACCCAACGGCCACGTATGGGTTTCAATTAGGGAATGTTGTGCCAAGAAACAGTTATATCGTGTGAAAGAGCTCACTCGAGTAACCGATGAAATCCCAGTCCCGCCGCCCGACCGACGGCCGACCGATAGCCGGTCCGTGGTCGGGAGATCGACGGAGCGGTATCGACAGCCCCTCGAGCCCGTCCCTGCCGTTCGTGATCCGAGGGGTGCGATGACGGTGTCCGGCTTCGAGTCGCCGATCGCGGACCTGCCTCGCGGCTCCGACGGCCTCGCGACGACCGACGACGCGCTGTCGCGGCTCCGCGAACGGCTGCCGACGTTTCTCGAGCGGATGGTGGCCGACGCCGGCGCGGAGGGAGTCGTCGTGCCGCTCGACGGCGGCGTCGAGACGGCGCTGGCGGCGACGTTCGCCGTCGATGCGGTGGGACAGGACCGCGTGACGGGGCTCGTGATGCCGGCGTTTCTGAGCCACGAGGCGGTGTCGCGCAACGCGGAAGCAGTTGCGACGTCGCTGGGCATCGACCACAGTCGCCTGCAACTGCAACCGGTCCTGGCGGCGTTTCAGGAGACGATCGGCGGGTCGTCCGGGCCGGCCGACGACCTGGTCGCGACCACCAACGCGCTGTCGCGGCTCCGGATGACCTGCGCCTACTACGTCGCGAACGCGACGGACGCGCTCGTCGTGGGCCCGATCAACCGCACCCAGTACCTGCTCGGCTCGGTCGCGAAACACGGCGAAACGGGGGCCGACTGTCTCCCCTTCGCCGACCTCTACCGGGCCGAACTCGAGGCCCTCGCTCGAGCCGTCGGGATCCCGGAGGATCTGACGGTCGAAGCGGCGGGCTCGCCGTTACATCCCGGCGGGTCGCCGGCGACGGGACTCGATGCCGACCCCGAAACCGTCGATCGGATCCTCCGGCGGAGAATCGACGAGGGCGTCGACGCGGGAACCGTCGCGGACCGGACCGGCGTCGAGACCGAGACCGTCGAGCGACTCGCGGCGTGGGTCGAGCGGACGCGTCACAAGCGTCGCCGGCCGGTACGGCCGTCAACGGGGGTCTGACGCCGACTCGAGCGGGGCTGCCGCCGATGAGGCAGTTTCGGGACGGCCTCTCGACCGCTCGCGGCGACCGCTTAGGTCGTGGTATCGGTTTCGCGAAGCGCGTGCAGGCCCGCACTCGCGAAGAAGACGGTGCCGCCGACGACGGGCGCGATACCGATTCCGGTGCTGCTCGTCGCGCTCGATCGGTGTCGCCATAGGTGGCTCCCGTCCGCGCCGTCGTAGGCCGATACCGTGTCTAGACCGCTCACGTAGACGGTCCCGTCGGCGACGACCGGCGGATCGGGTTCTTCGGTGGGAGTCGTCCACCGTTCCGATCCGGTCTCGGCGTCGAGCGCGGTCAGTTGCCAGCCGTTCGTGACGTATAGCGATCCCCCGGCGACCGCCGGTGAGGAAACGGGGTCCGACCCGGATCCCTGACCGCCGTGTTCGATCGGTTCTCGCCATCGAAGCGTTCCGTCTCGGTCGAACGCGGCGACGGTTCCGTCGCCGACGGGGGCGTAGACGGCTCCGTCGACGACGGTCGGCGAACCGGTGATATCGGCCTCGAGGTCCCGCGTCCACTGCCGCTCGCCGTCGGCCGCCGACAGCGCGACGAGTTCGGTTCCGCCCTGATAGACCGTCCCACCACCGACCGCCGGCGGCATCGGCAAGAATCCCCCGTCGTCAGCGAGGGGAGCGGTCCAGCGCTCGCGCCCCGTCTCGAGGGCGAGGGCGACGAGCGTCGGCGGGTCGGCGTACGTGGTCTCGATCGCGTACACCGTCCCGTCGGCGACCGTGATCCTGTCGGCGAAGTCGTGGCCGACCCGCCAGCGTTCGTCCCCCGAATCTGTCGCGATCGTGACGACCGTTCCTCCGATCGAGAGGACGGCCGTTCCGCCGACGACCGCGACCGGGCCGGCGACGTTGGTCCCGGAATAGGACCGTTCCCACTCGATATCACCGGTCGCGCCGTCGAGGGCGTAGACGACCGTCTCCGTGCCGTCGTCACCGACAGAGTGGCCTTCGGCGACGTAGACCGTTCCGTCGACGACCGCCGGCGGGCCGATATTGTAGGACGGGTCGTCGGCCCCCTCGTGGAACGTCCAGACGGCGTCGACGTCGTCGACCGGGCCGGCGCGAGCCGTGCGACCGACGTGGGTCGGGCCGTACTGGTGCATGCGGTATGGGTCGGCGTCGGTCAGCGCGTCGCGCAACTCGGCGATCGCGTCGGTCGACGCGTTCTCAGTCGTCGACGCCGCGGCGTCTCGCTCGTCGTCGAGAACGCCGAGACAGCCGGCCAGTCCGGTCACGGTCGCCACTCCCGCCGCGGAGAGGAGGTCTCGCCGACGCCGGCCGTCCGTCTGCGATCCCCTCGTGGAATTCATGCACGGTGTTGTGTCTCGGAGTTACATATATACGGGTGCTGTCAGCCGGCCGTGACGAAGCGAGACCGCGGGGGGACCGGTCACTCCGCTTCGATCCCGGCCTCGAGCCCGGCATGTCGATCGGAAGGACGAACTCATCGTCCGACGGAGGAAAAGGCCCATTAGCGCTCCGACACATCGTCCGGTTATGGGACTTGGCAGCACTGCAAAGAAGATTCAGGGCCTCTCGGACCGCGCCGAAGCGATGTACAAGCAGGTACAGAAGCTCCAGAACCGGATAACGGGACTCGAGGAGGAAATGGACGAGACCCACGACACGGTCACGCGCATGGACCACCAACTCACCGAGCAGCGCGCACTGTTGCTGGCGATCGCCGAGGAGCAGGGGATCGACGGCGAGGAAATCCTCGCCGAGGCGGCCATCGACGAGGCCGAACTCGCGGCCGAGGAGACCGACGAATCGACAGCGAGCGACGCATCCGAGTCGACGGCGAACACGGCGAGCGAACCCACGGACACAACCGCCGAGTGAAACGGTGAGACGGCTGTCACGCGGTGTCTCCATCGCAAACGTATTTCTCCGGCTCGAGGTGACCCAACGACTGCGTTGGAGAGCCGCCGGGACGGCAGCGTCGACGCCACCGGAGTCCGATAGTGGCGGCTCACCTTCGCTGTCCGGTCGATCGTAATCGTTTCTCACCGGCACCCTCGGATATCCGCCGTACCGGTCGTAATAATAAGAGCTAACAACGGAAGCAACATTTGCCAGCACGATGACGACCCACGAGCAGCCGGTGGATTCGGTCCTCGAGACGATCGGTCGAACGCCGCTCGTCCGCCTCCGAGGCGGGGCCGGAGACGTATCGATCTACGCCAAACTCGAGTCGTTCAACCCCGGTGCCAGCATCAAAGACCGCATCGGGAAGTACATGCTCGAGCGAATGCTCGAGCGTGGCGACGTTCCCGCCGGCGGGACGATCGTCGAGCCGACGGCCGGCAACACCGGGATCGGGCTGGCGATCGCGGCCAAGCAGCTGGGACTCGAGGCGGTCTTCGTCGTTCCCGAGCGGTTCAGCGTGGAGAAACAGCAGTTGATGGCCGCACTCGATGCGGAAGTCATCAACACGCCGACCGAGGACGGCATGAACGGTGCCATCGCCCGGGCACAGCAGTTGGCCGACGAGCTGGACGACGCCGTCGTCCCCCAGCAGTTCTCGAACCCGCTAAACGCCGAAGCACACTACGAGACGACCGCCCCCGAGATCTACGACGCGCTGGATGGACGGGTCGGTGCCGTCGTCGTCGGCTGTGGAACGGCGGGGACGCTCATGGGAATCGCCCGCTACGCGCTCGAACAGGACCCAGAGACACACGTCGTCGCGGTCGAACCCGAGGGCTCGGTCTACGGGGAACTCCTCGGCGACGAGCGCGAGGAAGACGAGTACAAGATCGAGGGGATCGGCACGCACGACACCACGACCAACGAACTGTTCGATCCCGAACTGGTCGACGACGTCAGTGCTGTCTCGGATCAGGACGCCCACGACGAACTCGTCCGGCTCGCCCGCGAGGAGGGCCATCTGGTCGCCTCGAGTGCGGGTGCCGCGAGCGTGGCCTCGAAACGGGTCGCCGAACGGATCGCCGACGGCGACCTCGACGTCCCCCACGAGACCGTCGCTACGATCTTCCCGGACTCGAGCGAGCGCTACCTCTCGAAGGGCATCTATCGGTCGTTCGAGGAGTGGACGTCGTAGGCCGACACCGTCGTCGGGCCCTGGGCCGCCGGTAACCAGTACACTCTTTGCGGTCCCCGAAACCACTGGGGATATGAGCCGGCTGCCCGAGGCCCTCCCGGACGACGCACTCCCGTCGGCCCTCCACCCGACGCTCGAGGCCTACGCCGACCAGGGGGGACTGCTCGGGGCGTTCACCTACTTCTTTACCTATCTCGAGACCCGCGACGAGGTCCTCGCAGAAACGCTCGCGTCGATCCCGACGGACCTGTTCGTGACGAGCGCGCTCCACGACGACGCGATCGACGAGATCGACGCCTGGGACGATCGCAAGCGACGGCTGAACGAACACGTCACGACCGGCGACCTCGTCTTCGCGAACGTCGCCGCCGCCGTCGCCGATGCGCCGGCCGACGTCGATCTAGGCCACACCCTCGAGACCGTCCGCGAGATCGGCGCGGGCCAGCTCGCCGAAGAGTCGTTCGACGCCGCGGCGGCGACCGTCGACGACGCGATCGCGCGAGTCGACGAACGCGGCGGCCGCTGGGGCGATCTCGCGGTCGAACTCGTCGCGGCCACCGGCGGCTACACGGCCGCACAACTCGCGTCGATCCGAACCATCGCGACGGACGGCCTGTTCGTGTTGACCGTCATCGACGATCTGGCGGATCTCCCGGAGGACGTCGACAACGGCGTCGCGACGCTTCCGGTCGTCCTGTTCGAGGGCGATCCCGACGCGTACCGGTCGACGACCGCCCTGGTCGACGATCTCCTCGCGTCCGACGTTCCCGACCGGCTCGAGGCCCTCGTTGACCGTCGCCGGGCCGCGATCGATGCGGCGGCTACCGACCTCCACGCGTCGCTCGACTACTCCGATGAGACACTGCTCGAGGCCGCCGCACTCGCGCTCCAGTGGTACTGCGAGACGGTCTGTTCGGTCCCGGTCGCCGAGACGGTCCCGCAGACCCGTCGTGAGGCGATCCGCGAGGGGGTATCCGGTGGGGAGGCGTCGACGCGGCAGTTCGTCGCCGAGCGTGCCGCCGACGCCCCCGTCGCGATCGACCCCGACGCGATCGCGGGAACCCTCGCCGGCCTCCCCGACGAACCGCTCGTCCGGACGGCGATCCGACTCGAACACCTCGAGTCAGTCGTCGACGACCGCATGCATACGACGGTCGAGGACGCGCTCGCGGACCTTCGTACTGCATCGACGCCGGCCTCGTAAGGACCCACTCAACCGTCGGCTCAGGCGACGAGCCGGCGGTGCTGGACCTTCATACACCGATCCTGGACGACGGCCCGCCCCGCCGTCTCCGCGCGGGCCGCCGCCTCGTCGTCGCGGATTCCCTGCTGCGTCCAGATGACGTCGACGTCGTCGCGCTCGAGGGCCGCGTCGACGATCCCACTCACCTCTTCGCTGGGCCGGAAGATACAGACGACGTCGATCTCGTCCTCGACGTCGGCCAGCGAGTCGGGGACCTCGCGGCCGAAGATCTCCTCGGCGTAGGGGTTGACCGGGATCACGTCGTAGCCGTGATCCAGCAGGTACTTCGGCACGTCGTGGGCCGCCTTGCCGGGCGTACTCGAGCAGCCGACGACGGCGATGGTGTCGGACTCCAGGATCTCCTCGATCTCCGCTGCGGTGTCGACTGGCATAGTACCCGAAGGTACGCGGTCCTCGCTGAAACGTTTCGGGGTCGATCGGTTGGGGACCGACCGGACTCGAGTCGATCGATCGTCACGGAAAACCGAAGCCAGTGGACGCGAACGGAGCCGGGAGTTCGGAACCGGTTACGCCGAGAAGCCGGCGGTCCGGATCTCGGGCTCCTCGCCGTCGGCCGTCTCCTCGAGTTCGATGACGGCGTCGAACAGCTGTTTGAGCGTGTTCATGGTCTGGTCGTCGTGGGCAGTCGAGTCGATGACGTAGACGCCCATTGCGTCAGCACTCTGGATCCGGCCCGTGAAGACGTGGAGGAACCGAAAGACCGTCTGGAGATCGGAGTACATCAGCAGTGTCGACACCGAGTGCAAGAGGACGCGATTCCGAGTCAGCCCGCGGGTCTCGTAGAAGTCCTGCAGGAACTCCGAGAGCTTGATCCCGATGCCGGTCATGTCGACCGGGGAGGAGGCGTACTTGATCCGTGGGTCGTCGTCGATCGTTCCGATACCGCGTTGTTTGGTGACACAGTCGACGACGCCGATATCCGGCTCGACGCCCTCGCCGACGTGGTCGTCGAGGCTCTCGAGGACCTTGTCGGCACTGTCTTTGGTAGTGACGACGATCGAACCGTCACCACGGGCCGCACCGCTCGCGAGGATATCGAAGGCGATCCGCCGTTTCCCCGTCAGTGGCGGACCCGCGACGAGTACGTTCGTTCCCGGATCGATTTCGACGTCCGGAAGGACATCTGCGAGGTCATACATACGGAATACTCACATCCATCGCCGTAACGACGAGCTGGTACCACAGCCCACTCCGACTGCCGGCGTATGGTATGAAGATACGCGAAGCAGCTTATAGTACTTTTGATAACGTAGCTGGCGTCTCGCACTGTCTTCGCACGCTGAACGGGGCCGTCGACGGGTCGGTCCCACCACTCGCTGGGCGAACCGGCTCCGGTCAATCGGCCCGCGTATACGATGTGTATCCGACGGCCCGCCGGCCGAGACTACAGCGCGCTGCTCGATACCGTCGGCGTGTCCTACACCAACAGGGGGACCTCGAGGGCGGCTCGACCGACGATAAACGCCAGCGCGGCCAAGAACATCCCGTACTTGAGACGCGACTGGCCGATCGTCGGATTCGCGAAACTTTCGTAGGCGGCAAGCAGCATGACGGCATCGGCCGGTGCGACGACGAGCAGGTACGCGACGCCGAAGTAGCCACGGAGGAACGGAATCGGGCTGGCGACGACGGCGACGACCAGCAGGACGGCGGCGACGATCAACGCTTTCCGCTCCCCGATCGCGATCGGGAGCGTGTTCAACCCCTCCTCACGGTCTCCTTCGATGTCCTCGACGTCTTTGATGATCTCGCGAGTCAGCGTGGCGATCGCCGCCAATACGAAGAGAACCACGGCCGGTGCGATCTCGCCGACTGCCGCAGCGCCGAAGAGGAACGTGCTTCCGACGAGATAAGCGACGAGCGCGTTCCCGAGACCCGGCAGCCCCTTGAAGAACTCGGTGTATGCGACCAACGCGAGGAGGTTAACGCCCGCGATGGCGATCGCCGTCGCCGGAAGCGTCACCGCGAGCGCGACCGCGCCGGCAAAGAGCAGGCCACTGAACGCGAGCGCACCGCGCGGGCTCACCGCACCACGGGGGATCGCCCGCCCGGGCTGGTTGATTCGGTCGATCTCTCGATCGAAGTAGTCGTTGATCGCGTTTCCCGCACCGACCGCCAGCCCCGTGGCCGCGACCGCCGCAGCGACCGCGAGCGGCTCCTCCGCCACCCCACCGGCGACGAACGCTCCGATGAACGTCAGGGCACTCGCCGCGATCACGTTTACCGGCCGCGTCAACTCGAGCAACCCGCGACCCGTCTCTCCGACAGTCATACGCTCGAGTGGTCATGCGGGCTGGTTAAACGGTCCGGTCCGGTCCCGGCGACGGATCATCCCGGAGACGATCGCACGCATCGCTCACGCGATCGGTGACGGGAGAGAAGGCGTCACGGCTCGCGTCTCAGCGCCACTCCTCGAGATCACAGAGGACGTCAGCATCGATCTCGAGCCATTTGCTCACCCGGTCGTCGCCGCTCGCGTCGGCCGGCACGGCCGTCCAGCTCCCCTCGTCGTCCGAGAGCAACTCGAGGGGCGTCGCGCCGGATTCGACCTCGTCTGGGACGGGGGCTTCGGTCTCGCTCATGCTATACGTAGCCGTTGCAGCTACAAAACAAAGACCCCCGCCGCTGATTGTCACCGACTGAAAACTCTCGAGCGGCGAGCGTGGTGGTGTCTATCGAAACCGGCCCGAATCGAGTGACTTATATGGATACATCGGAAATGAACTCGTGCGGGCGCTTAGCTCAGCCTGGACAGAGTACTTGGCTTCGGACCAAGCTGCCGCGGGTTCAAATCCTGCAGCGCCCATTCGTTTTCCGAACGATCAACATCCGACAGACGGCGGTGGGTCACTTATAAAGTGACTTTGGCTGCCGAATTTGATTTCGTTCGACACTCGAACTAAAGCCTGCAGCGCCCATAGACAATTTTCGGGGATTAATCGCCGGACTGCGGCGGGGTACATCACCGAACGAACGCAAGGCCGTTGCTTTCGTTCGATAGCTGGTGAGGCGAGTGGTGTCCACGGGAATTCGCGTACAACCTAACTGGTCGGAGGGAAGAAAATCAATCGCTGATTGACACGACTCCTTCATTTTCTGTCAGAATCCGTGTGCTGAATGTAGAGGGTGGATGCAGCAGAACAGGTTCGTTTCAGACACTCAACGACAAAGCATCCGTTATGTATGCGTGCGTATCGATCGCTGAGGGTTCTGCCAATTCTGATAGTTGTTCAAGTAGTCGTGCAAGCCCAAAGTACGCATTCAGCAGCAAATCGATTACAGGACCAGGTTACTCGTCATGGTCGTCATCAATCTGTTCAAGAAACCGACGTACCTCGTTGAATTTTATTCCTCGCCGTACCTTGTCTTCGAACCTGTCGAACTCGACGAACCCCTCATCCGATAATTCGGGAAGTAGGACGTGATGGAGTTCGTAACAAATCGTGAGGTACTCCCCGGAGTTGAGAGTCTCTCCCTTACGAAGAATCGGGTCAGCAGATATCGAACTCTCATCGAGGAGCGCACGTAATACTCGCTGTTGTTGCGCTGAGAGTACCCGTTTGATGCGATCTTGGTTACAGCGTTCGTCACTCACAGGTCAAGTAGTTGCTACCGATCCGGCCACGCTCGAAGTCGTTCACTCCGAATGCTCGTTCTTTTCGACTTCCGTGACGATCACGTCCCAGTCCGGATGTTCGACCCCATTCCGACATTCGAATCCGCCTTCCACATCGATTCCACTCTCGTAGGCCCTGCGAAGGAGGGCTTTCAGCTCCGCGTTCAATTCCTCCTTCGATGTAAGCGAGGCCTCCTCAGACGTCATCTTCCCGCCCCCCTTTCGTGTTTCTCCACTGTGAGTTCGTGTTCTGGTGTGATAGTGATCACACCGTAGCTGTGTACGGTTATTGCGTGCCCCTCGTGCGTGAATGCAGCGTGGGTATCCCCGTTTGTCCCGTTGCGAACACGGACGAGCGCATCTAATTCGTCGGCGTCAACAGTGGAATGGAGCGGGTCGAGTTCTACAGGATCAGTGTCCATTACGTCCGCCAGCGTTGCGACAACAGCCATGCTCGCTGGTGTCTTCTCCTGATCGAACTGGGTGCGAACAGTCTCAGATTCCTGAGCGTACTCGACCGCTTCTACTCCAACCCCAGATATCGTTGTACCCATCTAGCCTGATTCTAGCTGTCTGAGTCGGTTCAACAGGGATACTGATAATACAGAGGGTTTAAGAGGCGAACTATCCGAACGGTCACGACGAACTGCTGAGTGTCGCACCAATGAGGCGTCGATGCCCGCGTCGAAGGCGTGAGGAGAGCGATTGCTGGGTGATGTTGAGTTCGTCAGCGATCTCTTCGAGCGACGCCTCGCGTGGGGAGTCGAAGTAGCCCCGTTCGTAGGCTAGTACCAGCGCCTCGCGTTGGGTCTCGGTCAACTCGTAGCCCTCTCCCTGGATCGGAAGCATCGCGTGGACGGCGGTGATTGTTATCGGAATGTCGTTTTCCTGGCAGTACTCTCGAAACTCGGCGATTGTCTCCTGACTCTCGCCGCGCACCTCGAATCGCCACTCGTCTTTCGTACCGATTCCGGAGAGCACGACGACGTTGGCCTTGGCCAACGCACTCAGGATGCCGAAGTACTCTTGTTTCCACTCGGCACGCATGAGATACTCGTCTTCGACGCTATCGACCACTCGGATGTTGCTCACGCCGGCGTGTTGTTCGAACTCAGCTTCGATATCCCCCGTTTCCACATCGCGTACCCAGAAGTACGGGATAATCAGCGTCTGGTGTGGAATCAGCCGCTCCAGTTCGACCGTCACACCCGGCAAGTTTTCGAACACACTCCCCAGTGGGAACTCCGCTGTCGGACTCGTAAACTCCATCACAGTTGCCATACGGAACCGTCGTCTAGCAGACAAATAACCGGCATGGGTGGTGTATCATGGCTTCGAGGCGAGCCAACGCACAGTTGTTGGCCGGGATAGTGTGTGCTACGAGCGGGGAGTCCGCTTGACACCCGGAAAGACATGGTACACCATGTCTTCTCCTTTTGTACGACCGGGCAGTCTAGTCGTACAAGCGAGCATGAGTGTAATAACGGAGATTCGCGTTCCATCCGATGCTTTTGAACTCGGGCAAATCCTCAGTCTAGAGGATGCGTCGGCAATCGAACTCGAAACGCTCGTCCCGAGTGGGGACGTCACCGTGCCGCTCTTCTGGGTCTACGAACCGGTCGAAAACGACTTTCTCGATACGGTCGAGCGCTATCCAACAGTCAACAGCGTTAGGGAGGTGGACGTGTTTGAGGACCGGACGCTCATCAGACTCGACTGGGATGCGAGCCAGGACCACCTTTTTCAGTGCATTTTGGAACACGACGGGCAAATACTGGGTGCTACTGGATCACCGGAAGGGTGGAATTTCGAGATCCGATTCTCAGACCGCGAAGCAATGAGTCAGTGCCAGACCTGTTGTGAGGACGCGCACATCTCCTTGGATTTAACCCGCATATATAATCCGACGGACCCTGAGGCCGGTCCGTGGTACGGCCTGAGTGACCTCCAACAAGAAGCGTTGACGCTTGCCATTCGCAGGGGATACTACGACATTCCACGAGGGTGTACGACCGCAGAGTTAGCTGACGAACTCGGAATTTCCGATCAGGCAGTGACGGAGCGACTGCGTCGTGCCATTGGGACGTTCGGGAGGTACGCACTTCTCACGCCCGAGTCAACTGCGGAAATGGACTGACTGTTTCCATTATACACCATGGGACAGGACCAGACAGTTGGGTCTACACTAGGTGAGTATGGATGAGAGTCGAAAGCTGGGGACACGTGATATCCAGTCAACTAAAGAGGCTTCCAGTTCTTCGGGGCGTGAGAGATCGATCTCCCCCGATACGATTCTGTCGGCAGTAGCGAACGAACACCGACGCGCCACCCTCAACGCGTTGGACAACGCTTCTGAGAAGACGCTGGAATACGATGCGCTCGTAGATCGCGTTGCAGACCGGGTTCGGAACGAAGACCCGAGACGGGAGTCAGACGAACACCAACAACGCGTCCGAATCGCACTTCACCATACTCATCTTCCAAAACTGGAGGAGGCTCGGATAATCGACTACGAGGCTGAAACGGGGCACGTCCGGTTTGTTGGCGGTGAACTGGAACAAGATCTCCTGACGTTGGTCGAGCCGTACGAGGCCTACGAGTGACAGAATATCGGATCGACTTCTCCTCCGTTCGACCTAAATCAGCCGTATTGTACGAATATGTATTGTTCGTCGTCTTCATTCTCTGTACTGACCGATTTGACTGACCCGAATTGAAAGTTGGTCCAATACTGTATTCGCGCACTCTATTCAGCACGGGTTAGCATACACATTCAGAACCAGACATATTCTCCCATTCTCAAATGCCTGATTTCAGCCCCCTCACGCCTGAAAGGTAGATTCGTTCGATAGTCGAACCGGGGCCTGCAGCGCCCGTTCGTTTTCCGAACGTTCTGAATTCGACAGAAGGCGTCGTGTTTCATATACACTGCTGGGGACCTCGTCGGTCTGGGTTCGTTCAGTAGCCGAACGGGTTCCTTTCGTGCGATGTGATCCCCTTCAGTTCAGACGATCAACCCGATTGAGAGGCGTAGACCATCTCCATTGGAAGTTCGTCGGTCGGGTCCCCACGATCGCCTTCCGGCCACTCCTCCGGAAGCGTGCGGAGCCGTCCGGTTATCGGACTGGCAGTAAGCGCTAACACGAACGCGTCGATGACGTCGTCGGTTCCGACCTTGGCATCGAGATCGGTCGACGCGCCACGGACGTTCTCGACGATCGCCCCGTCGATGGCCTCGAGTATCTCGATCCGTTCCCAGAAGGCGGCAGCCGGTTGTCCCGTCTTCGAGTACTTCGTGGCGGAGTCGCCGTTCAGCGCCCAGAAGCAGACCTCGGGGTGAGCCTCACGAATCGTTCCAACGGCGTCCGGCTCCATTTCACGGAGGAAGGTGTCGAGTTCGGCGATCTTGCCAGCGATGCCCCACGACTGAACGCCGAGACTGCCATCGGTACGCCTCTCTTGCGTCTCCTTTGCGTCCTCGTAGCTTTCCTCGTAAACGGTAGCCCGCACTGGTACGGAAAAGACGCTGGAGTGGCGGTTCGGACTGAGTTTCGTTCGGGCAGCGTCGTCACACGGACGCTTCGCGTTCGAGTGTTCCCGGAGACCGATCGGGATATCGATCAGGATCCGTTCGGCCGTCTCGTGGTGGGCCGCCCAGAGTTCGCCGATATCGTCGTACAGCGCAGCGTCTTCGTAACCGTCCTCCCCATACTGAACAGCGATCCAGCCGGCCGAGCAACCATCGACACCGATGTACATATTTTCCCCTCGTCTCTCCGACTATTGAAAGTTCAAGTTCCGATACGAAAACGGTCGGTCCGTACTTCGCAGCTATCCGGAACGCCCGCGAGCGGTCACCAACGGCAGCGGACGGTATTTTCTCGATCTGAATACGCTAAACCCCCTTAAGGTAGCCGTCTCCGATACGGTTGGTAAGGGGATCGTCGATGGACGAAGCGACGCAGGACGAAGTAACGAAAGCGATTCGACAGCTCGAGGAAGAGGAGGAGTCGGACGAGATCATCATCGTCGAGCGATAGCCGTCGTCGAGTGCTGTTCCCGTTGCAGTAGACAGCGCTGCCGGCGTCTCGTCAGGGTAACGGACCCACGCCGAGCCCGAAGCCGACTGATTACCGGTCGGACGCTACGAGCCAGGTCTCGAGCCGAGCGACGAGAGCGTCGGCGATGGCGTCGCCGAGCCGGTCGGGCGTCTCGGAGAGGTCCCAGACGTAGTCGCCGGTTCGGGTGACGGTCACCCAGTCGACGAACTCGTGGCGGTCCAGTTCGAGGAGGAGCGTCTCGAGGGTGGCGTCGGCGAGCCGACAGCCGAGCGCGTCCGCGATCGATTCGGAGAGCTGTGCGGTTGTGGCGACGACGCGGTCCTCGAGGGGATCGTCGCTTGCGGGAGTGGGGGTCGGCGGCGAGGGCGGTCGATCAGTCATCGTCGACCGCTGGGTGTGAGTTCGGACGTAATAGGTTTGATGGTAGTCGTGGACGCGGGACGGTATCGGCGAGCGACCGATCGTCGGGCACTCATACGGTTTGCTGTACGTCATTGCCGGTGGGACCGAAGAGCGTCGCGGTCCCACCGGGATCGGTACAGCAAACCGTATCACTCGGCGGCGACGAGCTTGTAGCCGCCGCCGTCGGTGTCGGTCTCTCCGCCGTCCTCCGGGTCCGGGTTCGGTGCCCGTTCGGCGTAATAGATGGCCCCGTCGATGACCCGCGGCGTACTCGTGACTACGCCGTCGTTGTCGACCTCCCAGACGAGATCGCCGCTGCGTTTCTCGAGCGCGTAGAGGCCGCCGTCCTTCGAGCCGACGAGGACGCGATCGTCGTAGACCGTCGGACAGCCGGTGATCGGGCGGTCGGTCGGGAACGACCAGTGGCGGTCACCCGAGGCCGCGTCGAGCGCGTACAGGTTCCCGTCGTGGCTGCCGACGAAGACCGTGTCGAGCGTCGGGTCGATCGCGGGACCGGACATCACCAGACTGCCGGTCTCGAACGACCAGTCCTCGCTGCCGTCCTCGAGGTTCACCCGATACACGTGGTGATCCCACGAGCCGAAGTACGCGCCGCCGTCGTAGGTCGCGATCGGGCCCTTGATCTCGCCGTCGTTGTCGTTGCTCTCGGTCTCGAACGACCATTCGAACTCGGGGTCGGGGTACGACCAGCCATAGAGGATGCCGTCGTTCGACCCGCAGACGAGGCGGCCGGCCTCGAGGTCGACGGCGGGCGTCGAGTGTGGGTGGTCGGTCGGCCGGCCCTCGGGGTCCTCCCAGACGATCTCGCCGTCTTCCGCGTTCACGACGAAGGTACTCCCTTCCGGATGGGGGTATTCGACCGCCATGACGAGTCGACCGTCGTGATAGAGCGGGCTCGAGCCGATGGAACCGCCGAGTTTCGTCTCCCAGTCGACGTCGCCGGTCTCGGCGTCGACGGCGTAGAGGACGCCGTCGTACGCGCCAACGTAGACTCGGCCGTCGGCGACCGCCGGCGTCCCGTGGATTCCTCGGGCATCGGGTCCGGTGTCGGTCCCGGTTCGCCATCGCTCCTCGCCGTCTGCGTCGAGCGCCACGAGATAGCCGGTGTCGCCCGGAAAGACGACGCCGCCGTCGGGAAGGGGGGCGGCACTGGCCTTGGCCGCGCTGTGGGTGCCCGTGTTGAGTCGGTCGAGCCGCCAGTCCTGCTCGACGGCGTCGGGAACCGACGCGTCCGGATAGTAGCCCCACCGCTCGAGCGAGCGTCTGAACTGGGCGACGCCGTCCGGTACGGTCCCTTCGCGATCGGTCTCCGTCTCGGGAATCAGGTCGTCTTCGCCGTCGCCGAGACAGCCCGCGAGTGCGATCGTCGCCGCCGTCGCGCCTCCGACCGTCCGCAGTACTCGGCGCCGTCCGTACGTGCGGTGGTCGCGGGCGGGGTGCGAGTCGTCAGTCATCGTCCCGACGCTTGCGCTCGAGCGATACAGGTTTTGTGTTAGCAAACGTATCGATCGAGCTATCGGGCGATGCCGATCGTCCGTCACGTCCCGCCGGGAGACGCCACCGTCGATGCGTCGGACCCGACTACTCGTCGGGATGGTCGTTGATGATGACGACGGCCTCGCCGTCGATGACGGGGTCGTCATCCTCGTCGACGACCGTCGTGTGCAGGCGGTAGCGATCGCCCCCGAGGTCCTCGACGATCTCGCACTCGGCGGTGACCGTCTCGCCGATCTCGACCGGGCCGGTGAACTCGAGGTTCTGCGAGAGATAGACGGTCAGTCCGGGGAGCCGGGCCAGTGCGGCGCTGATCGTCCCGGCGACGAGGGTCCCGTGGGCGATCCGGCCGCCGAACTGGGTGTCGTCGGCAAACTCGCTCTCGAGGTGGAGTCGGTTGGTATCGCCGGAGACCTGCGCGAAGGCAGTGACGTCGGTGTCGGCGATCGGCTTGCTAAAGCGGACGTAGTCGCCGACACCGAGCGAGTCGTGATCGTCGGTCGAGCGCTCCATGACCCAGGCCTCGTCGCCGAACGTGACCTCGGCGGCGGCGGTTTCGACCGTCGTGCCCGCGGTCGGTCGCGCCGCGTCCGAACCGGCCGTGGGCCGAAAGCCCATCGCGGCCAGCAATGCGTTGTTCGCCTCTCGGTAGCTGTTGAGAACGTGTCTCGAGACGCTGGACCAGTGGTCGTCCGGCGGGGCGGAGCGAGCGTCGTCGACGTCCGAAGGGTGACTACTCATTGGTTTGGATAGCAGGGGTCCGATCGGTCGGTCGGTCGATTCCGGACGTACCTAGAACGGAGATCCCCTTCGGGGTATCGCCAAAGTACGTTGGGAAACCGGCGCCGACAGTGGAGGCCGTCGACGTGGCGTCCCGACCGATCGAACCTACGCGGCGGGAATGAACTCGGCCGTCGCCGCGTTGAACGCACCCGAGCGGTCCTGATTGACGAGGTGGCCCGAGTCGGACAGCAACAGGCGCTCGCCGTCGGTGACTGCCGAGACGATCTGTTCCCCCTGTCGTTTGACGAGCGGGGCCTCCTGGTCGCCGTGGACCACGAGCGTCGGAATCTCGAGGCCGGTCAGTGCGGGCGGGTCGTACCGGTAGAGCGCGTCGAAGATCTTGCGGAACTCGCCGGTGGGGATCTCGCCGGCAGCGTCGATCGCCGCGGCCCTGGTTTCGGCGTCGACCGACAGCCACTGCTCGCCGGTCGTCGCCCGAATCGAGTACAGCATCGACCGGAAGGTCCCCGCCGAACCGGAGACCGACAGCGTCGCCGACAGGGCCGGCAGCGGCGACCAGAACGACTTCAGGCCGCCGGGGATCTCGACCGGCGGCATCGAGCGGACCGCGCCGCCGAGAACCGCCGCCCTCGCGCCGTCGGGATGGCGGTCCATGTACTCCTGGACGACCATCGACCCCAGCGAGAGCCCACAGAGGACCGGCCGCTCGATCTCGAGGGCGGCGAGCAAGGCCTCGAGATCGTCGGTGAAGAGTTCGATCGAGTACTCGTCGACGTCGGTCGCGCCGGTCCGGCCGTGGCCCCGAACGTCGAGCGTGACGACGCGGTAGTCCTCGGCGAAGCGCTCGATCTGGGGGGCCCAGGCGTCGCCGGTCATCCAGCCGCCGTGGATGAACACCAGCGGGTCGCCGTCGGTCACACCCGTCGTTTCGTACCAGATCTCCCCGTCTGCGAGTCGGAGTTCCGCCATGCATCCCATTGGGGCTCGGCAGCTATTAGAACGCCGGGTTGCGTTGGCACGGGCTGTGAACGGGGTCCAAAACCGGGAAAACGGTGAGCGGTCAGTCCGCGGACGGACGGATCAGTCGTCGTCGCGGGCGAGCCAGCGGTCCCGGAACGATTCGAAGTCGGCGTCGTCCTCGGTGATGCGGTCCCACGCCGCGAGCCCGCGTTCCTCACGGGAACCCGGGATGGTGTTGTCCAAGATGAGTGCGGCGAGGCCGCCGACGGCCATGCCCGTCGAGCCGATGATGTAGACGGTGTCGACGACGGCCTGTGCGGCGGCTTCGATCGGCGTCGCGACGCCCGCCTCTGCGAGGAAGGCCTCGAGGCCGACGACCTCGCGGAACGCGATCGTACTCTCGAAGTTGCCCATGTAGGCCGGGATCGCCAGCCCGACGAACAGGGCGAAGCCGATGACGAAGGTGTTGCGCGAGGAGTCGAGATCGACGTGGCGCAAGTTCGAGATCCCGACGGCGACGATCTGGCCGAACATGGCGATGAAGAGGCCGCCGACGATCGGGTCCGGAATGGTCGCGATCAGCTGGCCGAAGTAGCCGACGAAGCCGACGACGAGCATGACCGCGGCCCCGAGCTGGACGACGTACCGCGAGGCGACGCCGGTCAGCCCGATCGCGCCGATGTTCTCGGAGTAGGAGGTCGAGCCCCCGGTACCCATGATGCCCGAGAAGACGTTCATCAGCCCCTCCATGCCGATACCGTGGTTGATCCGGCGCTCGCTGGGCGCGCCCGAGCCGGTGATGTTGGCCACCGCGTAGTAGTCGCCGATGCTCTCGACGATCGAGGCCAGCACGCCGGCGAACATCCCGACGACGAACGCGGTCGTCACCTGTGGCATGCCCCACTGGAAGGGGTAGATCGGCAGCAGCGGCCGCGTGTTCGCGACCTGACCGAGGTCGACGTAGCCCGGATGGCTCCCGCCGATGATACCGGCGACCGACAGCGTGGCCGCGGCAACCCAGGCGATGACCAGTGCCAGAATAACGGGATACAGGCGGAACGCCTTGTGTTTGACGTCGAGATACTGCGAGAACAGCAGGATGAGGCCGAGCGTGAGTCCGAGCAGCCACCAGCTCTGATCGGGCGTCGTGATCTGGGGCGCGTTGAACAGCGAGAGCCCGATCAGGGCGATCGTCGGGGCGACGACGACCGGCGAGAGGAACCGGCGGAGTTTCCCGACCAGTCCGAAATAGCCCATCGCGACCTCGACGATCGCGGCGACGATGATCGCCCCCTGTAACTGCACCAGTGCGGTCTCCCAGCCCGACCCGCCCGAGACGCCGCCGGCGGTGACGACGCCGACGATCGCCAGCGCCGGCGCGAGCATCGAGAACGGCGCGCCCTGCACGATCGGATACCGGTTCCCGAACGTCGTCTGGGCCAGCGTCGCGATCCCCGAGACCACGAAGAAGGTCCCGACGAACCGCGCGGTCACGTCCGGCGGCATCCCCATCGCCCCGGCCAGTATCAGCGGGACCGCGATGTTCGCGCCGACCATCGTCAGGTAGTGCTGGATCCCCAGCACCACCGACTCGCCCAGCGGCGGCTGTTCGTCGATTCCGTATTCGATATCGTCGCCGACGGCCTCGTCGGCGACTGCCTCGTCCCCCGTCATCGATTCTCGTCGGATAACGCGCGAGGGGGGGGAAAGGGGTGTTGATCTCCGCCCCGTCGTGGGTCGGTGTCCCGTCCCGCTTTCGGCGTTGCGTTTCTCCCTACCGCTGCGTCTCGTCGGCCGCCGTCTCCGCGGCGGCACGGATCGTTTCGACCGACAGCGACTCGAGATCGACCAGCTCTCCCTCGGTTTCGCCGGCGACCAGTTCCGAGAGCCCGGCCCGAGAGTCGTCCCCCGCGTCGACGACGACCACCTGCGTGTCGCCGTCGGCGAGGGCGCGAGCGGCCTGCCGCGTCGCCTCGGTGGGACTCCCGTCGGCGACGTTCGCCCGGCCGTCCGTGACGAGGACGACCACCGAGGCGTCGGTGTCGGCCCGCTCGAGGACGCGACGTGAGGTCTCGAGGCCGGCCGGCAGCGGCGTCCGGTCGCCGGAGGGGAGGTCCTTGAGGTGGCGGGCGGCCAGCGAGACGCTGTCTGTCGGCGGGAGCAAGACGTCGGCGTCCTCGCCGGCGAAGGCGACGAACGCGACCCGATCGCGGTGTTCGTAGCTGTCACGCAACAGCTCGAGGACGACGCCCTTCGCAGTTCGCATCGCCGGCCGCATCGAGGCGCTGGCGTCGACGGCGAAGACGATCGTCACCGAGGTGTCGCCGGTGCGGACCGACTGCCGGAGGTCGTCCTCACCGACGCGGGACTCGCCGCGGGCGGCGGCCGACCGGACCGACGCCGCGGCGTCGATCGACCCCCCGCTCGAGGCTGGTTCGGTGCGGACGCGAGCGCCTCGATTGGCCGTACTCGGAGCCGTGTTCGCGCGCGATCCGGTCGCGGCCGCCGTCTCGCCGCCGTCGACGGTCGGCGACTCGAGGTCGGGCGCGGCCGCCTCGCCGATTTCGGCCCGCTGCTGTCCGGGCACGAGCGGCTGGGCGGTTTCGTCGTCCCCGTCGTCCGGCGACTCCTCCGAATCCGACTCCCCGTCGCTCGAGCCGTCGTCGGACCCGCCGTCGCCGGCTTCGGCGGGCGACTGGTTCGCCGATTCGGGTCGCTCGCCGTCGTCGGGGCGGCGCTCGGGCCCGTCGTCAGTGTCGGCGCTGTCCTCGTCGTTGCCCCCTTCTTCGTCGTTTTCCTCACCGTCTCCGCCGTCGCTCCCGTTCCCGCTTCCCTCACCGCGATCACCGCCTTCGTCCCCATCGCCGGGTTCGGACTCGGCGTCGCCGTCCTCGCTGTCCGCCTCTTCCGTGCCGTCACCGTCGTCCGCGTCGCTCTCGGCGTCGCTGTCTTCCGCGTCTGGAGACTCCTCGTCGAACCGGTCCTCGAGCAGATCATCGAGGTCGGGTTCGTCCTCGAAGGGCGTACTCCGGAGGCGATGGGGGAGCGCGTAGGTCGCCGCCTCGTGGACGTCGGACTCGATCACCGTCTCGCGGCCCTCGAGCGCCGCGATGGTCATCGCGGTCCGGGCGGTGGCCACGTCGCCCCGGTGGCCGTCGACGCCGGCCTCGAGACAGAGGTCGGCGATCTCGGCCTTGAAATCGGTCGGGAGGTCGACCCGCGAGAGGCGCTCTCGAGCCGCGGCCAGGTCGTCGCGCAGGGCGTCGACCGCGTCGGCGTACTCGGATCGCGGATCGGACGCGCCGCCGTCGGCCTCGAGCGCGCGGTCGATGATCTCGACGCGGTCGTCGATCTCCCGGCAGCCCTCGACGCTGGCCTGCAGCGCGAAGCGGTCCCGCAACTGCGGTCGCAGATCGCCTTCCTCGGGGTTCATCGTGCCGATCAGGGTGAACTCGGCGGGGTGGGAGACGCTGATCCCGTCGCGCTCGACGGTGTTGACGCCGCTTGCGGCGGCGTCTAAGATGACGTCCACGAGGTGATCGTCGAGCAGATTAACTTCGTCGACGTAGAGGATCCCCCGGTGGGCGCGGGCCAGCAGGCCGGGGTCGAAGTCGGCCTCGCCCGCCAGCGCGTCCTCGACCGAGAGGGTGCCGACGACCCGATCTCGAGTCGCGCCCAGCGGCAGCGTCACGAGCGGAACGGGCCGGGTTTCGACCGGCAGATCGTCGGCATCGCGGTCGCGACAGTCGGCACACTGCTGGTCGGGGTCGTCGGGCGAACAGCCGTACGGGCAGTCGGCGACGGCTCGCTGTTCGGGCAGCAGATCGACGAGCGCCCGGACGGCGGTCGACTTCGCGGTGCCTTTCTCGCCGACGATCAGGGCCCCGTCGAGGCCGTCGTTGGCCGCGACGGTGAGCAACACGCGCTTCAACTCGTCCTGTCCGACGATCGCCGGAAAGGGGAGTGACGACAGCTTTTTGCCCCCGGCGTTTGCAACCATACTTGAGCTAATACAACAGAGGTTTAAAAACACGATGACACGCATCGGGATCTATACCGCGACGGAGAACGAACTCGGCTCGATCGGGCGGGCCGCCGAGCGCCTCGAGGACATCGACCTCGTGGTGCGCTCGGAGAGCGACCTCGACGAGGAGGCCGACGTCGAGTCGTTCGTCGACGAATTGGACGACGCCGCGGCGGCGATCTTCTGGCTGCACGGGGCCGAAGACAGCATGCCGGGCTACGACTACGCGACGGACGCGCTCGCGGAGGCGGGCGTCCCGCTGATCGTCAAGGCGACCGGCGACGCCTTCGCCTTCGAGGACACGACGGTCTCGGACGATCATCGAGACCGGGTCTACGACTACCTCGAGAAGGGCGGCACGATCAACGTCGCGAACCTCTGTCGGTTCCTCGCCGCCGAGTACGAGGGCCGCGATATCGAGTTCGACGAGCCCACCGAACTCCCCACGGAGGGGGTCTACCACCCTGACCATCCGGGGATCGAGTACGAGGAACTTCTCGAGACCCACGATCCGGACAAGCCGACGGTCGCGGTCTGGTTCTACGAGTCCCACTGGACCCACGAGAACACCAGATACGTGGACGCACAGGTCCGGGCGCTCGAGGCACAGGGGGCAAACGCCCTGCCGATCTTCTGTAACCCCGCGACCGACACCGACGAGCAGGAAGACGCGGAGTGGGTGACCGACAACTGGCTCGTCGATGACAACGGCCAGTCTACCGTCGACGCCGTCCTCTCTTCGTTCATGTTCTCGCTCTCGATGGACGAGCGCGGCCGCAGCGCCGACGACGAGGGCTCGAGCGCGGAGGACGTCTTCCTCGATCGTCTCGGCGTGCCGGTTCTCCAGACGGTCACCACGATGCGCTCGCGGTCGCGCTACGAGTCCAGCGACACGGGCGTGATGGGCTTCGAACTCGCGCTCTCGGTCGCGCTGCCGGAGTTCGACGGCAACGTCATCACCCATCCGATTTCGGGCAAGGAACGGACCGACGACGAGGCCGGTATCGGCTCCGCGCCGAAACACCACTTCCCGATCGAGGACCGGATCGATCACGCGACCCGGCTCGCGGTCAACTGGGCCGAACTGCGCCACACGCCGAACGAGGACAAGCAAGTCGCCGTCGTCCTCCACAACTACCCGCCGAGCGACGACGGGATCGGCACCGCGTTCGGCCTCGACAGTCCCGAATCGACCGTCAACCTGCTCGAGGAACTCGAGGCCCGCGGCTACGATCTCGGCGACGACATGCCGGACAGCGGGCAGTCCCTCGTCGAGAAACTGACCGCCCAACTCACGCTCGAGGACCGGTGGGTCGCCCCCGAAGACGTCCGTGATCTCTCGGTCGACGTGGTCTCGCCGGACACCTACGCGGAGTGGTTCGCCGACACCGACGAGCGCTTTCAGGAGAACATCATCGAGGAGTGGGGCGAGGTCCCCGACCGCCCGTTCGCGATTCCGGGTGTCGAGTTCGGGAACGTCCTCGTCACCGTTCAACCCCCGCGCGGGTTCGGGATGGACCCCTCGAAGGTCTACCACGACTCCGACCTGCAGCCGCCACACGACTACTTCGCGTTCTACGGCTGGCTCCGGAACACGTTCGAGACCGACGCGGTGGTCCATCTCGGGACCCACGGCAGCCTCGAGTGGCTCCCCGGCAAGACCGTCGGCCTGAACGGCGAGAGCGCGCCCGACCAGTTGATCGACGACATCCCGAACGTCTACCCCTACATCGTCAACAACCCCGGCGAGGGGACCCAGGCCAAACGCCGCTCCTATGCCGCCATCGTGGACTACCTGACGCCCGTGATGCGCAACGCCGGGACGTACGACGAACTCTCGGAACTCGAGGAACTCGCGAACCAGTACCGCGAGGCCGGGATGGAAGACGCCCGCGCCGACGACGGCCAGCACCTCGAGGACCTCATGCGCGAGAAGGTCGCGGAACTCGACCTCGCCGTCGAGTTGGGGATCGAGGGCACCATCGACGAGCAGGCCGAGGTCCGCGGTCCGGACGAAGCCGGCTCGACCCTCGCGGAGGGCGAGGTTTCGGGCGACGAGGTCGACATCGACGAACTCGTCGAGCGGATCCACGAGTACCTCACCGACGTCAAGACGACCCAGATCCGGCTCGGGCTCCATACGATGTCCGAGCCGCCGGCCGACGAACGGCTAGTGGAGTACCTCGTTGCCCTCACGCGCCTCGAGAACCCCGGCGCGCCGAGCCTGCGCGAGAGCGTGGCCGGCGTCCTGGGCGTCGACTACGAGAAAATGCTGAACGCGCCCGGCGAGTACGACGAGGCGCTGGGAATGACCTACGCCGAGGCCGCCGACGAGGTCTACGAGACGAGCGTCGCGTTGATCGAAACACTCGCCGAACACGACTTCGACGTGCCCGAGTCGGAACTCGAGGGCGGGCCGGACGACGAGGTCAATATGAACCTGCTCGTCGTCGACCTCGAGACGATCGGCGACGCACGGGCCAAATCCCGCGCCCACGACGACCTCCGGAAGGCGCTGGCCTACGTCTGCGAGGAGGCCCAACCCCGCGTGCAGGGGGCCGAAGACGAGATCCCCCGCACCGCGGACGCCCTCTCGGGCGAGTACATCCCGCCGGGCGGCTCCGGTGCGCCGACCCGCGGCGGCGTCGACCTGCTGCCGACGGCGCGGAACTTCTACACGCTCGATCCGCGCAAGGTGCCCGCGAAGGCCGCTTGGCAGGTCGGCAGCGAGGTCGCGGAGGGCGTCCTCGAGCGCCACTACGACGAGAACGACGAGTACCCCGAGGAGATCGGCGTCGTCGCGTGGGGGACCCCGACCGTCCGCACTCGCGGCGAGACGATCGCCCAGGTGCTGGCCATGATGGGCGTCGAACCGCAGTGGACCGATGCCGGCCGCATCGATGACGTCGAGCCGATCCCGCTCGAGGACCTCGACCGGCCGCGAGTCGACGTGACGACCCGCGTCTCCGGGCTCTTCCGCGACGCCTTCCCGGCCGCGGCGGGGGTTATCCACGACGCCGTCGACGCGGTCGTCGACCTCGACGAGCCCCACGAGATGAATTACGTCAAAAAGCACGTCGAGGAAGAGCAGGCGGAACTCGAGGAAGAAGAGGGCCTCGACGAATCGGACGCCCGCAAGGCTGCCAAACACCGCGTCTTCACGACCCGGCCCGGCGGCTACGGTGCCGGGACGAACAAGGCCGTCGACGAGGGCAACTGGGACGACCGCTCCGACCTCGCCTCCGTCTACGTCCAGTGGGGCGGCTACGCCATGGGCTCGAGAGGGCGCGTCTCCGACGCCCACGACGCGTTCGAACGTCGCCTCTCGTCCGTCGACGCGACGGTCAAGATCGAGGACACGATGGAGCAAGACGAGTTCGACTCCTCGGACTGGTACGCCTTCCACGGCGGCTTCATCTCCGCCGTCTCGGAAATATCGGGCGCGGAGCCGGCCTCCTACGTCGGTGACTCCTCGGACCCGGACAACGTCGACGTCTACACGAACGAGGAGAAGGTCCGCAAGGCCATGCGCTCGCGGGTCCTGAACCCCGACTGGCTCGAGTCCATGGAGGACCACGGCTACAAGGGCGCGGGCGACCTCTCGACGACGGTCGACGTGACGTTGGGCTGGGACGCCACGACAGGCGTCGTCAGCGACACCCTCTGGGAGGAGGTCGCCGAGAAGTTCGCCTTCGACGAGGACCGGCAGGACTGGATGCGCGACGTGAACCCGTGGGCCCTCGAGTCGATCACGGACACGCTGCTCGAGGCCGTCGAACGCGATCTGTGGGATGCCGACGACGAGACGGTCGACCGCCTGCGCGATCTGAACCTCGAGGTCGAGGGTGACCTCGAGGCACGGACGACCAACGAGGCCGTGGGGGCGGCGACTGATGACTGACGAACCGATGACCGATCGAGGTCGACCGACGAACGATAGCAGCCACGATGAGTGTGATACGCAATGACTGATCAGGAGTTCGAGGAGGAGTACGCCGATCTGGGAGCAACGACACAGAACGCCATGGACATCGCCGAGACGAGCCTCGATATCGTCAGGCAGTTCACGCCGGACGAGACGCTGGCCGATCGCGTCCGCCAGAAGTCGGTCCACTCGATGGGCGACATCGAGTTCCAGCACCTCGTCGAGTTCACCGGCGGCGACGACCTCGGCGACGACGAGGACGCGCCAGTTCGGGCCGGCGCGCGGGCCGTCCTCGAGGAGGCCGATATCTTCACCGATATCACGATGGTGAAAGCCGGCATCACGGGCCGGGGCCACGACTGCGAGGTCTCCAAGGCCATCGGTCACGGCAAGGAACTCGCCGCCGAGACCGGGATGACCCGGACCGCCGCGGCGATGCTCGAACTCGACAAGGAAGACGCCTTCGAGGGATCGATCGTCACGATCGGGAACGCGCCGACGGCGGCGCTGGCGCTGGCCGACTGTATCGAGCAGGGGACCCGACCGGCGGTCGTCGTCGCGAACCCGGTCGGCTTCGTCAAGGCCGAGGAGAGCCGCGGGCGGATCCGCGAGGTCAGCGAGGAGTTCGGCGTCCCGGCGATCACCCACGTCGGTCGTCGCGGCGGGAGCGGCCTCGCCGCCGCGCTGACGAACGAACTGATCCACGTCGCGAAGGACGTCCGGACCGACGAGATCGACCTCGAGATCGACGCCGAGACGCGGGCCGAAACCGGCGAGAACCGATGAGCGGCGAGTACGACCTCGACGCGGGACCGGATCCGGCGACGTTCGCCGCCGGAGCGGCGGAGCCGGACATCGATGAAGCTGCCGACGATCCGGTCTACGCCGTCGGCGTCGGCCCCGGGAATCAGGAGTGTCTCACTCCGCGGGGCGAGCGCGCGATCCGCGAGGCCGACGTCGTCGTCGGCTTCACGACCGTCGTCGAGTTCGTCGCGGACCTGACCGACGCCGACCTGCTGACCTGCGGCTACAAGGACGAGGCCGAGGCCCTCGAGACGTTCGGCGAGCGCGTCGCGGCCGGCGAGTCCGGGACTGCCGTCGCGATGGGCGACCCGAACCACTCGGGGTATCAGTTCGTCGGGAAGGTGCAGGATACGGTGGAGCGACACGATTCTACGATCCCAGTTCGCGTCGTTCCCGGCATCTCCTCGATCCAACTGGCCGCCAGCCGCGCCCGGACGCCCATGGAGGACACCGAGTTCGTCACGCTGCACAAAAGCGGCGACCTCGAGTCGGACATGGACCGCCTCGCGGCCGCGGCAACGACCGACGAGCGACATCTGCTCGTCCTCCCCCGACCGTACGACCGGATGCCCGGCGATCTCGCTGCCTTCCTGCTCGAGGAAGGGGCCGACCCCGACCTCGAGGCGCTGGTCTGTGAGAAGCTGACCCACGACGCGGAGGAGATCCACCGGTTCACGCTCGAGGAGTTGGCGGACCACGCCGGCGGAGACGGGACGGAGGACACCCCGTTCTCCGATCTGGTCGTCCTCGCGGTACGGCAGCCGGTTTAACGGTCCCGCTGCGTTCTCATCGCGAACCGAGCGGGCCCGAGACGGGGGCCGTCGCGATCTCAGTCCTCTTCCCAGTAGAACAGTTCCTCCCGCGGTGCCAGGCAGTCGGGACACGCCTCCGGCAACTCGTCTTCGAACCGTCCCATCTCGCCGCAGGACCCGCAGCGCCACATGGTGTATCCGCGTCTCTCGGGCTCCCGGGCCTCGCCGATCGGGAGTTCGGTCTCGTTTTTGTTCCGCAGCTCGTCCGCGATCGACGGCTGGTCGGTTTCGGGCCTCATCACGGTCGTGACTACGACCTGTGGTGAGTTAAAACATACCATGATAGAGTGAGCAGCACTCGAGATCGGGGCCTCGAGACGAGGTTGTGTTCGTCGAAAAACGGAGCTGAACGGCCGTTACCCGTCGTCTTCGTACTCGCGCAGGACGGACGACACGGTGTTCGACACTTCCTCGAGCGCGACGGCGTGGGTCTTCCGGAGGTCGTCGTCGTCCTGTGCCGCGCCGAGGTGACGGAGCGCCTCGCGGAGGTGCCGTTCGGTGTCGGATCCTGGGTTGTCACTCATGATTCGAGCGCCGAAGCGTAACTGACTCGAGCGGTTAAGTTCGTCGGTGGTCCGCACTCACTCGAGGGCATCCCGGACGGCCGCGCGGCGTTCAGCGAACGTCGCGTCGTCGAGGACCGGCGTCGCCGCGTCGGGCTCGATCGGCGCGTCGTCGGCGAGGTCGATCCAGGCGCGACAGCCCCGGTAACTGCCGCGTTCGGTGATCAGTGCCGGCGAGTCGAGTTCGGCGACGCGGAGCAACAGCACCCGCAACTCCCCGTCGGGGTCGTACTTGTCCCGCAACCCGTCGGGCGTGTAGACATAGTGGTCGGCGAGGGCCTCGAGGTCGTCCGTCGAGACGGCGTATTCCTCGCGGACGTCGGCGACGGCGCGGATCGGGACGCCCGCCTCGGGCTTCGCACTCGAGCGGTGGTAGTACGCCTCGTATCGTGATCGGTACCGGCTCGGCTCCTGATGGCTGTACGCGGGATAGAGCGCGAACCGCTCGTCGATCGTCCCCGGATCGAGCGTCGGGTGGCGGACGAGGACGGTCTGTGCGCCGTCGAGCAGGGCGTTGACGACGCCGGCGCGTTCCTTCAGCGCCGGTCCCGACTCCGCGGCGGTCCCAGTAGTGTGGTCGCTCATCGGTCTCGGGTACTCGATCGTCGCGGCGACCCAATTCGGTTTCGGTCGCTCGTGGCCGGACGCCTCCCTCACCGACGGATTCAAGTACAGTTGTGCGAACGAAACTGACGATGAACGGATTCGTCCTCGGCGGCGTCAGCTCCGGCGTCGGGAAGACGGTCGCGACGCTGTCGATCATCCAAGCACTCGAGGACGCCGGCCACGAGGTCCAGCCCGCCAAGGCGGGCCCGGACTTCATCGACCCGAGCCATCACGAGGCGATCGCGGGCCGGCCCTCCCGCACTCTCGACCTGTGGCTCTGCGGCGAGGACGGCCTCCGACGGAACTACCGCCGCGGCGAGGGCGACATCGACGGGTCACACCCGTCTGTTCGGGGGACGTCGTCCCCCGCCATCTGCGTCGTCGAGGGCGTGATGGGGCTCTACGACGGCGACGGCTCGAGTACCGCGATGGTCGCCGAGGCGCTCGACCTCCCGGTCGTCCTCGTCGTCGACGCCAAGGCGGGGATGGAAAGCGTCGCGGCGACCGCGCTGGGCTTCCGGGAGTATGCCGCCGAGATCGGCCGCGATATCGATGTGGCCGGCGTGGTCGCCCAGCGGGCCCACGGCGGCCGCCACGAGCAGGGAATTCGTGACGCCCTGCCCGAGGGCCTCGAGTACTTCGGACGGATCCCGCCGAACGACGACCTCGAGATTCCCGACCGGCATCTGGGGCTCGAGATGGGCGGGGAGGCCGCGTTACCGAGAGAGGCGCTCCGGGAGGCGGCCGAGTCGCTCGCGGCCGAGCGGTTAGCGGACGTGGCCAGCGAACCGTCCGCTCCCCGCGAACCGATCGAACCCGCCGAGCCGGTCGACGCTACCGTCGCCGTCGCCAGCGACGCCGCCTTCTGTTTCCGGTATCCGGCGACGCTCGAGCGGTTCCGCGAGCGCGCCGAACTGGTCACGTTCTCGCCGGTCGCTGGCGATCCCGTGCCGGACTGCGACGGGGTCTATCTCCCCGGCGGCTACCCCGAACTCCACGCCGACGCACTCGAGTCCGCCGACACCCTCGCGGAACTGGGCGACCTGGCCGCGGACGGGCTGCCCGTCCTCGGCGAGTGCGGCGGCCTGATGGCGATGAGTCGATCCCTGACGACCGCCGATGGCGAGCGCCACGAGATGGCCGGGATCCTCCCCGCCGACGTGACGATGCACGACCGCTATCAGGCCCTCGATCACGTCGAACTCGAGGCCGTCGACGACACGCTGACGGCCGACGCCGGCGAGACGATCCGGGGCCACGAGTTTCACTACTCGAGCGCCGCCGTCGACGCCGACGCCCGTTTCGCCTTCGAAACGGTCCGTGGCGACGGCATCGACGGCAATCACGACGGCCTGACCGAGTACGAGTCACTGGGCACGTACGTCCACGTCCACCCCGAAAGCGGGGCGTTCGATCGGTTCCTCGCACGCCTCGAGTAGCGCCGAGCGAGTCGCTCGAAAGCGGTCGGCTCCGCAGTTCGTCCGTCGGGGAACTGCTGTCGGTCGGGACGGTCACCGAGGACGACGAACGTCCGTCGGAGACGAGTCGAAATCGCAGCCGATCTTCGAGGCTCGAGAGGGAGGGGTTCGTGAGGGGGGACCGGCTGAATTTATGGCCGTCTAGTTAGGAATGTGACTATTGATGGCGAAGGTCAGAATCTTCGGATCGATCCACGTCAATACGCGGAGCGTCGTCGAAGACGACCTCCGAGCGTTTTCGAAGGGAGCGGACGCGATCGCGGTCGAGCAGCCGCGACTGGGGGAGACCGTTCGCTCGGCGGTCGGGCTCGTCCTCCGGTATCCGTTTTTCTTCGTCGGTCTCCAGTCGATCTTCGTCCTCCAGATGCCGCTGTACGTACTGTTCAACCGCGACCTGCTGTCAGCCGAATTCCTCGCCGCTCGAGCGGTGGCGGGGGAACGGCCGGTCCACGAAGTCGACCGACATCCGCTCGAGATCCTGTCCGGGCGCAGTCCGTTGTGGATCGTCGGCAACTGGCTCACGTTTCTCGCCCTCGCGGTCGCGTTCCCCGCCGAAACGCTCGTCGCAACGGGGCTCGCCGTCGGTCTGCTGGTGGTCCTGACGACCCGGTTCCGATATGGAATTCGTCGTCCGACGATCGTCGCGGCGGTGGTACTGACCGCGATCGCCTGTGGATTGCTCGTCGTCGACCTCTTCCGAACCGATATCGGGGCGAGTTTCGTCGGTCTCCTCTATCCCGTGGGAGGGCTCGTTCTCCTCAGGCTTACCCTCGAGGCGCGAAACGAGGCGATGCTCGAGGAGGTCGCCTCGCTGGCGACGACCCACGACCACGAGCGACTCTGTCTCGCGACTGGATACGCCCACCTCCCGGGAATGGTCGAACGCGCGTCGGCGTACGGGCTGACGACGGGAGACGTGTTCAAACCGCGGTGGCGAGCGTCGGGCGAGTGGGCCGATCCCGACACGCTGTTGGAATCCGACGACCGGGACGTTCGGCCGCGCGTGGAAACGGCCGGCGACGTCCTCGGGAGGCGGGCCGTGGCGACGGTGATCGACTGGCTCGTGATCGTCCTGCTCGCGCTTTCCGTTCCGGCGGCCCTCGTCGGTATCGATTCGGCGCGGTCGATCGGCAGTGACGCGAGTCTCGGCGCCCTCACGCTGCTCTGGATGCTACTATCGCCGCCGGCGTACTACGTGATCGGCGAGACGGCGTTCGGCCAGACCGTCGGGAAATCGCTCCTCGATCTGACCGTCGTTCGGATCGACGGCTCGCCGTGTACGTTCCGCCACGCTGTCGTTCGAACGGCGGTACACCCGCTCGATTTCCTTCCAGCCTGCTACCTCCTCGGCGGTATCGTCGCCGCCACGACCGACTACGGCCAGCGGCTCGGAGACCTCGCGGCCGGAACGACCGTCGTGAAACTCGAGGCTCCTCCCGACGACCGGATGGCGGACGATACGGGTGCGGCCGCCGGTCGACGCGATTCGGCCGCTGTCGATCCGCCGGTCGAAGCCGGTGAGGCTGGGCGGACGCCGACGAACGACCGGTGACCCGAACCTCCCGACAGCGTCCGGACGTACCCGTCTCGGTCTAGTACTTTCCGAATACATTCAGCTCTCGCAACAAGTACTCAGTTAATTACCAGACTCCGTGGTTGGGTCAACTGTATGTCCGAATCCGTCCAACGGCTCGAGCCCCTGGAGCGTCGCCCGCTGACCGACCGAACCTGTCTCGTCACCGGTTCCTCGCGGGGGATCGGTCGCGAGATCGCGTTCGAACTCGCCCGGTGTGGGGCCGACGTGGCGGTCAACTACCGCTCCTCGGAGGACCGCGCGCTGACAGTGACCGAGACGATCGAGGACAACGGCGAGACGGCCGTCCCGGTACAGGCCGACGTTTCGGACCCGGCGGCCGTCGAACGGATGGCCGCCGAGGTCCGCGAGGATCTCGGCGAGATCGACGTCCTCGTCAACAACGCGGGAATCACCATCGACCGGACCTTCGAGGACATGACCTACGAGGACTGGCGGACGGTCATCGACGTCAACCTCCACGGCACGTTCAACTGCACGAAGGCCTTCTACGAGGACATCAAGTCCTCCGATCACGGCCGCCTGATCAACATCTCGAGCGTGGTCGGCCAGCAAGGCAACTACGGGCAGGCCAACTACGCCACCTCGAAGGGCGGACTCTTCGCGTTCACCCGGACGCTGGCGCTGGAA
Source organism: Natrinema sp. H-ect1 (assembly GCF_041821105.1). Classification (NCBI taxonomy): domain Archaea; kingdom Methanobacteriati; phylum Methanobacteriota; class Halobacteria; order Halobacteriales; family Natrialbaceae; genus Natrinema; species Natrinema sp. H-ect1. The sequence continues at coordinate 295,873 of NZ_JBGUBA010000001.1, read as the reverse complement.
CTGGCCAGCCATGACTCGACGGCCAACTGCGTCGCCCCCGGCTTCACCGAGACGGACATGTTAGAGAAGGTACCCGACCGGGTACAGGACAAGATTTGCGAGGACATCCCGCTGGACCGGTTCGCCGAACCGGAGGACATCGTCGGGATGGTCCGGTTTCTCGCCAGCGATCAGGCCGAGTACATGACCGGACAGGTACTCGGCATCAACGGCGGGATGGAATGGTGAGGACGGCGAGTCGTCGCTGACAATCGGTTCTCGAGACCATCCGTTTTCGGTCGCGTTCACGACGAGTGGATACTCCACTCACCGTCGACAATTTTCGTTGTCCTACTACAACTCCAACTGGGCAAACGCAGTTGTCCTATCCCAAACAAAATTGTTTTAGGGACGGACTCTGTTCCAACGGATGATGCCACCCATCGCGCTTCCACACGACGCGAAGGCCGGCCCGACCAAGTCGGAGGTCCGGGCCGTCGTCGGCTCGAAGCTCGCGCTCGGGCCGGACGACCACTTCGCGGAGGTCGGCTCCTGTACGGGGGCCGTCACCATCGACGCCGCACAGCGAGCCGGGCGGGTGACCGCCCTCGAACGGAAACCCGAACGCCTCGAGACGACGGAGAAAAACCTCGCGGCAAACGAGGCGTCCGTCCGCGCCGATGTCGAACTGCGCAACGCGGAAGCGCCCGAGGGACTGCCCGACGACGCCGACGCCCTGTTTCTGGGCGGCAGTCGGAACTTCGAGGCCGTCCTCGACCACGCCGTCGAGACCGAGATCGACCGCGTCGTCATGAACGTCTCGCGGCTCGAGGTCGCCGGCGAGGCCACCGAAGCCTTCCGCGAGCGGGACCTGCTCGAGGAAGTCGTCCAGTTTCAGGTGAGCCACGGCTACGAACTCGCCGGGGCGACGAGCTTCGATTCGGACAACCCGGTCTACATGCTGGTCGGAAGTGCAACGCCGGAGACGGACGAAAACGGCGACGAGATTGCAGCGGACGGCGGCGAGGTGGACCGATGACGCTGTACGGCGTCGGACTCGGTCCCGGCGAGGCCGACCTCGTGACCGTTCGCGGGAAGGAGGTCCTCCAGAACGCCGACGTGGTCTACTCGCCGGGCCGGCTCTCCCGGACCGTCGCTTTGAACCACGTCGACGAGTCGAAGATCGGGGACCTCGATTTCCCGATGACGAAAGACGAGGAGAAGCTCCGGGCGGCCTGGAAGGAGGCCGCCGCGGAGATCGCCCCGAACGCCCGCGACGGCGACGTCGCCTTCGTGACGCTTGGCGACCCCAACGTCTACTCGACGTTCGGCCATCTGCGCCGGACGATCGACGCGTTCCACCCCGAGGTCGAGTTGGAGATCGTCCCCGGTGTGAGCGCGGTGACGGCCTTCGCGACCGCGATGGGGGTCGAGATCGAGGCCGGCGCGGGCCTCTCGCTGCGAGAGGCCGCGAGCGGTGCGAGCCCGACGGGACCGGATCGGATGATCCTGTTCAAGGTCACCGACGCACCGGCCACCCACGAGGGACTCGTCGAGGCCGGCTATGACGTTACCTACGGCCGCCGACTCTTCATGGAACAGGGTGAGACCCTCGTCACCGACGACCCCGAAGACATCGACGAGCGCGATTACTACACGCTCGCCTATGCCGAGAAGGAAGATCTCGAGGTCGAGCAGGCGACGGCCGCCTTCGCCGACGACGAGTCCGGGTCGGAGGACGCGACGACGGACGGGGAGCCGGTGACCGACGGGGGAACGCTGGTCGACCTCGAGCGCGCCGAGGGCCGTGAGGGCGGCGACTGTGGAGGACACCGATGACTGACGACACACCGAACGACCCGCAGGACGCGATCGACTCCGAAGGCGAGCGCCGCCGCGAGGAGCTGGACGACCGAATTTTCGACCACAGCGCCGGCGACGACCAGGAGGGAGTCCCCTTCGTCGGTGCCGGCCCCGGAAACCCGCGTCTGCTGACCGTCGCGGGCAAGGAACTGCTCGAGGAGGCCGACCTCGTCGTCCACGCGGGCTCGCTGGTCAACAGCGAACTGCTGGACGAGTACTGCGGCCACGCGGAACTCGTGAATTCGGTCGGGAAGGACCTCGAGGAACTGATCCCGCTGATGCGGGACGCCTACGAGGACGGTGACAACGTCGTGCGGCTCCATAGCGGCGATCCCGCCATCTATGGCGCGGCCCTCGAGCAGATGGACGCGCTCGAACACGAGGGCGTCCCGACTTACTTCGTGCCGGGCGTCACGTCGGCCTTCGCGGCCAGCGCGACGCTGCGGACGCAACTGACGCTCAACGAAGTGTCGAATCACGTCGCGTTCACCCGGCCACAGGGCAAGACCCTGACGCCGGAGGAGGACCACATCTCCGACTTCGTCGAGATGGGCGACGTGACCACCTGCATCTACCTCGGGACTCACGCGGTCCGGGACACGATGGACCGCCTGCTCGCGGACGACCACGACCCCGAGACGCCGGTCGCGGTGATCTACCACGCCTCGTGGCCGGACGAGGACGTTATTATCGGCTCGATCGGCGACATCGCGGACAAGGTCGAGGAGGCGGGCTATCGCGCCTCGGCACTGGTCGTCATCGGCGACGCGGTGACCGGTGCGGGCTACGAGCGCTCGTTCCTCTACGGGGACTGGGCCAACCGTGGCCCCGACTCGAGCGACGGGAACGAATCGGACGCACAGGCGAACGAAACGCAAGCGGGAGACGATTGATATGAGTACGGACAACGCTGACAATGCGAACGACGAGTCGGGATCCGACGGCGGCCACTGTTCGACCGCGGACTCGGACGGCGAGGTCGCCGAGGAGATCGCGATCATCTCCTTCGGACGGAAGATGGACACCGCCGAGGAGATCAAAGCCGAGATCGGCGATCGCTACGAGGCGATCGACATCATCGAGTACCACGGCGACGTCTTCGAGGAACACTGGGGCGAGTACGACTGCTTCATCGGCCTGATGGCCTCGGGGATCGCGATGCGCAAGACAGCCCACCTGCTCGACGACAAGTGGGACGACCCCGCGATCTGTGTGGTCGACGAGGAGCTGACGTGGGCCATCCCGATCACGGGCGGCCACCACGGCGCGAACCAGGTCGCACAGGACCTGGCGACGATGGGCGCCGTCCCGGCGATGACCACCGCCAGCGAGGCCGCAGGTAAGCAGGGCGTCGAGTCCCGCGCGAAGGCGATGGACACCCACGTCGTCAACGGCGACTCGACCGTCAAAACGAACCTCGCCGTCCTCGACGAGAACCTCGGGCCCGTCGCCCGACTCGACGGTCCGAAGGCCGTCCTCGTCGGTGACGACGTGACGGTCCTCAAACGGAACAAGGACGACGGCGTCGTCCTCGGGACCGGTAGCGTTTCGGGGGCCAGCAAGGAGGCCTTCCTCGCAGCGTGGGAGGAAGCCCTCGAGCAGACCGACTACGACTTCGACGACGTCGAGTTCGTCGGCACTGCGACCCGGAAAGAAGACGAGGAAGGGCTGCTCGAGGCGGCCCAGGAACTCGACCTCGGCGTCGTCGCCTTCGACAAGGAGACACTGCTCGACCACGAGGGGCCGACCCCCTCGAAGTCCAAGGAACTGATCGGCTGGCCGGGCGTCTCCGAGGCCAGCGCGATCGCCGGCGGGCGCGAGCAGGAACTGGTCCTCGAGAAGATGGGCTACGAGAACGAGGTCACGGTGGCGATCGGCCGATGAGCGTGGAGGACGCAGCTCCCAGCGGCGACGGCACCCCCGACGACCACGGCACCCTCTACGTCGTCGGCATCGGCCCCGGCCTGCCCGACCACATGACCAAGCGGGCCAAGGAGGTCATCGAGTCCGCGGACGTGGTCATCGCCTCGAGCCTCTATCAGGAGTTCCTGCGGGACGACGGCACGATTCCCTCGGAGGAACGAACCGACGAGGACGGGACCGCGACCCGCGAGGACGGCTTCGAACAGGAGATCGTCCGCTCGACGATGGGCCGCCAGATCGAACTCGCCCGCGCGGCGTTCGACCACGTCCGCGAGGGGAAAGACGTGGCCCACGTCTCCGGCGGCGATCCGTCAGTCTACGGCAAGTCCGACCTCATCTTCAAGATGGCAGAGGAGGACGACGCGACGGATATTCCGATCGAGATCGTCCCCGGCCTCACCGCGGCGCTGGGCGGGTCGGCGAACGTCGGCGCGCCGCTGTGTAACGACTTCTGTACGGTCTCGCTGTCGGACAAGTGGCGCGGCTGGGACGAGATCGAGGAGAAGCTTCGGGCGGCGGCGATCTCCGATTTCGTGATCGTCCTCTACAACTGCTGGCGCAACTACGAGGAGGCGGTCGAGATCGTCCGCGAGGAGCGGACCGACGACGCCTACGTAGCCATCGTCAACGACGCCGGCCGGGAAGACGCCGGCCGCAACGGCGAGAGCCAGTTCATCACCACGCTGGGCGAGGCCGCCGACCACGACGACAAGGTCTCCGGCATGGGCACTTCGCTGATCATCGGCAACCACGAGACCGAGACCTGGCGCAACGACGACCGAACGTACCTCGTCACCCCGCGCGGCGGGCGTGACGTCGACGATTTCTGAACCCACAACCATGAGTACTGACACCGACGCGGACGCTGACGCGGAATCGACTTCCAACTGCGGTGCCTCCTCGAGCGACAGTAGCGAGGCCAGCACCGACAGCTCGAGTTCGAAATGCGGTGCCTCGAGCAGTACCGACGACTCGAGCAGCTCCACGTGCGGTGGGTCCTCGAGTTCGAGTTCCTCGTCCTCGAGCTGTGGTGGCTCGAGTTCCGACGACGAGAGTTCGAACGAACAGGAGGTCGGCGCGACGGTCGACGACTTCGACGCCGAGCCCGGCCAGCTGATCGCCGTCGGCCTCGGTCCCGGCCATCCCGAGGGGATGACCGACCGCGCGAAGGCCGCGCTGCTCGAGGCCGACCACATCGTCGGATACACGACCTACATCGACCTCATTCCGGACGAGATCACCGACGAGGCCGAGGACATCTACGACACACCGATGTGCGGCGAGGTCTCCCGCACCGAGGAGTCGATCGACCGCGCGCTGGCGGGCAACGACGTGGCCATCGTCGGCAGCGGCGACCCCAACGTCTACGCGCTGTCCGGGCTCGCCCTCGAGATCCTCGAGTCCAAGGGCGCGACGGCCTCGATGGTCGACTTCGAAGTGGTGCCGGGCGTCCCCGCGGCACAGTCCTGTGCGGCCCGCCTCGGCGCACCGCTCGTGAACGACACCGTCTCGGTCTCGCTGTCGGACCACCTCGTCCCGATGCCCGAGATCGAGTCCCGACTGCACTCCGTCGCCAGCGAGAACTTCACGATCACCATCTACAACCCCTGGAGCCGCAAGCGCCGCGAGAACTTCGAGAAGGCCTGTGAGATCCTCCTCACGCACCGTGAGCCCGACACGCCGGTCGGCATCGTCCACGGCGCCGGCCGCGAGGACGAGCAGGTGATGATCACCGAACTCGGCGAACTCGAGGAGTTAGGCGAGAGCGAGATCATCGACATGACGACGACGATCGTCGTCGGCACCGAGGACACCTACGTCTGGGACGACCGGATGGTCACGCCCCGGGGCTACGAGACGAAGTACGACTACTGAACGGCGGTTTCCGGATTCCAACACCATGCCACGATACGAAGTCACCATCGAGAAGGACGCCTGCGACGGCATCTTCGCCTGTCTGACCCGCGATCCGCGATTTATCGAGGGCGAGGACGGCCTCGCGACGATCGATCCGACCGCGGACCCGGTCTACGACTGCGAGGGCGAGGTCACGGACAACGCCGAGCGCGTCGTCGCGACGTTCGACGACGACCGCATCGACGAGGCCCAGCAGGCGGCCGCGGCCTGTCCGACGGACGCAATCATCGTCGAGGAGGTGGGCGAATGAGCGACGCTCGATCGAACGCCGACGCCCTCGAGGTGTCGGTCCCATCGGACCCGCTGGCCGGCCACGCTGCGACGGCGTACTTCTGGGGCCACGTCGCCGGCAGCGGCGACGTCACGGACGACCGGATCGAAGTTGTCGCCAACGACGAAGCGTCCGCAGGGGTGCTGGCCGCCGTCGCGGGCGGCGACCTCGAGCGCGAGACGACGACCCGGGACTACGCCCACGACACGTCGATCACGCGCACCGAGGACGAGTACGTCCTGACGATCAACGCCGACGACGGCGAGTCGGGGCTGCTCGGCCGCAGCGGCGCGCTCGGATTGCCCGTCGACGGCCGCAGCAACTACCGGTTCGGTGCCTTTGCGGGCCACGAGCGCGAACTCCTGCGGGGACTGCTCGAGGGCTGTGGCACCGTCTGTTTCAAATCCTCGAGCGGCACCGTTGGGATCTCGTTCGTCCACGACGATCAGGACCTGCTCGCGTTCGCGCAAGAGCTGATCGCCGACTGTCCGGTCGACGCACCGACGGGCGACCTCTCGGAGACCTCGTCGGGCGGCTACTGGTTCGGCGTCGACGACGCCGTCGCGCCTGACTTTGGCACGTGGCTCTACGAGGACTGCGAGGAAACGGGCCTGTTCGCGCCGAGTCGCCGACGCAAGTTAGAGCGTAGTCTCGAGCAGGCCGACGCCTACGACGAGTAATATGAGTACACCCGACGACACCACGGCCGCGCCCGCTGCCGGCTTCGACGACGAGGCCGTCCTCCTGATCGGCCACGGCTCCAGACGGGAGAAGTCCAACGAACAGGTCCGCGAACTGGCCGCCGACCTCGAGTCCCGACTGGGAATCCCAGTCGATGCCGCCTTCCTCGAACTCGCGGAGCCGGCGATCGACGAGGCATTTGCCCAACTCGCGCCCGTCACCTCGCAGGTGACGGTCGTCCACTGTTCGCTGTTCGCCGCGAGCCACGTCAAAAACGACGTGCCGCTGGCGATCGAGCAGGCACGGGCCGAACACGACATCGAGATCAACAACGGCTCGCATCTGGGGGTCCATCCCGCTATCCTCGATCTGCTGGACGACCGTGCCGCGGCAGTCGAGGCCGAACTCGGCGTCGACCGCGCAGACGACGACGTGGCTGTCGTCGTCTGCGGCCGGGGATCGAGCGATCCGGACGCCAACGGTGACGTCCACAAGCTCGCGCGACTGCTCTACGAGGGGCGCGCGTTCGACCGCGTGGAGGCCTCGTTCATCGGCGTTACCGAGCCGACGCTCGAGGACACCCTCCACGGGCTCTCGAAGCACCGCCCCGACGCGGTCGTCGTCCTGCCGTATATGCTCGGCGACGGCGTCCTCACCCAGCGGGTGCGCGATTGGACCGCCGAGTTCGACGAGGACTACCCCTACGTCGACGCCCTGGCCGGCGACCCGCTCGGGACCGACTCCCGGCTGCTGGACGTCTTCGCCGACCGCTGGGAGGAGGCCCGGACCGACAGCGTCGAGATGTCCTGTGACACCTGCAAGTACAAGGTCGACCTCGAGGGCTACGAGGAAGACGTCGGCGGCGCTCGCGCCATGCTGCGGGCGCTTGCCCACCAGGAGGCCCACGCCGACCGCGACGACGTCGACGCGGAGCCGGACAGCCACGATGCGCCCGAGAAACACGTCGCGGTCTGTACCAACCAGACCTGCGCGAAGATGGGGTCGCCGGCGGTCCTCGAGCGACTTCGACAGGAGGTCCGGGATTCGGATCACTGCGACGCTCGCATCACGCGATCGTCCTGTCTCGGTCGCTGTGGCGACGGGCCGATGGTCGCGGTCTATCCGGACGGGGTCTGGTACGGCGGCGTCGACGACGGCGACGCCGAACGGATCGTCTCGGACCACTTAGACCGGGACCGCATCGTCAGCGATCTCGTCGATCAGACGCTGTAACGCCGTTTCGAAATACACGAACCCGATAAGTCATACAGACACACCAATGAGCTGCCACGAAATCGAAGCACTACGACTCGGACTGATGACCGTCCTCGGCGTCGGGGACGACAGCACCCGCGATCACGCGGAGAAGGAACTCGAGGGCCATCTCGAGGGGCCGATCAAGGGCCTCGCGGAGGCCGAGAGCCTCACGGAGATCGAACGCCACCTCGACGCGGCGCTGGTCGACCTCGAGGAAGAGGTCGCCGCGCTGGATAGCGAGGACCCCGAATTCGACTACACGCGCGGCCGGTTGCTCGAGGTCCGCAACGCCGAGCGAGCGGTCCAGCGGCTTCGTACACAGGGATCGAGCATCGTCGACGGGCTCGGCGACGCCCACGACACCCTCCACGAGACCTTTCCGGTAGAGGAATGACGATGACCGAGACTGTCGACACCGAACGCGAGGACGGCCTCGACGTTCGGACCGCCTCGCTGGGCGAGATCGAGCCCGCCCGCAGCCGCCACATGTGGACCCGCTCGGCGGTCGGACTCGCCGAGTCCGGTGATCTCGTCGTCACCGGCGAGTGGGACGGTACGGTCACCGCCCGCGAGACCGACTCGCTCGAGACCCGATGGACGGTCGCTCATCCGGACCACGCGGTCGGGGTCGCATCACTCGAAGACGACGAGACGATCGTCGTCGCCGGCCGCGGCGAGACGGGGACGGTCGCGGCCTACGACGCCGCGACGGGCGAGCGCCAGTGGCGCTACGACACCGCCGACGACGTCGGCGAGGCGGTCAAAGACACCGTCTTCTACCTGCCCTACGTCGTCGCCTGTGAGACGGGGACCGACGCCGACGGCAACGAGCGGCTCTACGCCGCCGCGCGACGGTACGAACGCGACGGCGAGACCCGACAGTGGCACAGCACCGTCTACGCGTTCGACTCCGCGGGGTCGGTCCGGTGGACCTACGAGACCGACGCCTCGCCGATCGCGCTCGATCCCTCTGCCGACGGCGAGCGGCTGGCGGTCGGCTACAACCGCTGTATGGGCGACCACGACACCGGGCTCGTCGTCCTCGGAGCCGAGACTGGCGACCTCGAGTGGACGTGGGACCCCGGCACCGAGGGCGACCGCCGCGTCGGCGACGTCTCGTTCGACGGGGATTCGATCGCCGTCTCGAGCCACGGCGACAAGCGGGGCTACCTGCTCGGACCCGGCGGGGCAGAGCGCTGGAGCGTCGATCTCGCCGTCGAAACGGAGATCGACGGCGAGACCCTGTACGCCTATCCGAACCACGTCTACGCCGACGATGGCCGGGTCGCGTTCGTGACCGGCAACACCTACGCCGTCGAGAGCCGCGAGACCGAGAGCCGCCACCCGAACGAACACCGCGTCGCGGCGTTCGACGCCGGCGGGACCCCACTGTGGGACGACGACGTTCGGGGCTTCGTCCACGGCCTGGCCGCTGACGGCGACCGACTCGTCACCCCCTGCGCCCAGAACTTCCGGGTCCGCGATCCCGACACCCACGCCGTCCGCCGGTTCGACCTCGAGTCCGGTCCGGTCGGGGTCGAACGGCTCAAGGGAATCGCCACGGCTGCCGCCGTCAGGGATGGAACGCTCGCCGCGATCGAGGAGCCCGTCGCCTACCACGACGACGGCGAGACCCGCGGCGAGTACGCGCTCCGAGTCGGCTCGCTCGAGTAACGCATCGAGGGTCGACACCCGGTTCGATTTTTACCCGTATTCGGCCGTTGAACCCGCCGTGTCGCATACGCAAGGCCAACCCCCACAACGCTCACTGCCGTTCGTTTTGCCGTACAATGACCGCAGAGTTCGAACACGGCGGCCCGAGCGAGCGTTCGGATCCCGAACGGGGCGAGCGCTCCGCGCGCCGTCCCGGCGAGGACGAGCGGCCGACGGGGCCGCCGCGCCGAGTGCTGACCGACGGCGGCCAGGCGGAGATGGAAGACCCGGACGACGAGAGGGATGGCTCCGAGAGTGGCGAAGGGACCGGGGCGGCCGAAGACGACGGTGAAGTGCCGAACGAGGAAACGGCGGACGAGGAAGCGACGGAAGACGACGGAAACGAGGGCAAGGAGTCGGCGGAAGACGATGAAGGAGCGGCCGAGGACGCGAAAGAGGGTGCCGGAGACGAGATGTCGGCCGGCGCGGACGCTGCGGAAGCGGGCGAAGACGGGGACGAACGGGCCGATACCGGCGACCTCGTCGAGGACGACCGCGAAGAGGGCCACGCTGCGGACGCCGAGGACGTCTACGAGGGCGACGACGCCGCCGGCGTCCTCCACCTCGATCTCGACGGGCTCTTCCTCGACGTCCTCGGCCTCGAGGTGAACCTGAACCCGGTGCAGTTGGACGTCTCGGCGCGGCCGGGATCGAACAACCTGCTCGGGAACCTGTTGTCGGCGGTGACGGGGCTGCTCGACGGCCCCGGGGCTATGTTGGACAAGGCGAAATCGCTGCTGAAAAAGCCGCTCGAGCTGCTCAAGACGGTCCCCGGAAAGGCCAAAGAGGCGCTCAGTGCCCTGCTCGAGAAGCCCACGGAGTTCCTCAGCGGGTTAGTGAGCAAGCCCAAAGAGTGGCTGACCGGTCTCTTCGGTATCGGCGGCGAGGAGGCGGAAGCCGACGATGAGGCGGCCGAGGGCGAGGACGAAGGCGACGCGGCCGACGAGACGGACAGCGAGGGAGACGCGGACGAAGCGGACGAGGAATCGCCCGGCCCGCTCGCCAGAGTGGGCGGCTGGCTGCGGGAGAAACTCTCCGGGCTCGTCCCCAGCCTCCCCATCGAGGAGATCGTCGCGGCCGTCGTCTCGCAGGTGATCGAACAACTGATCGAGCAACTCGAGCCCGAGCGCGAGGAAGAGAGGTCCGGCGGCGAGCCGGAATCGGCAGCGGAAACGGAGGCGACATCATGAGCGACGAATCCATCACACAGCGGATCGACACGGAGGCGATCACGGAGAACATCGACGTCGACCAGCTCGTCGAAGGGACCCAGTGGGAAGACGAGATCGACGGGGACATGCCCCTCGGCGCGGCGCTGGGCGGCCAGATCGGCGCGCTCGTCGGCCGCAAAGTCGGCGAATCGCTGGGCCGGACGATCGGGACCATCGTCGTCGAGGAACTGCTCAGCGGCGACGAGTCAGAGTCGGAAGCCGAGGAGGAAAGCGGCGCCTCCGAGGAGGAAGCCACCGAAGAGGCGTCCGACGAGTCGGAATCCGAGGGCGAGGAGTCGCCCGACGAGGAGAGTGCCGAGTCCGAAGACGAAGCCACCGAAGAAGAAACCGAGGCGGAAGACGAGGCCGAAAGCGACGCCGATGCCGGCGACGAGGAGTCGGCGGAGGGCGACGACGCGGCCGACGAGGACGCCGAGGAGGAAATGGAAGCCGAAGCCGAGGAGGAAGAGTAAGTCCGTGAGACGTTTTCGCTACGACGCCCGCTCGAGCGGCGGTGATCGGCGTGAGTGACGAGTCCGGGCTGAAGGGGATGGTCGCCGACGAGGTGAAAGAACAGGTCGACGTGGCCGACATGCTTGGAGACGGCAGCCTCGAGGACAGTATCGACGGCGGCGAGATCGGGGCCGCGGTCGGCCGCCAGTTCGGCGAGCAGTTCGGCCGCCAACTGGGGACCGCTGTCGGTCGTGAGGTCCACGAGACGGTCGCCGAGAACCTCGAAGAGGACAAGGAACTCGGCGAACTCCCGGCCGAGGTGCGGACGGCGGTCGCGGACGCCGTCCGCGAGTCCCTCGGGGGGATCGAGGGCCGTGACTCCCTCGAGTCGATGGCGAAAGGTGTCACCGAAGGCGGCGGCGTCGAGGGCCTGCTCGAGGGAGGCGGCGACGAAGGCGGGGACACCGACGACGCGGAATCGGAGGGCGAGGCAGCGTCGGACACTGAAGAACCGTCGGTCGACGCGGAGGCGGACTCCGACGAGGCTGACGAGGACGTCGAGGACAGTGCCGAGACCGAGTCGGAAACCGAGGGCGGCGAGGAAACCGACGAAACGGCGGACTCGGACGGCAACGCCGAGCCGTCCGTCGAAGAGATCGAAGACCTGCGGGAAGACACCCTCGAGGACTTCCTCGGCGTACTGTCCTACAGCGATCTGCAGTCGGTCGCGAAAGACGTCGGCGTGAAGGCCAACCTCAGCCGTGAGGAGATGACCGCGGCAATCGTCGAGACGGTGACCGACGAGGGGTCGGACGACTCGGAGACGGAAGCGGCCGAGGCCGAGTAGTCGAACACACCGCATCGCGCCCCGCGCGGGAACGACGACCCACGAAGCGATCCAGCATCCATGAGCGACTCATCACTACGGGACCGTGTCCGCGAGGTACTGCACGACGCCGACGAGCGCAGCGGCTCGCTCGTTACCGGCGACGACGTAGACGCCGACTCCGACCTGCTCGAGACCGCACGCGAGGCCGACGACATCCTCGAGTCGGCCGACCCCGACGACCTGCTTGGAGCGCTCGGCCTGGACACGCTCGAGGACGGCTCGGAGCCGGACTCGATCCCCGAGGCGATCGCCCGGGGCGAGCAGGAGCGTGTCGCGGACCTCCAGCGATTGCTCCGGCTCTCGAGGCTCGCCGACCGGGCGGACGACGGGGGACTCGGGGACGCCGTCGACGACCTGCAGGACGCTATCGGCGAACGGGCCGAGTCGGCAGCCGACACCGCAGAGAGCGCAGTCGACGCGGACGATAGTGAAGGGGCGGCCGACGGTGAGACGCCGGCCGGGTCCGACAGGGACGACTCGGCGGCCGGCGAGGCCGAGTCGACGACCGACGACCTCGGCGACAGGCTCCGGTCGGCGATGAGTGACTCGCTTGCCGACTTCGGCGACGAGGTGTCGCAACTGAAGGCGCGACTCGAGGGCCGAAGCGCCGGAGCGGCCGAGAGCGATGCCGACGAGGCCGCAAGCGATGAGCCTGTGGCCGAACGTGAGGACGAAGACGAGAGACTGTTGGACCCGGGACTCGGCGGCGATGGGGAGCGAGGCACGGCTACGGGTGGGCCGAGTCGCCACTCCACGATGGCACCGCCGCCGTCCAAGCGGGCGGACATGCGAGGCACTGCTCGTCACTCGACGATGCCGGACAAGCACGGGTAAACGCCCGTTCTACGGGATATCCCGCGCGAGCCGACTCCGTTTGACCGGCTCGCGTCGGGACTGCATCGACCCTATCCAGATATCCGTTCGGAAAGTACGATACCGCCGTGAGACGCTTCTCAAACGTGTCACGCACCCGATCTTCGGTTCCTCATGCGGTACGTTTATGCCAATGTATGCCATCGTTGTTCCCAGTATGGAATATCGACGGCGGGAGGTACTCGGAGCGAGCGCGGCGGGGATCGCGACGGCCGTCAGCGGGTGTCTCGGCCTGGGAAGCGACGACGAGGAGGGGTCGATCGCGGGTGAGGAACTCGCGCTTGCGACGACGACGAGTACGTACGATACGGGGCTGCTCGACGAGATCAACGCCGCGTTCCAGGAGCGGTTCGGAACGCAGGTCGCGGCGAACGCACAGGGGACCGGTGCCGCGATCGAGTCGGCGCGTAACGGGAACGCCGACGTCATCCTCGTCCACGCCCGATCACAGGAGGACGAGTTCATGCGGGACGGCCACGGGGTCAACCGGCGGGACCTGATGTTCAACGACTTCGTGATCGTCGGGCCGAGCGACGATCCCGCGGGCGTCGGCGACACCGAGCAGGCGACGGCGGCGTTCGAGGCAATCGCGGACGCGCAGGCGACGTTCGTTTCGCGCGGCGACGACTCCGGAACCAACACGAAGGAGTTGGCCATCTGGGACGAAGCGGGCGTCGAACCCGGCGGCGAGTGGTACCAGGAACTCGGCCAGGGGATGGGCGACACGCTGAACAACGCGACCGAGTCCGGCGCGTACACGCTCTCCGATCGCGGCACGTATCTCTCGATGCAGGATAACCTCGACCTCGAGATCCTGCTCCAGGGGCCGATCGAGGGCGGGCCCGAGCTGCTGGCGAACCCCTACGGGATCATGGCGGTCAACCCGGAGATCCACAACAACGTCAACTACCAGCTGGCGATGGCATACATCGGGTTCTTCACGAGCCCGGCCGGCCAAGACCTGGTCTCGAACTACACCGCCAACGGGCAACAGCTGTTTTACCCTGAGGCGCTGTCGGAGGATCCTGACTTCCGGCAGTACGTTCCCGAGGGGTGGCAGCCGGACTCCGACGACGAGTGATCGTCAGGCCCACTATCCCCACGAAACGACCCACACGAAATGCCATTCGAATCCCTCGCTGATCCGACGTATCTCCGGAGTATCATCCGGGTCTCGCTGACGGTCAGTCTGACCGCTGTCCTACTGAGTACGGCGCTGAGCCTGCCGATCGCGTTCGCCGTCGGGTTCGCGGACTTCCCGGGCAAACGACTGATCACGGCGGCCATCAACACGGGGATGGGGTTTCCGAGCGTAGTCGTCGGACTGCTCGTCCTGATGGCGCTCTCGAGCGACGGTCCCTTCGGCTCGCTGGAACTGGTCTACACGCCCCAGGCGATGATCATCTCCCAGTGCGTTCTGGCCGCGCCGGTGATCACCGGCGTCGCACTGTCGGCGGTCGAGAGCGTCGACGACGCCGTTCGCGATGCCGCCTACGGGGTCGGCGGGACCCGCGCCGACGTGGCCCTGATCACCCTCAAAGAAGCGCGATACGGCGTCATCACCGGCGTCCTCGCCGGCTTCGGACGTGCCATCAGCGAGGTCGGCTCGGTCCTGATCGTCGGGGGTAACATCGCCTATGCCGACGGCACTTCGAAGACGCGCACGATCACGACCGCGATCACCCTCGAGACGCGCCGCGGCGAGTTCGAGACGGCGCTAGTACTCGGCATGGTCTTGCTCGTCCTCGTCTTGCTCGTCAATGGGGTCGTGATGCGGCTCGGGGGGCGATGACGATGTGCGGGTCCCTCTCGAGCCGCCGAAGAGGTGACCGGCTCGTGGATCTCGAACTCGAGCGCGTCTCCTACGGTGTCGACGACACATCGATCCTGACTGACGTCTCGCTGTCGGTCGGGTCGGGCGAGGTCGTGACGGTGATCGGCCCGTCGGGCGCGGGAAAGACGACGCTGTTGCGCCTCGCCGCGTTGTTCGAGCGACCGACCGGCGGCGCGGTCCGCTGTGACGGAACCGATCCGTGGGCGCTGTCCCGGGACGAGCGACTCGCGCTCCGCCGGCGGATCGGGATGGTGTTTCAGCGGGCGAGTCTCTTCGAGGCCTCGGTGGCGCGCAACGTCGACGTCGGACGGCGGATCCGCCGCGGGTGGCGGCGACGGGTCGGCGACTTCCTCGCTCGGTCCCTCAACCGTCTGGTCCGCGGGACGACCACGGTCGACGACCGCACCCGCGAGGCCCTCGGACTCGTCGGCCTCGGGGACGCGTGGGACCGCGACGCGGGGTCGCTGTCCGGCGGCGAGGCCCAGCGGGTGTCGTTCGCCCGCGCGCTCGCGACCGAGCCGGACCTGCTCGTCCTCGACGAGCCGACCTCGGATCTCGACCCGCGGAACACGGCCATCCTCGAGCGCGCGATCGACCGCGCGCGCGAACGCGGCCACGGCGTCCTGCTCGCGACCCACGACATGCACCAGGCCGAGCGGATCTCCGACCGAGTGGCGTTCCTGCTCGAGGGCGAACTGGTCGAGACCGGGCCGGCCGCGCGGGTCTTCGAGAACCCACGAGACGAGCGGACCGCACGGTTCGTCCGCGGCGACCTGCTGTACGATGAAAACGAACTTCTCGCGTGACGGCAAAGGGCGAGTCGAATGGAGAAGGAGTTCGACCCCTACCTGCGGATCGACGACGTGACCGTCGATCGGAGCGACATCGCGATGTTGCGCGCGATCGATGACCGCGGCTCGCTGTCCGGGGCCGCCGAGGCCCTCGAGCGGTCCTATCCCCGCCTCCAGCAGCGCGTGGTCGAACTCGAGGACGCGATCGGCCCGCTGGTCGAGCGCACCCGCGGTGGTGCCGGCGGTGGCGGGAGTTCCTTGACCGACCAAGCTCGGGACCTGCTGGCGCGGTTCGACCGGCTGGTCGCGGCCTACGAGGGGGTTGCCCGCGTGGACGAGACGGTATTGTCCGGACCGGTCGTCAACCGGGACGGCGAACTCGCGACCGTCGCGACCGACGCGGGCGAGGTGCTGGCGGTCGTCCCGAGCGAGGCCGCGGCCGCGTCGGTGACGATCCGCTCCGACGCCGTGAGCCTCCACGCTCCCGAAGACGTGCCACGGGCCGAGGGCACCAGCGTCCGTAACCGATTCCCCGGAACCGTCGCGTGGCTCGAGGCCGGCGACGCGGTCGCTCGGGTCGGGATCGACCTCGAGGCCGCCGAGGACGGCGGCGACGCGGACGACGCCGAACTCGTGGCGCTGGTTACGCGCCGCAGCGTCGATGCGCTTGGGCTCGAGCCCGGCCGGTCGATCGTCGCCTCGGTGAAGGCGACGGCGGTCCGCGGCGTCGAGGACCGAGGGACCGACGGCGACTGAGTCGGGTTACTGCGTCCCGTCGACGCCGATCTCGTTCTCGAAGCGCGCGAAGAAGTCGTCGACGAACTGCCGGCGGGACTCGCCGAGGCGGCGACCGGGGTCGGTGTACAGCGCGTCTAGCCGCTCGTCGACCCACTCTCGAAGGAGCGCGACGTCCGGCAGTCCCGACGCGGCCAGTTCGGACGCCGACGCGTCGTCGATGACCGCGTACGCCTCGCCCTGCCTGCCCGACCGTTCGCCGACGATACAGGCCAGCCGGACGATCCCGCGCCCGCCGGCGGCGTCTAACTTGTCCGCGTCGAAGAGCAACCGCGCCTCGAGCGTCTCGGGCTCCGGCGAACTCGCCCGGATGCTGTGGGCGCGAACGCAGTGCGTGACGGCGTCGATTCGGTCCGGCGCCACGCCTTCCGACTCGAGGCGGGCCGCGGCCTCGGCCGCCGCCCACGCGTCGTGGTCGTCGATCTCGCCCGTTCGCTCCAGCGGCCGGCCGATGTCGTGTATCCAGGCCGCCGCGGCGAGGACATCGTTGTCGACGGGCCGTTCGCAGTCGTTTGCCAACCGAATCGCCAGATCGCGGACGCGCTCGGCGTGGAACCGATCGTGTGCCGGGAGGGCGTCGTCGTAGTAGGGCAGCGATAGCTCTCGAGCGAGCGGGCCCAGTTCCTGTGCCATCGTACCCGTGAGAAGTACCGACCGATACTATAATTCTTCTGAACTGTCGGGTCCCGTCAGAGGGGGACCGACGGCCGACGAGCCGTAGACCTTTCTCGAGGGGGACCGTATCGACGCCCATGTACGACTCGATTCTGGTTGCGACCGACGGCAGCGAGGCGGCGGCGACGGCGGTCGACCACGCCGTTGCGCTCGCCGACCGGTTCGACGCAGCGCTGTTCGGCGTCGCCGTCGTCGACGAACGAACCGACTACGACACCGGTATCGTCGATCCCGAGGAGGCCCGCCAGCACCTCGAGGAGCGGGCGGCCGGCTGGCTCACGGACCTCGAAACACGGGCGCGCGAGGACGGGATCGAGGCCGAGACGGCGGTTCGATCGGGCGTCCCCCACGAGGAGATCCTCGCGTACGCCGACGAGGTCGGGGCCGATCCGATCGTGGTCGGCTCCCGCGGACGCTCGTCGTTCAAAGGGGCGCTGCTTGGCAGCACCGTCGACAGGGTCGTCAGGACCACGGCCCGATCGGTCCTGGTCGTCGGCGGGGGCGAAGACGCCGACCGGACGGCCGACGATCCGACTCGAGGCGCGGACGGGGAACGGACGTAGGTCCCAACGTTGGGGCGAACATTTACCTTCGCTGTCGTATGACCTAGCGCCATGTCACTGCTCGTTCCCTTCGACGGCTCGGCGTTGGCGACGCGTGCGCTCGAGCGTGCGTCGACGTTCAGCGACTTGCTCGACGAGGAAGTCGTCGCGCTGACGGTGATCCCGGACGACCCCGAGTACGCGCGGGACCGGGGCTGGATCACGCAGGGCGAACCGTTCGACATGGACGCGATCGCCGCGGGGATCGGGGACCGGGCCAACGAGGTCGCGCCCGAGGCGACGGTCCGGACCGAGCGCGTCGACTCGGACGAGCCGACCGCGACGTCGACGACCAACGTCGTCCGCGAGATCCGCCGGGTCGCCGCCGAGATCGAGGCCAGCGTGGTCTTCATCGGCTCCGAGAACGCCGGCTCGGTGATCGCGCCCCAGTCAAGCGTCGGGAGCCCGGTCGCGAGCGACCACCGCTACGACGTCTACGTCGTCCGCGAGCCCGGCCACGAGGTCGACCCCGAGGACCTCGCGGACATCGACTCGACGCAGGACGACCTCTGAGACGGTCCGTTGGACCGATTTACCGGTGGGACCGCGGCCCGACCTGGCTCCTTCTGCCAATGGCCGACAGGAACCGTCTGTGCGACGGTGACCCCCGTCGGAACCGGCCACCGGCTGGCGATTCGGAGGAACGTTTATTCCGTTGACCGACGACGGTTCGGACGAAATGGTCGATCGGAACGGGTGGGACCGGGACGGCACCGCGCCGACCGGGACCACCCATGACCCGCCGGCGTCGTTCGTCGAGCAGGCGAACGTCTCCGATCCGGGGATCTACGAGGCGTTCGAGGCCGACTGGCCGTCCTGCTGGACGCGCGCGGCGGACCTGCTCTCGTGGGACGAGCCCTACGACACCGTCCTCGAGGACGCGGACGCCCCCTTCTATCGGTGGTTCCCCGACGGACGACTCAACGCCGCGTACAACTGTCTGGATCGACACCTCGAGTCGGGTCGGAAGAACCACGCCGCGATCCGCTGGGAGGGCAAGCAGGGCGAGCGCCGCACCTACACCTACCGCGACCTCTACGTCGAGGTCAACGAGTTCGCGGCGGCGCTGCGCGATCTCGGCGTCGAGGAGGACGACGTCGTAACGATCTATCTGCCGATGATTCCCGAGTTGCCGATCGCGATGTTGGCCTGTGCCCGCATCGGCGCACCGCACAGTGTCGTCTTCGCGGGACTCTCCGCGGACGCCTTGGCGACCCGGATGGACGCCGCCGACAGCGAGTTCCTCGTGACCTGCGACGGCTACTACCGCCGCGGCGACGCCTTCAATCAGAAGAGCAAGGCCGACAACGCACGGCTCGCGCTCGAGCAGGACGTGCGGACGGTCGTCGTCGACCGACTCGGTGACGACCTGCCCCATGTCCTCGGCGACGACGAGTACGACTATCACGAGCTTCGGGACGCGTTCGCCGGCGCGACCGTCGAGCCGGTCTCGCGGGACGCCGAGGACATGCTGTTTCTGATGTACACGTCGGGGACGACCGGCGAGCCGAAGGGCGTCGTCCACTCGACGGGCGGCTATCTCGCCCACGTCGCCTGGACGAGCCACGCCGTCCTCGACGTCAAGCCTGCGGACACCTACTGGTGTGCGGCCGATATCGGCTGGATCACCGGCCACTCCTACATCGTCTACGGCCCGCTGGCGCTGGGAACGACGACGGTGATGTACGAAGGAACCCCCGACTATCCCGACCGGGACCGCCTCTGGGAGATCGTCGACCGCAACGCCGTCGACGTCTTCTACACCGCGCCGACGGCGATCCGGGCGTTCATGAAGTGGGGCGAGGAGTACCCCACCAAACACGACCTCTCCTCGCTGCGGCTACTGGGCTCCGTCGGCGAGCCGATCAGCCCCCGGCCGTGGAACTGGTACCGCGACCACGTCGGGGGCGGCGATTGCCCGGTCGTCGACACCTGGTGGCAGACCGAGACCGGCGCGGTGACGATCTCGACGCTGCCCGGCGTCGACGAGATGAAGCCCGGCTCCGCGGGGCCGCCCCTGCCCGGCATCGACGCGAACGTCGTCGACGAGGCCGGCGATCCCGTCGAGCCCGGCCGGACCGGCTACCTCACGATCGACCGGCCGTGGCCGGGGATGGCACAGACGCTGTACGACAACGACGAGCGGTTCGTCACGGAGTACTGGCAGCGCTTTTCCGACCCCGCGGCCGACGACTGGCGCTACTTCAGCGGCGACACCGCCCGGATCGACGAGGACGGCTACATCACCGTCCTCGGCCGGGTCGACGACGTGATCAACGTCTCCGGTCACCGGCTGGGCACCATGGAGGTCGAGAGCGCGATCACCGACGTCGACGGCGTCGCCGAGGCCGCCGTCGTCGGCCGCTCGAGTCCGGCCGGCGACACCGAGATCTACGCCTACGTCAGCACCGAGAGCGGCCGCGAACCCGGCGATCGGATCCGGACGGCGATCCGCGAGAACGTCGCGGCGGCGATCGGGCCGATCGCGACGCCAACAGAACTCGTCTTCACGCCGGAACTGCCCAAGACCCGCTCGGGCAAGATCATGCGCCGCCTGCTCGAGGACGTCGCCAACGGCGAGTCGCTGGGCGATACGAGCGCCCTGCGCAACCCGGAGATCGTCGGCGAGATCCAGGCTGAGGTCGGCGACGAGAGTTCGGACGGCGGCCGCGACCGGTAGCAGTTTCGCGCTCTCTGCGATCGCGAAACGCGGTCTGTGGACGAATCAGTCCCGTAAACGACCGCTCGTTCACGGCACCGCTGGACCGGCGATACAATTATGTTCGGGTCGCCAGAATAGGCGAACCAGACGCTATGAGTCTCGAGGGGACCACGGGGGCGGTACTCAGGCGGCGGGAGTACGAATCGCTCCTCGACGCCGCGGAGACCTACCGCGAGGCGCTGGTGATCCGGCTCTGTGGCGACGTGGGGCTGCGGCCGGCCGAACTGACCCGGCTCACGATCGACCACGTCGACCAGGTCCGGATCGACCCGCCCCGGTATCTGGTGCGGGTGCCGACCGACGACGAGCGGGACGACCGGACCGCCTACTTGCCGACTCGTGTCGAGCGCGAACTCCGGCGCTACGCCCGTAGCAACGACCTCTCGCCGGCGGATCGGATCTTCTCGGTCACGCCGCGGCGGCTCCAGATGCTCGTCTCGGACGTCGCCGATCGGGCCGGCGACCTGTTCGACGACCCCGCCCTCGCGGATGTCTCCACCAGCGACCTCCGGCAGTACTTCGCCCACACCGCCTTGGTCGACCACGACGTCAACCCCCGCGTCGTCAAGACCGCCGGCGGCTGGCGCAGCTTCGAAGCCCTCGAGTCCTATCTTCCCGAGCCGACCGACGCCGAAATCGTCGACGCCTTCGACCCCGTCGAGGGGCCGTCCGGTCCCCGGTCCGGCGACTCCGGGTCCGGGCCCGCGGTAAGCGACGACAGCGTGATCCGCCTGCTGCTGGCCGCCAGCGATCGGTACGCTCTGTTGCGACTGGACGCGGACGGTTACGTCGAACGCTGGAATCGCAGTGCAGCCGCGATGTTCGGCTACCGGGCCGGCGAGATCGTCGGCACCCACGTCTCGACGTTTTACACCGACGAGGCAGTCGCGGACGGCGCGCCCGAGCGGGCCCTCTCGACCGCCCTCGACGAATCCGGCTGCGAGACCGACGGCTGGCGCGTCCACAAGGACGGCTCGCGGTTTCGCGCAACCGAGGTCGTCTCGCCGCTCCGGGACGATCAGGGCCACCACCGCGGCTTCGCCGTCTTCGTCCGCGACGTCACCGCTGCCCACGAGGAACTCGCGGCCGCCCGCGACCGACGCGACGAACTCGAGGGACTGTACGCCGTCGCCCGGCGACACCGCGCTGTCACCCACGCGTTGCTCGAGGCGACCGACCACGAGGAGGTCGAGACGGCCACGTGCGCGACCCTGACCGACGGCCGGGCCTACGCGTTCGCCTGGATCGACCGGGCGACGTTCTCCGATCGCCGCCGCGAGTGGCGCGCCGCCAGCGGGATCGAACCCGACGCCGTCGAGCGGCTCGTCCCCGAGGAGTGGGACGGCGACGACCCGACGGTCGACCTCGAGAGCGCCGCGTTGGTCCCCGATACCGGTTCCGACGGCGGCGATCCGCCGGTGACCGTGGCCGACGACGTCGCGGCGACCGTCGGCGGGGAGCCCTTCGAGGGCACGCTCGCGAGGGTGCCGCTGGCCTATGGCGATACCGTCTACGGGACGCTCGCGGTCGCGACCGACCGGCCGGCAGCGTTCGAGGACGACGAACGAACGTGGCTCGCGACGGTCGGCCGGCAGGTCGGCTACGCCATCGCCGCGATCCGGCGGCGCAACCTCCTGTTGTCCGACCGCGTGATCGAACTCGAGGTCGCCTGTCGGGACGACCGCTCCTTTTTCGTCGACGCCTCGGGGCGGCTCGACTGCCGGCTCGAACTCGACTCGCTGGTGCCGATCGACGAGTCCACCCGGCTCTACTACGTCCGGCTCGCGGACGGCTCGCCCGGCGACGTCTTCGACCTCGCGGCGGACGACCCCGCGATCGAGGACTGCCGGCTGGTCGAGACCGACGAGGACGGCTGGCGGATCGAGATCGTCGTCGAAGGCTCGTGTCCGATCGGCACGCTGACCGAGTACGGCGCGACCGTCCACGAGGCGGTCTTCGACGGCGGTACGGCGACGATCACCGCCGAGTGCGCGGCCGACGCCGACCTCCGGACGATCCTCGACGGCCTCCGCTCGGCGTTTCCCGACTCCGAACTGGTCGGCAAACGCGAGACCGAACGGGCCGTCCAGACGGCCCGCGAGTTCCGGAAGGGTCTCGAGGATCGGCTGACCGACCGCCAGGAGGCCGCGCTCCGGGCGGCCTATTTCGGCGGCTACTACGACTGGCCCCGGGAGAGTACGGCCGAGGAGGTCGCCGACGCGATGGGCGTTTCCTCGCCGACGCTGCACAACCACCTGCGGAAAGGCCAACACGAACTGCTGCGGACCTTTTTCGACGATCCGGACGGGTAGCGCGGACTCGGCAGCCGACGCCGGTCGATACGTCGAGGGCTACATACCTAGAGGACCCACTCGAGCGATCGCCGACCGCGGTCGCCGGCGTATCGACGACCGCGCGATCGGCTCGTCGCGCCGTCGATTTACCCCCGTTCGTACGCGACTCGAGCGCCTATCACGACCTAATATAGTCAATATATGCTAGGGTATTCGGGGTGAATGGGGTCGATTTTGCACAACTAGAGGGGCTCTTTACTATGGAGGTACGTGATTGAGTGTCTGTACCATGTCACAGGAGGATGCCGAACTCGAGGCACGACTCGAGGAGCAGGAGGCCTTCGAGCCCCCCGAGTCGTTCGTCGAGCAGGCAAACGTCACTGATCAGGGGATCTACGAGGAGTTCGAGGAGAACTGGCCGGAGTGTTGGGAGCGTGCGGCCGACCTCCTCTCGTGGGACGAGGCGTACGACACCGTCCTCGAGGATGGGGACGCCCCGTTCTACGAGTGGTTCACCGGCGGCGAACTCAACGCGTCGTACAACTGTCTCGACCGACACGTAGAAGACGGTCGCGCCGACAGCGTGGCGATCGAGTGGGAAGGCGAACTCGGGGAGACGCGCACGTACACCTACGAGGAACTGCTCGACGAGGTCGAGGACTTCGCGGCGACGCTGCGGGACCTCGGCGTCGAGGAAGACGACGTCGTCACGCTGTACATGCCGATGATTCCCGAGTTGCCGATCGCGATGCTGGCCTGTGCCCGCATCGGCGCGCCCCACAGCGTCGTCTTCGCCGGCTTCTCGGCGGACGCGCTGGCGACCCGGATGAACTCGGCCGACAGCGAGTATCTGGTCACCTGCGACGGCTACTACCGCCGCGGCGACGCGCTCGATCACATCTCGAAGGCCAACGAGGGCCTCGAGGGGGTCGACCACGAGGTCTCCGACGTCGTGGTCGTCGATCGGCTGGGTGACGACCTCGATCACGAGCTGGCGGACAACCAGCACGACTACGACGAGCTGGTGGCCGACCACGCGGGATCGACGGTCGAGCCGGTCTCCCGCGACGCCGAGGACATGCTGTTCCTGATGTACACCTCGGGGACGACGGGCAAGCCGAAGGGAGTCAAACACACCACCGGCGGCTACCTCGCGTACACGGCGTGGACGAGCCACGCGGTGTTGGACATCGAGGCCGACGACACCTACTGGTGTTCGGCCGACATCGGCTGGATCACCGGCCACTCCTACATCGTCTACGGCCCGCTGGCGCTGGGGACGACCAGCGTCATGTACGAGGGGACGCCCGACTACCCCGACAAGGACCGGCTGTGGGAGATCGTCGAGAAGAACGGCGTCGACATCTTCTACACCGCGCCCACGGCGATCCGGGCGTTCATGAAGTGGGGCTCGGAGTACACCGAGAACCACGACCTGTCCTCGCTGCGGCTGCTGGGGACCGTCGGCGAGCCGATCAACCCGCGGGCGTGGAAGTGGTACTACAAGCACATCGGCAACGAGGAGTGCCCGATCGTCGACACCTGGTGGCAGACCGAGACCGGCGGGATGATGATCACGACGCTACCTGGCGTCAACACGATGAAACCCGGCTCCGCCGGCCCGGCGCTCCCGGGCATCGACGCACAGGTCGTCGACACCGAGGGCGAGGAAGTCGAGGCCGGACGGGCCGGCTACGTCACGGTCAACAATCCCTGGCCCGGCATGCTCCGGACGCTGTACAACAACGACGAACGATTCGTCTCGGAGTACTGGGACGAGTACTCCGACCCCGACGCTGACGAGTGGGTCTACTTCCCCGAGGACGGGGCGAAGATCGACGAGGACGGCTACATCACCATCCTCGGCCGGGTCGACGACGTGATCAACGTCTCCGGCCACCGGCTGGGCACCATGGAGATCGAGTCCGCCGTCGTCGGCGTCGAAGGCATCGCCGAGGCCGCCGTCGTCGGCGGCGACCACGAGGTCAAGGGCGAGGCGGTCTACGTCTACGCCATCCCCGAGGACGGCTACGAGGACCGCCACGCCGAACTCGAGGAGAAGGCCATGGCGGCCGTCCTCGATTCGATCGGGCCGATCGCCAAACCCGAGCAGATCATCTTCACGCACGAACTGCCCAAGACCCGCTCGGGCAAGATCATGCGTCGACTGCTCGAGGACATCGCGAGCGGCAACGAACTCGGCAATACGTCGACGCTCCGGAACCCGGGGGTCGTCGACGACATCGCGGAACAGGTATCGGACGACTGACCCACTGAGACGGTTTTTTCGAACAAAAAACGACTGACACACGACTCACACACATATGCCAGATAATAACACCCAGGACTCGACCGATAGACAAGCCGCAACGGACGGTGGCGTGGCCGGACAGGCCGGCCAAGCCCACCGAAACACCGACTACCTCAACGCGGAGGTGAACCTGCTGAACCCGAGTACCCAGTTCATGCGTGACCACCTGCGCATCGTCTGGACGGGCTTTGTCATCTGGTTTCTCGCAGTGTGGGGCCCGGTAACGGCGACGTACCTGGCGACCGACACGATGACGGCCCAGATGCCGGTACTCGGCTTCCCGCTGCACTACTTCCTGGTCGCCTTTGGCGCGCCGACCAGCGCCTTGCTCCTGTCGTTCTGGTACTCGCGCAAGCGCGACGCGTTAGACGAGAAGTACGGCATCGACCACGCGTCCGTCGAGAGCGCCGGTCACGAGAGCGGTGACGCGACGGCCGCCGACGGGGGGGTCGACGAATGATGGGCGTCGCTGCCGTGCCGCTACAGGAGAGCCTGCTGCCCGAGGCGCTCAACATCTCGTTCAAGCTCCTCCCGGCAATTCTGGTGATCGGGATGCTGTCGCTGTTCCTGGCGATCGGCTTCGTCTTCCGCGTGGCCGACACCGAGGACATGTGGGTCGCCGGCCGCTCGATCGGGAACGTCGAGAACGGGATGGCGATCGGTGCCAACTGGATGTCGGCGGCGTCCTACCTCGGGATGGCGGCCTCGATCGCGCTGGCCGGCTTCTACGGACTGGTGTTCGTCGTCGGCTGGACGACGGGTTACTTCATCCTGCTGATTTTCATGGCCGCACAGCTGCGCCGGTTCGGGAAGTACACCGCGCCGGACTTCGTCGGCGACCGTTTCAACTCCGACGGCGCACGCGCCATCGCGGCCGTGACGACGTTCCTCATCGGCTTCGTCTACGCCATCGGGCAGGCGAAGGGGATGGCGCTGGTCGGCCTGTACATCTTCGGCGACTACGGCGGCCTCATCCCCGGTCTCGACGGCTACCAGGTGATGGTCGTCGCCATGATGGTCGTCACGGTCGGCTACCTCACCCTGTCCGGGATGATGGGCGCGACGAAGAACCAGGCGGTCCAGTACACGATCCTCATCGTGGCGTTCGTGGCCGGCCTGTACGTCGTCGGCTACACGAACGGCTACTCGACGGTGTTGCCCCAACTCGAGTACGGCATGCTGATCGACGAACTCGGCAGCGAGTTCAGCGAACCCTTCGCGACCTCGAGTTACTACCTGTGGGTCGCGACGACGTTCTCGCTGATCGTCGGGACCTGCGGACTACCCCACGTGCTGGTGCGGTTCTACACGGTCGAGAGCGAACGAACGGCCCGCTGGTCGACCGTCTGGGGGCTGTTCTTCATCTGCATCCTGTACTGGAGCGCCCCCGCGTTCGCGGCGTTCGGGACGGACCTGTACACGCAGAACGTCGGCGCGACCTACGGTGACCCCGGCATGACCGGTGCGGCAAGCGAAGTCATCGTCGTGCTGGCGGCCCAGCTATCGGGGCTGCCACAGTGGTTCGTCGGACTGATTGCG
Source organism: Natrinema sp. H-ect1 (assembly GCF_041821105.1). Classification (NCBI taxonomy): domain Archaea; kingdom Methanobacteriati; phylum Methanobacteriota; class Halobacteria; order Halobacteriales; family Natrialbaceae; genus Natrinema; species Natrinema sp. H-ect1. Next base: position 269,280 of record NZ_JBGUBA010000001.1, on the reverse strand, counting down.
GCGGGCGGGATCGCCGCGGCCATCGCGACGGTCGCCGGCCTCTTTATCGCCGGCTCCTCCGCCATCAGCCACGACATCTACACGAACATCATCAACGAGGACGCGACCCAGCGCCAGCAGATCCTCGTCGGGCGTCTGTCCATCGTCGCACTGGGCGCGCTGACCACGCTGGCCGCGCTCGACCCCGCGTCGTCGATCGCCGCGCTCGTCGGCTACGCGTTCGCGCTGGCCGGATCCGTGCTGTTCCCGATGTTCTTCATCGGCATGTGGTGGGAGAACGCCAACCGTCCGGGCGCGCTCGCCGGGATGACCACCGGGCTGATCGGCTGGTCGATCCCGATGATCAACGAGATCGTCCCGAACTACGTCTCCTCGCTCGAGGCCCCGCTGTCGGCGGGCCTGGCACAGTGGATGCCGGCGATCGGCTCGGCGCTGATCACCCTGCCGGTCGTGTTCATCGTCACCATCGCCGTCTCGCTGATGACCGAGGAGCCGGACATCGAGACCAAGCGGGTCGTCCGGCAGTGTCACAGCCCCGAACCGATGGGTCAGCAACAGACCGCCGAAGACGTCGTGACCGACGGGGGCGAGACCCCCGCGGATGACTGAATCCATGTACGATCGAATACTCGTTCCGACCGACGGTAGCGATACGGCCGAGTTGGCGGTCGAGCACGCGCTCGACCTCGCCGAACAGTACGGGGCCACGGTACACGCCCTGTACGTGGTCGATACCAACGCGATGAGTCTCAGCCTCGGTGGCGAACAGCTCGACCGCATCGAGCAGGGCCACTACGGCGAGATGGACGAGGTGCGGGAACGAGCCGAGAACGCCACGGGCTACGTGGCCGACCGCGCCCACGAACTCGGGATCGAGACCGTCGAACACGTGTCGGCGGGGCGACCCCACGATATGATCGCCAACTACGTCGCGAACAACGACATCGACCTCGTCGTCATGGGCTCGCACGGGCGCACCGGCGTCCGCCGGGCGCTGCTCGGGAGCGTAACCGAACGGACGCTCCGATCGACCCGCGCGCCGGTACTCGTCATCGACGCCGACGAGGAGTAACGCGACTCGAGGCTCGTTTTTTCGACGCCCCATCGATCAGCGGCGACAGGACCGCAAGTCGAGACTCGAGAAGACGGGGCGACTGTGGCGGGACCGTTCGCGGGACTACTGGTTTTGCCGGACTGCCAGTTCGACGTTCCACATGAACCCGAAGTAGGCGACGATTCCCGCGAGCATGAGCATGTAGTACACCCAGGTCGGCGGCTCGAGGAAGTAAGCGACGACCTCGACCAGCGTCACCCAGACGACCGCGAACGCGAGGTCGGTCAGGATACCCCATCGCTCCTCGCGGGCGGTCCGCAACCACTCACCGGCCCCTGTCATCGGCCGCTCACCCGACGGTCGGATCCGTTCATCGTGTGGGACTTTCGCAGGGTCACGGAAAAAGCCTATCGGCGCTCGTCGCCCTCCCAGTACTCGACCTCGTCCGCGAGCCGGTAGTAGCCCTCGAGCGACCGCTCGTCCCGACCGCCCGGCGGCGAACCGACGAAGACGCCGACCTTCTCCATCTCGGGGTAGACCGTGACGTCAGGCTCGTTCATCGTTGACATCGCCAGGTATCGAAGCGTTTCGTCGCCGTCGTTGACAACCCGATGGCCACCCGACTCGTCGGCCGGGAAGGTCGCGTAGTCGCCGGCTTCGAGAGGCTCGAGGCCGTCTTCGGTTTTGAGTTGGCCGTCACCCGCCAGCACGTAGAGCGCCTCCTCGTTGGCGGTGTGGTAGTGGTAGGGCCACGACCGCTCCCCGGGCGGGAGTTCGTAGAGACTACAGCCGAGGTCGTCGGCGTCGACGGCATTCGAGAGTTCTTTTCGGCGGAAGGTGGTCTCTTCGCGGTCGTACTCCTTCCAGTCGACGTCGCCCTCGTTGACCTTCTCCATGTCCGGGTACCGACGACCGTCAACAATATAATAGTTCTCGCGATGCGAACCGCTTCGGTCGCTATCGGTTGGGGCTCGAGAGGGAAGCGAACGAGTCTCGAGGCCAGCATCCGCGAACGAAGTGAGCGGTTCACCGAGCGCGCCGTCGGCGCGCTCGGCCTTTTTCATCAAAGTTTTTGCGCGGGGCCCTCGCTCGCTCGGCTCGCTCGAACCCCGCGCAAAAACTTTGATGGGAAAACGAAACCCCCTAACCCCGCCCGAGCGTGGGAACGGGCATGCACGACGACAGCGAGGTCGCCGTCCTCCGGCTCGGCCACCGGCCGGGACGGGACGACCGGATGACCACCCACGTCGGTCTGACCGCGCGGGCGCTGGGGGCCGACCGCGTGGTCTTTCCCGACAACGCCGGCCAGTCGCTCGAGACGGTCGCCGACATCACCGACCGCTTCGGCGGCCCCTTCGAGGCCGAACTCACCGCGGGCCCACAGGGGGTCATCCGCAACTGGGAGGGCCGGGTCGTCCACCTCACGATGTACGGCGAGCGCGTCCAGGACGTCGAAGCCGAGATCAGGGCGGCCCACGCCGACGCGGGCGAGCCGCTGTTGCTGGTCGTCGGCTCCGAAAAGGTTCCCTTCGACGTCTACGAGGAAGCCGACTGGAACGTCGGCGTCACCAACCAACCCCACTCCGAAGTGGCCGGGCTGGCGGTCTTTCTCGACCGGCTGTTCGAGGGCCGGGAACTCGAGCGGGAGTGGGACGACGCCGACCGGCGCGTGATTCCCACGGAAACGGGCAAGCGCGTCGAATCGGCGGATTCGGACGCCGAAGAGTAAGCCAACCGAGCGCCGACGGCCCGCGAGAGCCGTGACACCGCCTGGCCCCGCCTCAACCGCTCGAGTTGATTAATCGAACCGGCCGGACGAGCCGCCCCCACACCAGCCCCAGCGCCGTCCGGACGGCCGCGAGGACGCCGGTCTCGTCCTCGTTCAGGACGTAGCCGTTGCCGACCCGTTCGATCGGGCTCGAGCTACTCTGGACCTCGAGTACCCGCTCGAAGTCCTCTTCCATGAGTCCGGTTCGGTCGCAGATCTCCGTCTTCGTGAGCGGCCGGTCGGCCTCCTGTAGTTCCTCGAGCAGCCAGCGACTGTGAAGTGAGACGAGGTGGAACTCGTCGTCGGTCAGCTCGTCCTCGTCGGTCTCGGAACCGTCGTCGGTCCGTCGCGCATACAGCCCGTCGAGACAGATCCAGCAACCGGCCGCCAGCAACGCGGCGGCGATCCAGCGGTTCCCCTCTTGTAACTGCACGGCGCCCGCGGCGACGGCGAACAGACCGACGCCGATCCAGGCGAGCGCCGGATCGATGTCGAACTCCTCGAACGCGCTCTCGAGCAGCGGCGCGCCGATCGCGATACCGAGGACCGTCCCGAGAACGCTCAGGTCGAGGTCCAGAACGATGACCGCGCCCGCGGTGACGAGAGCGATGACGACGTCGGTACGGTCGATTCGATCACCGACTCGAGCGGCCGACTCGCGAAGCATCTGTTGACAATACAACACCATCGCTACTAAGCATATCGCTCGCCGTCGGTCGCCGAACGTTGCGGCTTCCGTGCGGGGGTCGGCTGTAAGAGAGGTACAATTTTAAACATGGGATTCGGTATCACGATTCATGGACCTGGAAGCGGTCGACGAATCCGCCCTCGCGGGCAACGTCGCGAAGCTGTTCGACCAGACGGCGGCCCACCACGGGGACGCACAGGCGATGGAACACCACGGCCGGCGCTGGACCCACGCGGAGGTCCGCGACTGGACCGCCGAACTCGCCGGCGGCTTCCACGACCTCGGCCTCGAGCCCGGGGATCGTGCCCTCCTGTTCCTGCCGAACTGTCCGCAGTATCTGATCGCCTCGATCGGCGCGTTCAAGGCCGGCGTCGAGATCTCGCCGGTCAACCCGCAGTACAAGCGCCGCGAAGTGGCCTACCAGCTCGAGGACACGGACGCGGGCGCGATCGTCACACATCCGGCGCTGCGGGAGGTCGTCGACGAGGCGATCGAGGACGCCGGAATGGAACCGGAGATAATCACCATTCAAAGCGAGGACTGGCCCCGCGATCCCGAGGACCACGCGTTCGAGGAAGTGCGCGGCGAGCCGACCATGGTCGAGCGCGCGGACGACGACGTCGCCCTGCTGCCGTACACCTCCGGGACGACCGGCGATCCGAAGGGTGTCCAACTCACTCACGAGAACACGCGGGCCCAGCTCATGTGGCCCCTGACCGCCTCGAACGTCGACGTCGAGCCCGAGAACGTCCGCAGTCTGACCTGGCTCCCGCTCTACCACATCACTGGCTTCACCCACACCGCCCTCCAGCCGCTGGTCGGCGGCGGCCGCCTCTACTTCCGTAGCGCCCTCGAGTGGGACGCCCAGGAGTGTATGCAACTCATCGAGGACGAAGGGATCACCCACTACGTCGGCGTGACGACGATGTACGCCGACATGGTCGCGTCCGATGACTTCGGCGAGTACGACCTCTCGAGCCTCGAGTCGGCCTCGGAGGGCGGCGCGAAGCTCTCGCCGTCGGTCCAGGAACGGTTCGAGGAGGTCGCCGGCGTCGATATCTCGGAGGGGTACGGCCTCACGGAGACCCACGGCGCAACCCACACCCAGAGCGGGTCGACCTTCGGCCTGCAACACGGGACGATCGGCCAGCCTCTCCGGATGACCGACTGCAAGATCGTCGACGGATCGGGTGACGAGGTCGCCCCCGGCGAGGAGGGCGAACTCGTCGTCCGCGGGCCGCAGGTGATGAAAGGGTATCTCAACATGCCCAAAGCGACCGAGGCGGCCTTTACCGAGAACGGCTACTTCCGGACCGGCGACATCGCCCGCCGCAACGGGAACAACTACTACGAGATCGTCGACCGGAAGAAACACATGATCAACACCGCCGGCTACAACGTCTACCCCAGCGAACTCGAGAACCTGCTGCTGGAACACGAGGCCGTCGCGGACGCCGCCGTCGTCGGGATTCCGGACGAGCGGCGCAACGAGGTGCCGAAGGCCTTCATCGTCCCCGCCGAAGGCGTCGAACCCGGCAGCGACGTGACCGCCGACGAGTTACAGGAGTTCTGTCTCGCCGAGGTCGCCGAGTACAAACACCCCCGCGAGGTCGAGTTCATCGAGGAACTGCCCCGCACGACCTCGGGGAAGATCCAGAAGTACAAGCTCGAGGACGACGCGTCATAACTCCCGACACCCACCTCACGCGATCTCGTAGTATCTGACGCCGTCTTCCGTTTCGTACGTTACCGCACCCTCTCGCTCGAGCGTGCCGAGCGCGCCGAGGGTATCGAGCAGCGGAGCCATGTGCCGCACCGTCCCGACGCGTTGTTCGGCGATCGCCAGCGGGCTCGCGGGTCCGACGGCCGCGGCGGCCTCCCGGGTCTCCTCGAGCAGCGTGTCCAGCCGGTCCCGCGTGGCCTCGATGACCGCTTGCGGCCCCTCGAAGACGGGGCCGTGGCCCGGGAAGACAACCGTCGCGTCCGTCTCGGCCAGTCGGTCCATTGCCTCGTAGTAGGCGTCGACTGCCCCGTCGGCACCGTGGTCGAGGCCGACCTGGAAGGCACCGGCGCGGAACGGCTCGATGAGCGCGTCGCCCGAAAACAACACCGTCGTCCCTTCGACGGTCGTCTCGAAACACAGGTGATCGACCGCGTGACCCGGCGTCGCGAACGTCTCGAACTCCCGACCGCCGATCGCGACCGTCGCGTCGGGCTCGATCGTGCGGGCGGTCTCGGGCTCGACCAGTCGCCGATCGCGGCGTAGTTCCTCGAGTTCCTCCTCGACGATCTCCGTGGCTCTGTCGCCCTCGTAGCCCGCCGCCGTCGTCATCTCGCGAAAGCCCTCGCGGGCGGTCTCGAGGTCTCGCTCGAGTCGCGACAGCGACCGCGCCGGCGCGTGGACGGTCGCGCCGGCCGCCCGGAGGACGGGCAACTGGCCGATATGGTCGCTGTGGACGTGGGTTACGACGACGTGGTCGATGTCGGCCGGTTCGTAGCCGATCTCCGCCAGCCCCTCGCGCAGTTCCGTCTCGCCGGCATCGTCCGGTGCGCCCGCGTCGAACAGGATCGGCTCCTCGCCCTCGAGCAAGTAGGCGGCGACGTGTTTGGGTGGCCAGGGAACGTCGAACTCGAGGCGATGGATCCGTTCGTGGGCGCGGTCAGCTCGGACGGCTCCGCAGGAGGCATCGGCAGTCATTGTCCTGAGAAGTGCCACCCAGCCACATAAACGTCGCGCCCGAACACGCCGACGGCGTTCGGATTCGTCACGGTCGCAGTGGAATGTACCGCGATTCGGCCGGTCGGTCGCGCGCGGGGCAGTTGGCAAGACTTAATGGCGTCATGCCGTTACATGGAGGTAATGGCTTTTGAGGACCTGCTCGAGGACCCGGTGATCCAGAAATATTTGCACGAGCTGGTCGGTCCCAAGGGGATGCCCGTCGCGGCGGCACCGCCGGACGGGGAAGTGACCGACGAGGAGCTCGCCGAGGAACTCGACCTCGAGTTGAACGACGTGCGGCGCGCGCTGTTCATTCTCTACGAGAACGATCTCGCCACGTATCGGCGACTGCGCGACGAGGACTCGGGGTGGCTGACCTACCTCTGGACCTTCGAGTACGACAACATCCCGGAGAATCTCGAGGAGGAGATGTACCGGCTGCGCGAGGCCCTCGACGAACGCCGGGAGTACGAGCGCAACCACGAGTTCTACCTCTGTGAGATCTGTTCCATCCGCTTCGAGTTCGGCGAGGCGATGGACTTCGGCTTCGAGTGCCCCGAATGTGGCTCGCCGCTGGAATCGATGGACAACGACCGACTCGTCAACGCGATGGACGACCGCCTCGACGCGCTCGAGGACGAACTCAACATCGACGCGGACGCCTAATGGTCGTACTCGCAACTAAGCTGTACGTCGAGGGAGAAGCCCGCGAACGGGCGCTGGACTCGCTGCGATCGCTGGTCGGCAACGAAATCGCCGATCTCGACGTCGAGTTCGAAATCGGCGTACGCCACGACGATTTCCCGTCGGTGACGGTCGAGGGCGACGACGCCACGGTCGCGCGCAACGTCCTCCGCGAGGAGTTCGGCGAGATCGTCCCCGATCTCGAGCCCGGCGAGACCTACGTCGGCACCCTCGAGTCGTGGGACGACGACGGGTTCGTCCTCGACGCGGGACAGGGCGACGGCGTCCGGATCCCGACCGACGAACTCGGGCTCGGCCCGGGGTCGGCGACGCAGATCCGCGAACGGTACGGGCTGGTCCAGCATCTCCCGCTCCGATTCGTGTACGGTGGCGATGACCCGTCCCGTCTGTCCGACGCCGAACAGGATCGCCTCTACGAGTGGACCCGCGGCGACGGCCGTCTCAACGTCAACAGCGCGACCCGCGCGGAGGTTCGGGCCACGCTCAACCGCGCCGGCCACGCCCAGGACTACGTCACCGTCGAACGGCTCGGCCTGCTCGAGCAGAGCGTGATCTGTCCCGAAGACACCGATCCGCCGGGGTTGCTCGCGAGCGTCGGCGAGTACCTCCCGGCCGAACTCCGCTGTGTCGTTCCCTAGCATGAACCGACGGCTCCTCTTCGCGATGGTCGCAGTTGCCCTGTTGACGATGGGGGCCGGTTGTTCGGCGTTTTCCGGCGGGATCTCCGACGAGCAGCTCGATCAGGACGCCGAATACGACGATCTGCGCGACAGCGACGCCGACGTCGCTATCGAGATCGAGGGGGGCAACGTGATCAGCAACGGCGAGTTCCGCGCAGTCTACGACCTCGAGGACACCGACGAACTCTCGCTGTATCGCTCCTCGCTCTATCAGGACGACCCCCTCGATATCAGCGCCGTCCGCTACTGGTATCCCAACGGGACCGAAGTGAACGGCTCGGATCTGGAGATCGAGCAGGGCCAGTCCGAAACGACCGTGCAGGTTCCGAACGGGAACGGAACGCTGGCGTTCTCCGGTGACGCCGGCCGGAAGACCTTCCAGTTGCCGGCCTACGTCGACGGCTCCTACGAGGTGACGGTCCCCGAGAACCACCGGACCTCGAATTTCTTCTTCGGGGATGTCTCGCCGAACGGCTACGAGCGCGAGGTCGTCGACGACCGAGAACGGCTCGTGTGGGACGAAGTCGACAGTCCGATCTCGCTTCGGTACTACCTCACGCGTGACATCCCGCTGTTCCTCGGACTCATCGGTGTAACCGCGCTGCTCGGTGGGATCGGGATCGCCTACTACTACCGGCAGATCAGACGGCTTCGGGAGCAACGCGAGGAGTTCGGGCTCGACGTCGATACCGAGGACGAGTCCGACGACGGGCCGCCGGGACTGTTATAATCAGTTCGCCGATACGCAGGCTCGATCCCGCCCGTGGGGGGTTCGAAGCGCCGTTTTCAGCCGTGAATCGTTCGCTCGTCGAGCCAGACGACTTCGTCGCCGTCGATCTCGATCCGGCCCTTGACGTGGGTCGTCTCGACGCGTGGCGGCTCGAGGCTGCCGGGTCGAACCGACCGCGTCACGTCGACGTCGTCGACCAGCCAGCCGTAGTAGCGGTCCTCGTCGTCGGTCACGCTGAAGACGAGCAGTTTTGGTTCGTCGACGCGGGCGGTCGTCCGGAGCGACGAGCCGAAGGCCCGTGGGAGGTCGACGACTCGAACCCGCTCGCCGGCGACGGTGATCGTTCCCGCGTCCCACGGGTCCGCAGCGTCCGCGAGGGGCTCGTCGTTCGTCACACCGAGGACCGATTCGACCGACTCGGCCCCGACACAGTAGCGTCGCTCCTCGAGGTCGAACGTGAGGACGGTGACGGGGTCGTTCGTCTCCTGACGGTCGTCGGGGTTCGAAGCCGAGCCCATTCGAACTGGACGAAGTCCGTTCGGAAAATAAGCCTTCCGGATGGTTGAATTTTCGGTCAAATGACGTACGATGCGACCGGGACGGTAATCGATGGTCGGCGACGTATCAGTTTCGATGACTCCCACGGTGGAGTCAACGTTTTATTGGTGGAACCTGATACACGAACAGGACCATGGCCCCGGATCTCTCGGAAAAGCTTCTCGGAATCGATACCGACGACGACCGGCCCGGTGACGGCGACGAGGACGACCAGGAGACGTTGCTCCGGTTCGTCTTCGTCGGCGTCGGCGAACACCGACTCGCGCTCCCGGTCGATGCGGTCAGAACCATCGCGGAACCGCCGGACGAACTGACACGGGTCCCACGTGCCCCGCCCGCAATCGAGGGGCTGATGGACCTTCGTGGGGAGATCACGGCCGTCATCGATCCGCGGGTCCACTTCCCGGTCACCGAGGAGCGGTCGGGCCGCGAGCGCCTGCTCGTTCTCGATCGACCGAGCGATCGGCAGTCGGCAGCGATCCGGGTCGACGAGGTCATCGGCGTCGAGACGGTGCCGGAAAGCGACATCGTCGACGCCGAGTCGGTCGCGGACAGCGACCTCACGGGCGACGCCCTCGAGCATCCGCTGGTCGTCGCGATCGTGACCAAAGAGCGGGACCCGAGCGTCGACGTCGGCGGTGTCCGCTCCGAGCGACCGACCAACGACGGGATCGGTGCTGTCCCCGGTGCCGAGATGGGTGGCGGAACCGAAGCCGGCGGCTCCGCGGCCCTGTCCATGGGGTCGGCCGGCGGTGCGCTCGGGGAATCGATCGGCGACACGTTCGAAGTCGAGCCGACCGACGAGTCGGCCGCCGAACCCGATGAGGGCGACGGGGAGGAGACGACGACGGAGATCGTCGTCGAAGCGACGGCCGTGGTCGACATCGAGCGGTTGTTATTGGCGTCCGGTGGGTCGTAACGAAAGGCGAACCCACGCCGTTCGCTAAGAGGGGATCTGACCCGGGTCTGCGTCCCGTATTCGGCGTTTATCATAACTGATAATCGAGAGACAGCATTTATGGTAGTTGTATCTCAACGAGAGTTTGGTGTACTACTGAATGTCGACAGGGGTGCTCATCGTGGACGACTCTCATTTTATGCGGAACCTCTTGCGTCAGATCTTGGAACAGGATTACCGCATCCTCGGAGAGGCGTCCAACGGCGCTGAAGCCGTCAAACTGTACAAAGAACACGATCCCGACATCGTCATGATGGACATCGTGATGCCGAAATGCAACGGCATCAAGGCGACCGCAGCGATCAAGAAGATCGATCCGGACGCCCGCGTCATCATGTGTACGAGCGTCGGACAGCGTGAGAAAATGAAACTCGCCGTGAAAGCTGGGGCGGACGGCTACGTTACGAAACCGTTCGAAGAACCCAGCGTCAGAAAGGCCCTCTCGGACGTCGTCGCTGCATGACGCGAGTACTCGTTGTCGACGACTCGAAGTTCATGCGGACAGTCATCGGCAACGCGCTCGAGGAGGCCGGCTACGAGGTCGAACGGGCCGAAGACGGCGCGACCGGCGTCGAACGCGCCGCCGCAATCGATCCGGACGTCGTGACGATGGACGTCGAGATGCCCGGGATGGACGGGATCGATGCCGTCGAGCGAATCATGGCGACGAATCCGACACCCATTCTCATGCTCAGCGTCCACACGGAGGAGGGAACGACGGCCACGCTCGACGCGTTAGAGCGCGGGGCCGCGGACTTCCTCCACAAGCCCGACGGCTCGGGCTCGCGCAACATCGCACACCTCACCGACGAGGTCGTCGAAGCCGTCGACGACCTCGCCGCCGCGGAGGTATCCTCGATGGCACTGGCTCGAGCGGCCGCGACAGCCCACGCGACCCGCACTGGTCGGGCCGGCGCGGGCGAAACCACGACCGGCAACGCCGTCGCCGGCGGGAGTACGGAGACGCAGGTATCCGATCGCTCCGCAGTCGGCCCCGACGTCCCCAGCGTCGGTTCCGGGTCCGGGATCGACGAGGACACAGCGCCCGTGACCGTCGACGGCGAAACCGAGACCGCCCCGACGGTCGTCATCGGCGCGTCGACCGGCGGCCCGAAGCTCATCGAACGACTGTTCGAGCGACTCCCGGCCGCCCTCGAGGCGAAGGTACTGGTCGTCCAGCACATGCCGCCGGGGTTTACCGAGCGGTTCGCCGAACGACTCGATGCACGCAGCGGCTACGACGTTTCCGAGGCCGCGGATCGCGAGCGACTGGCACCCGGCGAAGCGGCCGTCGCTCCGGGCGGCGTCCACCTCGAGGTAGCGAGCAACGTCGGCGAACGGCTCCGTCTGCGACTCGACGACGGCGAACGGGTCCACGGCGTCCGGCCGTCGATCGACGTGACGATGGAAAGCGTCGCCGCCCGGGTCACCGACCCGCTCTGTGGCGTCGTCATGACCGGGATGGGCCGCGACGGCGCGGCCGGCATCGAAGCGATCGACGCCGCCGCCGGCCACACGATCGCACAGGACGAGGCGACGAGCCCGGTCTTTGGCATCCCCTGTCAGGCAATCGAAACTGGCTGCGTGGACACGGTCGCGCCCGCCGACGGCATCGCCGACGCGATCGTCGACGCGTTCACGACGGACGGTGAGAACGATGAGTGATTATCTGACGGACTTCGTGCAGGAGAGCGAAGAACGAATCACGGAGCTGAACAACGCCCTGTTGACCCTCGAGCGGGATCCGGACGACGAGGAGGCGATGGAGCAGATCTTCCGGATCGCGCACACGCTCAAGGGCAACTGCGGGGCGATGGGACTCGAGTCGGCCAGCGATCTCGCACACGCGATCGAGGACCTGCTCGACGCCGTCCGCGGGGGCGACATCGAGGTGACGCCGGAGTTGATGGACGTCGTCTTCGAGGCCGTCGACGAACTCGAGACGATGATCGACGAAGTCGCCGCCGACGGCGAGATCGACACCGATCCGTCGGCGACGATCGACGCGGTTCGGGAGTACCTCGAGCGAGATACAGCCCGGCACGGGCTCGCGTCGCCGACGCCCGAGGAGATCGACGAGATCTGTTCGCGGTTCGCACCCCCAACCGACGACGACCGGGATGTCTACCTCGCCCGTCTCGACATCGCCGAACGCGAGGGCATCAACAACGGCAAACTGGTCGTCGACGCGCTGATCGACGCCTTCGAGCTGATGGGAACCGCCCCGTCTCGGGATCGAATCGAGGCCGACGAGTACGACCGCGGCTTCGACGCCGTCTTCGCGACCGCGGTCGGTGAGGCCGCGATCGCCTCCGGCCTCGAGCCCGTCGAGGAGGTCGACGACTTCGAGATCGTCGACGTCGACGACCGGTTCGAGGCCGCGCCGGCGGACGATCCCGGCGACGTCGCGGCCGAAGACATCTCCTCCGCCGACGCACAGGACCTCGAGGTCGACGAGTTGCTCGACGAGTTCGACGAGTTCGACAACCTAGACGAGATGGTCGAGGACGTCGAGGACGAGGAACTCGATGCCTTCGAGGACATGGGTGAGGCCGGGTCCTTCGACGACCTGCTCGACGAGGAGGACGTCGAGGAACTCGAGGCCGAGCCGGGCCAACCGCCGGCCGAACACCGCGAGACGGACGCGGCGTCCGGCGGCGCCGATGCCGACGCCGCGGCCGCTGGGTCGGCGGCCGACGACGGCGACGACGAGGTCGACGACGCCAGCGCGGTCTTCGACGAACTCAAAGACGAAGTCGAGATGGTCGGTTTCGACGAACTGCAGGACGAACTCGAGGAACTCGAGTTCGACGAGTTCGACGAGGACGAAGAAGTCGACATGGACGAACTCCTCGGCGAGGAGGCCGACGACGACGCGTTCCTCGAGGGCGAAGAGCCGACCGAGAGCGCCGTCGACGACATGCTCGTCGACGCGGAGACGGAACCGGCGGCCGATGAACTGGCGGCCGGCGAGTCGGCGGTCAACGGTTCCGCGGACGCCGAGGAGACGGCCGATACCGACGTGGTCGCTGCCCCCGCTTCCGACGACCGCGAGAGCGGGACCGAAAGCGACGAGCCGGCGACCGACGCTCCCGAAACCGAACCGGCCGACGGGATCGAGGCGGACACGACGGCGGAGCCGGCCGACGAACCCGAAGCGACGACCGGTACTGCGGGCTCGCCGGCGTCGGACGAGGCCACCGCCGAGTCCGCCGATACTGAAGCCGAGACGGCACTCGAGGAGTCGACGGAACCCGATGGCACGGCAGCGCCCGACGCTGACGACGCCGACGATACCGAACCCGGGGCGGCGGAAACGGGCCGTCCCGCCGACGACCCGATCGTAGTCGACGACGCGCCTGCCGACGAGGCGGGCGTCTCGGACGCCGATACCGAGCCCGCGATCGATGACGCCACCGACGAGCGTGTCGCCGTCGACGCCGACGACGGAGCCCCGACAGATCTCGAGACGGAAACCGATGACGGGGCCGACCTCGAGGAGGCCGATACCGCCACCGCTGGGGCCGATACCGTCGACGACGTCGAGGCCGACGACGGTGCCGAGACCCCTGCCGCCGACAGCAGTGTTGCCGACGCCGATATCGAAGCCGGCGCGGCCGACGACTCGTTCGGTACCGACGACGGCTTCGAACCGTCGGCGGGATTCGACGACGGCCTCGAGACGGCCGACGAGGATCCGTTCGGCGATGAGCCGATCGACGACGCTGCCGACTCGTTCAATGACGACGACGAGTTCGAGGTATCGGCCGACTCCGTCGACCTCGAGGATGGGGACGACGGGTTCGGCAGCTTCGACGACGGACTCGACGACGGACTCGACGACGGACTCGACGACGGACTCGACGACGACGCGTTCGACGACACCGACGCGTTCGACGTCGATACCGACTTCGGATCGTCGACCGACGAGTCGGAATCCGGTTCCGAATCGTCGTTCGGAGACGATGCCGACGACGACGAGGGCGACGATGTCGTCCGGACCGTCGAGGAACCCGAGTTCGAGATTCCGGACATCGAGATTCCCGACACGGACGTCGAGCAGGACGCCGACGACGAGGCCGACGAGATCCAGTCGGTCCGGGTCGACGTCGAACAGGTCGACTCCCTGCTCAATCTCGTCGAGGGACTGGTGACCAGTCGCGTTCGCCTCCGGCACGCGGCCGAGGCCGACGACGACAACGACGCCCTCGAGACGGAGCTCGACGCGCTGTCGGACCTGACGACCGACCTGCAGGAGACGGTGATGGACATCCGACTGGTCCCGCTGCGGACGGTCACGAACCGCCTGCCGCGGGTCGTCCGCGACATCGCCCGCGAACAGGACAAGGAGGTCGCCTTCGAGATGACCGGTGAGGACGTCGAACTCGACCGGAGTATCCTCGATCGCATCGGCGATCCGCTGATCCACCTGGTTCGCAACGCCGTCGACCACGGGGTCGAACCGCCCGCCGAGCGCGAGGCCGCCGACAAACCCACCGAGGGCAGCGTCGAAGTCCACGCCGACCGCGAGAGCGATCGCGTGACGATCACCGTCGAGGACGACGGCAGCGGGCTCGACCCCGATCGGCTCCGCGACGAAGCAGTCGAGGCGGGCGTCCTCGAGCCCGAAGTGGCCGCCGAACTTCCCGACGAGGACGCCTACGATCTCATCTTCCATCCCGGCCTCTCGACGGCCGATGAGGTGACCGACGTCAGCGGCCGCGGCGTCGGGATGGACGTCGTCAAGCGGACCGTCGAGGATCTCGAGGGGATGGTTTCGATCGACAGCGAGGCCGGCGAGGGAACGACGGTGACGATGGAACTGCCGGTGACGGTTGCGATCGACGAGATCCTCTTCGTCGAAAGCGGTGGCGAGGAGTTCGGCGTCCCGACCAAGGCGGTCCGGGACATCGAGCCCGCCACGGCGATCGAAACAACGGACGGCGAGTCGATCCTGCCCGGCGAGGACGGCGACTACCCCGTCGTCTCGTTGGCCGACATCCTCGAAACGCCGGCAGCCGGCGCGAACGGGAACGGCATGGTCGTCCGCATCCGCGACGACGTCCGCGAGGTCGCCCTGCACTGCGATCGGGTCAGCGGCCAACAGGAAGTCGTCGTCAAGCCCTTCGAAGGCTTCATGAGCGGCGTTCCTGGGATCAGCGGCGCGACGGTTCGGGGACGGGGGGAGGTAGTCAACATTCTGGACGTGACGACACTATGAACGAACAACACCCAACCCTACGGAGGAATCCATGACGATGATGGTCGACATTCGAAAGCTGAGTTTCATAAACGAGATGGCGAAAGTCGGGACGAACGGCGTCGCCGACAACATGAGCAAACTGACCGGCGAGGACGCCCAGATGGAGGTGACCAAGACCAACTTCATCGACGTCGACGACATCGAGTCACAGCTCGACGCCGGGAAGCGCGTCGGCGTCCGGGTCCGACTGCTCGATCCCCCACACGGTCACATCCTCATCCTCTTCCCCGAGGCCAGCGCCAAGAAGATCACGGCGATCATGCTGCGTGACGTCGTCGACGACATGGGAGATGTTTCGGGCAAGATGGCCCGTAGTGCCGTCGAGGAGATGGGCAACATGATGGCCAGTGGCTTCATTGACGGCTGGGCTGACGTGCTGGGCCGCGCGATCGATATCGCCGCGCCACAGCTGGTCTACGCCCCGACGGGCGAGATCGTCACCCGGACTGCGAGTCTCGGCGGTGACGACCTCGCGCTGTTCTTCGACTCCGATCTGTCGGTCCCCAGCTACCAGATCGAGGCGGAGATCTACGCGTTCCCGGATCTGGAAGAGTTCGTGGAAATGGTCAACGGCATCGAAGTCCAACCCGCATGAAACTCGACGTCAACGCACTCGGCACGTTCTACCGGATGGCCCGCGAGGGTGCCGGGATCGCCGCCGGTCGACTGACCCACATGATGGGCGTCGAGACGCAGGTCGGCGTCACGAAGCTCAACTTCATGCGCGGGCGCGAGATCCGCCGTGACTTCGAGGACTCGACCGAGAAGGTCGGCGTTCGCGTCAAACTCACCGGCGCGATCGAGGGCTACTCGGTCGTCGTCTTCGAGCGCGAGAGCGCGTTCCGGGTCGTCGAAACGCTGCTGGCCGAGGCCGGCCCCGACGCGGAGATCGACGGCGACGTGGGCGAACCCGACGAGTTCGACGAGATGACCGAAAGCGCCGCGACGGAGGTCGGCCACATCATAAACAGCGGGTTCATCGACGGCTGGGCCGACGTCCTCGAGGCCGTCATCGACGTCTCGACACCCGAGTTCGTCGAAGGCGTCTCCGCGGAGCCGTTCTTCGGCGACATCGACGAAGCGCCGGGCGACGACGACCTCGCCTTGCTCTTCCAGAGCCGGATCGAGACCGTCGGCACCGAAGTCGGGTTCAACCACTACCTGTTCCCGAAACGGGAGTCGATGTCGAAGCTCTTAGAGCGGCTGCGCACCAGCGAGGGCATCGAGTACGACAAGTTAGACGGGTTCGATCGGATGGCCGAACGGGGCGCGGAGGAAGTCGCCGAAACCGCCACGACGCTGACCGGCATCGACACCAGCGTCGAGATCCGGCGGCTCAACTTCGTCTCGCTCGAGGCCATTCCGGAGCAGGTCGCCGAGGAGAAACTCGTCGGCGTCGCCTTCGAGTTCGACGGGATGCCAAGCGGCTATCTGCTCTTCCTGTTCGACGAGGAGTCGGCCCACGAGATCGTCGACGCGATGGTCCCGATGGAGGTCGACGAGGACGGCTTCGGCGAGATGGGGACCAGCGCGATCAAGGAACTGGGCAACATCATGGCCAGCGGCTTCCTCGACGGCTGGGCGAACGTCCTGGACACGACGATCGACCACTCGACCCCCGAGTTCATCCACGACATGGGTGCCGCGGCCGTCGATCCCGTTATCATCCAACTCGGTGAGAACCAGGACTTCGCGTTCGTCTTCGACACGGTCGTCGTGGCCGACGGCCGCGAGTTCGACTGTGAAGTGTACGCCATTCCGGACGAATCGGACCTCGAGCGGGCGCTGAACAACTTGGACGTCGATCGGATCGAAGACGCCAAGACGACGGCCGAGTTCCAGGAAGTCGATACCACATGAAGACCTACGGCACCGAACCGGGCGCACCGACGCCGGTCCAGGTCGGCATCTCCGAACTCGTCGTCAGCGATGGCGACGACACGCTCAAGTCCTACGGGCTGGGTTCGTGTCTGGCGATCGCCCTGTACGACCCGCAATCGGGGATCGGCGGCTTGGCACACGTCATGTTACCCGACGGCGACGCCGCCGACAACAGCGACCGCAAGCCGGGCAAGTACGCCGACACGGCCATCCGGGCACTACTGCGCCGGATGGTCGAACAGGGGGCCAACTACACCGCCGTCGAGGCCAAGATCGCCGGCGGCAGCGACATGTTCGAGTTCGAGAGCTTCGGCGATGGCGTCGGCCAGCGAAACATCGCCGCCGCGAAAGAGGAACTCGAGAAGCTCGGCGTTCCCCTCGAGGCCGAAGACGTCGGCGGCGAACACGGTCGCACCGTCGAATTTACCCCCGGGACGGGGAGCCTCGTGGTCAAGACCTCCGACGGCGACGATGAAAACGGAGTGACGGAACTGTGATCGGCGACGGTGCCGGCGAGATCGATCCCGAAGACCTGGATCTCCCGCTCGACGACACCGCCGGCGACGACGACGAGGAGACGTTCACGGAACTGCTGGCCTTCGTCGAGGAAGAACTCTCCTTCGCGACCAGCCACTACAACGATAGCTACCTCGATCGCCGCGTCTCCTCCCGGATGCGACGCACCCAGTGTGACACCTACGAGTCGTACTTCGAGTTGCTCCGGCAGGAGCCGGCCGAACAGGAGGCGCTGCTCGAGGCGCTGAGCATCAACGTCACGGGATTCTTTCGGAACCCGGACGTCTGGGAGGGGATCCGGACCGTCCTCCGGCGACTCTCCGGAAACGGGCCCGTCCGGGTCTGGAGCGCCGCCTGTGCCGACGGGCGCGAACCCTACTCGTTGGCCATGCTCGCTCACGACGACCCCGAAATCGACGAGTCGTCGGTCTACGTCCTCGGGACCGACATCTCGCAGCCGGCACTCGAGACGGCCCGCGAGGGCGTCTACGAGGAATCGCGGACGATCGATCTGGACGAGCAACTCTCCTTTCTCGACGACTACCGACGGTACGTCGATGTCGACGGCCGCAACTACCGGATCGCCGACGACGTTCGGACGAACGTCCGCTTTCAGCGCCACGACCTGATCAACGACGAGCCCAAATCCGGATTCGACCTCGTCGTCTGCCGGAACCTGTTCATCTACATCGACAACGCGTACAAGCGCTCCATGCTCGAGACCATCGCCCGGTCGCTCCGGTCGTCGGGCTATCTCGTCATCGGGAAGGCCGAAACCATCCCGCCGAACCTCCAGTCGGCCTTTGCCGTCCGCGAGGCCCGCCTCCGGATCTACCAGCGAGCGGAGCCGTCCGCGACCGACCAGTAGTCACCCCAACTGCACGACCGCGGATCCGTCGTCGCCGCCTGCAGTCGACCGGACGTTACATGGCGGTCGACCGACTACTCCCGACGAATGCCACCCCTCGACATTCGCTCGTATACTGCTCGCGCCGGGGCACTGGTCGACGCCTCGCCGCCGACCACCCTGCGGGACACCCGCAGGTGGCTCGTCGAGCCCCTCCTCGAGACGCTCGGCTGGGACGTCCGGGCCGACTCGTGTCTTGTCGATCGGGACGTCGACGACGTTCACCTCGAGTACGTCCCGACCGTCGACTCGGTGCCGGCGCTGTTCGTCGCCGTCGAACCCGCGACCGACTCGCTGGACGGCAGTCGGGCGAACGCACTCAGACGGGCGATGGCCTGGACCGGCGTCGACCGGGCGATCTACACGAACGGTCGCGACTTCCTCCTGCTGGCGGGAACGTCCGATATCGACTACCGCACCGTCCGGCTCGCCGACCTCCCCGACGCGGAGTCGGTGTTGGCCAACTACACGCGATCGACGCTCGGGAGCCGTCTCGAGCGCCACTCGCGGGAGTTGGTCGCCAGACAGCTCGCCGTCGAGCGGCCCGTCCTCGTCGAATCGATCGTCGACCGGCTCACGGCGGTGACGACACAGGGCGAGGCCTACGCGCCCGAGTTCGAGGCCGCAGCCGAGCGCTTTCTCGACCAGCTCGTCGTCGCGTTCGCCGAGCAGCAGCCGGCTTCGGGCGACGGTCCGGCCGTCTCGGTCCGATTCAGCGAATCGGCGATCACCGACGACGGTCCGACTCGCGAGGGGACGGCCGAATCACCGACGGCGGCCGGCGACGCCCCGCTCGAGGCGGACGACCAAACTGGGGCCGAACACGACGAGTCGGCGGACGAACCTCGAGACGGCGAGTCCGACACCGCAACTGACAGCCGTTCCGGCAAACCGGACGACGAGGGTCACGGGGACGGCGAGTACGTCGTCCGGTTTTTCAACGAGCGCGGGTCGATCGGTGCGATCGGCCACTCGACGTCGGACGGCGCGTTGGTCGAGGCCGCCGAATACCTCCTCGATCGCGGCCTTGCCGGGGTCGATCCGCCGTGGCGTCCCGACGGGAGCGACCGCACGGTCCTCAACGACGGCCCCGTCGGGGCCGACGGCTCACCGATGGCGGCACCGAAACGACTCTCGAACGGTCTCGTACTCGAGACCGCCGGCAGCGTCGATCAGCGGGCCACCCGCGTGAAATCACTGGCCGACCGCGCGGGGTTGCGGGCGATGCTCACCGGCGACTGGGACCGAGAAGCTCAGTAGTCGATCCGGCCCTCGAGGACGGTAACGACGACTGTCAGATCGTCGCCCGATCCACAGGTTGCTTCGATGTTGCCGCCTGACGTCGTGGTCGACCAGTTGCCGCTGTCGAACGCCCCTTCCCATGCCGTCTCGTACTCCGTTTCGGTGACGTTGATCGAGACCTCGCTGACGCCTTCCCGGACGACCGTCTCGCGGTTGACGCTCGTCAGTTCGAGGCCGACGCGTCCGTCGGCCTGCACCGAACGGTCGGGGTTTTGAATCGCGACGAGCGAGACGACTGCCCGATCGTGATCGGTATCACATCGCAGTCGCGGCCGTTCGAGGAAGACGCTCCCGCCGTCGTCAGCTCGGACGACACCACCGCCCTCGTAGGCGACCGTGTCCTCATCCAGACCGTACTCGAACCGGCCGAGGTCGAACTCGCCGCCGTCGTTAGTGTTCAATCCGTTGCCAATATATGTCCCGTCGATCGAGACGTTCACTCTCGTTCCGCCCGTTCCCGTTCGAACGGTCCCCCCTCGAAGCGACAGTTCCCCCTCTCGTCCCGTTACCCCGTCGTACCGGAGGACGTCGTTGAAGTTGTCCGCCAGCGCCGCCATCGCCCGGTCCGCGGTCCGGACCTGTTCACCCTCCTGATAGTCGGTCATCGTCTGAAATCCGATCGTCGACAGCAGTGCGACGGAGCCGAGGATGATCGCAAAAACGAGGATAAACGCGAGGACGTCCGAAACTGCCCGGTCGTCGCTCGCGGGGTCGCCACCGGCTCGATCGTGACACCCCCGCATTAGCGGGCCTCCGTGATCGAAATGTTGTTCGACGATCCGTCGTACTGCAGCTCGATCTCACCGCCGCTGGCCGAACTGTTCTCGATGTCGGCGGTCGTCTCAACCGGCACGTAGGCGACCGTGTCGGCACTCGCCGCCGTCAGTCGCAGGCAATCGGTCTGCCCGTCGAGCAACGGTGCAGTACAGTTACGCCGTAGTTCGACGGTGTATCTGGAGTTCGCGACCGTCCGCGGGTGACTGGCCGTGACGGCTACCCGCTCGGCCCGCCCGTCGTCTCCGGTCGCGATCCGATCGACGTTGCCGATCTCGTTGGCGAGGCGCTCGCCGATCGTCTCGAGGCCAATATCGGCGCTGCGGTCGGTTTCGGTCTCGAGCATGGTGCTTGCACTCGTGATCAACATGGCGACGAGGACGGTCGTAATCGCGATCGTCAGGACGTGTGTCAGTGCGATCGAGACGCCCCGCTCGTCGTCCTCGAAGCCGCGGTTCATGATCGATCACCGTACAGGAAGACGCGATACGGTCGCTCGTAGGAGACGTCGCTCGAGTCGTAGGTGACGGTGACGTCGACGGCCCAAGCGGCGTGGGGGTCAATAGACCCGTCGTTGATGATTTCCGAATCTCTCTTGGCGACGATATCGTACGTTCCCGATGCATCCGTGTCCCCAGCAATCGTCACCGTCGTTGGTGTGGACGGGTCGATAAACCGCCGATCACATGAACCGTCGACCGTTGCGTTGACCGCACCGGTAACGAGATCGATTTCGGCACGGTCGTTCCCGATTACACACTTCGTGTTAGTTTCGTCGGTGATCTCGAATCCCGGTTCGCCGTCGACCGTTACCTCACGGATTTCGATCGAATCACCGGTTGCCTTCTCGACTGTCACGGTAGCGTCGTCCCCGTTAGACTGGAGATCGAACGACAGGTGGCCGATCCGTCGGTTAGTAACCAAGGAACCGAATCGTCCGTTGACGGATTCGTCTGTTCTGGCCCGGGCCTGTTGGTTCTCGGGAATGCCGTCGACTGAGACGTTGACGATTACGGGTCGGCTGTTCCCGGTCACGTTCTGGTAGCGGCTCCGGAATCCGTCGTCCTCGATGACTTCTCTGAGAGTCCCGTTGTAGGTGTCATAGCCCAATTCGTCCCACCTGAGGTTGCCACGGTGGGCAATCCCTCCGATTCCTGCCTCGAGTTCGTGTTCGACCGTCGCCGCTTGGCTTCCGCTCCGGCCGGAGTCGCCCGACGAGAGCGTCTCGGTGAGCAACACGCTGTTGACCACGACGACGAGCCCGAGAATGATGAACGCGAGCGTGATCGCACCGATGAGGAGCAACTGGGCGCGATCGTGTCCGGGGTCGTCCCGACTATCACCGTTCGATCGCACGCGACGACGGCTTACCATACGATCACCCGTACCTCGACAACGTTGTAGACCGGGTTCTCCGGATCGGTCCCGGCCGGGGGAATCGGATAGCCATCGTTCTTGTACGCCTCGCGAAGCGTGATTCCCTTGTTCCTGCTGTTCGGTGCTGTCAGTTCGTCATCGTCGTACAGCGTGACGGTCCGGCTCGCCGTGATCGCGCTTTCCGGCGGAGATCCCTGGTTGACCATCGTAACGTTGTCCGTCGTCGTGCTGCCGTTCTGATAGACGAGTTCGACGTTGTAGTACGAACCGGTCTCCGTGTACCGGTCAGACAGGATCTGTCCGAGGACGAACGCCTCGCGGTTGAACGACTGCGCACCGTAGGTATCGCCCGAATCCGTCGCGTTCGCTCCGTGGAAGCGCTTTTCGGAGTGGTTCCAGTACCGAATCATATACGAGAGCGTCCCGTTTTCGCCCTGTCCCTCCGCGGCGATCGACAGCGCGTCCATCGTCTCTTGTTGTACTTGCGATTGGACCGTCCGATCGGCCGCGCCGCCGGTCGTCGGCGTGATCACGATCGACTGCAGCGCGAACAGCACTGCCATCAACACGACCATCGAACCGATGAATCCCTCGAGCGTGTAGGCCTGTCCGCGGTCACCGCCCCCGGTCCGTTTGATCCCACTCATGTTACCACACCCTCACGACGAGTCGACATGCCGGCCGACACTCGTCGGGATGGTTCGCGAGCGTGACGATCCGTGCAGAACTCGCCGCCGGCTGTCCGGTGTAGTCGTCCCCCGCCGTCAGACCGGTGTCGATATCCGAACTGCCGTTGAGACGTTCGATAGTTACGTTGACCCGATCGTAGACGAGGTCTTCGTCGCTGCTCGCTCGGAGACCCACTTGCTCGGTCAGGTTTTCGGTATCGTCGTAGTCGCTATCCTCGAAGTTGATCTCGTTACCCGTCCCCGTCGCCGTATCGTTGACGATCCGGTCTGCGATCCGATCGGCCTGTGCCGTCTCTGCACCGCCGACCGACGAGTCAAAGGGGGTCACGACTGACGGCAGAAACAGAAAGACGAACGCGATCGCCAGCAGGAAGATCCCGATCCCGACGGCGAAGTCCTGCGTCGTCTGGCCCCGTTCGCGCTCGGCCGCTGCCCGACTCGAGGTGGCCAGCAGCTCTCGTCCGTCCGTTCGATCCCGGCATCGATCGTGCGTTCCGTTCCCGGTCATGTTAGGCCACCAGCGTCCAGCCGATGAGTGCGACTGCGGACAGTCCGACCGCGTACTTCAGGCCGCTCAGTAGGTCCGCGTCCCGGATGTAGCCACAGATAAAGCCGGAGATGATCGCCTGCAGGGTCACCGCGTGGAAGAACAACACCGACAGCATGTTGACGTCGATGTTCTCGCTCAGGTTCGCGCCCTGCATCGCGCCACCACCACCACCGCCACCGCCACCGCTTCCGCCGGTCTCGAGCCCAGCCATCGTATCGATGAACTGGGTCTTGAGGATCGCGATCACCGCAAGCACCGTCATGAACGTCATGATGATGATCACGATCTGCATGCGGGTACGGGACTTGCGCTCGCGTTCGATGTCGTCGTGGTTCTCGCTGGCGGTGGCGGCCGTCCGAAGGACGTCCGAAATCTGGTTCGACGCCTCCTGGGCTTCGGTGATCAGCCGCGTCGTCCGGGCCAGCCGCGGAATGTGGTACTTGTTGTTGAACTCGATGAGCGCCTCCGTCAGGCTCATCCCGTAGTTGACCTTCGTGTGCATCATCTCGAACTCGCGGGCCAGCTTGCCGCTCGTGGTGTCCGAGACGGCCTTGAGCGACTCCAGCAGCGTCAGCCCCGTGTCGTTGGAACTCGAGAGCTTTCGAAGGTCCTCCGAGAGTTTGTTGACGACGGCGTTTCGGTGCCGGACGTTCCACTCCCGGAAGATCGAGAGCGGCAGCGCCGTGATATACAGCGGTACGTAGAGATAGATGAACGTCCCCCAGATCGGGGCCTCGAGCATCTCGTCCCACGAGGTCGGGGCCGATCCGTTTACAAGCGCCGTGACGACGATGACGAGCGCAAGCGGGAGGGTCAGTACGAGAGTGACCAGCGGATGGTCTCGGAAGAAGATGTGGGGTTGACGCAGGACTTCGATCGTCTCGTGGGTCCCCTCGCGGTTCTTGATCCGGTCGAAGACGCTGTGGCGACCGGTGAACTGCTCGACGAGGCCGAGACTCAGCAGGCCGCCCTCCTGTCCCGTTTCGGTCCGCTGGTCGGTGTTGCCCATCGTGAGATAGCCGTCACCGGGTTCGTCGTGCTTGACCGTCGAAACCAGAACTATGAACCCGACACCGATCATCGGAATGAGGCCGTAGACGACCATATACAGCATCTGATCCGAGACGTCGGCGTTCGGGATCATCTGCATGATCACCATGATGATGATCAGCAGCAGCGGGAACAGCGACAGCGTCATGTACATCTCGCCGAACAGCTCGAGCGTCTCGAGGGTCAGCTCCTGTTCCTGCTTGGCGGTCCGCATATGCTTTTCCTTCTTGTCCTCGAGGAAGCTCTCCATGTCACCGCCGCTGTTGACGATCGAGAGCATGTCGGTCAAAAACTGCGAGAGGTCGTCGCTCGGCGTCTCGAGTGCTTGCTTGCGGATCGCCGTCCGGTAGTCGATATCGAAGTACTCGGTCTCCTTGACGATGCTCTGGAACTCACGGGCGACCTCGCCGTAGGTGTCGTCGGCCTCGGCCATCGCCTCGATGATCTCGAGCTGGTTCAGGCCGCCGACCGAGAGGGCGTACATAAAGGAAATCGAGTCGGTCAACAGCATGTTGATCTCGCGTTTCCGGCTCGAGGCCCGCGAGTAGGGGATCGCGACCATCGAGCCGAACCCGAACGCGAAGCCGATCGAGCCGAAAAGGAGACCGGCGAAAAAGATGACGGCGGGAATTCGGAGGAGGTTGATGATGTCGAGCAGGAGGCCGGTCCCGACAGGGATCCCGATCAGCGGTTCGTTCGCGATGAATCCGAGCGCGACCAGGCCGTAGCCGATCATCAGGCCGATCAGCCAGAGGCTCAGCCCACTGATGAATCCGATACCGAGCGCCCGGGAGAGGTAGAGTTCGACCGTGTCGGTCATCCGGGCCTGTGCGAGTTTCGTCTCGATGTCCGCGACGAACTCGCTTTCCTCGCCGAACAGCCAGTCGTAGAGCGGATAGAACCGATCACCGAGGGCGTCGGAACCCGCCGACATCCCCGTCCCGCTACTGTCGTCCCGTTGGAGGCTCATGTGTCACCGTCCTCGTTCGCGTCGTCGGCATCGAAGATGCCGGTATCGTCGTCGCCCGATTCGTCTTCTTCATCCCTGAAGATCGAGTCGTCGCCCCCGCCGTCGAAGAGCGAGCCGTCGCTATCGTCGTCGTCGGCCTCGTCGCTGAAGATCGAATCCGACCCACCGCCGAAGATCGAGTCCTCGTCCGTCGCGGAGTCGTCACCCCCGGCAGACCGGTCGGTCGGCGTCGATCCGTCCGTTGACGACGCCGTCTCGTCCGGCGACTCGAGTGCTTCGTCGACGCCGGAGCCAGTGTTGGGCCCGTCGTCCACATCCGTGGCAGTCGAGCCGGAAGCGGTTTCGTCTCCGTCGTCGTTATCGGTCCCGTCCGGCGGGTCAGAACCGCTTTCGTCGATCTCGATCGTCGGCGGTTCGACCGCCGTTGCGTCCGCGGACTCGTCGTCCGTAGTCGCAGGCTCGTCGTCGCTCCCCGCATCGACGGCATCGGTCGCTGACGTCCCGTCGCTCTCCCCCTCGTCATCCGACGAGGGCTCGCTGAGGTCGATCGTCGGCGGCTCCGGCTCCGACGGTGACGCCCCGTCGGCTTCGGCCCCGCCTGACTGTGTGGGCGTCTCGTTCGAGGCCGTCCCTTCCACGGCCGGTTCGCGACCGTCGTCCGTCGACTCCGTGGCCGTTGGATCGGCCGGCGAACGGTCGGCCGTCCCGTCCGGGCCCGCGTCGCTCGAGGGGGGTGTCGATGCGGCGGACGCGGTGTCGCTTTCGGGGACGTCCGAGAGATCGTCGATCTGTGCGTTGCCCTCACGGCGTTCACCGTCGTCCGATTCCGGATCGAAGATCGAGTCGAGATCGTCCTCGGGGAACATCGAATCGAAGCCGGAGGTGTCGGGTCGGCCCGCGGGGGTCCCGTCCTCGACGGCCGGTCGGCCGGAGCCGGTCGGCTCTCCGAGGTCGTCGATCGTCTCACCCATGTCGTCGAATAAACCGCCCAGATCGCCGTCTCCAGCGTCTTCGGTGGGCATCACCGTCGAGTCGTCGGCTTCTTCCCCCGCTATCGCGCTGCCGGCATCGGCAGACTGGTTCGCGGTTCGGGAGCGATCCGGTCCGGTGTCCGCGGTCGACGCCTCGGTGTCGGCCCCGGCAGCGACCGACGAGTTCCCGCTCGAGGGGGTACTGTCATCGGCCGTCTCCAACTCGTCCGTACTCGGCCCGGGTTCGGCGGCTTCACCGGTATCGGAAGCCGGATCCGCAGCGGCTCCGGCCGCGTCGGCCTCGACACTGTCGCCGCCGGTCGCGGTTCCGCCGTCGTCGCCCCCGATCGCAAAGCCGGTGTCTTCGCTGAGCCACGCCGGCTCGTCGGCGGTCCCGTCGTCACCCTCGACGGCGAATTCCGTGTCGCTGTCGCCGAGTTCCCACTCCGAGTCATTGACGCCTTCGTCGACGTCGCCTGCGAACTCGAACTCCTCGCTGTCGGCTCGGTCGACCTCGATCGTGCTTTCCTCCTCGACGTCGCCGAGCGCGCTCGCGAGCCCACTCGGCACTTCGCCGCGGTACTCCTCGAACACCGACTCTTCGGCCCGTTCGAGGATGTCCATCGAGAGGTTGTACGTCTCGTCGGTCGCCTCCGGCCGGGGGACCAGTTCCTCTTTCTCCGGGTCGACGTCGATCAGGACGCTCTCCATCTCGCGGAGGTCCTCGAGGCTGTCCTCGAGTTGCCCGTTCGCGATGAGCGTGAGGATAGTGTCGGGATCGTTGATGAAGGCCTGGACGGTCGCGGCGACCTGTGCGTACGTGTTCAGTCCGTTTTTGATGAGATAGGCGAGGATGATCTCGCGTTTGAACAGTTCCTCCTCGAGCTTTTCAGTACTCCACCCGCGGTCGAACTGGATCTCCTCTAAGGTGTTCGAGTCCCCCATTTTGAGGAACTCGTCGGTCTCGGCCTGCCACTGGTAGACGTCCTGAACGTTGATCTCGTCGTGTTCGGCCTCGTAGTGGTTGATCTCGGTCAGGGACTTGTTCCGGCGGACCTTCCGGCCCTGTACTCGGGTCTGTGTCTGGATCGAGACCAGGTCCAGGGCGGTGAACATCGTCTTCGAGACGTTGATCGGGTCCGTCGTGAACCGCTTGAGGACTTCGTCGACGGAGTCGGCGTGGAAGGTCGTGTACGTGGTGTGACCGGTCGACATGACCTGGAACAGCGTTCGACCCTCCTCACCGCGGATCTCACCCATGACGATGTAGTCGGGGCGCTGTCGGAGCGCGGCCTCCAGCAGGTCGAACTCGTCGACGTCGCCCTGCTCGTCGTCGGCGAACGAGGGGCGGGTCACGCTGGCGATCCAGTTGCGCTGTGGCAGTTCGACCTCGCGGGTGTCCTCGATGGAGACGATCTTGGCGCTGCTGGGGATAAACAGCGAGACGGCGTTCAGCGAGGTGGTCTTCCCCGAGGCAGTACCGCCGGCGAAGATCAGGCTCTTGTGGTTCTCGATGGCCAGCCAGAGGAAGGCCATCTCGTCGAGCGAGAAGGTGTTCCAGTTGATGAGGTCGATCGGCGTGAAGGGGACGTCCTTGAACTGGCGGATAGTGTAGTTCGTCCCGTGGTCGGACACCTCTTTGCCGAGGGTCAACTGGGCGCGCGAGCCGTCGGGCAAGGTCGCGTCGACCTGTGGGAGTCGCTTACTGATGCCTTTCCCGGAGCGCTGTGCCAGTTTGACGACGAAATCGTCGAGTTCGTCCTTCCCGTGGTAGATGTTCGAGATGATCTGTTCGTACTCGGAGTGGTAGACGAACACCGGCGAGTTGTAGCCGTCGACGGAGATGTCCTCGACGTTGATGTCGTGTTTGATCCCGTCGATCCGTTCGTAGCCGATGAAGTCGCGTTTGAGCAGGTACAGTAGCTTCTCGACCTGATACTCGCTTAGCGTGTCCGGATCGTCGGCCAGAATCGCCGGCTCCGGTCGGACCTCGATCCCCTGTAGCTGCGAGGGCCCGTCGTCCTCGCTTTCCGCTGCTTCGTCCTCGTCGTCGAGCAGCCCCTGTAGCGTCTCGAGGATGCTCTTTGCCGTCTCGTCCGACGTGGCCTCGAAGAGGTCATAGCGCTTGAGCAGCCGCCGGGTCTCGTCCTCGATAACCGTGCGCCGGCCGTCCTCGGTCGCTTTCTCCTTGATCCCGTCCTCGGAGTACTTGATGGCCGTCCTGAGTTTGCCCGAGAGGAACTCCTTGAGTTCCGTCTCGATCTCGTTCTGGTAGGGTTCGACCATGTAGTACTTCTTCTCGTTTTCCTTCTCCGAATGGAAGATGACGACGAAGGCGTAGGGTTTGTTGACCCAGTAGCGCTCGACCTCGCGGAAGTGGGTCTTCTTCTCGAATGGAACCGCTTTCTCGAGGTCGTATCGGTTCGAGACGGTCGTGTTGCCCGCCGCCGTCGAGAAGAACTCGTCTTCGTCGATCTCGTCTTGGATGTTGACGGTCCGTTCCTCGATGAGGTCGTCGAGTTCCAAGGCGGCGTCGTTGCCCGCCGCGAGCCGGTTCTCGAGGGTCTCGGGATCGAAACCGAGTGCCTCCTCCCGGTCGTGCCGGACGATCTCACCGTCGGAATCCCGCGGCCGGCTGCCGTCGTCCTCGTAGTAGTATTCCCACTTGTAGTGTTCCCACGTCCAGGTATCCTTGACGACCGGTGTCGTCTCGGGGTTGGCGTACTCCCAGTAGGCGTCCCAGATCGCCTCGCCGTTGTCCCCCGCGGTCGGCAGGACCGTCTCGTCGAGGTCGTCGGGGTGGTGGCCGAGGTATTCCTCGGGGTCGAACTCGACGTCGTTCCAGTCGTCCCCGCTCGGGACGACCGATCTCACGTCCTCGTCGGTGTCGAGCCCGAGCTGGTCGTCACCCTCGGGTTCGTCCGGGTACAGGTCGGCGACTTCGTCCCCGTGCCCGTGTTCTTCCATGAACGCTTCCCACGTGTACTCGCCGACACGGACACGCGAGTCCCGTTCCGACGGCTCGTCCTCCGACGCAGGGTCGGACGCCTCCCCCTCAGAAAAGTCCCCGGCGTCCGATTGGTCGGCCTCGTCAATAGCCATTGCCCCTACACGAACGCTCACCCCTCAAAAAATTCATCCGCCCATTACCAGTTCTGATAATCCACTGTCCCGCCGTTTTCTATCGATTACGGCTCGCTCGAGGAGGATTTAGGTTCCGTTATTGACAGGCTTGCTGCCGGGGGAAAACGACAATCGCCGCCTGGCCGCGCGAAAAGCTTGACGTGGGTACCCACGAAACGGGGGACCGATGAGCGAACTCTTCGATCTCGAGGGACGAGTCGCAGTGGTAACGGGCGGCGGCCGTGGCATCGGCCGCGCGATCGCAGTCGAGCTGGCGAACGCGGGCGCGGCAGTGGTCCCGAGCGCCCGATCGACGGACGAGATCGAGACCGTGGCGGCGGACATCGAGGACGCTGGTGGTGACGCCCTCGCCGTCCCTGCGGACGTGACCGACTCCGATGCCGTCGGCGACGTGATCGACCGAGCCGCCGCCGAGTTCGGCGGCGTCGACGTCGTCGTCAACAACGCCGGCTTCAATCCCGACGATGCGCTGGGCCGGCCCGAAGACGTCGAGACCGAGAGCCTCGATCGGGTGTTAGACGTCAACCTGAACGGGGCCTACGAGGTCACCCACGCCGCCGCTGACCACCTCCTTGCAAGCGACGGCGGCTCGGTAATCAATGTCGCCAGCGTCGGCGGGCTGGTCGGCCTGCCGCGCCAACACCCCTACGTCGCCTCGAAGCACGGACTG
This sequence comes from Natrinema sp. H-ect1, assembly GCF_041821105.1. Classification (NCBI taxonomy): domain Archaea; kingdom Methanobacteriati; phylum Methanobacteriota; class Halobacteria; order Halobacteriales; family Natrialbaceae; genus Natrinema; species Natrinema sp. H-ect1. Next base: position 239,356 of record NZ_JBGUBA010000001.1, on the reverse strand, counting down.
GTCGGACTGACCAAGAGCATGTCGCTGGACTGGGCACCCGAGGTCCGGGTCAACGCCGTCGCACCGGGCTACGTCTCGACGGAACTGACCGCGGACCTCGAGGGGAACGATCGGCTCCGCCAGTCGATCATCGACCGCACACCGCTGGATCGGTTCGCCGATCCCGAGGAGATCGCCGGCCCGGTCGTCTTTCTCGCGAGCGACGCCGCCAGCTACGTGACCGGCTCCGTCCTCGCGGCCGACGGCGGCTGGACGGCTCGATAACTCCCCGCTCCCGCCGTTCGGCCGATCGTAAGGCCGATACCCTGCTCACGAGCCGATCACGTTCGGCTCCCGCAATCTTTCATCAAAAATCACGGGGGTAGTTGTGATCGCGTGGGTGTTCTCCAAACCCTTAGCCGTCGATCGGGGGTATCCCAACTATGCGCTACAATGACAGTGACCAAGCACGCGAGGTCGCATCGCGTGCCAACGACTTGATGGAGGAGGTCGTCCTGCCGATCGAACGCGAACGAGCCGGGGGGATGGCCGTCTCGAGCGGTACCATCGCGGAACTCCGCGAGGCCGCCCGCGAGTACGACGTCTACGCACCACAGATCCCCGAGGAGTACGGCGGCATGGGGCTTTCCTTCCGCGACTCGCTCCCGGCCTTCGAAGAAGCGGGCCGGAGTCTGCTCGGCCAGATCGCGATGCGGGTCGACGCTCCCGACGAAGGGAACATGCACCTACTCGAACTGGCCGGCGACGAGTTACAGAAAGAGACCTACCTCGAGCCGCTCGTCCAGGGAGAGATCAAGTCCGGCTTCTCGATGACCGAGCCGATGCAGGGTGCGGGCTCGGACCCGAAGATGATCCAGACGACCGCCGAAAAAGACGGCGACGAGTGGGTCATCGACGGCCATAAGTGGTGGACGACGCAGGGCGTTGAGGCCGACGTGCTGATCGTCCTCGCCCGAACCGACCCCGAGGCTCATCCCTACGAGGCCTGTTCGCTCTTTCTCGTTCCCGCCGACGCTGACGGCGTCGAGGTCATCCGCGACGTCCCACACATGGGCGGCGGCAATCACGGCACGTCCCACGCCGAGATCCGATACAAGAACGTCCGCGTTCCCGAGGAACACCTGCTGGGCGAACTGAACGAGGGCTTTACCCACGCACAGGAACGGCTCGGTCCCGCCCGACTCACGCACTGTATGCGCTACTCCGGGATGGCCCAGCGATCGCTGGACATCGCGAAGGCCTACATCAGCGAACGACGCGGCTTCGACTCGTCGCTGTCGGACAAGCAGTCGCTCCGACACCGGATCGCCGACGCCGAGACGAAACTCCATATGGCCCGGACCGGCATCCGCGACGCCGCCGACCGGATCGCCGCCGGCGACGAGGCCCGCATCCCCGTTTCCATGTGTAAGGTCTTCTCGGCCAACGTCACCCAAGACGCCATCGACCTCGCGGTACAGTGTTGCGGTGCCAACGGCATCGGGAAGGACCTCCCGCTGTCGGACTTCTACGAATCCGTCCGCCAGTTCCGCATCGTCGACGGTGCCGACGAAGTCCACCGCCGAGTCATCGCTCGCGCCGCCTTCGAAGACGTCCCCGAGGAGGAACTCGAGCCGCTGACCCGCTTTGGCGATCCGAACCGGGAACGAAGCGCCGACCACTGACAGGCCGTTCGCTGCGCCGCTTTTCGTCCGACCCCCGTCGGACCCCGCTTGCCGCCCTCTCGAGTGGCACGATCGGCTAGGGACGGACTCGTTGGTCACGGGCCGAATCCCTCCCGTGTCGTCGCCTCGAGAGTCGGCCGTCGAGGTGCGACTGGCGATCGATTTCGACCGGGATCGCCTCGAGGACGTGAACGGCAGGCGTGGCGGTTCACTCCCTGTTCGCTGTATGGGCGTGGCGGGATTCGAACCCACGATCAGAAGGTTAGGAACCTCCTGCCCTGTCCGCTAGGCCACACGCCCCGGCGGAAAAAGAACGTTAGTTGGTCTCCGTCTCGGTTCCAGACTCGGTGGTCGTCTCGTCCTCGGTGGTGACGGGCTCGGTGTCGACGAACTCCTCGTCGTCGGTGGTCTCGCCCTCACTGACGGTGCCGCCCTCGCGCATTTCTTCGAGTTCCGATTCGACCTTTTCGCGGCCCTTCTGGAACTCACCCATCGCCTCGCCGGTCGATCGCGCGAGCTTCGGGATCTTGTTCGCCCCGAAGAGCAAGACCGCGATGACGAGGATGATGGCGAGTTCCGGAGGCCCCATGCCGCCGGGGATGAACAGCGGTGTGATTTCGGCTACCATCTCTATGCGTAGCTTACCCGCTGGCAATTATAACCTTTTTGGAGCACTAAGGTAAGCATGCGGGCGCGACAGTCCGTCTGAGCGCACAGTTCGGAATTTCCACGCGAGCCGGGCCGGCCGACGCCGCACTCAACTTCCGTCGCCGACCGCGACGGGGCCTCGCTCGGATCGATCCACGTCCCGTCCGGGAGCGAAACTGTCTTTCCGGTTTGTACGTAACGATTACAACGATGGCAGCAACCGGAGACGCCGCACCCGACTTCACTGCACCGCTCGCAAACGGCGACATCGAAGAGTTCACGCTCTCTGAGCGCCTCGAGGACGAGGCACCGATCGTCCTCGCCTTCTTCCCCGGCGCGTTCACCGGTGTCTGTACCACCGAGATGTGTACGTTCCAGGACCGACTGGCCGCGTTCAACGACCTCGACGCCGCCGTCTACGGCGTCAGCCGCGACTCGCCGTTTACCCTGAACGAGTTCCGCGAGCAGAACGGCCTCGAGTTCGGCCTCATCAGCGACTACAACAAGGAGATCGTCGACGAGTACGATCTCTCGATGGACTTCGCCGACCTGGGCGTCCACGGCGTCGCCAAGCGGTCGGTATTCGTCGTCGACGGCGACGGACAGATCGCCTACTCGTGGGTCAGTGACGACCCCGGCGTCGAGCCCGACTACGACGAGGTCGAGGCCGCCGTCGAGGACCTGTCGTAACGAACCCGAGACCGTCGCAGGGCTTTTTTAGTCAGCAACCGAGGAGTACGTATGAGTGATTCTGCCGCCGCCGAGGAGCCCTACCATGTCTACACCCCAGACGACGACCACCACTTTCCCGACGGGAAACTGAACCGCGTCCTCGAGTTCGTCGAGACCGACGAGGAAATCGCGGCCTATCTCGAGGCCCAAAACATCAATGCGGTCGATCGGATGCGGTACAACGATCACGGCACCAAACACATCGAGATCGTCCGTAACCGGGCGCTGTGTCTCTACGATCTGCTCAAGGCCGGCGACGTCGACTTCAACGGCGCGCGCCAGCAAGGGCTCGCCGAGGAAGACGAGGCGGTCATCATCGCGCTGGCGGCGACCTTACACGACGTGGGCCACGTCGTCCACCGCGATAGCCACGCCTACTACTCGATCCCGCTGGCCGCCGACATCTTGGAACGGATCCTCCCGGAGTTCTACGACGTCGCCGATCGCGTCCGGATGAAAGGCGAGATCCTCCACGCGATCCTCTGTCATCACACCGCCGAGACGCCCCTGACGACCGAGGCCGGCGTCATCCGCGTCGCCGACGCGTTGGACATGGAAAGCGGGCGCTCGCGGATCCCCTACGAACACGGCGGCCGTGGGATCAATACCCTCTCGAGTCAGGCGATCAAACGCGTCTCGCTCCAGCCCGGCGATACGACGCCCGTGATGGTCGAAATCGCGATGACCAACGCCGCCGGCGTCTACCAGGTCGACAACCTCCTCAAAGCGAAACTCGAGGATTCGGGGCTCGAGGAGGAGATCCGCATCGTCGCGGTCAACACGAACGAAAACCACGAGCGGCTGGTCGAGCGGATCGAACTCTAACGAAATTTTACGCTGCGGTCTATCGCGGTCGCGGGATCGCGACCGCGATGTCCCTCGGTAAAATTTCGATCAAAAGCACTCCTCCTTCCGTTCCGGCCCGCATAGCGGGCCTTCACATCAGTCGTCGGCCCGCTCGCTCACCCTTCGGGTTCGCTCGCGGTAAGTAACGGGAAAACGCCTGCCCTTCCCCGGGTCGCGAGGTCCTCGCAACGCTCGGCCCTCGCTCCCGGCCGGTCGATGTGGCCGAGCGTCCGTTACGCGAGTTCGAACCGGCCGTCCCGTCGCTCGAGGTAGCCCCGATCCCGGAGGGTCCCCGTGATCGAGAGGACGGTCCCTTTCGTGACGGCGAGGTCGTCACAGAGGTCGTCCGCGGTCGCACCGTCGGTCGCGGCGAGATACAGGTAGACCAGTTTGGCACGGGCGGAGTCGAGGTCGGTCGGAATCGATACGGCCGGTGTCGTCGTCGCTGCTCGTGTCATACTGAACCCTGTATTTTTCGACGATAATAAATGTCGTCTACAACGATTGTCGAAACTGCGACGACGAGCGGCCGCCACTACTGTCGATATAGCATACGTCGATGGTCGAAAGTATGTTCAGACCGACTGACGGGGTCGCGATCGCGCGATCTCGAGTGTAGGCGATCGTCGTAGTAGTGTGTAGTGGTAGCGGGTGACGAAGTCACCGCGGCCGCTGAAGACGGACGGACTGCTTTTGTGGCCGGGTTCGCGAGTAATAGGAGATGTCGACCCAGCTTACCGCCCTCGCACTGCTGACCGGGCTGGTGACCGGTGCGCTGTTCCGATTTCTCAACGTCCCGATTCCGGCGCCGCCGGAACTCCCCGGTATCATGGGGATCATCGGGATCTACCTCGACTACAGGGTGGTCGAACGCGCCGGCGTCGGCGTCGACCTGCTCGAAGTGCTGGGGCTGTAGCGGTTCGACCGAGCGGCGGGGGACCGCGGCGTCAGGCCGTCGATTCGGTACTGAGGACGAACCGCATGAGTACCCAAAGCACTAGAAGAAACGCCGCGGGCGAGAACACGACCGCTACGAACAGTAGCGGGCCGGCAAGGACGGAGCCGCCGAGGAAGGCCGCGGCGACGCCGAGCAGCGAAACAGTTCCCATACGTCGCCATTAGTCGGGACAGCAATAAACGGTTCTACTCGAGGCGGCCGGATTACGCGGCGAAAACGGCGACGGCGCGGTCAGTAGCTGCGCTCTTTCGGCTCGTAGGTCTTGTTCTCGCCCTCGAGGATCACGGGGCGATAGAAGATCGACGGCGAGCCGTCGTCCCACGAGATCAGCGTGTGCTTGAGCCACTCCTCGTCCTTGCGTTCCTGGTGTTCCTTGCGCCAGTGAGCGCCGCGGAACTCGTCGCGAACCAGGGCGCCGAGCGCGATCGTCTCGGCGACGTCGATCAGGTTGCGCGTCTCGATGGTCTGCTGGAGGTCGGTGTTGAACGTCCGCGAGGGGTCGTCGACGTAGACGTCCTGGTACTCCTCGCGACACTCCCGGATGATCTCGAGGGCCTTCTTGACGCCCTCCTCGGTCCGGAAGACGTTGACGTAGTCGGTCATCGCCTGCTGGAGTTTCGCGCGGATCTCGGCGTGCTGGACGCCGTCGTCCTTGTCCATCAGGGTGTCAACGTGTTCGCGGGCGGTTTCGACCTTTCGCTGGAGGACACCCTCGGCGTCGGTGGCCATCCCGCCGTCGGCGGCGACGCTCCCGCTGGTCTCGAGGCCCGCTTTGCCGGGTGCGACCGGTAGTTCGGTGTCGGTTTCGTCCTCGACGTCGTCGCCGTAGCCGGTCCGGATCTCGGGCTCGCCGAGGTCCTCGCCGGCGGCGTGTTGGCCGGCGCGCTTGCCGAAGACGATCAGTTCCGGCAGGGCGTTGCCGCCGAGTCGGTTGCCGCCGTGGACGGAGACACAGGCACACTCGCCGGCCGCGTAGAGGCCGTCGACGCAGGTCTGGCCGTTCTCGTCGACCTCGATGCCGCCCATGGCGTAGTGCTGGCCGGGCTTGACCGGCATCGGCTCGACGAGCCCGTCGACGCCCTCGAAGTCCTCCGCGAGGTGGAGGATGTTCTCCAGCCGATCCATGATGCGCTCCTCACCGAGGTGGCGCATGTCGAGGTGGACGTACTCGTCGTCGACGCCCCGTCCTTCGCCGACCTCGGTGAGTTCCGCGCGGGCGACGACGTCGCGGCTGGCGAGTTCGCCGGAGTTGTTCGCGTAGCCGTACTCGAACATGAACCGCTCGCCCTCGCTGTTGTAGAGAATGCCGCCCTCCCCGCGGACACCCTCGGAGATCAGGACCCCCGTCGAGGGCAGCGAGGTCGGGTGGAACTGGATGAACTCCATGTCCTCGAGCGGCGCGCCGGCACGGTAGGCCATCGCGTGGCCGTCGCCGGTACAGGAGACGGCGTTGGTGGTGTGGTCGAAGGCCTGGCCGGGGCCGCCGGTCGCGAGGACGACGCCGTTGTTCGCCTTGAATCCTTCAATGTTGCCCGACTGGACGTCGTAGGCGACGACGCCGTGACACTCGCGGTCGTTGGGGTCGTCCTCGTCGGTCGTCGCCAGGTCCATGACGTACCACTCGTCGTAGACCTGAATGCCCCGTTTGACGACCTGTTCGTACATCGTATGCAGCAGGTGATGGCCCGTCTCCGCCCCGGCGTAGGTGGTCCGGGGGTAAGAGAGGCCACCGAACGGACGCTGGGAGACGGTGCCGTCGTCCTCGCGGGAGAACGGCATCCCCCAGTGTTCGAGGTTGATGGTCTCCTCGGGGGCGTTCTGGGCGAGGGTCTCGACCGCCGGTGCGTCGCCGAGGTAGTCCGAGCCTTTCATCGTGTCGTAGGCGTGGAGTTCCCAGTCGTCGCCCTCCTGTAGTGCGGCGTTGATGCCGCCCTCGGCCGCGCCGGTGTGGCTGCGGACGGGGTGGAGCTTCGTGACCATCGCCACGTCGGCTCCCGCTTCGTGCGCTGCGATCGCGGCTCGGAGGCCGGCGCCGCCAGCGCCGACCACGATGACGTCGTGTTCGTACATGGTTACCAGAATTTCAGGTTCTTCTTGACTGCCTCCCGCTTGAGCTCCTGAATGTGCTCGGTGAGCGGAATGTCCTTCGGACACACCTCGGTACAGGAGAACTGGGTCTGGCACCGCCAGACGCCGTGTTCCTGCTCGAGAATGCGGAGTCGGTGCTCCTTGATCTCCTCGCCCTCGCGGTCGTCCATCGCGAACTTGTAGGCTTTGTTGATCGCTGCCGGGCCCAGATACTCGTTGTCGCCGGCCGCGATGTTACACGAGGACATACACGCGCCACACCAGATACACCGCGAGGACATCTTGATCTTCTCGCGGTTTTCCTGGCTCTGGCGCTGTTCCTCGAGGTCATCGACCGGCGGCGTGTCCTCGTCCTGGAAGTACGGCTCGACCGTATGCATCTGGTCGTAGAAGTGGTCCATGTCGACGACCAGGTCCTTGACGACCTCCTGATGGGGCAGCGGCTCGATGCGGACCGGCTGTTCTAGATCGGAGATCTGGGTCTTGCAGCCCAGTCGCTGCTTCCCGTTGACGAAGAAGGCGTCGGAGCCACAGACGGCCTGTCGACAGGAGTGACGGAAGGTTAGCGACGAATCGTACTCGTCGCGGGCGTACATGACCGAGTCGAGGACTGTCATCCCCTTCTCGAAGGGGACGTGGAAGTCGTCGAAGCGTGGTTCCTGTTTCCCCTCGACTTCGGGGTCGTAGCGGAACACCTTGATGTGGACCGTCTCCCCCCCGAGTTCGGCGGCCTTCTCGGCGTGTTCGTCGACCATCCCGCCGCCGTTCTGCTCTTCGGCTGCCAGCGACTCCGCGCCTTTCATCGCCGGATCTTCCGGTGCTTCCTGGCTCTCGGGTTCGGCTTGTTGCGTGCTCATGTTAGATCATTCCCCGCATCGCGAGTGCGACGTAGATTCCCTGCGCGACGAGGCCGACGCCGGCGATCGTCAGCACCGCCAGCACGACCTTCTTCTGGGCCCCCTCGAGTCCCTGATTGACCAGGGCGTTGTAGACGCCGTTGACGCCGTGGAAGGCGGCGGTCACCAGGAACAGGACCATCGTGAGGAAGTACCCGATGTTCTCCATTCGGACCTGCGTCTGCATGAAGGTTACCTCGTACGCGTGGTTGACGAAGTGCAGAAGGAAGAAGTGGAACGCGAGAACGACCACGAGGAACGCGGCGGTGATGCGCTGGAGGAACCAGCCGGTGCCGCCGGGCGTGAAAGAGGAGTATCGTTCCGCCATCAGATCCCCACCCCCGTCAGGAAGGTCGGGACGCTGGCGACGGTGATCGCCCCGGTCAGCACCAGCGAGGCGTAGAAGCTCTTGTCCTGCGACTCGAGGCCGATCCCGAGATCGACCATCAGCAGGCGAAGGCCGTTCAGGATGTGGAAGACGGCCACCGCGAGCAGGCCGATCTCGAGCAGGCGGATGAGGAACAGCCCCTCGAGCCCCTGCAGCGTCGTACTGTAGATGTCGTTTTGTGCTTCGATCACGTCCGTACTTTCTCCTGCGGCGCTGATAGACGTACTCAGCACGGCGATGTGGGTGAACAGGTAGCCGATCAGCATCCACCCGGTGAACTTGTGGAAGATCCACGCCCACATGCCGGCCGAGAACTCCTTCCACCGCCCGAAGTCCTCGATGAGGCCGCGATTGTAAGACTGACTCATGCGCTCATGTGGACCGTTTGACCGCGGCGGTATAGAAGTTACTTTTATCGCTCCTGTTCATCCGTTCGGTCCGAGAGAACACGGCCAGAAACGAACGAGTTCCGTTGACATGTTCCGAAGGAGTTCGGGGAACTCCCGGCAGATGTCAGATGTTCGCTCAGTCGTCTCCCTGACGGAGGTCCGACCGTGACCGCTCGGTCGTCCGCTCGCGCTCGAGCGCGGTGAGGGTATCCGGCGAGAGCCCGACGAGATGACACAGCGGGTTCCCCGGGTAGACGACGGGGTTCTCGAGGACGCCGACGATGAGGCCGGTAAAGGGGGCCTCGACGGTGACGATGTCCTCGTCTTCCTTGAACGGGTTGGTGATGGTACAGATGACTTCGCCCTCCTCGACGAGCTGGCCGCGGCCACGTTTCATATCGACGATGCCGCCGGCGTCGGCCCGTAGCCAGGTCTTCTCGTCGTCGTCGTCGATGACGGTCCGCCAGCCGGGCCAGTGGACCGACGACTCCCGGTGAAGTCCGAACTCGGCGAGGACGCTCGCGACGCCGGTGAGTGCGCGGTCGATCAGCCGTCGCTGGAACCGGTGGGCCTCGCCCATCTCGACCGTGATCGTCGGAATCCCGGCTTCGGTTGCCTCGCGTCGGAGCGTTCCCGACGGCCCCTCGCCGGCGATGATGACGTTGGAACTGAACGCCTTGGCGAGTCTGGCGACGGTCGATCGCTCCGTGTTCGCACGGACGTGAAGCATGTTCGTCCGGCCCCGCGTCGACGTATGGAAGTCCAGCCCGAGATCGCAGGGCTCGATGAAGTTCGTGAAGATTTGGTTGGCCATCCGTCGGGCGCTGGTCGAGCCCTCGCGGCCGGGGAACGACCGGTTCAGGTCCCGATCGTAGATCGGGAGATACCGCTCCTGTGCGAGGAAGCCGGGGACGTTCATCACGGGCAGACAGACGAGCGTCCCGTGCAGTATCGAGTGGTCCCAGTCGTGGGCCACCTCCCGGACGACCTCGATCCCGTTGAGTTCGTCGCCGTGGGCCGCCGCCGAGAGAAACACCGTGGGCCCCGGATGCTCGCCGTTGACCACCGTCACGGGAATCCTGACGGGATCGCCGAGATACGTCTCGCTGATGCCGTATCGAATGTTCGCCGATTCGCCCGGATCGACGCGGCCGCCGTTGTAGGTAAACGCCTCGGTGGCCGCCTCGTCGGGAGGGTCGCTCGTCGCGTCGTCGCTCATATCACGTTCTCCGGGAGCAGCGACGTGAATGTTCCCCCTCGGACCGCCTCGAGCCTCGACGCTCGATCGACCGTGACTGCCCAGTGCCAGTTTTCCCGGAGAAAAGCCGTTTCCCTCGAACAACGTCTACCAGCGACTGGGAGCGTGGGCATACGTTTTGTATCTGGCAGTAGTATGGATGCTCATGAAGATCCGAGAGGCAACCGATTCGGACGCCGAAGCGATTCGGACGATCGCCCGCGACTCGCTGGGTTCGACGTACACTGACTTCCTCGAGACCGAGACCATCGACGAGGCCGTCGAACAGTGGTACGGTGACCCGCTCGCGGACGAACTCGCGGACGACCGGACGCTGTTCTTGCTCGTCGAACGCGACGGTGAACTCGCGGGCTTTTCCCAGAGCGAACTGGTCGGCCAGCGGGCCAACACCGGCCGACTGCTCTGGCTCCACGTCCACCCGGACCACCGCGGCGATGGGACGGGTGTGCGCCTGCTGGTTCGCACCCGCGAGCGACTCCTCGAGGAGGGGGCCGACGGGATCCAGTGTTTCGTCCTCGCGGACAACGAGGGCGGCAACGAGTTCTACCGCAGTCACGGCTTCGAGCAGGCGGGCCAGCGCGAGGTCGAGATCGGCTCGGAAACGTTCACCGAGAACGTCTACGTCGAGGCCGACCTCGAGGACGAGGGCGAGTGGGGGACGGTCGACGAACTGACCGTCGACGGCGAGACGGTCTACGTGAGCTACGGCGAGGCCGCCAGAGGATCGCAGGCACCGTTTTACGTGGCGTACAGCGACGACGACCGCAACGACCACTACGCCTGGTTCTGCGGAAACTGCGATTCGATCGACAACGCCATGGACGCGATGGGGCGCATCGAGTGTAACGAGTGTGGCAACCGCCGCAAGGCGACCCGCTGGGACTCCTCGTACCTCTGAGCAGGTTCCGGGAGGCGTTCACCGACGGCGTTTTCTTCGCTTCGCCCGGTCGAGTTCGACCCCCGTAGGCGGTCCTTTCCGCGGTTTACAGTCGGTTACGGGTCCCACACTCTCGACCGGGCGTTCTCGGTCCGATCGGGCCCCGCCGCGTGACCCCGACATCGCCGTGGCTGTTGTCCATCCCTTCGGACTGTTGGCTCCCCATTACAATTGTGCGATCCCTCGAGTCGTCAGTCAGTGGGTCGCTGCCGGGTCGGTCGGCAGCGCCGCGTGTCTCCGTCGGCTACTATGAACAGGGAGGATCACATCGTCCACGGCTTCAAGGCAACGCTCGTCGCGCGCGGGATCTACATGCTCTCGAGCGCGCTGTTGATGTTCGTACTGGCGCGGTACCTGCTGGACCCGGACGGGTACGGCGCGCTCTACTGGGCGATCGGGGTGTTGGCGATCGTCCAGCTGTTCGCGGATCTGGGGCTGTCCCGGTCGGTCGCACGGTACATCTCCGAGTACCGCGAGACCGACCCCGGGCAGGTCCCCCACCTCCTCGAGACGACGATCACGGTCAAAGTAATCCTGCTCGCGGTCGTCGGCTACGTCCTGTTGGTCTACCACGAGTGGCTCGCGACCGCGCTCGGCGAGCCGGGGGCGGCCCCGTTCCTCGCGGCCGGCGTCGTCTATCTCGTGGTCTTCTCCGCGAGTACCTTCTCCCAGGTCGCCTTGCAGGGCTTTAATCATCTGGGCTACAGCGCGATCGTGCAAGCGATCAGCGGCGCGGGGCGGCTGCTCTTTGCCGTCGGGTTCGTCCTTGCGGGCTTCGGTGCGCTCGGTGCCTTCTTCGGCTACGTCGTCGGATATGCCATCGCCGGGGCCGTCGGGATCGGCATCCTCTACTACGGCTTCTACGCCCGTCACGACGCCGACGCGGAGTACGAGGACGGGCTCTCGAAACGGTTGCTCGAGTACAGCCTCCCGCTGACGGCGACCCGGAGCGCGAACGTCATCGACAAGCAGATCGACATCGTGCTGGTCGGGATCTTTCTGAACCCCGCCGCGGTCGCGTTCTACACGCTGGCCAAACAGATCACCGACTTCGTCCTCGCGCCCGCCGAGTCGCTCGGCTTTACGATCTCGCCGAACTTCGGCGAGCAGAAGGCTGCCGACCAGCTCGAGGAGGCCAAACGGATCTACGAGACCTCGCTGACGAACGTCCTGCTGCTCTACATCCCGGCGGCGGTCGGGCTGGCGATCGTCGCCGAGCCGTTCCTGACGATGGTGATCGGGGAGAGCTACGCCGGTGCGGTCCCCGTGTTGCAGGTACTCGCCGGCTTCGTCGTGTTGCAGGCGATCACGAACCTGACCAGTGACAGTCTGGATTACCTCGGCCGCGCTCGCGCTCGTGCCGTTGCGAAGGGCGGCACGGCGGTCACCAACTTCGGACTGAACATCGTCCTGATCCCAGCGATCGGGGTCGTCGGTGCGGCGATCGCGACGGTGGCGACCCACTCGGTCTACGTCGCGGTGAACCTCTATATCGTCCACACCGAACTCGGCCTGAACGTTCGGCGGCTTGCCCGGACGACCGGAATGATCTGTGGGATAACGGGCGTGATGGGCGTGGCCGTGTTGCTGGTGACGCCGCTGGTCTCGAACCTGCTGATGCTGTTCGGCGCGATCGCAGTGGGAGCCATCACGTGGGGTGCGCTGGCGGTGCTGAGCGGGCTGGTCGATCCGGGGCAGGTCCGATCGGTCATCGGGTGACGTCGACGCGACCGATCACTACAGACGACTGTCAGTTAGAGAACTATCAATACTTATCCGCCGTCTCGGTGTCGGTTCCGTATGGCCGTTTCCGATCCCGTTACTGTCGGGGTACTGAGTCTGCATACGAGCAAGGAAACCAAAGCGATTCTTAACGCCGCCGAGGACCTCGGCCACGACACCGAGTGGCTCCGCGCCGAAAACACGTCCGTCAGCGTCACGGATGGCACTCCCGTCCTCGAGCCTGACGTCGACGTGATCGCCAACCGGATGCTGCTGTCGAACACCGAACAGCCAGCGGAGGAACTGGGGCTCGCGAACACCTTTACCCAGCTCGTGCCGATGCTCAACGAGCCGAACACGGTGTTGACCGCGATCCACAAGCTGTCGACGGCGACCGCGCTGGCGTCCAACGAGATCCGGACGCCGGACGTGACGCTCGCGCTCAGCGGCGACCGGCTGAACGCCGCACGGGAGCGGTACGGCGAAGAGGCCGTGTACAAGACCGCGATCGGAACCCACGGCGGGGGGACCTGGAAGGTCGGCCCCGACGACCCGATCAACGCGAAGGTCGGCAACCGCTATGCCTTTCTGCAGGAACTCGTCGATCAGGAGGACGTCCGTCACCGTGACCTACGGGTGTACGTCGTCGGCGGCGAGGTCGTCGCCGCGATGTATCGCTACGCGCCGGACAACGACTGGCGAACGAACGTCGCGCTCGGGGGCTCCGTCGAGGACGCGACCGACGACCTCCCCGAGGAGGCCGCCGAGATGGCACGGCAGGCGGCCGGCGTCGTCGGTCTCGACTACGCCGGCGTCGACCTCGTCGAGGGCGACGACGGCTGGTACGTCCTCGAGGTCAACCCGACGGCGGGGTTCAAGGGACTCTACGAGGCGACGCAGGTGAGCCCGGCCCCCTACATCGCAAAGCTGGCGATCGAGCGCGCCGGCGGCGAGGTCGACGACGATCGCGTGCGTGACATCGCGAACGTCCTCGACGACTCCCGACCGACGGCCCAGCCGCCGGACACGGTGGCGTCGGCGACGGAGCCGGCGGTAATCGGCTACACCGAGGAGGTCGTTCTCTCGGGCACGAGCGGTTCGAAGACGATACTGGCAAAATCCGACACGGGCGCGACACGGACGAGCATCGACACCGGGCTGGCCGCCGACATCGGTGCCGGCCCGATCAAGTCCATCACTCGCGTCCGCTCGGGCAGCAGCAAGCAATCGAAGAGCCGCCCCGTCGTCGACGTCGTCGTCGGCGTCGGCGGGAACCAACACACCGTCACGGCAAGCGTCGAGGACCGCAGCCACATGGACTACCCCGTCATCCTCGGCCGGGACATCCTCGAGAACTATCAGGTCGACGTGAGCCGCCGGATCGACGGCGACGTGCCAGACACGCCCGAAGAAGAGGAGTAACTGTCCTGTCGCCCGCGGGCGGCCCACTGCGGTAGCTGCCCGTCACAGGTTTCGATCATCGATGTATATCCTCGTCACCGTCGTCCGTCCCCGATCGGGATCGGTCTCGAGACGGCGATCGTCTTTCTCCGCGACGGACGACCCGTACTGAGTAGCGGTCGACAAGACGTGGTACGGCTCCGCCGGCCGGACACACGTCCCGTTCCCACACGGTTCAACACGATATGCGATATTGTTTTGCTATATCGGAAACTATCTGCCGTGGAAGCAAAAGTGGAACTTGTATTCGGTACATATATTATTCCCCAATCCGTTTTCCAAACCGTACGAATACATGAGCGACAACAAACGGAACCGGAACCACGAGTGGTGGCCGAATCGGTTGAACCTGGACGTTCTCGACCAGAACGCCGAAGCCGTCGGTCCGTACGACGACGACTTCGATTACGCCGAGGAGTTCCAGAAACTCGACCTCGAAGAGGTCAAAGCCGACCTCAAGGACCTGATGACGTCCTCACAGGACTGGTGGCCGGCTGACTACGGCCACTACGGGCCGCTATTCATCCGGATGGCCTGGCACAGCGCCGGGACGTACCGCACTACCGACGGCCGCGGCGGTGCCTCTGGCGGGACCCAGCGTTTCGCGCCGCTCAACAGCTGGCCCGACAACGGCAACCTCGACAAGGCACGCCGACTGCTCGAGCCGATCAAGCAGAAGTACGGCCGGAAGCTCTCGTGGGCCGATCTGATCGTCCTCGCCGGGAATACCGCCCTCGAGTCGATGGGGATGCAGACGCTCGGCTGGGCCGGCGGCCGCGAGGACGTGTTCGAGCCCGACGAGGCCGTCTACTGGGGGCCGGAAACAGAGTGGGAGGCCCCGCAGGACCAGCGCTTCGACGAGGACGACGAACTCGAGGAGCCGCTGGGCGCGACCGTGATGGGGCTCATTTACGTCGACCCTGAGGGGCCGGACGGCAACCCCGAGCCGCTCGAGTCGGCAAAGCGGATCCGCCAGGCGTTCGGTCGCATGGCGATGGACGACGAGGAGACGGCCGCCCTCATCGCCGGCGGACACACGTTCGGCAAGTCCCACGGCGCCGAGAACGACGACATGGGTCCCGCGCCCGAGGCGGCCCCGATCGAGGAGCAGGGCCTCGGCTGGCCCGACTCCGGCAAGGGTTCGGAGACGACCACGAGCGGCATCGAGGGCGCATGGAACCAGTGGCCGACGATGTGGGACACTTCCTACCTCGACAACCTGCTCGACTACGAGTGGGAACTCACCGAGAGCCCCCTGGGCGCGAACCAGTGGCAGCCCGTCGAGGAGGAGGCCTACGACACCGTCCCGGACGCCCACGATCCCTCGGAGAAGCACGCCCCCATGATGATGACGACCGACGTCGCCCTCAAGCGGGATCCGGAGTTCCGGGAGATCATCGAGAACTTCCGCGACAACCCCCCGGAGTTCCTGGACGCCTTCGCGCGGGCATGGTACAAGCTGATCCACCGCGACATGGGCCCGCCGGAGCGGTTCCTCGGTCCCGATGTCCCCGAGGAAACGTTCGTCTGGCAAGACCCCGTCCCCGATGCCGACTACGAACTGATCGGCGACGAGGAGATCGACCAGCTCAAAGCGGAGATCCTCGAGTCGGAGCTGTCCGTCTCCGAACTGGTTACGACCGCCTGGGCGGCCGCGTCGACCTACCGCGACAGCGACAAACGCGGCGGTGCGAACGGCGCTCGCATCCGCCTCGAACCCCAGCGCAGCTGGGAAGTCAACGAGCCGGCCCAACTCGAGACCGTCCTCGAGACCTACGAGGGGATTCAGGAGGAATTCAACGCTGCTCGAGACGACGACGTACGCGTCTCGCTGGCCGACCTCATCGTGCTGGGTGGCAACGCAGCCGTCGAGCAGGCCGCGGCTGACGCCGGCTACGACGTGGAGATCCCGTTCGAACCCGGTCGGACCGACGCCACGCAGGACCAGACCGACGAGGAATCGGTCGAGGCGCTCAAACCGGAAATCGACGGGTTCCGTAACTACTTCGGCGGCGAGTACGACGGGCCGGCCGAGGACCTGCTGGTCGACCACGCCGACCTGCTTGACCTAACGGCCTCGGAGATGACCGTACTGGTCGGCGGCATGCGCGCGCTGGACGCCAACTACCAGGACTCCGACCTCGGCGTCTTCACCGACGAGCCGGAAACGCTGACCAACGACTTCTTCCAGACCCTGCTCGACATGGGCTACGAGTGGGAGCAGGCCTCGGAGGGCGAGGAGATCTACGAACTGCGCGACCGCGAGACGGGCGACGTCGAGTGGACCGGCTCGCGCGTGGATCTCATCTTCGGTTCGAACTCCCGGCTGCGGGCCATCGCGGACGTCTACGCGAGCGAGGAGGAAACGTTCGTCGAGGACTTCGTCGATGCCTGGCACACGGTCATGACCAACGACCGCTTCGACCTCGAGTGATCGAGCGCTCGCGCCGTCGCTGACGAACCGCCGACAAACCATCGCGTTCGCTGGGACCGATCATCGCCCGGTCGCGGTCCCCCGCCGCGGCCGGTCTCTTACTCGCTGCGGATGACGACCTCGTCGTCCGTGATCGCCGAGATCTGTGCGGCCTCGACCGGGTAGTCGTCGCCGCCGTGACCGCCCCAGTTCATGCGGGCCTTGAGCCGATCGGTGAGCCCCGGCTCCGGGTCGACGTAGGCGGTCTGGCCCTCGACTTCGGCGACCATCCCGATCTGCTGGCCCGACTCGTCGACGACGTCTTTCCCCTGGTCGTCCCTCGAGAGTTCGACCGTCGGCGCTGCCGTCTCGCCGGCCGCCGCGTTCTCGCCTTCGATACCGGTCACGTCGGCGTCCGCCATCGTCTCGTCACCTGCGACACCGGCGGTCTCGCCGGCCGCCATCGACCCGTACTCCTCGACGTCGATGATCTCGCCCTCGAGCAACTCGCTGCTGACGACGTCGGACTCGACCAGTTCCGACTCCTCGAGAACGTATCGCAGCTCCAGTCGCTCGTCGAGTTGCTCCTCGACGGTACGGCGCTCGATGAGTTCGCTCCGGACGGCGTCGCCCTCGGTACGCTGGCTCCGGATGACTTCCCGCTCGAGGACTTCGTCGGGGGCCACGCTCGAGCGGACGACGTCGCTCTCGAGGATCGATCGCTGGACGCTCTCGAGTTCGACGTCCGTCTCGATCTCGTCGCGTTCCATCTCCTGGTCCCGTTCGATGTCGACGTCGACGACCCGACTCTCGACGATGTATCGTTCGATCTCCTCGACCGTATCGAGGCGGGTTTCGTCGACGGTTACCTCGATGGTGTCGTCACCGACGAACTCGGTGTCGACGACCTCGCGGGCGCGGCGTTCGGAGTCGACGATCTCGCGTTCGACCAACTCCGTATCGACCACCTCGCTCTCGATCGTGTCCCGCTCGACGACCTCGGTCTCGACGACCTGCGTCTCGACGATCTCGGTCGTCACCGTCTCGCCGCGTCGCAGCGAGTCCTCGAGTTCGTCGCGGCCGAGATCCGCCCGCTCGAAGGCCCGCTCGCGCTCGACGATCTCGAAAAAGCCCAGCCCCTCGCCGGTCGGCTCGTCCTCGTGGTAGACGAAGACGTAGTCCTCGTCGTCGAACCGTCGCTCGAACTCCTCCCAGGAGTACTCCTCGTGGCCCTCGCCCAGTTCGTCGCGGCGGGCGAACGAGTGGCCGTGATCGTCGCTGTCCCGGATCCGAACCGGGACGGCGTCGCGGGCCTCGGCCCACTTCCTGATCCGGTCGGGATCTCGGGTCATCCGGCGCTCGTTGGGTGCGTCCGTATCGGTCGGCGGTGTGTCGTTCGACATCTCCCATAGGTCCGGGACACCGCCGTACTTCAGTCGACGTGGCCGTCCCGTCGGTACAGTGTCTCGTTTCTTCACCCCCCGTTATCGGCCGGCAGGAGCCGGGTCGTAATCACATCTTGCCGGTCGGATTCGCGATCGTTTCGGTCCGTTTCATCACTCGAGCGTCGTCCAACACGTTGTTACCGGCGACACGGATCCGGTGGGTGGACCGAACGCCGCCGGCCCGCCGTCGGCGGCTCAGTCACCCTCGTACTCGGCCCAAATGTACCGCGTCGCGACGCTGCGGTACGGCTTCCACGGCTTGGCGATCTCGCGCATCTCCGTGCGGGTCAGCTCCTCGCCGTCGGCGTACAGCTGCTCGATGCCGCGGCGAACGGCGAGGTCGCCCAGCGGGAGGACGTCGGGGCGCTCGAGGACGAACAGCAGATACATCCGCGCGGTCCACTCGCCGATGCCTTTGATCTCGGTCAGCAGGTCGACGACCTCGGCGTTCGAATACGAGGCTAGCCCCGCCCGCGTGTAGTCCTCCTCACGGAAGGCGCGGGCGGCGTTTCGCACGTACTCGACCTTGCGCCGGGAGAGGCCGGCGTCGCGAAGCGCTGCCTCGTCGGCGGCCAGTACCGATTCCGGCGTCACTTCCCCATCGAGGACCTCGAAGACTCGCTCCCGGACGGCCGCGGCGCTCGCGGTCGAGAGCTGCTGGTTGATGATCGAGATACAGAGCCGCTCGTACTCGCTCCAGTCGGGTTCGACGTAGGGATCGTGTCGGTCGAGCAGCCCGGCCATCACGGGATCCGCACGGAGAACGTCGTGTGCCTCGTCGTTCATGGACAGGTATGAGACGGGTGTAGGGGACCGGAGACCGATAGGCGTCTCGGTGGATCCCGCGAGGGCTCACTCGAGGTGGTGATAGTCGAGTTCGTGGTCGGCCTCGAGGGCCGCCCGGACGGCCGGGCTAGGGTCACCGACGCCGCGCCGACTGAACGAGAGCCCCGCCGGGTCGGCCGTGACCACGAGGTTTACCCGCCAGTCATCGGCCGTCTCGGGGTAATCAGTCCGGTAGTGTGCGCCCCGGGATTCGGTGCGCTCGCGGGCGGCCCGGAGCATCGCCTCGGCGACGGTGAGGCTCATCGAGAGGTCCACGGCGTACTCGAACGACTTCGAGGTCCGGTCGCCCGCGACGCGGAGATCGGCGGTGCGTTCCCGAAGGGCGTCCAGTTTCGCGAGTCCCTCCCGGAGCCCCGCGTCGTCGCGGAGGATGCCGGCGTGGTCCCACAGCAGGTCGCCGAGGTCCTCGAGCAGCGCCGTCGGCGTCACGGTGCCGTCCGAGGCGGCCAGTTCCCGCAGCGCCTCGAACTCCCGTTCGGCGAGCGCTCGCTGGCCGTCCGTGAGGGCCGGGTCGTCGTCACCGTCGGTCACCGCGGCCGCGACGTGGTCACCGACGAGTTTGCCGATCGCGACGGTCTCGGCCAGCGAGTTGCCGCCGAGTCGGTTCGCGCCATGGACGCCGGCGACCGTCTCGCCGACGGCATAGAGGCCGCCCACGCCGGTCTCGCCCGTTCGGAAGTCGATATCGACCCCGCCCATCGTGTAGTGGGCCGTCGGCCCGACCACCATCGGTTCCTCGGTGATGTCGACGCCCAGCGACTCGAAGCGCTCGACCATCGACGGCAGCCGGTTGCGGACGTACTGATCGTCCCGGTGGGAGATGTCGAGGTACACGCCGCCGTCCTCGGTGCCACGTCCCTCCCGCACCTCCTGAGCGATGGCCCGCGCGACGACGTCGCGGGCGTCGAGTTCCATCTGGTCGGGGGAGTAGCGTTCCATGAACCGCTCGCCCTCCGAATTGTAGAGCCGCCCGCCTTCGCCGCGGACCGCTTCGGTGACCAGCCGGCCGTCCCACTCCTCGCCGTAGCGTTCGCCGACCATCCCGGTCGGGTGGAACTGGACGAACTCGAGGTCGACGAGTCGCGCGCCGGCCTCGAGCGCCAGCGCCTGTCCGTCGCCGTTGTTCTCGTCGTCGCGCGAGGAGTGGCGGTGATAGAGCGCCGAGAACCCGCCGGCCGCGAGGACGACGTGGTTCGTCCGGAAGAGCAGCCCCTCGCCGGTCTCCATATCGAAGCCGACGGCCCCGTCGACGCGGCGGCCGTCCGAGAGCAAGCGCGTGATCATCACGTTCTCGCGGTAGGGCACCTCGAGGTCGCGAGCGCGGTCGACCAGCGTCCCGAGCATGGCCTCGCCGGTCCGGTCGCCGACGAAGCAGGTCCGCCGGTAGGACTGCGCGCCGAAGTAGCGCTGGTTGACGTCGCCGTCCTCGGTCCGGTCGAACGGCATCCCCCACGCCTCGAGTTCGCGGATGCGGTCGGGCATCTCCCGCGCCGTCAGTTCGACCGCGTCGGGATCGTTCAGGTGATGGCCCTCGTTGAACGTGTCCGCCGCGTGGATCGTCCAGTCGTCCTCGGGATCGAGCGAGCCCAGCGCCGCGTTGACGCCGCCGGCCGCCCACGTCGTGTGAGCGTCGCCGTGATCGCGCTTGCCGATCACGAGCGGGTCGATCCCCGACTCGGCGAGTTCGATCGCGACGCGGGCACCCGCCGCTCCGGCCCCGATGACGAGTACTGGGGTCGTCACGACCTCGTACTCGGGGTCGCCGGCGAAGCCGGGATCGCCCTCGGTCTCGAGTCGGTTCTCGATCCCGGCGGTCGACCGCTCGTGGCTCGTCGTTCGGCGATTATCGTCGACCGTGTCGCTGCCGTTGGATGGTGATTCTGTCATCGAGTGGATGTAATGACCGGCCGGGTTTAGGCCTCGCCCCGAACGATGCAAAAGATGGCTTTCAGGCCTACGAGGAGCTATATTCGACTTTACCGCCGTATCTGGTGCCGCGAATAAAGGTCGGCACGGATACCAATCATTCGATCGTAGCAGACTATCTACAGCATCGATACGAGCGGTCGATCCGGTCGCCACCGAGGTCGCACCAGTACGCTTGTGCCCGGATGGCCGACGCGGCGTTATGGAGCGTCGGGGCCGCCCTCGGAGGTCGTGAGTGCGTCGGGCTCGACGTTCGCGAGCCGCATCGCGTTGCCGGTGACGCCGAGGCTCATCCCCATGTCGCCGACGACGACCGCCACCGCGACGCTGACCAGCCCCAGCGGCACGCCGACGGCGAGTAGGGCCTTCACGGCGAGGCTCGCCCAGACGTTCTGTCGAATGACGCCGTTTGCCGTGTGCGAGAGGTCGTACAGGTACGGTAGCCTCCCGATGTCGTCGCCCATCAGCGCGATATCCGCCGTCTCGAGGGCGGTGTCGGTGCCGGCCGCGCCCATCGCGATGCCGACCTCAGCGGTCGCCAGCGCGGGCGCGTCGTTGATGCCGTCGCCGACCATCGCCACGTCGCCGTACTGCTCCTGGAGGGCCGCCACGGCGTCGACCTTCTCGTCGGGTAAGAGTTCGGCGCGGTACTCGTCGACGCCGACTTGCTCGGCGATCGCCCGCGCCGTGCCCTCGTTGTCCCCGGTCAGCATGACGACGCGCTCGACGCCGAGATCGTGGAGCCGTTCGACCGCCCGCTTGGAAGCGGGCCGGACCTCGTCGGCGATCGCGACCGCGCCGAGCAGGTCGGTCTCCGTCCCGACGAGGACGACCGTCTTGCCCTCCCGCTCGAGCGCTGCGAGGGTCTCCTCGGCGAAGGTCCCCTCGTCGGCCGCGAGCGCACTCTCGGGCGCGGCCCCGCCGTCAGTCCGCGGATCCGACGAGGAGTCGTCCGCGCGGGTCCGTGAGAGATCGAAGCCCAGTTCCTCGAACAGCGCGGGCTTGCCCGCGTAGTACGTCTCGCCCTCGATCTCCCCGCGGATCCCCCTGCCGGTGAGGCTCTCGAACCCCGTCGGCTCGGGGAGGTCGCCCACGTCCGCCTCGTCGGCCCGGGCGAGAATCGCCGCGGCGATGGGATGCTCGCTGCGTCGCTCCAGCCCGGCCGCGTAGCGAAGCAGCGTCGCCTCGTCTGTCCCGCCGGCCTGGCTCGCGGTTTCACCGCTCGCCTCGTTCGCGGCGCTGGGTGCCGCGCAGGGCACGACGTCGGTGACGGCGAGTTCGCCTTTCGTGAGCGTGCCGGTCTTGTCGACGGCGACGGCGTCGACCTCGCCCATCGCCTCGAGATACGTGCCGCCCTTGATCAGGACGCCGTTTCTCGCGGCGCTGGTAACCCCCGAGACCACCGAGACGGGCGTCGAGATGACGAACGCACAGGGACAAGCGATCACCAGCAGCGTGAGCCCGCGGACGAACCACGTCCCCCAGTCGCCGGCGAACGCGATCTCGTAGCCGGCGACCCCCGCGGTGACGGTGTCGCCGATGAGAAGCGGCGGCACGGCGGCGGTCAGGATCGCCAGGACGACCACGACGGGCGTGTAGTAGCCCGCGAACCGGTCGACGAACTGCTCGGTTTCCGTCTTGTCGGCCTGTGCCCCCTGGACCATCTCGATGATCCGTGAGAGCGTCGAATCGCCCGCCGTCGAAGTGACCTCGACCTCGAGGTAGCCGTCCTCGGTGATGGTTCCGGCGTACACCTCGTCGCCGGTCGATTTGTCCACGGGGACGCTCTCGCCGGTGATCGGCGACTCGTCGACCGCGCTCTCGCCCTCACGGACCGTCCCGTCGAGCGGGATCTTGTCCCCGGGCCGGACGACGACGGTCTCGCCGACCGCCACGTCGTCCGCGTCGACGGTCACCTCCTCGCCGTCGCGCATGACTGTGGCCTCGTCCGGCGACAGCTCCATCAGTTCTCGCAGGGAGTCCCGCGCCCGGTCCATCGCGTAGTCCTCGAGCAGTTCGGCGATGCTGAAGAGGACGGCCAGCGTCGCGGCTTCGACGAAGTAGCCGATGCCGGTCGCGGCGATGATCGCCGTCCCCATCAGGAGGTCGATGTCGAGGCTCCGGTTCTTCGCGGAGTAGTAGCCGCTGCGGACGACGGGGACGCCGCTGACCGCGACCGCCCCGAGAAAGAGCAGATCCGCGACGTGGAGGGGATACTCGAGGACGCTCGCCACCGCGACGTTGCCGCCCGTCAGGAGGAACTCGAAGCCCAGTCCGAGCGTGACGAACACCGCACCGAGCCACGTCTTCTTCGCGCGCGGACTCGTCCAGACCTCCGAGGGCGGTGCGACGTCGACGCCGTCGCCGCTCGAGTCCGAGTCCGTCGCCCCGTCGTCGGCCGTTCCTCCGGTGACCTCGTAGCCGGCGCCTTCGATCGCCGCGACCACATCGGCCTCGCTGGTTCGATCGCGGTCGTACGTGACCGTGGCCGTCCCGGTGGTCGGATTGAGATCGACGTCGGCCACTCCCTCGACGCGCTCGAGGCTCTTGTCGACCTTCCCCGCACAGGACGGGCAGTCCATCTCGGGGACGGCGAGTCGGGCGGTCAGCTCCCGTCGCTGCCCGCCCCCGTCCGTTTCCCGCGTCGCGTCCGATTCAGTACTCATTACGTCGTGGTAGGGGCGTCAGTTCGATAAGCCTTGGTTGGAATATTCCAAAGTCCACGAACGCTAGAGCCGCGTCGATGGGCCGTCGGCGAATCGCTCGTCCGAAACGTATCCCTTGGCCAACCGTTCCTCGGCCCGACGGAGCCGGTAGGTGAGCGTCGATCGGGGTACGTCGAGGTGGTCGGCGAGGTCGCCGACGTCGACCGCCCGGGGCGACTCGTAGTAGCCGTGTTCGACCGCGGCCCGGAGCGCGGCCTCCTGTTCGGGGGCGAGGCCGCTCGCTTCGCCGTTCGCATCACGCGTCGGTGCATCGGTCTCCGCCGTCGCCGCCCGGAGCATCTCCATCCGGGCGCAGTCACCGACCGCCGCCTCGAGTGCGTCGAAAAAGGCTGCCACGTCACCCTCGCCGGAGTGGACGATCCGCCAGGTGTAGTGGCGTCCCTCGTGGCGCGTCTCGAACAGGATGCCCTCGCCGAGGTGATCGCGGGCGATGTGCGGGACGGATGCACAGGTTGGGGTGCGCTCCCAGTCGGAGTAGAGGACGAGCGTGTCGTCGGTGCGGTCGAGGACCTGCGTGGTCTGGGTCGCGCCACAGTCCTCGGTCGCGAGACAGTCCGCGTAGTAATCGCTGTCGCGGAAGGCCGCCTCGATGTCCGCGAGGGCCGCCCGCGTGCCGGTGGCGTGGTCGACCCGCCAGAGCCGTTCGTCGGTGGCGTGCAGCGACAGCGAACGGATCCGGGCGTCGGGGTGGTCGGCGAGCGTATCCGCCACCCCGTTGTGGCCGGGCTCGTACTCGAGAGCGAAGACGAACTCTCTCATTACGTCGTTGTAGGCTCCCGTGGGGCAAAGCGTTGCTGGGGACGAGCCCGACTCGAGCGACTGCGAGAGCCACACGATCCTATGGAAGAGCAAGTTCTTCCAAGCAGCGAGGGTCCGAAGGTCCCTCGTGTCCAAAAGAGCGCGTGGCGGTCGTTTGAATGCCTTGCCGAGGGCCGCCGAAGGCGGCCCGCAGAGCCAAAGTTCGTGACGTGAAATTTCGCTCCTATTCGTCCAGCAGTTCCCGCGCGATGACGTTCTTCTGGATCTCGGTGGTCCCCTCGTAGATCTGGGTGATCTTCGAGTCGCGGTAGAAGCGCTCGACGGGGAAGTCGTTGACGTAGCCGGCACCGCCGTGGATCTGGACGGCCTCGTTGGCGACGTCGACGGCGACACGGGAGGCGTACTCCTTGGCCATCGAGGCGAGCTTGGTGATGTCGTTGCCCTGGTCGACGTTCCAGGCGGCCTTGTAGGTCAGGTTGCGTGCGGCCTCGGTCTCGGTGGCCATCTCCGCGAGTTTGTGCTGGATGGCCTGGAACTCCGAGATAGACTGCCCGAACTGCTCGCGGTCCTGTGCGTACTCGCGGGCGGCCTCGAGCGCGCCCTTGGCGATGCCCAGTCCCTGTGCGGCGACGCCGGTCCGGGTGGCGTCGAAGAACTGCATCTGCTGGAGGAAGGCGGCGTCCTCGTCGCCGACGAGGTTCTCCTCGGGGACGCGGACGTCGTCGAGGATGAGTTCGGCAGTGTCGGAGGCCCGGATGCCGAGCTTGCCGGTGATCTTGTCGGCGGAGAACCCGTCGCGGTCGGACTCGACGATGATCTGGCTGAAGCCGCCGTAGCGGCTGTCTGCGTCGGGGTCGGTCTTACAGAGGACGACGAAGTAGTCGCCGACCGAGCCGTTGGTGATCCACATCTTGTTGCCGTTGATCACCCACTCGTCGCCGTCCTTCTCGGCGCGGGTCGACACGGAGGAGACGTCCGACCCGGTGTCGGGCTCGGAGATGGCCGCGCCCGAGATCTTCTCGCCCGTCGCGACGGGCTCGAGGTAGCGCTCTTTCTGGTCTTCGGTCCCGAACTCGCTGATGGCCTCGGTCCCGAACGAGCAGGCCATGATCGACAGCGCGATGCCGGGATCGTAGGAGAACAGTTCCTCGGCGATGAGCGCCGACTCGAGGGTGGAGTAGCCGGCCCCGCCGTACTCCATCGGGATCGACGTGCCGACCAGCCCCATCTCGGCGGCCTCGTCGACGATCTCGTGGGGGAACTTCTCTTCGGTGTCGTACTCCTCGGCGTGGGGCACGATCTCGTTTTCGGCGAACCGGCGAACTTCGTCGCGGATCTGCTCCTGTTCTTCGTTGAGTCCGAATTCCATGAACGACCCTTACGATCGGAACGGTAAAGAGCTTTGTAACCGATAGTAAACCAAACTCCAGTTCCCATTAAGTGAGAGGGAAACGTTGAAACGGGTCCGAATAGGATTTTCGAGCATGCAACTCGAGGACATCAACACCATCACAGTTCTGGGTGCGGGCAACATGGGTCACGGTATCGCGGAGGTCGCCGCGATGGCCGGGTACGACGTGAACATGCGCGACATCAAAGAGGAGTTCGTCCAGAACGGCTACGAGCAGATCGAGTGGTCGCTTGACAAACTCGCCGAGAACGACCGGCTCACCGACGAGGAAGCCGACGCCGCCAAGGACCGAGTGACGCCGCTGGTCGATATGGAGGAGGCCGTCGCGGACACGGATTTCGTCATCGAGGCGGTCCCCGAGCAGATGGGGATCAAAGAAGACGTCTACACCGACCTCGAGGCGGTCGCGCCCGACGATGCGATCTTCGCGACGAACACCTCGAGCCTCTCGATCACCGACCTCGCCGAGTTCACCGAGCGACCGGAGCGCTTCTGCGGGATGCACTTTTTCAACCCGCCGGTCCGGATGCAGCTGGTCGAAGTGATTTCGGGTGCCGAAAGCAGCGAGGAGACGCTCTCGGTGACGGAAGACCTCGCCGAGGACTTCGGCAAGACTGCCGTTCGGGTCCACAAGGACTCGCCCGGGTTCATCGTCAACCGCATCCTCGTGCCGCTGATGAACGAGGCCGCGTGGCTCGTCAGCAACGACGAGGCGACGATCGCCGAGGTCGACTCGACGACGAAGTACGACATGGGCCTGCCGATGGGCAGCTTCGAACTCGGCGACCAGGTCGGCAACGACGTCAGCTACCACGTCCTCGAGTACATGAACGAGGTGCTGGGCGAGGCCTACGAGCCGGCCCCACTGCTCGAGGAGAAAGTCGAGAACGAGGAACTGGGCAAGAAGACCGGCAAGGGCTTCTACGACTACGAGGACGGCGACGGCGTCCAGATCCCGACCGACGAAGGATCGGAGTTCGTCGAACAGCGCCTGCTCGCGACGATCGCCAACGAGGCCGCGAAGCTGATCGGCGGCGACGTCGCCCCGCCGGCGTCGATCGACGAGGCCGTCCAGCTCGGAGCCGCCTTCCCCGACGGCTCGGTTGCGCTGGTCGACGACTACGGTCTCGAGACGCTACACGAGACCCTCGAGGACGCCTACGAGGAGACGGGTCACGAGCGATACGCGCCCGATGACTACCTCGGAGAACGAGCCGAGGCCGGTGGCTTCTACGACGACGACGAGGACGCATCGGGGGTCGACTTCGGGACGATCCGACTCGAGTACCCCGCCGACTACGTCGGACAGATCGTTCTCGACCGCCCGCACCGGATGAACACCATCAGCGACGAACTCCTCGAGGAGCTATCGACCGCGATCGACCACCTCGAGGCCGACGACGAGGTGCGCGCGATCCTCGTCACCGGCGAGGGCGAGCAGGCCTTCTCCGCGGGTGCGGACGTCCAGAGCATGGCCGGCAGCGGTGCCGACCCGATCGAGGGCCAGGAACTCTCGCGACTGGGCCAGCAGACGTTCGGCAAGCTCGAGGCCTGTGATCTGCCCGTCGTTGCCGGGATCGACGGCTTCTGTCTCGGCGGCGGGATGGAGCTGGCGACCTGTGCGGACCTCCGCGTGGCCAGCGACCGGTCGGAGTTCGGCCAGCCCGAGATCGACCTCGGCCTCATTCCGGGCTGGGGCGGCACCCAGCGACTCAAGCATATCGTCGGCGAGGGCCGCGCGAAGGAGATCATCTTCACCGCCGAGCGCTACGACGCCGAGACGCTGGCCGACTACGGCTTCGTCAACGAGATCGTCGACAACGCCGACCTCGAGGACCGCGCCCTCGAGCTGGCGACCGACCTCGCGGGCGGCCCGCCGATCGCCCAGAAGTTCACCAAGCGCGCGATGCTGGCCGGCCGTGACGACACCGAGTCCGGTCTCGAGTACGAGGCCTCCGCGTTCGGGCACCTGATGGGGACCGACGACCTGATGGAGGGAATCACGGCCTTCATGGAAGACGAGGAGCCGGAGTTCGAGGGGCAGTAAGGCGACGCCCGCTGTCGCCAGCGGCCGGTCAGCGAGAACCCGTGCCGACTCGTGACGGAGACCGGCAGCATACCACCTATTTGCCCACCATTGTTGTCTGATATTTGAGTTCTGGTCGCGAGATTTATCACCCAGAGGTACCATGGATGTCCCGTGGCTGTAACGATGAAGAGAACGGAGGTTCCCCATGAGTGACGGGCCATCGGTCCTCGTCGTCGACGACGAGGCACGGCTCGCGGATCTGTTCGCCGCGTGGCTCCAGGCCGACTGGACCGTCGAAACGGCGTACGACGGAGAGGAAGCGCTCTCGAAAATGGCCGACTCCGTCGAGGTCGTCCTGCTGGACCGACGGATGCCGGGGCTCTCCGGTGACGAGGTCCTCGAGCAGATCCGCGAAGCCGGCTACGACTCCCGGGTCGTCATGGTAACGGCCGTCGATCCGGACTTCGACATCATCGAAATGGGGTTCGATGACTACCTCGTCAAGCCGGTCTCGAAGGACGAACTCGTCGACATGGTCGAAGATGTCGCCGACCGCTCGGACTACGAATCCGACATCCAGGAGTACTACGCGCTCGTCTCGAAGAAGGCGCTGCTGGAGTCCGAGAAGGCCGACCGCGAACTCGCGGACAACGAGGAGTATCAGGACCTCTGTGACCGCGTCGACCGCCTCGAGGAACGGGTCGACGAGACGGTCTCGGGGATGTCCTCGCACGACGATTTCGTGGGTGCGTTTCAGGACCTCCAGTCCGAGAACTAGGACTCGAAGCGACTCCCCTCCGCTCTCGCCCGTGGTGACTGTCCACCTGTGTGGCCGGTAGCGACTGCTTCACTTTATCAGTGCGTTCGAACCACTTCGCGGACCAGCAGTTCCGATTGGGACCGAACAACGAAATCGCGTTCGCTACTGCTACTCCGCCTGCCCGTAGATCAGATTGCGCTGGATCTCGTTTGCCCCTTCGTAGATGACGGGGATCCGGGCGTCGCGGTAGACGCGCGCGATCCGCCGCTCGTCGAGGATCGATCGGCCGCCGTGGAACTGCATGCCCTGTTCCGCGACGTCGACGGCCGTTTCAGTCGCTTTCGTCTTCGCCATCGCTGCCCAGTAGCCCGCGTTGTCCTCCTCGGCGACCTTCTCGCGGGCGCGCCAGACGAGGGTCCGGGCGCTTTCGAACTCCAGCAGCATGTCCGCGAGCCCGTGCTGGACGCTCTGGAAGTCGCTGATCGTCTTGCCGAACTCCTCGCGGTCGTGGGTGAACTCCCACGCTTCCTCGATCGCGGCCGCGGCGATGCCCAGCCCGTGGCCGGCGACGGCTACCCGGCCGTGGTTGAAGAAGTCCGCCAGCAGCATGAAGCCGTCCCCCTCCGATCCGATCACGTTCTCGGCGGGGACTCGGCAGTCGTCGAACTCGATGTGGGCCTGCTTCGAGGCCCGCATCGCCAT
The DNA here is from genome assembly GCF_041821105.1 of Natrinema sp. H-ect1. Lineage (NCBI taxonomy): Archaea > Methanobacteriati > Methanobacteriota > Halobacteria > Halobacteriales > Natrialbaceae > Natrinema > Natrinema sp. H-ect1. The sequence continues at coordinate 210,352 of NZ_JBGUBA010000001.1, read as the reverse complement.
CTTCTCGGGGATGTGTTCGGCCTCGTAGCCGTCGGTGTCGGTCGGGACGATGAACATCGAGTGATTGCCGTAGCGGTTGTCCTCGTCGTCCCCGGTGCGGGCGTAGAGAGTGATCCAGTCGGCCTCGACACCGTTGCCGATCCAGTACTTCTCGCCGTTGATGACGTACTCGTCGCCGTCTTTCTCCGCCGTGGTCTGCATCCCCGCGAGGTCGCTGCCGGTCTCGGGCTCCGAGACCGCGAGCCCGGAGCGTTGCTCGCCCTCCGCCACCGGGCGGATGTACTCCTCGCACTGCTCGTCGGTGCCGTGTTCGTAGGTGATCTCGCAGCCGAAACTCGCCAACTGCAGCGTCAGTGCGATCCCCGCGTCGGCCCGATAGAACTCCTCGGTCATCGCGAGCAGCTGGGCCAGATCCAGCCCCCGCCCGCCCCACTCCTCGGGGATGTCCTGTGCGACGAGGTTCGCCTCGCGACCCGCCTCGAGGATCTCCTCGGGATACTCGCCGGACTGGAAGTACTCCTGGGCGTTGGGCTCGATGTGTTCGCGAGCGAACTCGCGGGCCTCGGCTTTGATCTCGTGTGCGTGTTCGGGGACGATGTCGTCGTCGAGCAGTTCCATGTCCTGTCACACGATCGCACAAAGGAAATAGCCGCGGGCGAATATTGCAACCCGAGAACGATGTCCGCTCGAGCATCACGCGGTCGGGGCTCGCCCGTGATCGGCGGCTACCCGATGGTCCGCACCAGTTCGTCGATCGAGTCGGCCGCATCGGCGTGGGACTCGAGCAGGTGGCGATCCCAGACGAGATCGGCCAGCAGGTGGGCATAGAGGACGCCGCCGGTCACGACCGCGAGCGGGACGCTCGCCAGTGCGAGCGCCGGAACCACGACGCCGGCGATGACGACGTGACTCAACAGCCGCGAGAGGACGCCGACGTCGCCGGGGTCGAAGATCTCGGACTGGTCCGTGATCGTCGCGCGCGGATGGGTGAGACAGAACCGGAGCGCGTCCCAGCGGCGGGTCTTGAGCCGGGCGATTAGGAAGTGATCGAAGTCGATACAGACGCCGGCGGCAGTGCCGTAGGCGACGACCGCCGGGGTCGGGATCGGCGTGCCCAGCAGGGTTACCGGTGGCAGGAGGACGGCCAGTACCCCGGCGACGACGAACGAGATCGCCGCGTGATGTTTCGAGTAAATCGGGAGTCACCTACGGACGGCGACCACGTCAGCCCACTAAACCGTCCCGCCGGTCCTCGTGCGAGGGTCGCGGTTGCCGAGCCCCGCCGGTTTCGCTTCGGACCGCCGACCACACGGCGACTCGAGGCTAGCCCGCAAAGCCCGAGAGCGACCACTCCTCGTCGCCGTCCTCGTCGGCGATGCTGGGCGCGCTCACGAGGACGAACGCGCTCTCGCGGTCCCCGTTGCGGATCTGGCGGGTCGATTCGGGCGGGAGCCACAACGCATCGCCGGTCTCCATCGCCACGGGGTCGTCGTCGACGACGACCGTTGCCGCTCCTTCGATGAGGACGTAGACCTCTTCGTGGCCGTTGTCGGTGTGGTCGTGGGGCTTGCTGTTCCAGCCGGGATCGCACCGCGCGACCGTGACCCCGACCTGCTCGGTCTCGAGCGGATCGCTCAGAAAGTGCATCGCGCTCGAGACTTCCTCGACCTCCTCGTAGTTGACCTTCCGGTATGTCATACGGATCCATTCGGGAGACGACAGTAAAACGATACTGACTGCCGAACGAGTTCGGGCCGGTCGGCAGCGAGCCGGCCGCGGCCGCCCCGCGGTGTCGGTCAACGTCGCGAACCGACCGCTCGCGGTCATGCAGGCGCAGTCCTCGAGATCGGCGAGGCGTTCGGGTAGGACCGGGAGTCACAGTGGCCGACGGAGCCGGTGTGGGGGATCGCTGCTGGCCGAGAGTCGGCGGACTCGCCGCTATCCCTGTGCGAGCGGATCGAAACTGTCGACCGGAATCACCGAGTAATCGACAGTCAGCGCGTCTTTGGTCGCGCGGATCTTCCCGACGAACGCCGAGATGTCCTCGAGTTCGCCCTCGAGGACGAACAGTTCCATACAGTAGTGATCGCCGACGTGGCTGTGGAAGTTCGAGGCCACGAGGTGTTCGTGTTCGTGGCGCAGATGCATCATCCGCTCCTCGACGCTGGTGGTCTCGTAGTCGAAGAGGACGGTGACGATCCCCATCAGGTCCCGGTCCTCGAGGCGGGTGTCCTCGAACTCCCCGAGCAGGTTCCGTGAGGCCTCCCTGACGACTTCGCTCCGGCCGGTGTAGCCGTGTTCGTCGGCGAACTGGTCGAGTCGCTCCAAGAGTTCGTCGGGCATCGAGACGCTGACGACTGCCATATAATAACTCGGCAGAAGTTGCTATTAAGGATTATCATTGCCGTGGCCGGGACAGGGTCGGACGACCGCAGTCGGTGGCTTAGACGTGGTCGTTCGGGAGTAAGTCTTCGAAGTCCTGTGCGGCGAGCCACTCGCTCAACTGGACGAGCTGGTCGCTCGCGGCCTCGAACAACTGCTCGCCCTTCTCGGCCGAGGCGTCCGTCTGGTCGCCAAACACGCCGTTGTCGGTGTTGTCGGCCGCGTCGAAGAACGTCCGCGAGCCGTGTTTGACCGTGTCGGCGTCCTCGACGCTCGGGACCCCAGTGTCTCTGGCCTCCTCGAGGCGGTCGTCGTGGACCAACTCCGGCTCGAGGTACTGGATCATCGCGGTCTCCTTGGGCCCGCCGTGGGGGCCGTTCTGCTCGAAGAGGTCGTCGACCAGGTCCGGAATCGACTCGTCCCACATCCACTCGATGGCGTAGGCGACGCCCTCCTGTCGGAGTCGGCTCCCGACCTCGCGCAGGTGTTGGACGTTGCCGCCGTGGGCGTTGACGTAGATCACCCGGTCGATCCCGTGGGTCGTGAGGTTCCGGGTCAACGATTCCATGTACTGGCGAAACGCCGACGGTTCGACCCACATCGTCCCGTGGAACTGACGGTGGTGGCCGCTGACGCCGACGTTGATCGTCGGCGTGCAGAGATAGCCCGTCCGGTCGGCTACCTCGCGGGCGAACGCCTCCCCGATCAGGTGGTCGGTCGCCTCCGGCAGATGCGGGCCGTGCTGTTCGGTCGATCCCAGCGGCACCAGCGCCAGCGACTCCGATTCGAAGTACGACTCGAGGTCGGGCCACGCGTGGTCGGCGAGGTACATACTGCCCCTCGTGCGCGGATCCTCCTAAGCGTGGGTATAACGGCAGTACGTGACCGTGCTGTGGCACCGTCGGACGTAAGGCGTGACGCCACCGTTCCGGCGAACGCGGCCGCTGCAGCCCCGATCTCGGTAAAGCGGGATTACCGAACGCGGGGCCCGACGCCGTTCACTGGCGCTCCCGTCGGGCGGTCGCTCCGTCGACCCTCGGCGGACCGGCCGCGACACCGCCCTCGAAACCGACGTCACCGGCCGACGGCGGCGCGTCACCGGGGCAGCCCATGAGTGAAACTGGACATGTTCGGTCAGTGGCGGTCGACCGTTCCTGTCGCCCGCGTGCCGGTACGTCTCCGGCCGTTGGTTCGATCGGCCCCAATAGCCGTTTATCGCCCGCGGGCTCGCGGGTCGCCCGCCCGATCGAGACCGGCACGACCGCCGGTCCGCTCGGAAATCCCATCGGACCGGCACGGTACGGCCAGCGCGCAATTCGCCGTAACGGACACTTCAATCGCCGCGGCGGCCGCCGCCGAAACAGGTTGATTTCGATACCAATCCGTACGCACTCAATTACGAAGGCGGGACGACACCAACTCCCACTGTCCATGATCCCACCGTACCCCGCTCAAGCACAGGTCCCCGACTGGCTGCAGGACCCGATCGCGGAGCTGGTCACGTTCCTCCCGCGGCTGGTCGGCGCGCTGATCATCCTCGCGATCGGCTGGGTCCTCGGGCGCGTCGCGGCCGGCGTCGTCCGCCGGCTCGCCGACGGCGTCGAACTCGATCGGATGGTTCTCGAGACGCCACTGGGACGCATCCTCGGCGGCACCGAACGGGCGGTCTCACACGCCTTCGGAACGCTCGCGAAGTGGTTCGTCTACGGCCTCGCGATCCTCGCGGCCGCGAACGCGCTCGCGATCGCAATGCTGTCGGAGTGGATTTCCACGGCGGTCTCGTACCTGCCGGCATTCGTCGCCGGCCTGCTGGTGATCACCTTCGGGTTCGTCGTCGCGGACTTCATCGGCGACGCCATCGAGCGGACCCGGGCCGCGACCGAGACAGCCTACACGACCTGGTTCGCGACCGGCGCGCGGATGTTCCTCTACTTCACCGCGATCGTCATCGGCCTCGATACGATGGGGATCGACGTCGGCATCCTCTACGTGTTCGCTCGAGCGCTCGCGTGGGGGCTGGGCGCGGCGATCGCCATCGGTGCGGGCGTCGCCTTCGGCTGGGGCGGCAAGGATTACGTCGCCGAGAACATCGATAACTGGATGAATCGGACGAGTCAGGTTACGCCGAGCGAGGGCGATACGACCGGCGATCGGTCGCGGAGCGGCGACCGCGATCGCGCGGGCAGCAGTCCGAGTACCGACCGCGAGCCCGGCCCCGGGCCGAGCGACGACGACTGATCGGGCGGGCGACGACCGCAGGCGGCCGAGCGACGCTGCGCCCGGTCCTCAGTCGGACCCGGCCGCCGGCGCGGTCGCAGCGGGTTCCGTCGCCGGTTCCTCATCGCGGGGAAACAGCGGCTTGACCGGAACGATCACGTGGGCCCGCACGAGCCGGCCCTCGTTCCGTCGCCACTTCCGCAGATGTGCGAGGGAGTGGGAACCGCCGTAGCCGTCCGCGATCCGATCGCAGATCGCCTCGAACTCCTCGGAGTCGAACAGCTCCGCCGACACGGGATCGGTTTCGACCGCGATGCGCCCCCGTCGGGCGTAGACATCGAGTCGCCCCTCGAACGCGTACTCGAGGGCCTCGATCCAGCCCTGTATCTCGCCGATATCCGGTCGGTCGGGCCCGGTCGGAAAGGTGATCGACGCCTGATACTGGTCGGGCCGGCCCCTGACGTGTCGCTGCCAGAGCCGCCCCAGCCGTCCGGCGGTCTCGGCACCGGGCAGCCGCGATGCGGCGCGGATCGCGCGGCCGCGAGCGGCCGCCACCGACCGTCGGAGTGCCGTCAGGGAGACTCGATCGCGGTCCTGCATTCGTTCTCACCCTCGAGTTACCGGCAGTGGTAATACGTCCTTTGTTGTGGCCGCGGGGGCGCGGCGATCGCGTCGTCCGCGCGACGACACGGACGGGTCGGGAGAGTTTTGTACAACCCGTTGCTACCGGGCGACAGGATGCCCGAAACAGGCCATCGGCCGCCCCGTTCGGTGCGCGTCGCCGCGGTCGCGATCGTCGCCGTCGGCGTCGCGGTTAATACCGGCTTTGACTCCCCGCTTCGAACGCTGCCGGCGCTGCTCCTGATCGCGCTCGGCGTCGCCGCGCTCACGAACGCCGCCCGAGACGCCGGCACGGTGGGACTCCGACGGGCCGTAACGCGATGGTGGCTCGTCGCGTTCGCGACGTTTCTCCCCTACGGGCTGTCGGCGGCCCCCGACGGCGAGTCGGCGGCCGCCGTCGGCGAGGCGTTTCGCGGGCCCGTCGTCGGCCTCGCCGTCGAGTCGCTCGCGGGTGCGACGGTCATCTGTGCAGTCGCGATGACGGTCCTCTACGGGTTCGCCACGTACGGGATCCATCCGGGTCGGCCGAGCCCCGAGGAGCGCGTCCTCACCGGCGACGACTGACGGGAACGGCCCGGTCGCCGTGTTTCGGTTCGACGGCCGCGCCCGCATGCGGGCCCCGCCGTGATAGCCATCGGCGCTGCACTTATCCGTCGGAGTGGCGTTGCTCTCTCAATGACTGAACGGGTGGAACCAGCGGGCTCGCCACCGTGGGACGAGGGCGACGGCCGGGCGGCCCGCCAGTGGTACCGAACGCTCGTCGAGACGGTCGACGACGGCGTGATCCAACTGGACGCCGACGACCGGATCGTCGCCGTCGACGACGACCTGCTCGAGCTGACCGGGTACACGCACGAGGCGCTCCGGGGCGAACACGTCTCGTGGCTGCTCGAGGGTGCCGACGCGCTCGCGGCCGACGATGCCCCGTTCGAGTTCCCCGTTCGGACGGCCGACGGGACCACTGTGGCCTGTTCGGTTCGCCTCGGGACGGTTCCGGCCGCCGATGGCAGTCGGGGATCGATCGCGCTCGTCCGTGAACTCGACACCGCGTCCGAAGCGACGTCGGCCACCGCGGGACCGCCCTCGACGTTCGAACCGATTACGGCCGTCCTCGAGGAGGCCGATGTCGGCGTCTTCGTCCTCGATGACGAGTTCGATATCGTCTGGATCAACGACGCGACGGAGCGGTACTTCGGGCTCGACGCGGCGACCGTCGTCGGCCGGGACAAGATGACGGTGGTCGACGACGTGATCAGCGACCGGATCGCCGAACCGGCCGGGTTCGCCGACATCGTCGGCGCGACCTACGACGACAACAGCGACGCCGAACGGTTCGAGTGTCGCGTCACGTCGGACGAGGGCCGCGAGGAACGCTGGCTCGAACACCGGAGCAAGCCCATCCGGTCGGGGCCGTACGCCGGCGGCCGGCTCGAACTCTACTACGACGTGACCGACCGACACCGTCGGGCCTATCAGCTGCGGCGGCTCAACGAGGCCGTTCGCGAGTGGCTCGCCACCGGCACGCGGCGGGCGGTCGCCGAGCAGGCGTGTCGCCATCTCGCCGACATCCTCGCGCTCGAGGTCAACGGCGTCTTCCTCCACGAGCCGGCCGACGAGACGCTCGAGCCGGTCGCCTGGACCGACGCGGCCGAATCCCTCTTCGGCGAGCCGCCGACGTTCGAGGCGGGTGAGGGGATCGCCTGGCAGGTCTTCGAGACCGGCGAGCCGCTGATCTACGACGACGTCACTGCCGACGAGGCCGTCTACAACCCCGAGACGCCGATCCACAGCGAGATCTGTCTCCCGATCGGCGACCACGGGATCGTCATCATCGGTGCCGAGGAGCAAGCGGCCTTCGACGCGGCCGATCTCTCACTGGCGAAGATCGTCGCCTCGAGTCTGGAGGCGACGTTCGACCGGATCAGCCACGAACAGCACCTCGAGCGCGAACGGGTCCAGACCGAGACACTGCTCCGGACGATGCCGGTGGCGGTCTCGGTCGAGGACGCCGAGGGAGAGACGGTGCTGGCGAACCGACACGCACAGACGGCGCTCGGACTCGCGGATCGCGAGCCGCTCGGCGAGACCGAACTGCTCGCCGAACGGACCGTCGTCGACGCCGATGGCGAGCCGATCGGCCCCGATCACGGCCCGTCGGCACGCGTCAGGGACACCGGCGAGCCGGTCCGCGATGTGGAGTTGTCGATCGGGGCGGACTCGGGCGAGCGGACGTGGTTTTCCATCACTGCCGTCCCCGTGTTCGGCCCCGATGGCGACGTCGAACGGGTTGTCTCCGTCGGCGAGGACATCACGGCGCTGAAAGAACAGGAACGCCGTCTCCAACGTCGCAAACACGAACTCGAGTCCGAACTGAGCGAGATCCTCGGGCGCGTCTCGGATGCCTTCTACGCGCTCGACGACGAGTGGTGTTTCACTCACGTCAACGACCGCGCTGCGGAGCTACTGGGCCGTTCACGGGACGAACTGCTCGGACGGAACATCTGGGAGGTGTTCCCCAGCGGGACGCGCTCGGATCTCGCCGACCGCTACCGGGAGGCGATGGCGACTCAGGAGCCGGTCTCGTGGGAGCGCTACTCCGAGTCGCTCGACGTCTGGATGGAGATTCAGGCCTACCCCTCCGAGACCGGATTGTCGGTGTACTTCAGGGACGTTTCGGAGCGAAAGCGACGGGAACGACAGCTCGAGCAGTACGAACGGATCATCGAGACGGTCGAGGACGGGATCTACGTCCTCGACGCCGAGGGCCGGTTCACGATGGTCAACGACGCGTACGTCGAGTTGACGGGCTACGACCGCGAGGAACTGCTCGGGAGCCACGCCTCGATGGTCGTCGACGAACACGTGATGGCCCTCGCACGGGAGATCGCCGCCGACGAGTGCGGCGAGCCGACCGTCGAAGCGGATCTTCGGACGAAAGCCGGCGAGCGACGTTCGATAGAGGCGGCGGTCACGTCGGTCACGTCGGCCGACCGCGGGCGCGAGCGGATCGGCGTCGTCAGGGACGTCACCGAACGGAAGGCGCGACAGCGCCGACTCGAGGAGAGCGAACAGCGCTACCGGACGCTGGCCGAGAACTTCCCGAACGGCGTCGTCGCGCTGTTCGACGAGGAACTGCGGTATACGGCCGCGGGCGGTGGTCTCCTCGGCGAGATCGGCATCGATCGGGAGGCCACGATCGGCCAGACGATCCACGAGCGATACCCCGACGACCTACTCGCGGAGATCGAACCCCACTTCCGCGCCGCGCTCGAGGGCGAGCAGCGGTCCTTCGAAATCGGCTACCGCGGCCGGGAACTCCGCGCAACTACCCTTCCCGTCCGGACCGGTGGGGCGGTCACCTCGGGGATGCTCGTCATTCAGGACGTCACCGAACGCACGGAGTACCAGCGCAAACTCGAGGAGTCGAACGAACGCCTCGAGCAGTTCGCCTACGCCGCCTCCCACGACCTGCAAGAACCCCTGCGGATGATCTCGAGCTACCTCCGCTTGCTCGAGGGCCGCTACGCCGACGACCTCGATGCGGACGGCCAGGAGTTCATCGACTACGCCGTCGACGGGGCCGAGCGGCTCTCGGAGATGATCAACGGCCTGCTCGAGTACTCCCGCATCGAGACCCGCGGGGACCCCCTCGAGCCGCTTTCCCTCGCGGACGTCGTCGCAGACGTCCGCGAGGACCTCCAGTTCAGGATCGAGGAGGAAGACGCCACGGTCACGGTCGAGTCCCTGCCCGTGGTCCGGGGCGACGCCGGTCAGCTCCGACAGGTGTTCCAGAACCTCCTCACGAACGCCCTCGAGTACAGCGGCGACGAGCCACCGGAAATTCACGTCAGCGCCGAACGAACCGGCGACCGGTGGGCGATCTCGGTCCGCGACGAGGGGATCGGGATCGATCCCGAGCATCAAGACCGGATCTTCCGGGTGTTCCAGCGGCTCCACAGCCACGAGGACCACCCCGGGACGGGGATCGGGCTCGCACTCTGTCACCGGATCATCGAGCGCCACGGCGGCCAGATCACCGTCGACTCCGAGCCGGGCGAGGGCGCAACCTTTACCGTCACCCTGCCGGCCGCCGACGGCTCGGCCGAGTGAGCCCGTCGCGCGGGCGGCGAGTCGGGGATCGTGGCTCGAGCCCGAGCCCAGTCAACAGCTATATATTCGATCACCCATTCAACCCGGCAAAGCAGTGCCTGACGTGACTTCGACACCACGCGGGACGGACCGCTTTCGCCTCGCCGCCGCGCTGGCCTGTTTCGCCGTCGCCGGCGTCGCGAACGCCACCGTCGACGGGCTCGGGCTGACCCTCACGGCGACGACCGTGGCCGTCGTCGGCGTCTACGCCCTCGCCCGCCACGCCGGCTCGGTCAGCCGGCGGGCGCTCGCGCGGACGGCGCTTGCCCTCTGGCTCGCGTTTCTGGTGACCGCCGTCGGTCACGCCGCCGGCCTCGAGACCCTCGGCACTGTCGCACCGGGACCCGCCGCCGCGACCGTCCTCGCAGTGACCGCGGTCACGTGGGCGACGCTGCTGGCCGCTGCGGGCACGACGCTCTTTCTCGGCCTCCGGGAGTACGGCTCACCGGCCCCGGCCGACGACGCAGTCCTCGAGGGCGAGACCTCGGACTACAGTAGCCCCTGAGACGGACCGCGTACCGATCGCCGCCGCTCGCGGTTACTCGACGCGGTAACTCACCGTGATTCCCTCGCCCAGCGGGACGACGATCGTCTCGAACGACGGGTCCGCTCGGACCGTCTCGAGGTAGTCGATGACCCCCTGGGTGTGATCGTTGGTCTCGACGGCGTCGCCCTCGGCCCACGCTAGCAGGTCGTCGAACGCGACGACGCTGGCGGTGATGGCGTTGTCGGCGACGATGACGCCGCCGACCGGTATCTCATCGCGGACGGCCGCGAACGCGTCCGCGTAGCGCTCCTTTTGATGGTCGATCAGGACGACGTCGAACGGACCGTCGTAGCGGTCGATCGTCTCCATCGCGTCGCCGAGTTCGTACGTCGCGATCCCGTCGTAGCCGCCCGCGGCCATGTACTCGCGGGCGAGGTCGAGTTCCGCCTCGTCGACCTCGGTCAGGACGATCTCGCCGTCCGCTGGCAGGGCCTCGGCGAACCAGTAGGCCGAGTAGCCATAGCCCGAGCCGAACTCGAAGACCCGCTCGGAGTCGGTCAGTCGGGCCAGCAGTCGGAGAAACGCGCCGACTTCGGGGCCGACGTGGGGAAAGCCCTCGGCGGCGGCGTACTCGTCCATCTCGAGCAGCGTTTCGTCGGGGTCGGGACCGACCGCGCGGACGAACCGGGCGATCTCATCGGAGAGGACGTCGGTCATACACGCGAATACGACCGCCGGACACTATAGTAACCACTGACGGTCTCCGAGAAGGCGACACGCGACGCGGTCAGTCGTCGGTGACGGTGACCGGTTCCGGCCGCGGCTCGACGCGTTCGAGGAAGGCCCGGATCGTCGGCGTGGCGAGGTAGCAGCCGTACGCCAGAGCGAGGCCGACGACGAGGTCCGTGAGCCAGTGGACGCCGAGGTATACCGTGGCGGCGAGGATGGCACCGGTGGCCGCCCAACTGAGCCGTTTGTAGCCGCTGGGTGCGTAGAGGGCCGCAGTTCCGGCGAGGCCAGCGTGCAGGCTCGGGAACGCCTTTTCGAGGGTGTCGACGTTTTTCATGACGGTCTGAATCGGGCCGGTCGATTCGTACAGTACCGGTTCGACGCCGTCCAGGTAGTAGCCGGTGACGCCGACGGGCACGAAGTAGAAGAACGGCATGGACACGACGAGGACGGTCGTGTACGTGGTGACGTAATCGAGTGCCCGGGTGCGGCCGTGGCGGTGTTTCAAACTAATATAGGTGGCGAGAAGCAGCGCTGGGTACACGAGAAGATAGACGATGACGAACAGCGCGGTCAGGAGAAGGTTCGGGTCAGGTTGGAGTACTGCGACGGCGTTTCCCTCAACGGCGTACATGAGGTCTGTACGGAGCGGGTAGGGTGACTGTTCCGATGCCATACCGACGATGCTCGAAACGACGAGTACCATCGCGATGTAACAGACATCGCGGCGGTCGAGTGGAGGGCGCATCGACATGTGTGTTGAAAACCATTTCTCAAATAACTATTGATAAGTTATCAGTATTTTATTCATATATTTATATATTGCAATCTATATGGAGTCTAGTTTACTGGGTTCGGGCAGCCCCGCGACTCGAGCGACGCTGACAGCATCCTTTTTGACGTTCGGCACCGTCAGCTCACCCAACATGTCCGCCGACCATCCCCTCGCAGACGCCGTCGACAACCTCGTCTACGAACCGGTACAGGTCGATGAGAACGGGATCGAGCTGACGGTGAGTGCCGTCTACGAGGTGGCCACACCGGGCCGGCTCGACTTCGGCGGCGACGAACTCGCAGACGCCGACCTCGAGCCCGTCCCCACGGAACTCGAGGCCCCCGACGACGAGTACGGCTGGTGGCACCTCGATGGGGGCCAGTACGTCATCCAGCACAACGAGTTCCTGACCGACCTCACGGAGCCGGTACAGCTCCAGCCCCGCAACGAACTGCTCGCCCGGGGCGGCTCGCATCCGTCGATGCAGGTCCGGGATCACCTGCCCTTGATCCCGCTGACGGTGGCCGGTGGCGGCCTCCGGCTCAAGGAGAACGCGCGGGTCTCGAGGCTGGTTCCGCTGGGCGGGTCAGCCCGGGGCGAGTGACTCGAGGGGGAACTAAAACCCGAAGCCGACTCCCTACTGTCCGTCGAACTCGGGCTCGCGGTCCTCGAGGAAGGCGGAGACGCCCTCGGCGTGATCCTCGGTTTCGAAGACGATCCCCTGTGCGACGGCCTCGTCGGTCAGGGCCTGCTCGAGCGATTTGTTCAGCCCTTCGCCGACCAGCCGGTTAGCATGGCGCAGGGCGATCGGTGGCCCGGAGACGATTTTTTCGACGAACGCGTCGGCCCGGTCGTCGAACTCGTCGGCGTCGTAGACGTGGTTGACCAGCCCGAGATCCGCCGCGCGCTCGGGGCCGAAGATGTCGCCGGTCAGGACGAGTTCCTTGGCGACGTTCTCGCCGACGATTCGGGGCAGCAGATAGGAGGTTCCGGCGTCGACGCTCAGGCCGACCTGTCGGAAGACGAAACCGAAGGCGGCGTCCTCGCTGGCCAGTTGGATGTCACACGCGATCGCGAGGTTCGCGCCGGCACCGACGGCGGCCCCGTCGATCAGCGCCACCGTCGGAATCGGGAACTCGACCAGTCGCCCGATCAGTTCGTTCGTCGACCGCTCGAGGCGGCGTACCCGATCGTCCGCGGGGACGTCGTCCTCGATGGCCTCGGTCATCCGCTCGATGTCGCCGCCGGCGGAGAACGAGCCGCCGGAGCCCTGTAAGACGACGACGCGGGCGTCGCTGCCCTCGATCTCGTCGAGGGCCTCGGAGATCCCGGTGCTGATCTCCTCGGAGAGTGCGTTTCGGCGGTCGGGCTGATTGAGCGTGATCGTCGCGGCTCCGTCCGCCTCGAGATCGAGGCGGACTGCGTCACCGAGCGCCATCAGTCGTCACCCTCCTGCTCGCGAAGTTTGAACTTCTGGACCTTCCCGGTGGTCGTTCGGGGGAGTTCGTCGACGAACTCGACCTCGCGGGGGTGTTTGTACTCCGCGAGGTTAGTCAGACAGTACTGCTTGATCTCCTCCTCGGTCACGTCGCCGTCGGGCGTGCGGACGACGAACGCTTTCACGGTCTCGCCGCGGCGCTCGTCGGGGATGCCGGCGACGGCGGCGTCGGCGACGTCCTCGTGTTCGAAGAGGAGTTCCTCGACTTCGCGCGGGTAGACGTTGTACCCGCCCGTGACGATCATGTGTTTCTCGCGGTCGACGACGTAGAAGAAGTCGTCCTCGTCGTGGTAGCCGATGTCACCGGTGTGGAACCACGTCCGGCCGCCCTCCTCGGTAAACGCCTCCTCGTTGGCTTCCGGCAGGCCGTAGTAGCCTTTCATGACGTTCGGCCCGGCGACGACGATCTCGCCGGTGATCTCGCGCAGGTCGGCCTCTTCCTCGTCGATCGGTCCCTCCTCGACCGGCGGGACTTCCTCGAAGTCGTCGTCGACGACCTTCGAGTCGACGCCGGGGACGGTCTTCCCGATGCTGCCGACGCGTCGGCCGTCGATCGGGCTGTTGAAGTGGGTAATCGGACTGGTTTCGGTCAGGCCGTACCCCTCGTAGATCTTCGGCTCGTAGAGTTCCTCGAACTGGCGCAGGACCTCGACCGGAATGCCCGAGCCGCCGACGCCACAGAGCCGTACCGACGACAGGTCGAACTCCTCGGCGTTTGGCTGGTTGATGACGTCGTTGTACATCGCGGGCACGCCGTGCATAATCGTCAACTGCTCGTCCTCGATCAGCGAGACGGCGTCCTGTGCGTCCCACTCGGGCATCGGGTAGAAGGCACCGCCGTTGAACAGGGTCGCGTTCATCGTGACGGTCATCCCGTAGATGTGGAACAACGGGAGGACGCCGAGTCCTTTGTCGTCGGCGCGGATCCCATCGGGAATGAGCTTCGCGGCCGAGTTCGCGTTCGACGCGAGGTTGTTGTGGGTGAGCTGGACGCCCTTCGGCTGGCCCGTCGTCCCGGAGGTGTACGGCTGGACCGCCACATCGTCGTCGGCCCGGTCCACGATATCGGGATCGCCCGGCTCGAGGAACTCCTCGAGCGTGACCGCGCCCTCGGCCTCGCCGCCGATGCTGACGACGTGTTCGACGCTCGTCTCGTCTTGGACCTCGTTGACGAAGGGGACGAGGTCGGCGAGCGCGACGACGACCTTGGCCTCGCTGTCGCCGAGCAGGTGGCCGATCTCGCGGGACTTGTACTGCGGGTTCATCGGGACGACGACCCCGCCGGCTCGCAGCGTCCCGTGGAACCCGATCAGGAACGGCGGCACGTTCGGCAGATAGAGCGCGACGCGGTCGCCCGCACCAAGTCCGCGCTCCTCGAGCGCGGTCGCGAAGGCACCCGTCTGCCCCCAGAACTCCTCGTAGCTCGTTTCCGTCCCCTGATAGCCGATCGCGGTGTTGTCGCCGTGTTCCTCGACGGCGGCCGCGAGATTAGTGACAAGATTTGTCATAGTCCGTGCGGTACGTTCGCGCGTACCGTAAAAAAGATTTACATCGTTCGGAGAGCGCGCCGGGATCGCTTACCATCGATAATCGATCTGAGTACTCCCGATCACTGATACGCCCTCGTCGTTTCGAGGGGACAACCAGCGGCCCGTGTGGGCCGTCACCGGCCCGTGAGCATCGACTCGAGGGTATTTAGGGCCGCGTTCCCTACCCTCGCGGTGTCGATGTATCAGGACATCCTCGTTCCGACGGACGGGAGCGACGGTACCCGCCGGTCGATCACCCACGGGCTGGCGATCGCCGACCGGTTCGATGCGACGGTCCACGCGCTATCGATCGTCCCCGAAGGCCCGCTCGGAACGCTACAGACCGACGAGGCGATTCCCGCGGCCGAGCGCGCAGTCGAGCGCGTCGCGGCCGAGGCCGACCGCGAGGGCGTAGCGGCCGTGACGGCCGTCGAACAGGGGGTCCCCCACGAGACGATCCTCGAGTACGCCGACGAGAACGATATCGACATGATCGTGATGGGGACCCAGGGCCGGACCGGACTCGACCGGGTGCTGGTCGGGAGCGTCACCGAACGGATCGTCCGCATGGCCGACGCCCCCGTGGTGACCGTCCGACTGACCGACGACATCCGTATCGACGACGCCGAGGAGGCCGCGGACATCGCCCGCAAGACCGCCGCGAACGAGGGGTACGACGGTCTCGCGCTGGCCGACCAGCCCCACCGGACCAGCGCCTCGTGGATCGTGCCGCTCGAGACCGACGCGGGACCGGTTCACGTCCACGTCGACGCCGTCTCCGGCGAGGCCCGCGTCGCGAAGGGACCGGTCGACGAGTAGCGTCGGCGTCCCCACTGGACCACCGGTACAGCGACCCGTCTCAGTCCTGAACGAACGCGCCGTCGCAGTCGTACTCGCGCAGTTTGATGCTGGTGACCGGTTCGGTCTCGTTGTACGGTTCCGACTCCTGGGCCATGTAGTAGAGTTCGAGGCGCTCGATGTCCGTCTGATGGTCGTCGTTCCACCGCTCACAGAGGTAGTTCGATACGTACGACTGGTGGTTCTCGTTGTCCCCGCTCTCCATGTTCGCGAGGTATTTCCGCCACCGCGTGGTCGGGTAGACGTCCTCGTGGCTCGGAGGTGGGTTCCAGTTGACCGCGGACCGGTGCATGGCGTCGACTCGAGAGCCGTTCTCGAGGTCGGCCGGGGCGTGGAACCAGCCGTCGGTCCGAAGCGGTTCCGGGGCGAACATCCGCCACGACTGGTCGGTCTCGGTGGCCTCGAGAGCCGTTTCGCCGGCGTCGGGCACCTGCGTGTATCCCAGTGCCTGGGCGTTCGAGAGAACGACGAGGACGAGAAAGACCGCTGGAACGGCCGTCGATAGCAGCGACCGGCCGCGGGCGACGCCGGCGGTGAGGAACCGATGCGACGGCACGACGGCGGTCCCGACCACGTCGGCCATCGATCTTTCGGGACGGCACCGCCGGAATCGTTCCACCGTGTTTCGGAGCGGTCCGGCAAGGCCGGTTCGGGCGACCGCCGCCGTCAACCGATCCCAGACGACCGGCGGGAAGAAGGGCACGAGCGCGGCGACGACGACCAGCGGGAACAGCCCGATCCGCATCGTCACGAGCATTCCGATATGCATTCCGGCGAATGCACCAGCCAGCGCCGCTCGCGGCCATCCGGTCAGGAGGAGCAACAGCGGCGTACAGACGAGCAACGCCACCCACAGATACGTCATGAGCCGCAACAGTTCGGGATAGGCCGTGAGGACGTCGCCGAGCAGGTACGTGAACATGTAGTCGAGGCTGAAGACGTAGGCGACTGCCTCCCCGCCGAACCACAGCTCCCCCCGGCTCTTGTGGATGGCGTTCGAGACGTACATGACGACGACCTGGAGCAACAGCGCCATCGTCGCCACGTTCGCAACGGTCGCCCGGGCCGTCTCGGGACGGTACGCGTCGACGGCCCAGCGCTCGCTCAGCGGGAGGAACATCGCCCAGAACACGAGGAGTCGAAGCAGCACATCCCCGCCGTTGAGGACCATCGGGTTCCGGGCGTGCAGGGAGACGAGCAACAGCCACGAGCAGATCGTCGCGAGCCGTGTCCGGTAGCCGACGGTCATCGCGAGGGCGACGCCGCCCGCTAGAACGAACAACAGCGCGATCGCCCACGCCTCGCCGGAGAGGGCGTGCAGCGAGTACACCTGCGAGTAGTCCGAGAACAGGGCCCGGCGCGGAAGGACGCCGGCGTCGGTGTAGAACGCCTCGAGGTTTCGAGCCCGGAGCGCGAGGTCGGCGAGCAACAGGAGTCCGAGCGCGATCCGAAACGCTGCCAGCGCTCGCGCGTCGATCGCGAACCGGCGTTCGATCCCGGCGGCGACTCGATCGGCACCGCTCGAGAGTCGCCGGCGGACGGCAGTGATGGAGGGGTGTCGGGACATCGTCGTGGAGAGACGTCCGGGCGTCTCGACCGGCACGGAATATGCTTCGTGCAAGCTGAAACAGCTATTTGTGCGATTACTTCTCGTTCGAAGACGGGTCCGATCGGAACGCTGAACTGGCCCCGCTGCCTACTGCGTTCCGTCCGATGAGTACCGAGGTCCCCGACGAGAGTCCGATCGTCCTGTTCGACGGGGTCTGTAACCTCTGTAACGGGGTCGTCCAGTTCATCGTCCCCCGGGATCCGGCGGGGAAGATCCACTTCGCGTCCCTCCAGTCCGACGTCGGTCAGGACCTGCTCGCGGCTCACGACCTGCCGACGGACGCGCTGGAGTCGATCGTCCTGGTCGAGGGCGACGACTGTTACGTCAAGTCCGCGGCCGTGGCTCGGATCGCGGCCCACCTCGGCGGCGTCTACGCCCTCCTGTCGGCACTGCGGTATCTCCCGCGCCCGATCCGGGATCGCGCCTACGACTTCGTCGCGGCCCGTCGCTATCGCTGGTTCGGGCAGAAAGAACAGTGTCTGATGCCGACCGGTGACGTTCGAACCCGGTTCCTCGAGTAGTCCGTCAGGGCGTCGCCGACCGCCGCGTCCCGCGGACAGCTTTTAGTCGTCCCCGCCCGTACCCGCGTGTGTGTCACCCGACGAGCGGGCCGATTGGCGCCTCGACCGGACGACCGGTCGTCCGACTCGTGTCGCTCGGGCCCTGGTCACCGCCGTCTCGGCGGAAGCGCTGGTTTTGATCCTGCTCGGACTGGCGATGTTCGCGGTCCTCGCGACCGGTCGCGCGCTCGGACTGTGGTAGGCCGCCGGCGGAACCGACGGCCGGGACGCCGCGAGACGGCCGTCTCTCGGCTCCGTGGGGCACTGCTCGGTCGCGTCTCGAGCGCGTGACGTTCGACGGGAGCCGATAGCAACCGACGGTCCGAACCGGTCGGTGGCGGCGTTTGAACGCGAGGTAGAAAGCCAGGGCGGGGATTTGAACCCCGGAAGTCTCGATTACAAGTCGAGTGCATGAACCGCCCATGCTCCCCTGGCGCAGGCCGTGGGTTAGCCGTCCTCCTTTGAGTGTGTATCGTTTTCGTCGCGGTCCGCGAGCGAGCGCGTCATCGACACGCGGAACGGATCATAGCCGTGGCGGCGGTAGAACCGACGGGCGGCCTCGTTGTCCGCCATCACCTCGAGCAGCAGTTCGTCGACGCCGCGGTCGGCGAGCGACGCTTCGGCGGCCTCAAGCAGGGCGGTGCCGATCCCCTGTCCCCGGTAGGCCGGCCGGACGTAGATGTTCGAGAGCAGGCCGCGCGTGGTGTCGAGTTCGAGGGTGCCGCGTTCGACCGTCACCGAGACGAAGCCGACGATCGCGCCCTCGAGGCGGGCGACGAACAGGCCGTCGCTGACCAGATAGGCACCGAGCGTCTCCCGCATGGCCTCGCGGTTGGCCTCGGGGCGGACCGCCGACTGGTACCGGCGCTGGTCGTGGGCGAGGTCGACCCAGAGGTCCGTGAGAGCGTCGAGGTCGGCCCGCGTGGCGAGTTCAATCGTCGGCCGCTGGTTGCTCGGGGGCATTCTCGAGTGCGGTCACGGCGGGCAGCGATTCGGCGGTGAGCATCCGGAGGGCCGCGCCGCCGCCGGTGCTGACGTGTGAAAAGCCCTCGACGCCGAGTTGGCGAAGCGCCGAGGCGGTGTCGCCGCCGCCGACGATACTCGTGGGAATGTCGGTCGCGGCGTCGTAGAGCTGTCGTGTCCCGGTCTCGAAGCGGTCGTCCTCGAAGACGCCGGCGGGGCCGTTGAGGATGACGGTTTCGGCGTCCTCGAGGACGCGCCGGTAGTACTCCAGGGTCGACCCGCCGATGTCCATGGCGGATTCGCCGTCGCCCGGCGGAAGGGCGTTGACGCCGAGTTCGTGGCGGCCGCCGTCCCGGTCGACGGCGACGTCGCGGGGCAGCGCGATCCGGTCGCCGTGGGCGTCGAGCAGATCCGCGGCGCGGTCGATCTCGTCCCAGTAGCCCTGGTCGTAGATGAAATCGGAGCTGGCGTCGCCCAGGTCGACGCCGTCGGCGATGAGAAAGACGTTGCCGACGACGCCGGCCGTGAGGACGTGATCGGCCAGCCCCTTCTCGAGGACCGACCAGGCGACGTCGATGGAGTCGGAGACTTTCGCCCCGCCGAGGACGTAGACGCGGGGTTCGTCGGTCTCCTCGATCGAGCCCAGTACGTCGAGTTCGGACTCCATGACCCGGCCGGCGTAGCTCGGCAGGACCGTTGGGAGCCCGACCAGCGAGGGCTGGGAGCGATGTGCCGCCGCGAAGGCGTCGTTGACGTAGGCGTCCAACACCGGCTCGAGGCCCTCGACCAGATGGGTCCGGGCGGCCCGCTCCGGCTCGAACTCCATGTACTCCTCGCTGTAGAAGCGGGTGTTCTCGAGGACGACGCAGTCGCCGTCCTCGAGGTCCCTGACGGCCTCGCGGGCGGCGTCGGTGAAGGTGGCGTCCACGTAGTCGACCGGCTGCCCGAGCAGTTCCGAGAGCCGTTCGGCGTGGGACTCGAGGGAGACGAACTCGTCGCCGCCGGGTCGGCCCTGATGGGCGAGGACGGCGACCCGACCGTCCCGCTCGAGCAGTTCCGCGAGGGTATCGACGTGGGCGCGCAGGCGGGCGTCGTCCGCGAGCGTGTCATCGTCGTCGATCGGACTATTGACGTCGACGCGAACACCGACGGTAGTCCCTTCGACGTCCAGGTCGTCGAGGGTCGCGATCATTACCGGTCAGTCCACTGCGGCACCCGAAAGGTCTTTCTATCGGAGAGATAGTCTGCGTTGACTGATGACACACCACACGCAGTTGTGAATTCCGAGAGCGGCCTACACCGTCCGACAGTCCGAACAGACCAGCTGGCCGTTGGCGTCCCACAGCGCGTCCGCGAGCGAGCCACAGGCCTCGCAGACGCCCTGGGTGGTGTACTCGTCGCCGCCGTTGGGGAGGACGGCAGCCTCGCCCTCCCCGGCGGGGGGCGCGGTCGCGGGCTCGGCGATGCCGCGGTCGCGATCGATCGGCGGCTCGCTCGAGCGGGCGGGAGTCATCGTCGCCTGGAAGGAGCTGGCGGCCGCGATGACGTCGCGCTGGGTGACGAGCCCGACGATCCCGTCCGGGCCGTCGACGACGACGTTACGGATGTTCTGGCGGGCCATCGTGGTGGCGACGTCGGTCAGCGATCGGTCGGGGTCGACCGTGATGACCGGCGTCGTCATCACCTCGTCGACGGTCGTCGCGGACGGCTCGCCTTCCCCGGCGATCAGTTCCAGGACGTCCCACTCGGTCACGATGCCGACGGGCTCGGAGCCCCGGACGACCAGCGCACAGCTGGTCCGTTCCTCGCGCATGAGCCGCACCACGTCGAGCACGGTATCCGATTCGCTGACGCCGACGTACTCGCTCGTCAGCACGTCCCTGACGGACAGTTCCGATTCCATACGTGTACGGATCACACGGACGGGCTAAAAGCTACCTCCACCACACTTAAGAAAATCGGGAGCGAAGTTCTCTAACTCCCGAACTCAGGCGTTCTCCCACTCGAGTTCGACCCGCGTCCCGTCGGCCCGACAGGTCTCGAGGGCGTGTTTGGCGTCGTAGCCGGCCTCGTGGGCGCTCTTCCCGCGACCGACGCCGACCTGCATCTCGACGCCGACGGCGTCCGCGACGTGTGTGACTGCCTCCTCGTAGTCGGCGGTCCCGAGATCGGGGCAGACGACAATGACGTTGTCGCCGCCGACGAAGAAGGAGAGGCTGTCGTGGGCGTGGCGCATGTGGCGCATGAGTTCCGCATAGCCCTGCTCGATCTCGATGAAGGTGTCGAAGGCGTTGAGTTCGTCCGTGTAGTTGCCGGTCGCGTTGATCACGTCGAAGTGGGCGATCTGGACGTCCTCGTCGGCCCGGAACTCCTCGTCGATGGCCCGTCCCTCGAGACACTCCCGACGGTCCTCGTCCTGTGCGCTGCCGGCGTCTTGCAGGCGTTCGGTCGCGTCCGACAGCGCCTGGACGGGACTGCGACCGGTCGCGACGCCGAGACTGAGCGTCACGGGGTATCGGTTGCCGACCGACTCCTGGAGGAGCGCGTGGTCCTCCATCGAGCAGCCGTTCGTGACGGCGATGATGTTGTCGAACCGGGTGAAGAAGGTGTAGCCGTCGCGGTTGCCGACGAACTGGGAGATGTCGGCGTACAGTCGGGATTGCATGGTCTGGAGGTCCGCTTCCCGGCGGGGCTCCGGGGTCACGGTCCAGGGGCCGTAGTTGTCGATCTGAACGAGCGTTACCTGCGTGTTAGTCACTGTGAACGTTCCTTTCGAACGCCGTCGTATAAGTGATACGTAATCCAGATTCGTGATGGAGCGGGCGCCCGATCAGGCGTGGACCTTCTCCGGGTCCTTGCCGTGTGGGTGGTACTTCCAGAAACCGCCCTCGCGCATCGCCGCGCCGACGGCCTTGTGCATGTCGACCATCGTCTCGAACTCCGCGGGTTCGACGTACTCGAAGATGTCGCTGAGCGCGACGACCGTCTCGTGGTTGATTCGGACGGGATAGTCGCCGTACTCCTCGACGAACTCGTCGCGCACCATCGGGAAGTCCTCCTCCTCGTCGACCTTGTCCGCGATGATCCGCATGTCGAACTTGCGCATCCCCTCGCTGCCCTCCTCGCCGTCGGGATCGACTGGCCAATCGTTGCTCATACCTCGACGTGTGTGGGGGTCCCGCAAAAGGATTTCTCCTCGTCGCCGTCACCGGCCGACCGAGTCGACATCGGCCAGCTCGAACCGTGCGCCGCCGGCCGCGCTCTCGGTCGCCGTCGCCGTCCAGCCGTGGGCCGCCGCGATCCGCTCGACGATCGCGAGCCCGAGGCCGGTCCCGTCCCCGTCGCTCGAGTAGCCGCTCTCGAAGACCCGCTCGCGTTCGTCGGGCGGGATCCCCGGGCCGTCGTCCGCGACGTAGAAGCCGTCCCCGCCCGCGAGGTCGCCGACCGTGATCGTGACGCCGGAGCGGTCCCCATCGCCGTCGGGGCCCGCGGGGCCGACGTCGCTGTGATCCACGGCGTTGCGAAGCAGGTTCTCGAGCAACTGCTTGAGCCGCGCCCGATCGGCCCGAACGACGGCGTCGGTGTCGACCCGCAACGCGGCCGTCCCGGTGTCGACGTGATCCCAGCAGTCGTCGACGATCGCCGCGAGATCGATCGGCTCCGGGTCGGGCTGTGGATCCCGATCGCGCGCGATCGTCAGGATGTTCTCGATCAACACGCCCATCCGGTCGTGGGCCCACGCGACCTCCTCGAGGTGGGTCTCGTCACAGTCGCAGGTCCGGCGGGCCTGCTCGAGGCGGCCCTGTGCGACGTTCAGGGGGTTCCGGAGGTCGTGGGACACGATACTGGCAAAGCGCTCGAGGCGCTCGTTCTGGGCTTTCAGCTCGCGCTCGCGTTCCTTGCGGTCGCTGATGTCCCGCAGGACGCCGACGGTCCCCTGAAAGCGGCCGTCCTCGTCGGAGGGCAGGATCGAGATGTGGTTCTCGTTGGGGCGTCGCCTGCCGTCTCTCGTGACCGTCTCCATCTCGAAGGAGGCGTGATTGCGGTCCGGATCGGCCAGCAGGGCCCTGATCTCCGCTTCGGCGGTGGCGATGTCGTCTTCGTCCATGATCAGCGAGACGTGTTCCCCAACCAGTTCCTCGGGTCGGTAGCCGGTCGTCGTCACCTCGCCGTTGCTCGGCGGGACGACCTTCGTGATGTAGCCCTCGGCGTCGAGTTGATAGGCCTCGTCCGGGATCGTCTCGAGGATCGTCTCGTACTCCTCGAGTTCGCGTTTGCGCTCGGTGCGGGCGGTGATATCGCGGACGACGCCGGCGACGCCGCGGTACTGACCGTCCGCGAGGGGCAACAGCGAGACGTTGTCCTCACACCGAATCCGCTCGCCGTCGCTCGTCTCGATGGTGATCTCGTAGGTACACTGGCGGCCCTCAGTGTCGGCGGACAGCAGCGAGCCGACGGTCGCTTCCCCGCGCTCGACGGACTCGTCGTCGAGCAGGAACGAGATCGGCTCGCCGACGATCTCGTCTTTCTCGTAGCCGGTCATCTCGGCGTAGGCGTCGTTGACGTAGGTGTAGCGCCCGTCGTCGCCGACCGTGTAGACCGGATCGCCAAGCGCCTCGATGATCGTCTCGTAGCGCTCGAGATCGCGTTCGCGTTCCTTGCGGTCCGTGATGTCCCGAACCGTACAGATGAGATCGCCGTTGCCCGTCGTCGACAGCGAGTGGGCCTCGACGAAGGTGGTGCCGTCGGCCCGGAGCCCGGTCGTTTCCCCATACCACTCGCCCTCGGCCATCACCGTCGGGATGATCTCCTCGTGGGCGGCGGCGACCTCGTCGTCCGGGTAAATCAGTTCCCAGTGTTCGCCGATCAGCTCCGCCGGCTCGTAGCCATAGAGGTCGGCGTAGGCCCGGTTTACGTAGACGAATCGGCCGCTCGAGTCGAGGATGCTGACCCCTTCCTGTGCGGTTTCGACGGCGTGGAGTTGTCGCTCGCGTTCCCGGCGGCGCTGGGCCGCCTCGACGGCATCGACGACCGCGTCGGCGAGGGCCGCGTCCCGCTCCGGGTCGTCGGCCTTCCGCACGTAGTCGGTGACGCCGGCCGAAATCGCCTCGCTCGCGATCGCTTCCGAGCCCGAGCCCGTAACCAGCAGAAAGGGGATCGAGTCGACTTCCGAGCGGGCGTCCTCGAGCAGCGCCAGCCCGTCGGCGTCGGGCAGGTCGTATTCGGAGACGATACAGTCGATCTCGCGGTCGGCAAGGTACTCGAGGGCCTCGCTGGCGCGGGTGGCACTGAGCGTGTCGATGGCGACGTCGCGTCGGTCCAGCAACTCGGCGATCTTCACGGCCCACTGCGGGTCGTCGTCCACGCAGAGGACACGGATCTCGTCCATCGAGACGCCCCCAGAGCGGGGCCCGTCCCGAATGCTCATGCCCCCTCTCTCGCGACGACGCGGATATAGATTGTGGCTGGCCGCTCGATCGCGACGGGCCGCCTCGAGGCCGCCACCCGGCGTCCGGAAACGGCGACGCTCGAGGCCCGCCGGGACGCGCCGCTCGGGATCGCTCGAGCGCCCTCTATTCCACCGCGCCAACAGTAGATATAAGTCCGAACAGCTAAACGTACTAACTGGAAGTCAGGCTCCGAAACAGGGGGCACATCGAAATGCCCCGGGTGTCACAGCACCCGAGACTGGCTTCCAAACCCGCAAGGGTTGAAGCCATGATTACGTTACTACTTCCGGGATATAAACGTCCCGCACGACGCACAAATCGCCCGACGCAAGGAGCCTCTGCCACGCGCGCCGCACGTGGTGGTTGCGATGGCTAGGGACCCCGCGAGCGACCGGGAGTCGGACGACGACTGGTCGCTGCCGGACTGTCCCCGCTGTGGCGAGCCGGTGACGGTGTCGGTCGTCACCGGCCCCGACACGAGCCACCTCCAGCCCTGTGGCTGTACGGTGCCGCCGGCGACGTTCGTAGGCTTCGAGTAGCCGGGTCGGCTCGAGCCTCGGCGGTCAGCCGGCCGGTCGGCCGTCGCGGGCGAATCCACCATTCGACACACCACCTCTCCGTCGGCATCGTCGGTCGGCCGGTCGGTCCGTAAGCGGGGCTCGAGTCTCGATTTTTCGGATGGCCCTCGCCTCGAGCGTGTCTCGGGTGTCGTCGGCGTATAAAGAGCGGAACCCGGAGAGGGAATCGTGATGCTGCAACAGGATTTATACGGTGATACTGTCTCGATTTAGAGAACAATGGGTGCGGGACTATCCGCGGAGACGGACAATAACGGGCCGCCGACGGTCTATCAGGTTCCGGTGAAAACGGAAGCGGACGAGCCGATCCGGATCAATTTCGAGCGAACCGCCGTCGACGGCGTTCGTCGGGACCGACTTGCGGACGTTTGTGAGATCCCTCTCGAGTACGAGACGCTTCGCGTCTGGGGCAATCGAGAAGACATCGCGGCCGACACCGGGGACTACCTCCTGTTCGCGGATCGAGATGGCCGTCGTGGCGGCGAGTACACGCTGCTGGCACGTATCGATCACGCGACGATTCTGGACGGGGAGACGGCGACGGCGTTTACCGACGCGATCGGGTGGGGCGACGTGTCGGACGCCACGTATCACCACGTCATGTTTTTGGATCCCGTCTACGAGACGACCCTCGAACGCGAGGACTTCTGGGAGACGCTCGGTTTCCGAGGGTGGCCGAACGACACGTTCAGCTCGATCGACTTCGAACGCGGCGGATCGACGTTCTTCGAGGAATACGATTCGATTTCGGCTTTCATCGAGGAGATTCGGGGTCGCAAGCTCTATCCGGCCGAACCGGTCGAGGACTACGAGACCCTCGAGGCAGCGATGACCGACATTCGAGCGCGACTCGAGGACTCCGACCGAGACGTGTCATGGCTCGAGACCCGCCTCGGACGGGCACTCATCGCCGAGTGGTCGGCTTCCCTTTCCGGGTTCAAACCCTCGGGTACCGTCTCGGCGAGTACAGCGGCGACGTTCGATCAACTCAGGCGGATCTACGAATCGATCGAACCCGAACTCGAGGAGATCGCCGACGAACTCGGTGTCGGATCCCACTGCTCGTTCGCACCGGCAAAGACACTCTTTCTCTGCTGGGTCCGTTTCCTCCAGGCGGAGATAGATCACGCGGGCGGTGTCCTCAGCCAGCCCCGACTGAACAGCATCCTCCGAGAGACGTACACGGTACCGACGGACGAAGGATCGATGCCTGAGCCGTCGGACAGTAGCCATCCGGTACTCTCCCATATTCGGACGACATCGCCGACGGTCTACAAATTCACTGCGCCGCCCGACTACTGGCTCACGAGCGTCGAGTACGGGGCAGTCTCGTTCGAAACGGACCACCGGGATCGGTGGGAGGGCGTCTCGAAGGGGGACGTTGCGATCCTGCATTCCCGCGCCGAGCCATCGGCCGAGGATCTCAGCCGCCAACCGAACGGGATTATTGGTGTCGGCATCCTCGGCGAACGGTTCGAGAACGACGAGCGGTGGTGGCGAGACGAACACGAAACCGACGTACACTATCCGTTTATCGTAACGTTCGATCGGCTGTTCCTCACGGGTTCGATCGACGATATCGATACGTCTCGCTCGATCGTCGACAAGTCGATCGCGGAGATCGATCGCGAGGCTGCTGCACTGACGACGGGGTCGCTCTCGATCGACCGAGCCAACGGCCTCTGTGGGGAAGCGTCCGGTACGGGATTCCCCCTTCAGTCCAAATACGCGGCGTTTCGGAACGACGACGGAACGATCGACTACGACAGACCCGTCACCCTCCTCGAGGCGCTTTCGCCGGAGTTGCGTGAAGTCTCTCCGATCAACGTTCACAAACCGTATCGGGGCTCGATACCGGCCGCGACGCTCGACGGGCTCTATTTCCCCGACGAACAGGGCGAGCGGATTCTCGAGCAGATCACGACGGCGCTGCGATCGGGGAAACATATCCTCCTGACCGGTCCGCCGGGCACGGGGAAAACGGAAATCGCTCGTCGAGTCTGTTCGTCCCTCGTGGACGGCTATCCGCACCTGTATTCGGATTACGAGTTGACCACGGCGACCGCCGACTGGTCGACGTTCGACACCGTCGGCGGTTACATGCCGAACGAATCCGACGAGAGCGGTAGCGACGACCTCGCGTTCACTCCAGGTGTCGTCCTTAACCGTCTCAAGAACAACCGGACGGGAACGCAATCGAACGATTTGATCGTCATCGACGAGTTGAACCGCGCCGACATCGACAAGGCGTTCGGCCAACTCTTCACACTTCTCTCCGGCCAGTCGGTGCAGTTGCCGTACACCAAGGACGGTCACGAGATCGAACTCACGACGACCGACGAACTGACTGGACTTCCGGCGGACAACCAGTACGTCGTGCCGGACTCGTGGCGGATCTTCGCGACGATGAACACCTACGACAAGACATCGCTCTACGAGATGAGCTACGCGTTCATGCGCCGATTCGCATTTATTCGCGTGTCGGCTCCCGACCTTCCGTCTGACGACGACCAGTTGGAGGACCTCGTCTACGAGTATGCGGACGCGTGGGGACTCGACCCCGATCGGAACGTCGCGATGGCGACCGGCCGCGTCTGGCGGGAGACAAACGATGCCGTCGAGGAGCGAGCGATCGGGCCAGCGATCGTCGAGGACGTACTCCGCTACGTGGATCAGCATCCCGAATCGGACCTCGAGTACCATCTCACGCAGGCCGTCATCAGCTACGTCTTCCCGCAGCTCGAGGGCGTCCCGAAGCGACGGCAGATCGTCCGCGAAATCGCGGCCGTCAGGGAGATCGACGATTTGCTGCTTGAGCAAGCCGCTCGAGAGATGCTACAGGTGACCCTCGCCGAAAATGAATAGGGACGAACTCCTCGATCAACTGACCGAGGACATCCTCGCACACGTTATGCGAGGGTCGTTTCCCGAACGCGAGCTGGCGGCGTCGATTAAACCCGAACAGTTGGATGAACGATTCGAGGAGTACGAACTCCTCCTCGACCTCCACTTCATCCTCAAATCTGACATCGTCGACTTCGTTCGCGACCTTCGGAGCCACCTACGGAGCATTCGAACCGAAACGCGAACGACGTCGAGAACCCGCCGCGGAACGGTCGATGGCCGAATCAATTGGAACGAGACGATCAAAAAGAGGTATTCCGAGCATCCTCGAGACCGGTCCATCTTCGTCTGTGATGACCGGACGATAGACTACGACATCCCCGAAAACATCGTCCTCAAACGTCTGATCTCGATTGTCCATACGACGATCCGGGAAGCTGAAGAGTACCTCCGCGACGATTACGACTGGGTACAGGAGACGTGGAAGGGAAGCGAGGATCTAATCGATGAACTCCAGCGGATCGTCGAGCGAAACGTCCACGTCCGACGGATTCGCGATCCGGACAGCTACGAGCCGACGGAGCGAATGCTCACCACGGCGGCGAACTCACGCCACGCCGTGTACCGCGAGGCGGCGTCGCTCCTGCGGACTCGAGAGCGACTGTTCGATGGCGACGCCGACGCGATCCGCTCACTACTCGAGGAGACGGCGATCGCCCCCGACGATCAGGACTCGCTGTTCGAACTATTCGTCCTCTTTCGGTTCGTCGCAACGCTCGAGCGACTCCAAGAGAATCGGCCGACGTACAAGACGATCGCGACGGGCCGACAGGAGGTAGCGCGGTTCGAGGACGAGAAGGAGATCGTCCTCTACCACGACAACTCGGCGAGCGATCGGAACCTGTCGTTCGTCGCCGAACCCGACAGAGACATGGAGACACTCTCGCGGACCGACAAAGTCCAGCTCGAGGCACAGGAAATCGCGAGCGACTACTTCGGTCGAGAGTTCAGGAATCACACCGGTCGCCCCGACGTGATCGTCCTTGAGGTCATCTCTGAGGACGATGACCAACACGAGTACCTGATCGTCGAGGTCAAAAACAGTGCCAACGTCGACACGATCCGACGTGGGATCAAGGAGACGCTGGAGTACCTCGCTTTCCTCCGTGTCAACGAGGAGTTCGTTTTCGGTCCCGACGAGGACGAGTACTTCGGCTCCGGGTGGAACGGCCTGCTGGTAACGCAGGACCTTGAGGACGAAACGGCCTCTCTCGAGGAGCAAACCGAGAACCCGGTAACGATCCTGCAGGCCTCGGAGTTGGAGCAAGGCCTCGAACACATACTA
Organism: Natrinema sp. H-ect1; assembly: GCF_041821105.1. NCBI lineage: Archaea > Methanobacteriati > Methanobacteriota > Halobacteria > Halobacteriales > Natrialbaceae > Natrinema > Natrinema sp. H-ect1. The sequence goes on along the minus strand of NZ_JBGUBA010000001.1, from coordinate 181,758 downwards.
CACGAGATTTTGTAGGATGAGAGTTCAGACAGGTGTGTACTGTACTGGGCCGACATTTTTATCTCTTGTCACACTACGAAGAGGTATCCGATGATTCTCGAAGAACTACCAATGGACCTCGAGGAACTCCGTCGCGACGTTCGTGATCGAGCAGAAGAAAAGTCGGAACTCGCTAAGGGAGCCTACGAAGTCGGGCGGAATTTAACTCATCTTCCCGACCCACATATCAGAAAACAAACAATCGGTGTTAGTCGTCGGCCGTCTCTTCTGCCTGCTCGCCCAGCACGTCCTCGCGGTGTTCGTCCAGCAGCGGCGCGCGACCGCGGGGCTCGGGCTCGGTCTCGCTCATCTTGATCGGATTGCCCGCGATCTCGACGTCGGTGTCGGCCCCGGGCTGTTCGACGGGCACGAGCATGTCGCGTGCGTGGACGTGGTCGTCTTCGAAGATCTCCTCGGTGGTCTGGACGGGCGCGGCCGGGACCCGGCCCTCGAGCTGGCCGACGAGTTCGTCGTTGGTCTGCTCGAGTGCCCACTCCGAGATCTCGCCGCGGAGGTGATCGCGGCTCTCGAGGCGTTCGGCGGTCGTGGGGTACTCCTCGGCCAAGTCCTCGCGACCCATGATGTCACAGAGTTCGGCCCAGTGGTTGTTGTTGAACGCGGCGATGACGGCGTAGCCGTCGTCGGTCTCGAAGGCGTTGTAGGGAAAGAGCGTGGGGTGGGAGTTGCCCCGTCGGGTGGGGGCCTCGCCGGTGTAGGACTGCTGGTAGATGGCGCGCTCGGTGAAGCTGAGCATCGAGTCGTACATCGCGGTGTCGACGTACTGGCCCTCGCCGGTCTGTTCGCGGTGGTTCACGGCGGCGAGAATCCCGATGCAGTTCAGCGTCGCGGTGAAGAGGTCGCCGACGCCGGGACCGGTCTTGGTCGGCGGGCCGTCGGGTTGGCCGGTGGTTTCCATGACGCCGCCAAGCGCCTGCGCGATGAGGTCGAAGGAGGGCTGGCCCTGGCGGTGGGTCTCGCCGGTCCGCGGGTCGCCGAAGCCCCGAATCGAGGAGTAGATGATATCTTCGTTGTACTCTGTGAGGGTCTCGTAGCCGAGGTCGTACTTCTCCATCGTCCCGGAGCGGTAGTTCTCGACGACGATGTCTGCCTCCTCGACCAGCGAGAGGAAGTCCGCACGATCCTCCTCGTCGCCTAAGTTCAGCTCGATGCTCTTCTTGCCGCGGTTGACGCTCTGGAAGTAGCCCCCGTAGGCTTCCTCGTCGGGGTCGTCGACGAACGGCGGGTTCGACCGGATCATATCGCCGCCCGGCCGCTCGATCTTGACCACGTCCGCGCCCATGTCCGCGAGCAACATCGTGCAGTACGGCCCGGCAAGCACCTGGGTCAGATCCAGCACGCGAAGGTTCGAGAGTGCGCCCATGTCTGTATGCCCCCCTTTCCAAACCAGTACCAAAACCCTTACCATCGATTATGTAGTTGGTGGCAGGTACCGAGGGCTGAGTGAGCATCACCCATTGGGACGGTCTTAGGATCTTTAAGGAGTATTATCATGGAAGATCATTAGGTTTATACACCGGTCGCTCATGAGTCCGAGTACGATGTCCCAAACGGTCGTCCTCGGCGTGATCGGCTCCGATGCCCACGTCGTTGGCATCACAATCCTAGAGCAAGCCTTCAGCGCAGCCGGCTTCGATGTCGTGAACCTCGGTGTCCAGACCTCCCAGGAGGAGTTCGCCGAGGCCGCTAAAGCCCACGACGCCAGCGCTGTACTCGTCTCCTCGCTCTACGGACACGCCGAGCAGGACTGTCAGGGATTCCAAGGCGTTCTCGAGGACGCGGGCGTCGACGCGGTCACCTACATCGGCGGCAACCTCGCCGTCGGGCAAGACGAGTTCGAGGAAACCCGTCGGACCTTCCGCGAACTCGGTTTCGACCGCGTCTTCGATTCGGAAACCGATCCCGAGGACGCGATTGCCGCGCTGCGCGAAGACCTCCAGATCACACCGACGGAGTCGGAACGCGCTACTATTAGTTCCTAGATGATACGAGACGAACGTATTCCGTCCGACGAGCTACGGCGTATCGACGAGGAAATTCGATCTAACTGGCCGACGGGCGAAGACGTCGACTTCGAGGAGGCCATCGAGTACCACGAATCGCTGCCCGACCACAAGCGATTCGCCGACGTCCTCGAGTCGGCCGACAAGCCCCTTCTGCAGCCACGAGCCGGCGTCCCCCGGCTCGACGATCAGATCGAACTCCTGCGATACCTCCACGAGGAGGGACAGGCGGATCTCCTGCCGACCACGATCGACTCCTACACCCGGGACAACGAGTACGAGAAGGCCCAACAGGGGCTGGACAAGGCCCTCGAGACGGGCGACGACACGCTCAACGGGTTCCCCGCCGTCAATCACGGCGTCGACGGCTGTCGACAGCTGATCGACGCGGTCGACGCGCCGATCGAGGTGCGCCACGGGACGCCCGACGCCCGCCTGCTGGCGGCGATCACCTTCGCCGGCGGCTTCCAGAGCTTCGAGGGCGGCCCGATTTCCTACAACATTCCGTACACGAAACGCCACGGGCTCGAGGAGACCATCGAGAAGTGGCAGTTCGTCGATCGACTCGCGGGAGCCTACACCGAACGGGGCGTGCGGATCAACCGCGAGCCGTTCGGCCCCCTTACCGGTACCTTGGTCCCGCCGTCGATCGCGATCGCAGTCATGCTGGTCGAGGGGAAACTCGCCGCCACGCAGGGCGTGCGCTCGATCACCCTCGGCTACGGGCAGGTCGGTAACGTCGTGCAAGACGTCGCCGCCCTGAACGCCTTGAAGAAGCTGGGCAACGAGTATCTGCCCGACGAGGTCGTCGTCACGACGGTCTTCCACGAGTGGATGGGCGGCTTCCCGCCGGACGAGGCCCGCGCCAACGGCGTGATCAGCCTCGGCGGCATGACCGCCGCCATCGCCCAGCCCGACAAGGTCATCACCAAGTCCCCACAGGAGTTCCAGGGCGTCCCGACCAAGGAGGCCAACTCGGCCGGCCTGCGCACCACGCGGCAGGTCATCGACATGGCCATCGAGCAGAAAATCGACATCGATGGCATCGAGGAGGAACAGGACCTCATCGAGCGCGAGACCCGCTGTCTGATGGACACCATCTTCGAACACGGCGACGGCGACGTCGTTCAGGGGACGCTCAAGGCCTTCGACTCGGGCGCACTCGACGTGCCGTTCGCACCCAGCGACAGCGCGAAAGGAGCCGTCCTCCCCGCACGCGACGACGACGGTCGCGTCCGCATCTTCGAGTGGGCCGACCTCGAGATGGACGAGGACATCAAGGAGATTCACAAGGCCCGACTCTCCCGACGTGCCGACACCGAGGGCCGCGATCAGTCGTTCCGCATGGTCGCGGACGACGTCGACGCGATCAGCGACGGAAAGCTCATCGGCCGACCGCAGTCACAGCCACAGGGTGACGTCTAAATGGAGATTACAGGAATTCACGCCACGCCCGGCTACTCCGGGTTCTTCTTCGACGATCAGCGCGCGATCAAGCAAGGTGCCGAACACGACGGGTTCACCTACGAGGGCGAGCCCGTTACCGACGGCTTCGACGAGATTCGCCAGGCCGGCGAGTCGATCATCGTCGACATCGAACTCGCCGACGGGACCGTTGTCCGGGGCGACTGCGCCGCGGTCCAGTACTCCGGTGCCGGCGGGCGCGACCCGCTGTTCAAAGCCGAAGAGTACGCCCCGGTCATCGAGGGCCCCGTCGCCGACGCACTCGAGGGCCGGGACGCCACCGACTTCCTCGACAACGCCGAGTCCCTCGAGCAGTTGGAGGTCGACGGTGACCGGCTCCACACCGCGATCCGTTACGGCGTCTCGCAGGCCTTACTCGCCGCCGCGGGGTCGGCCACGGGGAAGACAAAGACGGACGTGATGGCTGACGCACTGGGCACCGAGCCCGCCACGGAGCCGGTGCCGGTCTTCGGCCAGTCCGGTGACGACCGGTACAACAACACCGAGAAGATGTTCGTCAAGGGCGTCCCCGTCCTGCCCCACGCCCTGATCAACAGCGTCGAGAAGATCGGCGAGAACGGCGAAGTGCTGCTCGAGTACGTCGAGTGGCTGGTCGAGCGCTCCCAGGAACTCGGCCCGGAGGGCTACGACCCTCGCTTCCACATCGACGTCTACGGCATGATCGGCGAGATCTTCGGCGCGCCCTACGACCGCGACGAGGTCGTCGACTACTTCGCCGACCTCGAGGCAGCCGCCGCGCCCTACCCGATCCAGATCGAGGGGCCGATGGACGTCGGCAACCGTGCCGACCAGATCGACGCGATGGTCGAACTCCGCGAGGGACTGAAAGATGCCGGCGTCGACGTCGACATCGTCGCCGACGAGTGGTGTAACACCTTCGAGGACGTGCAGGCGTTCGTCGATTCGGGGGCCGCCGACCTCGTGCAGGTCAAGACCCCCGACCTCGGGGGTATCCACCGCAGCGGGCAGGCGGTCCGCTACTGCGAGGGAACCGATACCCGCGCCTACCTCGGTGGGACCTGCAACGAGACCGAAACCTCGGCGCGAGCCTGCGCCCACGTCGCGCTCGCGACCAACGCCGCACAGGTGCTGGCAAAGCCCGGCATGGGCTTCGACGAGGGCTACATGATCGTCGAAAACGAGATGCGACGGACGATCGCCCGCCGGGAACGCGAACAGTTAGCGACCGACACTGACGAGGTGACTGCAGATGACTGACTGGACAGATCCGGACACGTTCGCACAGGCGCTCGAGGAAGTCGAGACCAAGGAGAAGGGCAACTGCTTCGAGGACTTCGAGGAGGGCGATATCATCGAACACGACCCCGGCCTCACGCTCACCCAGTTCGGCAACGAACAGTGGATGAGCCAGACCCTGAACCACGACCCCGCCTACTGGCGCAGCGACGCCGCCGCAGCGCGTGGTTTCGACGAACCGCCGGTCCACCCGGACTATCTGACCGCCGCGACGCTGGGGATCACCGTCGAGGACCTCAGTGAGAAGGGCGGCTACTTCCTCGGTCGGACCGACGTTCGCTTCCCCGAGGCGCCGGTCTACACGGGCACCGAACTCCACGTCGAGAGCGAGGTCGTCAACACGGCGACCTCGAGTTCCCGACCGGAGTACGGCATCGTCTCCTGGCGCACCCGCGGTACGGACGCCGAGACCGGTGACGTTCTCTGTTCCTACGAGCGGACGAACATGATTCCGCGCCGCGAGCCGATGGCCACGGACGGGAGCGGCGCTGCGGCCGCCGAAGACGAGGACGAACCCACACTCCCCGACGAGTTCATCGCACCCGAAGGGGGCTACTTCGAGGACTTCGTCGCGGCCCTCGAGGACGCCGACGACGAGAACGCCGCCGTCGCCTACCGCCACGAGCGCGGTCGCACGCAGGACGACGTGACCGTCGCCTCGCTGCCGTTGTCGACGCTCAACACTGCCAAACAGCATCACAACGTCGACGTCATGTCCGACTCGCCGTCGGGCAACATCGTCACCTACGGCGACGTGACCCGGTCGACGGCACTCGGCCATGCTCGCTCGGACGAGCAAACGTGGCGCGAGGTCGGCTTCGACGACGAATCCTTCCACACGTTCGTCGCCGTGGGCGACACCGTCTACGCCTTCACGCGCGTCCTCGAGGCCGAAGACGACGCCTCGAGCGACGCGGCCGGCACCGTCCGGTTCCAGCACATCGCGTTCAACCAGAACGACGAACCCGTCTACTCGGGGACGCGGACGGCCGAGATCCGAAAGCGTTCTAACTAACACGATCGATTATCACAAACGACCGCGGACAATCACGAACTCAGATACGAACACATGACTGACGACATCCGACTCTGCCGTACGTTCCAGACTGCACCGGCCGCCGTTCCAAAAGACGACTCCGCGAAGTACCTCGTCTCCGCGCTCGAGGCCGAGGGCTTCCAGGCACCCGACTGGCTCGTCCCCGACATGGAGGACGGCACCGCGCCGAACATGAAAGCCGAGGGGCTCGAGAACACCATCGAGAAGGTTCCCGAGTACGACTTCCCCGGCGAGATCTGGCCCCGCGTCGAGTGGAGCTACGAGGACGCGGAGTACCGCGAGAAGGGCCGCGACCAGATCGACCAGCTCGTCGCCGAGATCGGCGACGAGATCGACGGCGTCGTCGTCCCCAAGGTCGGCCGCCTCGAGGACGTCGAGCGTGCCGCCGAGGTCGTCGCCGAGGCCGAGTCCGAGTACGGCTACGAGGACGGCTCCATCGGCCTCTCGATCATCATCGAGACCGGCCGCGCCCGCTCGGATCTGCGTGAGATCGCCAAGTTCGGCGAGGACTCCCGGCTCACTGGACTGGTCTTCGGTCCCGTCGACTACGCCGCCGAACTCGGCGGCCGCGACCTCGGCGACGGCATGCCCCGCTGGGACGGCCTGCTCGAGGCGCTCTCGAACGAGGCCAGCGCCGCCGGTCTCGTCTCGATCGGCGGCCCCTTCGACGACCTGTTCAAGGAACGGGCCGGCCTGACGTTCTACAACGCCGACGACTACGCGGATCAGGTCGAACACGAGGCCCAGCTCGGGCTCGACGGCTCCTGGTCGCTCTATCCCAAACAGACCCTGCAGGCAAACACCGTCCACATGCCCACGCCCGAGGAACTCGAGCGCGACGTGAGCAAGATCGAGCGCTTCAACGCGGCCAAGGCCGAGGGGACCGGTGCGGTCACCCTCGACGGCCAGATGGTCGACGAGGCCACGTTCAAGAACTTCCGTAACACGGTCCAGCAGGTCCGCGCGATCCACGAGATGCGACCCGGCCAGACCGAGGAGTACTACGACGAGGACCTCCTCGAGCGCACGCTCGATCTCGAGCTGTCCTACGAATAGGACCTCGGTCCGGCGGTACTGCGTCGCGACCCGACCGTCTCTGATTTCTTCGCCGCATCTGTTCTCGAGCAACCGGACGAAGCGTCCGTACGGAGATCCGGGTGGGCTATGACTCCGCTATAGTATCTCGAGGACTGCCTCGAGAGTGGACCACGGGACGGCCTTTCTTTCGAAACGCTCTTCTCGAGTACTAGAATAGACGCGTTATGGAGACCGACCCCGAATTCTTGCTCGAAACCTCCGAATTTACCGACGTGTTGAACGATATCGGTGCGATCGTCTCGCGGGATTTTTCTGAGGACGAAGTGCAGATGGTCTTTCTCAACGAGGGATACTTCCAACTGTTAGGGTACGAGCGGGTCGGGACGGACCTCCGGAGCGAATACGCGGTTCCGAGTGGCTACGTCGACTACATCACGTCCGGAAAGGGGAATACGATCCGAGACACGAAGACGGTCGTATACGAGTTCAAAGGACCAGAGCGAACGTTAGAGAACCATCTCGATCAGCTGAACGGATACATCGACGACACCGGTGCTAAGTTCGGCGTGCTAACGAACGGGCTGCAGTTGCAACTCTACCAGAACGATCCAACTGGACCGAAGAAGATACTCGACTTCGAGTTGGAGGCAGCGACCGAAACGGAAGCGAGTGCCATCGTTCTGTTCCTGGGATACTGGAGTATTCAGGAACAAAACATCAAACCAGTCGCGGAAAAGACGGCGAAAGAGGTCGTCGATTCGATACCCGAAGACCTACACATCGATTTCTCGGAAGCCGGCGTCGAACTGTTTGCCGAACACCTCGCTCGGTATTTGAAGCGGGAATTCGAGAAGGAACCGCGCTCCTGAGTCGTTGTACCGATACGCTCGCTGAACGAAGCCTGAGAGTTTCACTCGTTGATTCAAATCCCACCGTTTCGTTTTCCGCTCGAGAGACTCCTCGTGGTTCGAAAGACGCTGGGCGTCTTTCGTCATCACGAAACGGCTTCACCGTTTCGAACGACTTCGCTCGTCGTATCGTACTCGTGAGAAGACGGTGGGGATGGGATTTGAACCACGCCCGAGAACCTGCTCACTACGCTCGCAGAACCTCGGTCTAATTCAAATCCATCTTGACGCTTTGCTCCTCACGTCCGTTCATCTTGAGAACGGAGTTCTCACGGGCGTTCGCTCGCATTACTCGCGAACGCGTCGCAAAAGCGGTGGGGATGGGATTTGAACCCATGAGGCTTGACAGCCACCTGCTCTCAAGGCAGGCGCGTTGGGCCGCTCTGCCACCCCACCTCACCTATCGCTTCCGCACACGCTCAAAAAGGGTTGTCGGTCTACGCGCGCTCGAGCGTCCCGTCCTCACCGACCCGAAGTCCCAGTTCGCCCACGAGCGCCGCAGTCGCCTCGGCACTCGGCCGACCGGCCGCGCGTCGTGCCTCGAGGCCGGCGATGGTCTCACGGAGTCCGGCCGGCGTCCGGATCGTCGGCAGCATCGGCGCGAACCCGACGCCGAGGCCGGCGTCGGCCCCCCGTCGAGCCAGCGTCGACAGTTCGGGCGGCGTGTGGGCGTCGGTGAAGTCGATCGGCTCGGAAAAGCCCGCGAAGTAGACGCTGCCGCCGGTCGAGGGCCCAAGGACGACGTCGTCCCGGCGCAGCGACATCGCCGCGCCGTCGATTTCCGTCCGATTGACCAGCGGTGCCGTCGGCTCGAGGACGCCGACGCTCTGGGCCTCCTCCTGCTCGAGCAGGTGAGTGACCGTGTTGCCCACGCGAGCCGAACGGCTCGAGCCGACCTGGCGCTCGAACCGGACCGCGGCGTCCTCGCCGAAGGCCTCGACGACCAGCGCCCGGACCTCGGCCTCGGGGTCGCCGTCAGCGTGGGTCTCGGGGAGGGTCCCGGCGTCACGGTAATTGACCAGGAGGTCGCCCCCGCTCGAGGCGACGGCCCGGCAGACATCGGCGACGGCGGCTTCGTAGAGGGACGTGGCCTCGGAGTCGGTCAGCGGCGACTTGTCGGCGAGCGCGGACAGGACGAGTCCGTCCCGCGGCGGGTCGACCGGAACGACGACGATCATGGCCGGTACTCCACGGTCGCGGTCCTTGAACGCGGCGCTTCCCGAGGGTGGGTACCGGCGTCGAAAGACCACGAATTATAGTGGGGGAGTGCGTGCGAGTCGGTATGGACGAACGTTCGATCGCTGGACTGGTCGCGACGGCCGTCATCGCCGCGCTGGCGGTCTTCGGCCTGTACGGGTTCACAACCGGCTATCTGCTCGACTCGCCCGGCGAGTACCTCGCGCCGTCGATGGGCGTCCTCGCCGTCGCCGCCGTCGCCGTCGCCGCGCTGATCGCCTCGGGCATCGGCTCGGGCCGCTGGCGCGAGAACCCCTACTGGTAGCGCCGCTCGATCACCGCCGCTTCCTTACCGTTCCTGTCGCCCCTTCGTCTGCCGATAGTCCGACGCCATCAGCTCGACGAACGCCTCGAGCCAGTTCTGGGTCTGCTCGGCGGTCTGCTCGCGGGGCTCGATCATCGGGACGAGTTCGAAGCCCCGACCCCGGATGCGCCGCGCGTGATCGTCCGGGAACCCGAGGTCCGCCGCGGGCGTCGTGGTGTACTCGCGGCCGAGTTCCGAGAGCGTGCGCTCGCCGACCGGAATCAGGATCTCGGGGTTTATCATCCGGATCTCGGCGCTGAGATACGGCTCGCAGGTGTCGACCTCCGCGTCGGTCGGTCGGCGGTCGGGGTCGCGACAGCGCGTGAGATGCGTCACGTAGACGTTCTCGAGGGCGGGCGCGTCGGCCGGCGAGTCGACGGCACAGAGGCCGAGTCGCTCGAGCATCCGCCGGAGCCCACCGTCGCCGTCGCTCCCGCCTGCGCCGGCGAAGGGGATGCCCGTTTCGTCGGCCCGTGTGGTCGGCCGCTCGCCGACGAACAGGAAGTCCGCAGCCACGTCGCCGTAGCCGTGGACGACCCGCTCGCGCGTCTCACAGAGCGCCGGACAGTTCCGGCAGTCTTCGTCCATGCCGTAGGGGTTCGCTCGAGACCGTTGATTCGCGTCCACAGTGGCCCCTCGAGGCGGATCGACAAAAGCGCCGCGCCGAGCGATCGGCCGCGATCGCCGCTGTCCGCTCAGCGGCCGAGGCCGCCGCGCTCGTTGACCTCGAGAATGAACTTGACGTTGCGGACGATCTCCTCGGGCGAGGTCTCTTCGTCCTCGTCGTAGAGGTCGCTGGTCCGGTAGAGGATGTTCGCGAGCTGTTTGCTCTCGCTGGTCTCGCCGCGGACGTCGTCGGCGATCTCCCGCAGCCGGTCTACGCGTTCGGGGTCGGGCTCGAACTCGTCAGCCCCGGCGTCGTCCGCCTCACTGCCGTCGGTCATCGGTCGGGGGAGGCGGCCTCGTTGCGCCGGCTCTGGGAGATCGCCTGTCGGTGGACGATCCCGGTGTTGTTGGCGACGTTCTCGGTGATGGTCCGGACGGCGTCGCTGGTCGCGTCGTCGTCTTTCAGCACCGTCGGCTTGCCGCCGTCGCCGCCCTCGCGGACGGCCGGATCGAGCGGGATCGAACCGAGGAACGGCAGTTCGTGTTCCTCGGCGAAGTCCTCGCCGCCGCCGGAGCCGAAGATATCGTGTTCGCCGCCACAATCGGGACAGGCGAACGTCGACATGTTCTCGGCGATCCCCAACACGACGGTGTCGTGTTTGGCGAACATCTCGAGGCCCTTGCGGGCGTCGTCCAGCGCGACGTCCTGGGGCGTCGTGACGATGACCGCGCCGGTGACGGGCATGGTCTGGAGCATCGTCAGTTGGGTGTCGCCGGTCCCCGGCGGGAGGTCGACGACGAGGTAGTCGAGGTGGCCCCACTCGACGTCTTCCGTGAGTTGGGTGATGACCTTGTGGACCATCGGACCGCGCCAGATGACGGGGTCGTCCTCGCCGGTCAGGAATGCCATGCTCATCAGCTTCACGCCGTACTTCTCGGGCGGGACGAGCGTCTCGTCCTCGGTGGCCATCGGCGGCTCGTCGGCGTCGACCATCCGCGGCACGTTCGGCCCGTAGACGTCGGCGTCGAAGAGGCCGACTCGAGCGCCGAGTTGCGAGAGTCCGGCCGCGAGGTTGACCGCGACGGTCGACTTGCCGACGCCACCTTTCCCGGAGGCGACGGCGATGACGTTCTTGACGTTCGGCAGCACCTGATCCTCGCTCGTGAGGTCGTCGCGGTCCGGGACGCTGGCGGTCAGGTCCGGCTCGAGGCCCGCGTCGGTCAGCGCCTCGCGGACGGCGGCGGCAATGTCGCTCTCGCTCGGGGAGTAGGGAGCGCCGAGTGCGAGATCGATCGCGACCTCGTCGCCGTCGACCGTGATGTCGTTGACCAGTCCGAGCGACACGATATCGTCGCCGAGTTCCGGATCCTCGACCGTCCGGAGGCGGTCGCGAACGGCGGCTTCGTCCATGTCGGTAGGTTCGTCCGACGGTCGAAAAGGGTTGTGTTCACCGGAAGCGGCCGTCGCCGCCGGGCTCGAGGGAGCGACGGCGACGTGGAGCGGTGGATCGCGAACGGGTCGCTTACTCTCGCGTCGCCTCAAACCAGTCGACGGCGAAGTCGACGAGTGGACGCTGCTCGAGCAGTTTTGCGTCGCCAACACCCACCTCGCCGGTTTCGAACGCGTCCGGGTGGGCACGTTCGAAGGCCTCGCCGCAGTCCGGGTAGTCGCCGTCGTCGATATCGAGGTCCGCCCACTCGATCCACTCGCGTTCGCCGTCGACGACCACTGCGCTGGCGTGGCTCGTCTGCTCGAGGTCGATGTCGGCGCGATACTCGGCGAGATGCAGCGAGGTGTTCGTCGCGTGAGTAGTGCCCAGAAACAGGATCCGCCCCTCGAGGTCGTAGAGCCGAGCAAGCGGCGACGACTCGCCGAGTGAGTCGTCGTACGGGTGTTCCTCAGTAACGAACTCGGCGTCGGCACCCCACGCGGCGAAGGAGTGTTGTGGGTGGGCGCTCCGGCGGACGCCGGGATACGAGCGGAAGCATTCGGCGATAGCGCCCATCCCCTGGGTCGGCGTCACGGCGGGTCGGTACGGCGGCAGCTCCTCGCGGATCGTCTCGTACCAGGCGTCGGGCACCGGCGGGTGTCCCATGTTCGTGGGGTCCCTGTTGCCGGGCGAGTGCGTCGGCATCACGAGGGTGCCGTCCTCGCCGATCACGCGCTGAAGGGCGTCGACTACGGCGGGAGCGCCGCCACAGACCCACCCCAGGGCGGACAGTGACCCGTGGACCAGCACCGTCTCCCCGGCGACTATGCCGAGATCGCGGAGATCCGTCGTCAGCGACTCGACCGTGATCGGTTCCGACGATCGCTCTTCGGGGAGCGGATCGCTCATGGGCCGACGTGGGCCAGTCACGGCATAAGTTTCGTGGCGGGGTCAGCCGTTGAAGTCGAACCGCGGCCCGCCGTAAGTCGGCGGCTCCGGCTCGAGTTCGACCCCCTGCTCGTAGCGGACGAAGTTCAGATAGAACGGGCGGCCACAGCCCGCGACCGGCTCGCCCTCGAGGTCGGTGACGGGGCCGTCCTCGCCACAGACGAATTCGATCCCGTCGGCCGATTCGCGGTCGGGATCGTCCGGGTTCGCGTACTCCCAGCCCGGCTGGCGGATTTTGGTGACCGACCGATCGGCTAGATCCGGCGGCCGCTCGAGGCTGACCATGGCGTTGCAGTGGGGACAGGTGTAGCGGACGGTGACGGTCATGGGGCGGGCTAGGGGCTGAGGCAACCTATACCGTTCGCCGGTGGCCGATGTCGGTTCCGAACGGTTTCCCCGCTCGCGCTCCGATGCTCTGCTATGACCGAGTTCGACCCCGAGAAGTTCGAGGAAAAGTACGTCTCCGATCCTGTCGGCTGTAAGTCAGTGTAGCGATTTGCCGGGCCATTCCCGGCGAATCGCGTAACCGGTACAGCCGACAGGATACTTCGAGGAACTCGAGGCGGCCTATTCGAGCGCCTACCAGCAACTACACGGCCAATACGATTCCCGGGTCCTCAAAGCGATCGATCGACAGGTGTTGAGCGAGAGCGAACCGTTCTATGAGGGCGCGGGCGCGTTCCGCGTCGAACTCCCGGAGAACCCGCGGGAGCGAGTCGGGCCGGCCGCCGACCACGAGCAGTTCGACGTCGTCCTCGAGACGCTCGTCGATCGGATCGAAGCCGAGCTGCGGAATCAGTTCGAGTTCGACGAGACCGAGTGACGGCGGGGCGAGCATCCACCTGAGAGTACCCGGAACACCTTTGCCGCTCACGGAAAACCGTGTAGGTATGATCGACGAGACGGCCGAGGAGATCCGGGAGATGCAGACCCACAGTTCCTCGGTGGTTGCGGTCCGTGCCGCCCAGGCCCTAGCAGAGTTGACCGAGCGCGAGTTCGCCACCGTCGAGGAGTACGTCCGCGCCCTCGAGCGCAACGGCTCCGTGCTGCGGGGGGCAAACCCCTCCCACGCCTCCCTGCAAAACGCCGTTCGGGACGTCGTCGACGCCGTGACCGACGCCGACCCGGACGACGTCGCGGCGGCCCAGCGCCTCACCAGCGAGCGGATCGACGCAGTCGTCTCGCGGATCGAGTCCGGCAAGCAACTGGCCGCCGAAAACGCCGTCGATGTCCTCGAAGACGGCGCGACGCTTTTGGTCCACGACTACTCCTCGACGGTTCAGGCGGCCCTCGAGCAAGCGACCGACGCGGGCAAGACCTTCGAGGTGTACGTCACCGAGGCCCGACCGCGGTATCTCGGGCGCAAGACCGCGCGGGAACTGGCCGCCATGGACGGCGTCGACGCGACGCTGATCACCGACGGCGCACACGGGATCTACCTCGAGGAGTGTGACCGGGTCGTCGTCGGCATGGACTGTATCGTCGACGAGACGCTGTATAACCGGGTCGGGACCTTCCCGCTCGCGTCGACGGCCGACCGGCTCGACGTGCCGGTCACCGTCCTCGGGGCGTCCTCGAAGATCGTCGCCGAGGGGTTCGTCTTCGAGAACGAACACCGGCCCGGCAGCGAGGTAATGGCCGAACCAGCCGACGGGTTCGCCGTCGAGAACCCCGCCTACGATGCCACTCCGGTGGACTTGCTCGAGAGCGTCGTCACCGACGAGGGCCGCCAGCAGTTCTGAGTCCGGACCACGACACCTCGTCCCCGGTACCGCTCCCGCCAGAACCGTCGGTACAGCTGGTAGTCGTCACGGTGTGACAATAGCCTATGTCTTTCCTTGTCATACACCCCGTATGCGTCTCATACAGGTCTTCGTGCCGCAGGGCGAGTTGGATCTCGTCCTCGAGACGGCGGACGAAGCCGGTGTCGATTACAGCGTCTCCCGGGATACGGACCGCGGCGAGTTCGAGGCCGTCGTCTCGATTCCGCTTTCGCCGTCAGGTGTCGAACCGCTGCTGTCCGATCTCCGAGACGCGGGCCTCGACGAACGGTCGTACACGGTCGTCACGGCGGCCGAGGTGATCGTTTCGAGTCGAACCGACGCCGTCTCCGGATCGGCTTCCGGGACGCGGATCTCCCGGGAAGAACTCCGGGCACGAGCGGCCGACCTCGCGCCCGCGGCGTCGACGTACTTCAGCCTGCTCGTCGTGAGTACGGCGATCGCGACGGCGGGACTGTTGCTGGACTCGGCGGCGACGATCATCGGCGCAATGGTCGTCGCCCCGCTGATGGGGCCCGCACTCGCGGCGAGCGTCGGCGTGATCGTCGACGACGAGTCGCTCGCGACGCGCGGCGTCGTCCTGCAGGGGGCCGGGCTGGTCGTCGCGATCGCGACGGCGGCGCTGATCGGGTGGGCACTCAGGGGGACGGTGTTGCTCCCACCGGGGTTCGACATCACGACGGTACCCCAGATCCACGAGCGGATCACGCCGAACGTTCTCGCGTTGTTTCTCGCGCTGGGCTCGGGCGTGGCCGCCGTCGTCAGCCTCACTCGGAACGTCGGCTCGGTCCTCGTCGGCGTTGCGATCGCCGTCGCGCTCGTTCCCCCCGCCGCCACCGCGGGGCTCGGAATCGCCTGGGGGAACCCAGAAGTCGTCGTCACCGCCGGAACGCTCGTTCTCGTGAACATGCTCTCGATCAACCTCACGGCGCTGTTGCTGCTGTGGGCGTCCGGCTACCGACCGCACCGGGCCGCGGACATCGAGCGCGTCTACGGTCGCCTTCGCTCCCGAATCGTCGTCCTCCTCGTGGCGATCGTCGTTCTCTCCGTCGTCCTCGGCGGCGTCACGTACGGGACGTACCGCACTGCCGCCGTCGAACACGATGCGAAGACCGAACTCGAGGCGATGAGCGACGAGGAGTGGGCTAGCGAAGCCGGGCTGACTTTCCGAGAGAGCGACGTCGACTACGAACTCATCGACGTCTACACCGGCGATCGGCCCGTCATCACCGTTCTCGTCGAACGACCGCCGGGCGAGGTGCTCCCGGGCGATTTCGCCGACGACGTCCGCGACCGGCTGGAGGCGGCGGTCGGCGTCGATCTCGAGGTCGTCGTTGAACTGGTCGATACGCAGCGAAGCGGCTGAGGGGCCTACTCGCGCTCCCCGAACGTCCGCGGCGAGCCTTCGGTCGGGGCCGCCCATGCGACGGCGTTGCGTAGGACGCGCTGAACCCCCTCGTTCTCGTAGATCGGATACGTCTCGTGGCCCGGCCGGAAGTAGAAGATCCGGCCGTTTCCTCGTCGGTAACAGCAGCCGCTGCGAAACACCTCCCCGCCCGCGAACCAGCTGACGAACACCAGCCGGTCGGGTTCGGGGACGTCGAACGGCTCGCCGTACATCTCCGTCTCGGGGAGGGTGATCGATTCCGCGAGGCCGTCGGCGATCGGATGGCCGGGATCGACGACCCAGAGCCGCTCCGTCTCGCCGTCCTCGCGATACTGTAAGCGACAGGACGTTCCCATGAGCCGTGTGAACGGCTTCGAGTAGTGAGCCGAGTGCAACGGAACGAACCCCATCCCCTCGAGAACCTGATCTCGGACCCGCTCGGCGACGCCGTCCGCGACCTCGTCGTGGGCCTCGTGGCCCCACCACAGGAGGACGTCCGTCGTCTCGAGGACGTCCGCGGTGAGCCCGTGGTCGGGTTCGTCGAGCGTCGCGGTCCGGACATCGTGGTCGGCGGCGAGGGCCTCGGCGATCGTCTCGTGG
Source organism: Natrinema sp. H-ect1 (assembly GCF_041821105.1). Classification (NCBI taxonomy): domain Archaea; kingdom Methanobacteriati; phylum Methanobacteriota; class Halobacteria; order Halobacteriales; family Natrialbaceae; genus Natrinema; species Natrinema sp. H-ect1. The sequence continues at coordinate 165,661 of NZ_JBGUBA010000001.1, read as the reverse complement.
ATGCCGTTGGGGTAGACCGCCGCGGCGTCGCTGTCCTCCCGTTCGTGGCGGTACTCGTTCCAAACGGTGACTGCGACCATGACCGGGCGGTCGGGGCTCGAGTCCTTAGCACGCTCGGTCAGTGCGCTGACTGGTCATCCGAAAGATGCTATTTATTCACTGAATAAGGAAATTCACGCAAAAATAGTATAGTAAAACCCGAAGTGCAAAACGCTCACACGCATTAATCGGTCATAACCCTTATTTTGGTCGCCGACCGCTTCTGCCTATGGAACGGGATCGAACACAAGCGACATCGAAACGGCACCTTTCTCACTGCGAGCCGTTCGCCGATGCGACGGGATCGGGGGTTGGACGATGATCGGCGGCGGAATCGGGGTTGGCGTCGTCGGTCTCGGCGGGATGGGGACCCTCCACGCGCGCAGCGTCCGCGACCTCGGTGCTGAGGTCGTCGCCGGCGCGGACCTCGTCCCCGAGCAGCGCGACCGCTTCGCCGAGGAGTTCGGCGCACGGACCTACGAGACCCACGACGACCTCCTCGAGGACGAAGCGGTCGACGCCGTCATCGTGACGACGCCCAACCGGTTCCACGAACCCATCGCCGTCGCGGCCCTCGAGGCCGACTGCGACGTCCTCGTCGAGAAACCGCTCGCACACACCCTCGAGAGCGCGGAACGGATCGCCGAAGCGGCCGCCCGCGCGGACGGGATCTGCATGGTCGGCTTTCACAACCGCCACGCCGCATCGATGGCCATGTTCGACGAACAACACGCCCGCGGTCGGTTCGGCGATCTCACCCACGTCGAGGCCGACTACGTCCGCCGGCGTGGCGTCCCCGGTCCCGGCTCGTGGTTTACCGATTCCGAACTCGCCGGCGGCGGTGCCCTCCTCGACATCGGCGTTCACGCGCTCGATCTCGCGCTCTACGCGCTCGATTTCCCCGACATCGCCGAGGTCAGCGGCGTCACCCGGACCACGTTCGGGACCAGCGAGGAGTACGCCGACCCCGAGGGCTTCGGCGACAACTGGGACGCCGAGGCCGAGACCTACGAGGTCGACGACTCCGTCAGTGCCTTCATCCGAACCGACGACGGGCGAACCATCTCGCTCGAGGCCGCGTGGGCGACCAACCGCGAGGAGAGCATGGACTTCAAAGTCCGCGGCACGGCGGCGGGCGCCCAGTTCGACATCGGTGACACGAACCTGCAGATCCTCGAGTCCGGTACCGCCGGTGCCGACCACTACACCGACGTGGACATGACCGGCGATTCGGCGATGACCGGCTACGCCGAACAGGACGCACAGTTCCTCGATGCCGTCTCGTCGGGTACGACGCCGGAGTCGAACACCGTCGAGGAGGCCCTGACCGTCCAGCGGGTCATCGACGCCATCTATCGCTCGAGCGAGTCCGGACGGTCGGTGACGCTTGCGGAGTCGACGCTGACGGACGCCGAGATCGAGCAGGCGACGCGACTGGAGTGATCGGTTCGATCGTTCTGCGGTCCGGTTTCGATGGTCCGTTTCGATAGGCGACGACAACCGCGCAGCGGGACGACCGACACCGTCGAACGGACCCTGGGACGAGTCGCTCGAGAAGGTCGGGACTCCTCGTCGGTAAAAACGCAAAATCGCCCGGTTCGTCCGTGATTAGAGAACGTCGTCGAAGTCGTGGTGACCGTGGATGTCGACGCCCTCGTCGGTGATCTCACAGAGGAAGACGCCGTTGCCGGAGCCGGTGTCGCGCTCGACGGCGGACTTGATGCCGCGGGCAGCGACGGTCTTGGCTTCCTCGGTGGACATGTCCGGTTCGTAGGCCTGCTCTAAGTGCCCGTAGGCGAGTTGCATCCCGCTCCCGGTGACGGTGTAGTCGTCTTCCATGACGCCGCCGGCGGGGTCGATGCTGTAGACGTGGCTGCCCTCGTCGTCGACGCCGCCCAGGATCGGGTGGATGGCGAAGAACGGGCCGCCGCGGGCGAAGTTGCCCGCAAGCGTCGCCAGCGCCTCGATGCTCATGTTCTCGCCGCGGCGGGCCTCGTAGAGGTTGACCTCGGCCCGAAGCGTCGAGATAAAGGACTGGGCCCCACCGACGGAGCCGACGAGCGTTAACGCGGCGGTCGGGTGGATCTGTTCGACCTTCTGGACGTTCTTGTTCGAGACGAACCGCCCGCCGAGGCTGGCGCGCATGTCCGTCGCGATGACGACGCCGTCGGCGGTCGAGATGCCGATCGTCGTCGTTCCCGTCTTGTTGACGTTCTCGAGGTCGGCCTGCGTGAGATCGTTCTCGGGGAGGGAACCGACCTCGGGCTCGTAGGGGCTCGGCTCGTCGGCCAACTGCTCGACCGTCCGGGAGAAATCGGAGTCGTTCGTGGGCGTATGCATTGACCGACATCTACGGCCGGGACGATATAAAACACCGGCGGTCACAACCGTCGTTTCCGCTTCCGACGACGGGTCGAGCCGACGCGTGTCGGACGCCGGCGACGGGCCCCGCTCGAAGACGGACGCCATGATCGTCGCGGTCGTCCACGACAGCTGGAACTGTCAGATCGACGTGCGTCACGCCGGCGCGGTGTCGGGCGAGTGCTGGCCGATCGGGATGTCGACATCGATCTCGTCGTACCAGACGACCGGCCGCTTTGCGCGCCCGTTCTCCTCGAGGTCGACGAGGCCGTAGTCGGCGAGTTCGGTGACGTTGTCGGTCACCTCCGGCGGGTGACGGTCGACGATCCGGGCGAGTTCACGGATGCTCTCGGGTTCGTGATCAGCGATCGCCTCGAGCAGTTCGAGGTTCGTTGGTCGGAAGATCCGGCCGAACGTCTCGAGATCCTCGACAGAGAGCGTCGACGGCTTCGGATCGACACTCTCGCCGGCATCGAGTGCTGCAAGCGTGTCCTCGAGGTCGCTGCGATCGGACGACGAGTTGATTCGGACGTGGAGTGTTCGGGTCATGGGTTTAGGGGGTAGGTCGGTCACCAGTCGGTTCGCTTGTCGAACGGAAGTGCTGCACGCCAGGCGCGATACAGCGTCTGTAGTCCCGGGTAGTCGGTCTCGAATACCCGTGATCCGAGATGCAGTTCGTGGACGCCGTGGTGTTGTCGAACCGGATGATCGGGTCGTCAGCACCGGTGTCACCGTAGTGGAAGGCATATTTGATGCCGTCCGGGAACTTCTCCGACTCAGGGACCGCGAGTATGCGGACGCGGGCGACAGTACCGTCCGCGTAGGCTTCGACCTCGTCGCGAACGACAGTAACGTCCTCGCTCATCCCTGTATGTTAGTATGGATCCTTACATAATAAGTGTTAGGTTGGAAACTAACATAGCCTCGGCCCTCCGAGCCGACGACGTTCACCGCCCCGTGAACTTCGGAATTGTAAGTTAGTTCAAAAGGGGTAGCGCCCGTCACCTCCAGTTGCCATGTCAACGACAACTGATCGCGACCGGCGAGAGATCGAGAGCGACCTCGGGCAGGAAGTCCCGCCCGAAGAGCCAACGCGGGCCACGTTAGAGATCGGGTTACGGTCCCGATGGCGGCCGGACGATCTCGATCAACTCGGCCAGGAAGAGTGGACGCTCGAGTTCAACGACGAGGGAGAGTGCGTCGATTGCGACCCGCCGGCGCGGCTGCTGCCCAGTTGGCTGAACGACACGATGGAACTGGTCCGCGGAGAACTCTGAGAGAACGATGTCACTCGTCGACCATCGGAGCGTCGATCGGTTCGAACTCGGAGGCGTCGAGATCGTCTTCCAGATAGACCCCACCTTTGTCAGTAAGGCGGTAGAGGGCGCAATCGAGCCGTTCAGGAAGTCTGTACTCGACGAGTTTGCGACAGCGATCGCCGGCGTCGCCACAACTGATGTCGATCCGGGGATGTCCCCGTCACGGGAAGTGCGCGAGGCGTCACGTTCCCCTCGTCATTCACCAGTTCCACGATCCGATCGTCGGCAGGCGACCACAGCCACTTCGCCGGCTGACGCAGATCTCGCGTAATCGGGTACGAATCTCGACACCTGGTCGAGGCTGCTCTCCTCGACACGCGAGCGGCCAGTCAGGGGCCGATACCGACTGCTCTGCGTCGGAGTGTTCGCGAAAACGAGCGACTCGAGTCGGGTCCTTAGCGTTGCGTCGATTCGTACGCCCCCTCGACGGTCTCGATGAGGCGGTGGATCGGGAGGGTGAGGCCGGCCTGTCGGGCGGCGATCGCGAGCGGCATCGCGACGATGCCGATCACGATACAGAGCTGGTACAGTGCGAACAGCGTCGCGTGGTACGCGCGGGATATCATCAGCGTTCGTCAGTCCCCAGACGGAGCCCCTATATAAGCCTTTGTGAAAATAGGAAATCATAATGATAGTAAATAGGCTATCGGGTCGACGCCTGCTTGCGATTCAACTACAGTTTCTGCAGGCCCAACTCGAGGCGTACTCGGATCGATCTACGGGTATGTCGGGGGGAATCGATCGGGGGATTTCCCGTAACTTATGCGAATAATGCGATTCACGTGCGCACGGTCGGCCGAAGCCGAGCGGCAGCCGTCGACGCTCGCCCTCGCCCCGAGCGAGTCGCCCGCCGACCCCCTCCGAACGGCCGCGGATAGCGACGCCGACGAACCGCAAGACAGGAAACCCCCCAGAACGACCACCACGTATGGGCAATTATCTCGTCGCGATGGAAGCGGCATGGCTCGTTCGTGACGTCGAGCAGATCGACGACGCGATCGGCGTCGCCGTCAGCGAAGCCGGGAAGCGACTCAACAGCGAAGACATGGACTACGTCGAGGTCGAGGTCGGCGCGACGGGCTGTCCCGCCTGTGGCGAACCCTTCGACTCGGCCTTTATCGCGGCCGACACCGCCTTGGTCGGACTCGCACTCGAGATGGAAGTGTTCAACGCCGACGGCGAGGAACACGCCTCCCGAATCGCGAAAAGCGAGGTCGGCGGCGCGTTGCGGGACGTGCCGCTGTCGGTCGTCGATATCGCCGAAGTCCCCGACGACGACGAGTAGCGACTCGCGACGCGGTGCCGAGGGACCCAAAGCTCTTTCTATAACCCGCAGTTATTGTTCCGTATGGAGCTTCCGACGCCCGCCGACCTGCGCCAACGTCGTACCGACCTCGGACTCACCCAGAGCGAACTCGCCGAGACGGCCGACGTCTCCCAGCCGCTGATCGCCCGCATCGAGGGCGGCGACGTCGACCCACGGCTGTCGACGCTCCGACGGATCGTCAACGCGCTGGAGACGGCCGAGCACGACGTCATCCGCGCCGCGGACCTGATGAACGAGGCAGTCGTCAGCGTCTCGCCCGACGACCCGGTCAGCGAGGCCGCCCAGCGAATGGAGAAGGAGGCCTACTCCCAGCTGGCGGTCATTCAGGACGGGATTCCGGTCGGTTCGATCAGTCAGAGCGACCTCGTCCACCTCGACTCCGAGGACCGCGACGAACCGATCGAGGAACACATGAGCGAGAGCTTCCCGACCGTCTCGAAAGACGCCACGTTGGACGAGATCAGTAACCTGCTCGAGCATTACAAGGCCGTGATGATCACCGAGGCCGGCGAGACCGTCGGGATCATCACCGAGGCCGACGTCGCCGCTCGCCTCTCCTGACGGCCTCCTCGAGTCCATCTCGAGTTCCGTCCGATTGTAGTAAACACCGGTCTTCGGGACCTTCAGTCCTTGTCACGACTCCAGCCGGCTCGGAATCGACGTATGCCCTTTCGAGTCGGGTCCATTACATCCACGTAGGAAGATGGATCACTACGATCGACTGCTCGTCGGCATGTTCGCGTCCCTGCTCCTCGGGGCCGTCCTCGGGCTGTATCTGGCCGTCGACGTTCGGTACGGCCTCCTCGCGGGCGCGCTGCTGTCGACCGGATTCCTCTGGGATGCGATCGTTCGTCGCCCGCCGGTGCCGACGGCAGAGCCCCGATACACGGCGGCGATCGTCCTCTGGCACGGCGCCGTACTCGCCGCGCTCGTCGCCGGCGTGTAGTCCCGGCCCGCAGGATCGACGGGACCGATTTAAGCGACGCGGCCGCGTTTGCTGATTCATGTACGATTCCATTCTCGTTCCGACCGACGGCAGCGATCACGCGGCTCGAGTCGCCGGTCACGCGCTGGGGCTCGCGCGGTGGTTCGACGCGACGGTCCACGTCGTCAGCGTCGTCGACGTGAGCGCTGCGGGCGGCGTCTTCGACGCCGGCGGCGTCAGCCCGGCGTTCGTCGAGCGCCTCAAGGACGAAGCGGCGGCCGCGGTCGAACGAATCGAGACGATGACCGACACCGATCGGGTTCGGTCGGCGGTCCTGAAGGGCAGCCCGGCAGCGACGATCCTCGAGTACGTCGGGGAACACGACATCGATCTCATCGCGATGGGGACTCACGGCCGAACGGGCGTGAACCGCTATCTCACCGGCAGCGTCACCGAACGCGTCGTCCGTCAGTCGGACGTGCCGGTGATGACCGCCCGCGTGACCGAGCGAAGCGAGTGGGCCGGGGGTTACGACGAGATACTGTTGCCGACCGACGGCAGCGAGCCGGCCGCCGCCGCGGTCGACCACGCGCTCGCGATCGCGACGCGGGCGGACGCGACGGTCCACGTCGTCAGCGTCGTCGACGTCAGCACCGTCGCGGGCAGGCCGAGCATCATGGCCCCCAACGATATCCTCGCCCAGTTCGAGTCCGACGCGGAAACCGCGGTCGAAACGGTCGCCACGACGGTGCGGGATGCGGGACTCGACGTCGAGACGCACGTCCAAAAGGACATCCCGTCGCAGGGTCTCCTCGAGTACGTCGATGACCGCGACATCGACCTCGTCGCGATGGGGACCCACGGTCGGACCGGCTTCGATCGAGTCCTCCTGGGGAGTACGACGGCACGGCTCGTCAGACGCGCGCCCGTCCCGGTTCTCGCGGTCCGGCCCGCCGCCGGTTCGGAACCGAACTGATCGCCCTTCTGACACCCAGGTCAAACGGCCGGCGTACTCGCGATCGGATATACGTGACGCTCCTAAGAGCGGATTACCGGACTCAGTACGATACTTCGAACTCTCAATACGAGGCTGCACGAGCCGAAAGGGTGTCGTCGTCCTGGTGGTCGCCGAAACGATCCCCGCCCTTATTCCACGACCGAGGCGTTGATCGGAAACGGAGGTTACGATGGATCGAGAGTCACTTTCACTGACGGACGACGAGGAGTCGACGCGACGAAAGTTCATGAAACAGAGCGCTGCAGCGACGGCCGGGATGGCGCTCGTCGGCGCGGGGTCGGGCACGGCGACCGCACAGGACGACGGTATCCTCGACAGTCCCGACGAATCGTGGGGCGGGCTCATCTTCGCCAACAACTTCCACCCCGAGGCACGGTTCGCCATCGTCTCCGGCGTCGTCGAGTGGGCCCCTAACTACGGAGACGTACAGGACAGCTGGTTCACGGATTACAACACCTACCAGATCCGGTGGCTCAACACCGGCGAAGTCGTGTCGCTGTTCGTTTCAGAGGACACCAACCTCGGCCAGTACAACGAGGAGCTCGGGTACATCCCGGAACCGGAGGAAGGACAGAACTGGCCGCAGGTGTTCGAGATGAACCAGGAGTGGACGCCGTTCAGCGACAACCAGCAGCTCATCACGGTCAACGCGAACCCCATCAGCGACGAGGTCGCGGAGTCGATCCTCGCGAGCGACGACTGGTGGCGATCCGACGCCACGAACGGCGGCAATTAACGGATCGCGATCGGTGGTCGCTCGGCGCGTCGATCAACCGTCCCCGGCGATCGGCCGCTCTTTTTCGTCCGCACGCCACGACGATAGGGACCCTGACTCGAACCCAATCGCCGACGGGAGGATTCAGCCTCGCGGCTCGAGCAGGGACGCCATCACCGTCGACTCGGCCTTCTGGAGGTGTTCAGCCGCCGTCGCGGTCGCGCAGTCGAGTTCGTCGGCGACGGCTTCGGTCGTCACATCCCGCGGAACGTCGTAATAGCCCAGTTCGAGGGCCGTTTCGACCGCTTCACGCTGCCGGGGTGGTAGTCGGCCGACGACGCTGTCGGCGGCGACTCGCTTCCCGCCGACCTGCTCGAGGGTCACGCCGACGCCCTCGGGGACGCCGTCGACCGCGGTCTGGATGTCGGTCTCCGTCCCGACGATGGAGAACGTGTTCGTCCCGTCGTCGTTGCACTCGATCGGCGGTACCGTCATGAGGCTCCCGCGAGTGAAGTTCTCGAACAGCGCCCGCGCGGCGACCGAGACCTCTCCCTCGAGAAAGCAGTAACACGCCCGGTCCGTGATCGGGAGTACCTCGTAGTCCGAGACCATCGGGCTGTCGGCGAGTTCGCCTTCGAAACGCCGGTACTCGCCCTCGAGCCGGAACAGGAACCCCGTCGGCGGGGACGAGACGTTCCAGTTGACGATCAGGGCCCGCTCGAGGTAGCTCGCGCCGCCCGCGAGGCGTTCGTATATCGGCGGCGCGTACGCCCCTCGCGGACTGAGCGTGATGCGAACGCGTTTCATGAGTCAGCCTTCGAATAAGACGCTAAAAACGATTGCCCCCGGTGGGCCGCGAGCGAACGCAGCGCCGGCCCGCAGGGATAAACGGGGCCGATATTTTCGGCCGAACGGATACGTCCTCGCAGCCCCTCCGCTCGCGTATGCAGCGAAACGTCGGCGGACTGGATCGAATCGTCAGGGCCGTCCTGGGCAGTTGGGTGCTTGCGGTTGCCGTCGCCGCGCTGGTCGCCGGCCGCCGCGCGACCGCGGCAGTGCTGGCCGTCGGGGCGGCGGGCCTGCTGTTCAACGCGACGGCCCGCTTCTGTGGCGGCAACTACCTGTTAGGTATCGATACGACCGACGACGGCTCCTGTTCGCGGGAGTGACGGGGCACCCGAACCCGTAATCGGCGCGCCGTGTCGCTCGGCACTCGCTTACTGGTGGCCGGACACCGGCACCGGCTCGTAGGGCTCCTCGAGGTAGGCCATGTCGGAGTCCGAGAGGTCGATCTCGAGGGCTTCGACCGCCTGCTCTAGGTGTTCGACACTGGTGGTCCCGACGATCGGCGCGTCGACCCAGTCCTTGTGGAGCAGCCACGCGAGGGCGATTTGGGCCATCGTTGCACCCTTATCGGCAGCGACCTCGGCGACCCGCTCGTTGATCTCGCGGCCGCCGCCCTCGCGGTAGGGGTGTTCGTACAGGTACTCCTCGGTCTCGCCGCGGGCCGTCGCGTCGATCTCCTCGTGGGGCCGGGTGAGATAGCCCCGAGCCATCGGCGACCACGGGATGACGCCGACGTCTTCCTTGTCACACAGCGGTAGCATCTCCCGCTCTTCCTCGCGGTAGACGAGGTTGTAGTGGTTCTGCATCGTCTGAAATCGCTCGAGGCCGAGCCGGTCGCTCGTCCCCAGGGACTCGGCGAACTGGTGGGCCCACATCGAGGAGGCGCCGATATAGCGCACGTGGCCCCGGCGGACGGCATCGTCGAGCGCCCGCAGGGTCGTCTCGACCGGCGTGTCGTAATCCCAGCGGTGGGGCTGATAGAGGTCGATCGTCTCCATCCCGAGCCGCTCGCGGCTGGCCGCCAGTTCCTGTTCGATCGCTTTCCGCGAGAGTCCGCCCGAGTTCGGGTCGTCGTCGCGCATCCGGAAGAACCCCTTCGTGGCGACGACCGCCTCGTCGCGGCGACCCTCGAGGGCTTCCCCGAGGATCCGCTCGGACTCGCCGCGCGAGTACATGTTCGCGGTGTCGAAGAAGTTGATCCCCAGATCGATCGCACGGTCGATGATCTCTTTGCTCGCCTCGTCCTCTAAGACCCACTCGCGCCAGTCGCTCGAGCCGAAGCTCATACAGCCCAGACAGATGCGGCTGACCTGCATGCCGGTCGACCCGAGGGTGGTATATTCCATACCGGCGCTACGAGAACCGGCCGGAAAACGGTACGTGGTGCGGCAAACGATACCACATCGCTCGATTCCGGCATCGTCTCCTGAACCGGACGTGTGTTCGGCGCCGACGGTCCAGCGAGGGGTTCGTGATCCGTCGCCGGCTACCAGTGCCCGAACAGCCGCTGGATGACGGTGCGGTCGCTGGGTCGTTCGGCCAACAGGACCGAACTGTCGACCTCGTTGACGACGTCCATGTGCAGCGAGTCGCTCATCAGCCGCGAGATCACCCCCTCCTCGGTCGCGCCGATGAGGATGAGCGTGTTGTCCCGGGACCGGCGACAGATCTCTCGCTCGACGTCGCCGGAGTCGTCGACGACGAGTTCGGCGTCCTCGAGGTCGCGTTCGGCGGCCCACTCGGCGAGGAACTCCTCGCCGCGTTCCCGGTCGTCGGGGCTGGCGACGACGTGTTGCAGCGTGATCTCGGCACCCGACCGGTCCCGGAGCGTACGCGCGACTTCGGCACTCAGATCCGAGTCCGGGCCGCCGGCGGTCGGGAGCAGAATCCGGGAGGTATCCAGCTCCCGGTCCTTGAGGATGAGGAAGTCACAGGGGAGATTGCTGGTCAGTTCGTTCATCCGGCCCTCGGCACGGCCCTGGCCCCAGGGACGGTCATCGCCCCAGCCGAGAACCACGAGGTCGGCCCGTTCCCGTTCCGCGGTGTCGAAGACGTCCTCGAACGAGCGATGCGAGACGACCGTCGACGTCTCGAAGTCGACGTCGTAGGAGGCCGCGCGCTGGCGGACGGTCTCCATGCGGTCCTCGGACTCGGAGACGATGCGTTCGGTCTGGCCCGCGCCGTACCGCATCGACGCCCGACCCGGCATCTGGACGATGTGGACGGCGTGGACCGTCGCGTTCTCGTGGCCGCTGGCGAGCCGGCAGGCCAGATCGACGATCGTCGACTCCGTGCGGGGGTTGGCGATCGGGACGAGGACCCGATAGTCGCCGTTCTCGCTCGCGTGGGCCTCCGCGGTGTCGATCAGCGGCACGTACGAGCGGCCGGCATAGCTGCCGAACAGCCACTCCCGAATCGAGAGTTGGCGGTCGGCCCCCTCGAACCGGGCCGACTCGAGGCGGTGTTCGCTGGTCTGGAAGTAGTTGACGACGGTGACGAGGACGATCCCGCCGATGGTGTTGCCGAGCAGGACCGGCAGGACGAACCCGTAGAGTCCGGTCAGGACGGCGAGTTCGCCGGCCAGGACCAGATAGACCATCTCGGTAAAGGAGACGACGACGTGGAACAGGTCGCCCAGCGGGATCGCGAGGAAGGCCATGTAGACGACGACCAGCCGCGAGATGGTGTCGCGGGAGGCGTAGACGATCCAGACGACGCCGGCGACGATCAGGCCCGCGAAGGCCGCCTTGGAAAACAGCGTCCACCACGACGTCTCGACGCCGTGTCGTGCGAGGTCCATCGCCGCGGCCGCCGAGTCGTCGTCGAAGACGCCGCCGTAAGAGAGCGCGAGCGCGCCGAGCGCGCCGCCGGCGAAGTTGCCCACGAGGACGATCGACCAGTGACGAAGCAGTGCGGGAATACTGGCCAACCGCTCCAAGGTGAGCGCGACCGGCGGCAGCGTGTTCTCGGTGTAGAGCTGGTAGCCACCGATGATGATGTAGATAAAGCCCAGCGGATACAACAGCTTGCTCAGGATGGGATGACCGTCGGTCGAGGCGGTCAACGTCGCGTACAGCAGAAACGTGATCGTGATGGCGAAACCGGCTGCGAGGCCGCTGAAGAACAGTTCGCGACCCCCCGAGGTGACCTCCTCGTCGGCGGCCGCGACGATCCGCTGGAAGATCTCGTCGGAGGAAAACCGGTCGCGCACGACCGCGCCGACCGCCGGGGCCCCGCTTCTGGATCGTTCGACCGCTTCGCGGACCTGTTCTTGCTCCGTCGAGTCGTCGGTCCTGTAGCCCCCGCCGGGCGGCTCTCGGTTCGTCCGTTGCCGGTCGGGAGGATCCGAATCGCTCATTACCGCATACGCATTCGGGAAGCGACTAATCGTTTCGGATCTCCCCCGGTTCCGCCGGACGGCGCCGGCGCCCGATCCCCGTCAGAGCGACTCCGGCTCGAGGCGGTCGACGCCGCGTTGCAGCGCGAGGAATGCGGCGATCGCGAGCAGGCAGTAGCCGGCGAGCAGTCCCCACGTGGTCGTCGTCGGATTGCCGATCGCGAACTTCGCGACGGTGTTTGCAGGGTGTTCCGGCAGGACCGTCGCGACGACCAGCGCGCCGACGGTGCCCATGGAGTAGAGCAACTGTGCCTGTCGCCTGTCGGGGGCCCACAGCGCGACCGCGACGCCGCCGGTCACCACGAGCAAGGACAGCGCGGCGACCAGCGCGACGAGCGCGACCGGGCCGGCGATCGCCGTCCCGTTGACGGCGAGCAGCGCCAGCCAGGCGATCGCCTGGACCGGTGCCAGCGCCGCGATCGCCAGCAGCTTCGCGTCGACCACCTCGGCGAGCGACAGCGGCGCGACCCGGAGCAACTCGAGGGTGCCCCGCTGGCGCTCCTCGATCAGCGAGTCGACGGCGATCGAGCCGCTGATGAACACCGGCAGGAAGCAAAGCAGCGGCACCAGGATCGTGTAGGTGAAGCCGACGTACGGGCTGGCCTCGATCTCGCTCGGCACGGGGACCGGCGAGCGCTCGAGGCGGCCGGCGTCGGCGTTTCGCTGGCGCTCGACGCGTTCGACCTGTTGGAGAGTGTCCCGTAACTGGACCACGAGCAGGGTCGTCCGGATCCCCTCCTCCGGAGCCGTCACCCTGACGCTGAGCCGACCGTCGTCGTTCCGGTTGGCGTCGAGGACGGCCGAAACGGACCCGGCATCGAACGCCTCGTAGGCCGCCCCACGGTCGTCGAATTGCCGGGCAGTGACGCCGTCGCGTTCGTTCGCGACCGACAGCAGGGTCTCGGTGTCGTCGCCAGTGACCGCGACATCTAGCTCGTAGCTGTCGACGGCCCCAGGATCGTACAACGAGACGAGCCCGACGACCAGAAACGAGGAAAAGGCCGCGATGAACAGCTGGATCGCCAGCGCCAGGATGATCGTCTTCTCGGAGCGCAGCGATCCCAGTTCGCGACGGGCGACCGCCCACCTAGCTCGCCGGCTCGAGCCCGTATCGGTACCGCCGTCGGCTTGCGGCGGGTTCGGACCGCGCGGTTCCGCGTCCCGGTCCCGACCGGGATCGCCGTTACGCGACAAGAGTCAACACCCCCAGATTGTACGCGACGTGAACGAGCGTCGCCGCGAGGAAGCCGACGGCGTAGCCGGTCCGCCCGCGGCTGGCACCGACGGCCGAGGGGATCGCTGTCACGACGTGTAGCCCCAGCGGTGCGAGGAAGACGACCGCGAGCAACAGCGGATCGCTCGAGACGGTCGGGCCGAACGCGGCGGTGCCGACCGGCAGGTCCGGGAGGCCGACGAACTGGACGACGTGGGTGACCTTCTCGCCGAGGAAGAAGCCGGCCCCCGAGAACGCGCCGAGGACGACGGCGGTCTTCGCGGTGGCGTCGAACCGCGAGCGGGCGAACCCGGCGTAGACGCCGACGCTTTTGGCCAGTTCCTCGATCGCGGCGGCGGCGACGACCACGGCCGGTACCGCGACGACCTCCGGGACGGCGAACAACAGCGCGACCGAGAGCAGTTGGCCGGCGAAGACGAACGGGATAAAGAGGATCGATAGCAGGGCGATGCTCCGCCGGCCGTGGAGCCGGTTCGCGACCGCGTCGAGGACCTTCGCCGGGATCGGCTTCTGGGCGAACATGTCCTCCTCGCGGTAGACGCCGGCCCCGAGCAGGAACAGTACCGCCGCGCTCAGGTAAAACGGCCCCGTCGAGAACAGGTACTCGCCGAGCCGAACCGACTCGTCCTGTAAGTCCATCACGATCAGCGTCAGCGGCGAGATCAGCGCGATCGGGTTCACGTCGGTGAAGATCGCCGGAATGAACGTGTACGTCGTCAGAAAGACGCTGATCGTGACCGTCACGAACGTGAGTTCTTTGAACGAGCGGGCAAACATCGCGCCGGTAAACGACGCTGCCAGGAAGAGCAGGGCGATCGGCAGCGCCGCGGCGACTGCGAGCGGGCTCCCGCCGATACCGACCGCAATCGCGACGACGATCCCGACGAGTCCGAGCAGATACGGCAGTGTCTTCCCCGCGACGATCTCGCGGCTCGAGGCCGGCGACACCAGGAGGAGTTCGCCGCGGCGGTTGAGCCGTTCGTCCATGATCGTACTCCCGTAGGCCTGAATCACGAAGTTCATCGGCACGACGAACAGGAAGGCCAACACGAGCGAGTCGAAGGGGAACGGCGGCGCGATCGAGCCGGGCGTCCCCGGCGCGCTCGAGGCCCCCGAGTCACCGCCGACGTTGGGGACCTGGAGGCGGTCGTTGCCGCCGTCGTCCCCGCCCCCGCCGCCACCGGTCGCGGGTTCGTCACCGTCGCTGTCGGTCCCGCCGTCGGTGGTTCCGTCCCCGCCATCGCTCGATTCGTCCGCGGTTCCGCCCCCGTCGTCGCTCGTCCCGTCGGCGGTCGTCCCCCCGAGGTCGCGGTCCTGATACTCGAGGGAGACGAGGACAGGGTAGGCCGCTGCCTGGTCCGACTCCCGATCCATCAGGTTCGCGTTGTACGTCTCCACTGCGCTCCGGAACTCGTCGTAGGCCGCCGCGCCGTTCGGGCCGTCGTGGGCGATCCGCCCGTCGCGGGACACCACCACGTCGACGTTTGCGTCCTCCCGAAGCGCGATAGTGTCGGCGTTCCCGCCACCGGATTCGGCCACTACGTCTTCCAGTGGTACCGGGCGAAACTGCTTTGCTTCGACCGCAACGTCGTGGTACTGACTCTCCTCGGCGACGCCGACGACGTATATCTCGCGCTCGAGGCCGAGCCCCTCGTCAGAGACGGAGACGCCGGCGGTTCCGGCCGCGAGGACCAACACCACGAGCGCGACTGCCGTCTTCCGGTCGACGGTGCCCGCGCTGGAGGTGACCTCCCAGCGGGCGATCCGTCCCGTGCGCACGATGGAGTTGGAGAGCCGTCGGAGGCGGTCGGCGAACGCACTGCGGCGGCCGTCACTCACGTCTCCGTCTCCTCCGGTTCGCTGGCGACCTCGAGGAAGATCTCCTCGAGGCTCGGCGTCTTCGTCTGGATGTCGGTCACGCGGCCGCCGGCGGCCTCGACGGCCTCTCGAACGGCCTCGACGGTGGCCATGTCGGCGACGACGTGGCGGATCTGGCCGTTCTCCTCGGTGACCTCGAGCGGCGAGTCGGCGTCGGCCGGCCCGTCGCTACCGTCGGCCGTCGCGTAGACGTGGTACTCGGTGCCGCCGTGGGCCTCGCGGATCGCCTCGAGCGTGCCGCGGGCGACGATCCGACCGTCGTTCATGATGATGAGTCGGTCGCAGATGCTCTCGACGTGAAAGAGGTTGTGCGCGCTGAAGACGATCGTCTTCCCCTCGTCACTCAGTTCGCGGGTGAACTCGATGATGTAGTTGGTCGTCAGTGGGTCCAGTCCCGAGGCGGGCTCGTCGAAGATCAACACGTCGGGATCGTTGACCAGCGCCCGCGCGATCGCGACCTTCCGTTGCATCCCCTTGGACATGTTCCCGATCCGCCGGTCCCGGTGTTCGAGATCGAGGCGGTCCAGCGAGTCGTGGATCCGCTCGGTGGCCACGTCCGCGGGCACGTCGTAGAGGTCCGCGAAGAACTCGAGGTAGCCGACCGCGGTCATCTCCTCGTAGAGCGGGGACTCCTCGGGGAGGAAGCCGAGTCGGCGCTGCATCTCGCGCTCGCCGGGGGTGTGGCCGGCGACGACGGCGGTGCCGTCGGTGGGCTCGATCAGCCCGGCCAGCATCTTCAGCGTCGTCGTCTTGCCCGCACCGTTGGGGCCGACGACGCCGAAGACCTCGCCGCGTTCGATCTCGAAGGAGCTGCCCTCGACGGCGGTGAAGCCGCCGTATTCCTTCCGGAGGTCGTCCACTTCGAGTATCGCCATTCGATAGTCCGACGGAGGGAGCCACCCCAGTAAAGTCTAGTGGTGACGATAGTCAGGTCCGGGAACCGATCGGCCGCGGTCAGGCGTAGGCGTCGTTGAACTCGCGTTCCCGGCGCATCAGTTCGTGGACGCCGTGTTCGAGGATGCCCCGTCCCATCGCCGTCGGCCGATAGTAGGTGTAGAAGCCGCTGCTATCTGGCGTCCGCCGCTGTCGTTTATCGACCAGTCCGACGTCGACCAGTTCGTCCAGGTGATAGTGGAAGTTGTGCGACGCCACGTCGACGGCGTCGTTGAACGCCGACGCACTCAGTTCGTCGTTCGCGACCAGCGTTCGCAGCAACCGGTACCGGACCGGATGGCCGATCGCCCGCTGCATGTCGAGGTACTCCTCGAGCGTCAACCCGCTGTTCTCCGGGAGCGGCGGCTCCGGCTGCCGGACGTCCCCTGCGTCTCGGTTAGTTGCGTCTGCCATACCGTCTCGTGTGAATCGCTTGTCGCCCGATCGACTTAGGCGTTGTCTACTAGAGAACTCTCTATAGCGGCCGATTTTATATGTGGTCCCTCGGTAGCCGACGCCAATGCGACAGCGTATCATCGAGAATCTCCCGCGGGACTGCGGCGATTCCGACGCGCTCTCGCCCGTCGAACGGGAGCGGTTTCTGGTGTACGTGATGGGTCCGTACCGAACGTTCGACGTCGAGGCCCTGCTCCCGGACGACGCCGATTCGACCGACGACGCTCTCCCGTCGTTCGCGACGTGGAACGAGCGCTCCGGGTCGTACGCGGAGGACGACGTTCTCCGGCTGCTACAGGAGACCCGAGACTGTCTGCGCGAGCGCGGCTTCAACGCCTTTCTGGCGATCGACGTCGGGATCGATCTCGAGGAGATGGACGCGGCGACCCAGAGCATCGAGTTCGCCAGGGCCAGCAACGCGA
Organism: Natrinema sp. H-ect1; assembly: GCF_041821105.1. Classification (NCBI taxonomy): domain Archaea; kingdom Methanobacteriati; phylum Methanobacteriota; class Halobacteria; order Halobacteriales; family Natrialbaceae; genus Natrinema; species Natrinema sp. H-ect1. The sequence goes on along the minus strand of NZ_JBGUBA010000001.1, from coordinate 148,791 downwards.
CGGTGTTCGTCGCACCTGCCGTCGGTGACAACCTCGGTGTCGGGATCGAGATCGGGAGCGTCCTCGAGGACATGCTCGGATCGGACGCCGACGGGGATCCGGCCGACGCGAACCCGCCGCGGCGCGCCGAGCGGTTCATGGTGGCGACGGAACCGGACGTCCGAAGCGCGATGCTCGGTGCCGTGCATACGCGCTGGGACGGGAGCGTCCGAACCTTCGACGACGCGACCGCGCTCTGCCGGCTGTGCGCCCAGTTCTGTACGCACGTCCAGAACGAAGAGCTGTACGGCGACCTCCGACGGCTAGACTGAGCCGCCCCGCCCGTCGGCGTGAAACCCTCATATCCGAGGAGCGGCTAGGGAACCCATGACTCGAGTTCGGACCGCGACGACCCCGGACGGCCGCCGCCTCGAGGTGTCGCACGTCCTCTCGGTTCCCGCGGCCGAGGCCTGGGACCTCCTGGTCGACACGACCCGCTGGCCGGAGTGGTCGCCGCTGGTCAACGGCGTCGAGGCGACCGACCGGCGGCTTCGTCCCGACACGCGGGGACGGATCCGTGTGCCGGGCGCGTGGGTCCCGTTCCAGATCACGTCGCGTACGGAACGGCGCTGGACCTGGCGCGTGACCGGGATCCCCGCAGCCGGCCACCGCGTCGACGACCTCGGCGAACGGCGGTGTCGGATCGCGTTCGAACTCCCCGTCCACGCCGCGGGTTCGGTCCCCGTCTATCTGCGGGCGCTGGAGAACCTCGAGACGTTGCTCGAGAGCGACCCGCCGGCGGAGTAGCGCCGGCCGTGACCCGCGTTCGCGACGGAGACGGTCGGGAGCTACGGCGGTCGCTCGAGCGAGAACCGATCCCCGGTTCGGGCGTACCGGCTCCCCGCGAGTCGACCGAGAGCGTCGATCTCGTCGACGTCGATCTTCCCGTCGGTCGTCACCGATTCCTTGATGTGGACGTGTTCGACTTCACCCAGCACGAGCGTCGAGCCGCCGACGTCGACGAGGTCGTGGAGGGAACACTCGAAGGTCACCGCGGCGTCGGCGACCCGCGGTACGTCGACCGCGCTCGAGGCGGCGCGCTCGAGGCCGGCGTGGTCGAACTCGCTCTCGTCGGCCGACAGCGTGGCGCTGGTCTCGTTCATCGCTTCGGCGAGGTCCGCAGTGACGAGATTGACGACGAACTCGCCGGTGTCGCGGGCGTTTCGCGGCGTGTCCTTGAGCCCGTCGGCTCCATCGACCGGCGCGAACAGCAGGACCGGTGGGTCGACCGACGCCACGGTGAAGAAGCTGTACGGCGCGAGGTTGTCGACGCCGTCCTCGCTCGTGGTACTCACCCACGCGATCGGCCGGGGGACGACCGCGCTCGAGAGGATCCGATAGAGCGAGCCGTCGTGGTCGGCGGCATCGATTTCGAGGGCGTCGGACCCGTCCGTTCCGGCCGTTCCGTCGTCGGTCATCGCCGTCTCACCCGTCGGGCCGGCGTCGGCGCTGCCGGTCGCCGCGCACAATCTACTAACACGATGATACCCGGTTCGTATGCGAACTACTAAAACGGTTCGCGACGTAGGCGGCGGTACTCAATGGCATCCCAACGGCCCGAACCCCGCGAACAGGACGACGGCGCCTGTCCCGTGATCGCCTCCCTCGAGCAGATCGGCTCCAAGTGGCGACTGGCGGTCCTCCACGAGCTACTGGACGGCGAACAGCGCTTCAACGAACTCAAGCGCTCGACGGGCGCGAACGCCCGCACCCTCTCGCGGGTTCTCGACGACTTAGGCGAGATGGGCTTCGTCGAACGACGCATCGAGGAGGATGCCCCCGTCGCCACCTTCTACAGCCTCACCGACAAGGGCGAGTCCCTCGAGCCGGTTTTCGGCGAGATCGAGTGCTGGGCGGGAAGCTGGCTCGAGGAGAGCGCGCTCGAGGCACAGTAGCGTCAGCGATCGCTGTTTTTCCGTCGCGTTCGCCTCAAGGAACAGAGGGAATCCGCCTCAGTAGGGGAGGACGTACAGCACGACGGCGAGGAACGGGATCAACGCGAGTAACATCGTGACGGCGTAGCCGAACATCTCCCGGGCCCGGATCTTCGTGATCGCCAGCAGCGGGAGGGCCCAGAACGGGTTCAGCAGGTTCGTGTGGGCGTCGCCGACGGCGTAGGCGATCGTCGTCTGGCCGACCGGCACTCCGACCGCCTGTGAGGCCTCGAGGATCGGTGGTCCGAGGACGATCCACTCCCCGCCGCCGGAGGGGACGAAGAGGTTGACGACCGCGGCGGTAAGCCACGCGATGACCGGGAACGTCTCGGGGGTCGAGATCGCCAGCAGGGCCTCGGCCATCGTCTCCGCCAATCCGGACCCGCTCATCATCCCCTGAATGCCCGCGAAGAAGGGAAACAGGAGGATGATGCCGGCCGCAGCGTCTGCGGCGTCGCCGAATCGGTCGCGATAGAGTGCGGGGCGGGTGTAGAGTGCGAGACCGGCGAAGAGGAACCCGAAGTTCAGTACGTTGAGGTTCAGCGCATCCAGCCCGTTCGTCGCGAACTCCCAGACGATCACCGCTACGCCGGTCAGTGCAATGACCCCGCCCAGCAACCGGCTGTTATCGATCCGCTCGGCGGGAACGCGGTCGTCGTGCGACGGTTCCGTGGCGGCTACTCCGTCCGCCGTCGCGTCGTCGACGCCGCCGTCGGTCACCGACCCGAAGAGGTCTTCCTCGGGGACGTAGTCAGTGATCTCCCGCGAGCGCTCCGCCGAGGGCGTCAGCAGATAGAGGACGGTCGCCGCAAAGAGGATCGACAGCGCGGTAAGCGCGAGCGCGTAGCCGCTGAAGATCGTCGCGGAGGTGCTGACGGGTTCGTCGATGATCCCGAGTTCGATGAACTCGTTGCCCGACGTCGCGAGCAGGAGGGGTGCCGAACCGGAGAGACCCCAGTGCCAGGTGAGCCCCATCCCCATGTAGCCCGCCACGCAGAGCAGCGGATAGTGGACCGTGATCCCCTCCCGGTAGGCCGCCTTGCCCATCTCTCGAGCGAAGATGGCGCCCACGACCAGGCTGAGCCCCCAGTGAACCCAGGCCAGCAGCATCGAGACGACGCCGACCAGCACGACGGCCTGCGTGCTGGTGTTCGGGACCGCTGCCAACCGCTGGAGTCCGTCGTTGACCCGCGGATGGTAGGCGATAACGAATCCAGTCATGATGATCAACACCATCTGCATCGCGAAGGTAAGAAACGCCCAGAACCCGTCGTACCAGTGTTGGACCATCTCCGTCGGCCCCTGTCCCTCGACGATCATGCCGACCACGAACACCGCGTAGGACAGGATAATCGCGAACAGAAACGGGCTCGGCATCCACCGTTCGACCACGTCTGCGACTCGGTTCCCTACTCGTTCGACGACATTTCCCGTCGGGGCTGTCCTGTCTGTCATTCCCATACACTGTCGATACTGTATTCCATTTTAAATTTTAGGCATTGTTGAACGACTCGCTAAATATTCTGTGTCGGAAACAAACAGGACGATCGAATGGGCCCCGATAGCGATCCCGACCGGCCTCGCGATACCGCCTGCACTGACGACGCGACGGGTCCGACGCCCGATCGCCGCGTTGACCGCGGCTGGTAGGTCGTCCCCGGTGGTTTCGGCGGTGCGTTCGTCGTCTTCGGACTCGTCTCGGTGTCTTTCGCCGTCTCGGGACCCTCGTTCCGTGGCCGTCGGTCTCACCGACGACCTCACGGGGACGTACGCACCGGCCTTCGTCGGCGCGGACATCGCGGGCGTAATCGGCGCAGGGCTGGTGGTGATCGTCGGCACCGAGCCGTGATTGGGCCTCGAAGCGTCCGCTGTCGTGGAATCACGCGTCAGAACGATAGAAAAGAGCGGTCACTCGTCGGTCTCGAGTTCGACCAACTCGAGCGACCGATCGAGGTGACAGACCTCGTGTGGCGGCTCGCCGACGATCTCGGCGATGCGGTACTCCTCGTCGAAGGCGACGCCGTCGGGCTCGCAGTACTCGTGACTCGGACACTCGACGTAGGGGCAGGGGCCGGGGAGGCTGGTCTTGCTGCCGGCGAAGGCACCCTTCGACGTGATGTTCGCGCGCACGGAGACCGGTTCGACCTCGACGGCCCGGACCCCGCCGTCGTGCATGGCACACTCGAGGGTCTGTGCGTTCTCGCGGATGGAGGTGACCTGATACTTCGTGCCCGGCGAGAGATTGAGACACTGGCTCCGGTACGGACAGCCGGCACAGGCGTCGGCTTCGCCCTCGTAGATGAACTCGGTCCCCGGTTCGGCCAGCCGGGACCCGACGAGCGTAACGGTCGACATGGGAATGGATACTCGCCACTGGCGGTTAAGGGTCACGTCACGGCGGCCGCGACGGTCCAGTCGATCACCGTTTCGGGAGTCAGTCCTCGCAGCCGTCGCCGGTGAGGTCGTCGAGTCGCTCGAAGTACGCCTCGCGGGGAACCTGATACAACCTGCGGTAGTCGATCTCGCCGTCGTCGAACCGCCGGGCGAGTGCGACCGTTTCCTCGAGGGCCGCGTCGCGCGTCGGGTACCGCAGCGTCTCGTCCAGCGAGACGTCGGGCTCGAGATAGAGCGTGACGAACCAGTCCGCGGTGTCGGCGGTGTCGCCGGGGTGAACGCCGGGACGTCGGGTTCGCTTGCCGTGGGTGAGATACAGCGTCGGCAGACAGGGAGCGGGGAAGTCCGCGGCGTCGAAGACATCCGGTCGGTACGCGAGGACGAGCCGGCCGTCCTCGCCCCGACTCCAGACCTGCCAGGCCTCGGGGAGCCGCGAGTCGATACCCCCGTCGTCAGCGGTCGAGTCCGACATAGCCTCCGATAGACGCCCCGCGCCTAAATCCCCCTCGTCACGGTGGCCAGAGGGACGAGGGTGGTCCAGTGACTCGCCGCGACCCCGAACTGGCGCGCGCGAGCCCACGCTGCCTATGCAGGCTGGCAACTTATACCGTAGTCGCCCGAATGTGGGGTGTGATACCTAGGCCCAACATATGTTTCTAGCAGAATTCGTGTGGAATGAGGTTCTGACAAATACCTTTTGGGGCTAAGGTTAAGTACCTGGATTACTCACTCATTAAATACTATCGGTATCCGATCGCCGGACCGATCCACTCCGCGCCCGTCCCCGGCGCACCGTTGCTCGACCCCCTACACGGTGTTGGGCAACGGAGAGTGGTGAAAGGTGACAGATGACACGCTACCACGCCGCCCACGAACGGGTCACGCTCCCCGAGAGTCCCCTCGAGGAGCCCGACGAGTTCGACGCTCACGTCGGGTACAGCGAGGCGACGGATTCCGACGGTTCGGCCGCGAGACGCCTCGGCTGGTCGAAGACGTCCGCTTTCACTCCGTGCGATCACGGACGACCGCAAACGGGGGGAACCCACTCAACGATACCATGACCGGTGACATCGAGACACTCGAGCAGCTCAGTACCGATTACAAAGAGTCGATGCCCGCGGACCTGCGGGAAACCAAGTCCTTCGACTGGTACTTAGAGGAGGTGTACGAGGACCCGAAGGTGGCCCGCAACGCCCACCAGCGCGTCGCGGACATGTTCGACTACTACGGCACCACCTACGACGAAACCGAGGGGATGGTCGAGTACCAACTCGCCAGCGAGGACCCGCTCGGTGACGGCGAGAACACCTTCTACGGGAAGGTGATCCACCAGTCGATCCACGAGTTCGTCAACAAGGTCAAATCCGGCGCTCGCCGGCTCGGGCCGGAACGGCGGATCAAGCTCCTGCTGGGGCCGGTCGGCTCCGGGAAGTCCCACTTCGACAAACAGGTCCGGCAGTACTTCGAGGACTACACGCTCCGCGAGGACGGCCGGATGTACACCTTCCGGTGGACGAACCTCTGTGACGTCATCCAGGACCAGGACCCGGCCGACGACACCGTCCGGTCGCCGATGAACCAGGACCCGCTCGTCCTCCTCCCCCTCGAGCAGCGCCAGCGGGTCATCGACGATCTCAACGAGAACCTCGATGCCCCCTACACTATCCAGAACGAGCAGGCGCTGGATCCCGAAAGCGAGTTCTACATGGACAAACTGCTGGCCTATTACGAGGACGACCTCCAGCAGGTCCTCGAGAACCACGTCGAGATCGTCCGCTTCGTCGCCGACGAGAACAAGCGACAGGGCCTCGAGACCTTCGAGCCCAAGGACAAGAAGAACCAGGACGAGACCGAACTCACCGGCGACGTCAACTACTCGAAGATCGCCATCTACGGCGAGAGCGACCCCCGAGCGTTCGACTACTCCGGCGCGTTCTGTAACGCGAACCGGGGCATCTTCTCCGGCGAGGAGTTGCTCAAACTCCAGCGGGAGTTCCTCTATGACTTCCTGCACGCGACCCAAGAGCAGACGATCAAGCCCAAGAACAACCCCCGGATCGACATCGACCAGGTGATCGTCGGCCGGACGAACATGCCCGAGTACAAGGACAAGAAGGGCGACGAGAAGATGGAGGCCTTCAACGACCGTACCAAGCGGATCGATTTCCCCTACGTCCTCTCCTACGAGGACGAGGCCAACATCTACGAGAAGATGCTGCAAAACGCCGACGTGCCCGACATCAACGTCGAGCCACACACCCTCGAGATGGCGGGGCTGTTCGGCGTCCTGACTCGCATCGAGGAACCCGACACCGAGACCGTCGGGCTGCTCTCGAAGGCCAAAGCCTACAACGGCGAGATCGACGAGGGCGACGATATCGACACGAAAAAGCTCCGCGAGGAAGCCGAGGCGAAAGCCGAGATCGGCGAGGGCATGGTCGGGGTCTCACCGCGCTTTATCGGCGACGAGATCGCCGAGGCGATCATGGACTCCAAACATCGCCAGCGCGGGTTCCTCTCGCCGCTGACCGTCTTTAACTTCTTCGAGGAGAACCTCGAACACCACGGCTCCATCCCGGAGGACAACTTCGAGCAGTACTACCGCTACCTCGAGACGGTCCGCGAGGAGTACAAGGAACGCGCCATCGAGGACGTCCGCCACGCGCTGGCCTACGACATCGACGAGATCCAGCGCCAGGGCGAGAAATACATGGACCACGTGATGGCCTACATCGACGACGACACCATCGAGGACGAGTTGACGGGCCGCGAGCAAGAGCCCGACGAGACGTTCCTGCGCTCGGTCGAGGAGAAACTCGACATCCCCGAAGATCGGAAGGAAGACTTCCGCCAGGAGGTCTCGAACTGGGTCTCGCGGCGCGCCCGCGAGGGCGAGGCGTTCAACCCGCAGGACAACGAGCGCCTGCGCCGTGCCCTGGAACGCAAGCTCTGGGAGGACAAGAAGCACAACATCAACTTCTCCGCGCTGGTGTCGGCCAACGACTTCGACGACGACGAACGCTCCGCGTGGATCGACGCGCTGATCGAACAGGGCTACTCCGAAGGCGGCGCGAAGGAAGTACTCGAGTTCGCCGGCGCGGAGGTCGCCAAAACCGAGATGGAAGACTAACATGACCGGACACGACTACGTCACCGAGGCCGACCGCGCCCTCGAGGAGACCTACGAGGAGCCGATGAGCCTCGCGGCGTACGTCGATCGGCTCTTCGAGAACCCACAGATCGCCTCCCACGCCTCGAAGTACCTCCTCGAGGCGATCGAGGCCGCCGGCACCCGCACGGTCGTCGAGGAGGGCGAGGAGAAGGAGCGCTACCGCTTCTTCGACGACCCGTACAACGACGGCGAACACGCCATCTTGGGCAACACCGAGGTCCTGAACGGGTTCGTCGACGACCTGCGGTCGATCGCCGCGGGCCGGGCGAAAGACGAGAAGATCATCTGGTTCGAGGGCCCGACGGCGACGGGCAAGTCCGAACTCAAGCGGTGTCTGGTCAACGGGCTGCGCGAGTACTCGAAGACGCCCGAGGGCCGCCGGTACACCGTCGAGTGGAACATCTCGACCGCCGAGGGCGGCGAGCGCGGGCTGAGCTACGGCGACGACGGCGGCACGAGCGCCGCCGACGAACAGAACTGGTACGAGAGCCCGGTCCAGGCCCATCCCCTGTCGGTGTTCCCCGACGCCGTCCGCGAGGACCTGCTCGCCGAGTTGAACGACGAACTCGACGATCACGTCCCGATTCAGGTCGACGCGGCGCTGGACCCCTTCTCGCGGGAGGCCTACGACTTCCTCGAGGAACGCTATCGCCGACGGGGCGAGGACGACCTGTTCTCGGCGATCACCGACGAGGATCACCTGCGCGTGAAAAACTACGTCGTCGACGTCGGACAGGGCGTCGGCGTCCTCCACTCCGAAGACGACGGCCGGCCCAAGGAACGGCTCGTCGGCTCGTGGATGCACGGGATGCTTCAGGAACTGGACTCGCGGGGCCGGAAGAACCCGCAGGCCTTTAGCTACGACGGCGTCCTGTCGCAGGGCAACGGCGTCCTCACCATCGTCGAGGACGCGGCCCAGCATGCCGACCTCCTCCAGAAGCTGCTGAACGTCCCCGACGAACAGTCCGTGAAACTGGACAAGGGGATCGGGATGGACGTCGACAGCCAGATGCTGATCATCTCCAACCCCGATCTCGAGGCCCAGCTCAACCAGCACTCCGATCGAAACGGAATGGACCCGCTGAAGGCGCTGAAACGGCGCCTGGACAAACACCGCTTTGGCTACCTGACGAACCTCAGCCTCGAGACGGAGCTGATCCGGCGGGAACTGACGAACGAGACGGCGGTCTGGGAAGCTGGGAGCTACGACGAACTCGCCGACCGGATCCGCGCGCCGGTGCGGGTGACGATCAAGGACCGCGACGGCGAGACGCGGGTCCAGGAGTTCGCGCCCCACGCGATCGAGGCGGCCGCGCTGTATGCCGTCGTCACGCGACTGGACGAGGAAACCCTCCCGAACGGGCTCGATCTCGTCGACAAGGCACTGATTTACGATCAGGGCTACCTGCAGGAGGGCGACAGCCGCCGCGAGAAAGAGGAGTTCGACTTCGACGACGACGGCAACGACGGCGACCACGGTATTCCGGTGACGTACACGCGGGACACGCTCGCGGAACTGCTCCAGACCGACCGCGACCGCCACCACGCCGACCTCCCGGTCGAGGACGTCGTCATGCCCCGCGACGTCCTCAACGCGATGGTCGAGGGGTTGGTCGACGCGCCGGTGTTCTCGACGGGCGAGCGCTCCGAGTTCGAGAACCGCGTCGTCCCCGTGAAAAACTACGTCTACGACCAGCAGGAGAGCGACGTCATCGAGGCAATCATGTACGACAAGCGCGTCGACGAGGAGACCGTCGCCGAGTACGTCGAACACGTCTACGCGTGGGAGACCGAGGAACCGCTGTACAACGACCGCGGCGAGCGGGTCGAGCCCGATCCGCTGAAGATGAAGCTATTCGAGATCGAACACCTCGGCCGGTTCTCCGAGAGCGAGTACGACGGGAATCAGCCCCGCGAGAGCGTCCGGAACTTCCGCCGCGAGAAGGTCATCACGTCGTTGAACCGCCACGCGTGGGAACACCGCGACGAGGACTTCTCGGTCGAGGACGTCGATCTCACCGCGATCCCGGTGATCAAAACCGTCCTCGAGAGCCACGACTGGGACGACGTCGAGCGGACCTTCGAGGACTTCGATCCACGACAGTGGAGCGATCCGCCGAGCGACACCCAGACCGCGGCGGTCAAGGAAGACACGATCGAGACCATGGTCGACCTCTTCGGCTACTCGGCGGCGTCGGCCGAGCTAACCAGTAGACACGTCATGGGACAGGTGAGTTACAGATGGGACTGAGAGACGACCTCGAGCGGTTCCGCGAAGTCGGCGAGGAACGGCGCGAAGACCTGGCCGACTTCATCCAGTACGGCGACCTCGCGGGGAGCGGCCCCGGCGAGATCAACATCCCGGTCAAGATCGTCTCGCTGCCGGAGTTCGAGTACGATCAGCGCGATCAGGGCGGGGTCGGCCAGGGTGAGGACGGGACCCCCGACGCCGGTCAGCCGGTCGGCCAGCCACAGCCCCAGCCGGGCGACGACGACGGCGAGGACGGCGAGCCCGGCGAGGAGGGCGGCGACCACGAGTACTACGAGATGGACCCCGAGGAGTTCGCCGAGGAACTCGACGAGGAACTCGGGCTCGACCTCGATCCCAAGGGGAAGAAAGTCGTCGAGGAGAAGGAGGGACCGTTTACCGACCTCACCCGGACCGGTCCCAACAGCACGCTCGACTTCGAGCGGATGTTCAAGGAGGGACTCAAGCGCAAGCTCGCGATGGACTTCGACGAGGAGTTCCTGCGGGAACTCTGCAAGGTCGAGGGGATTTCGCCCCGCGAGGTCTTCGAGTGGGCCCGCGGCGAGAACCTCCCGGTGTCGATGGCCTGGATCGAAGAGGCCTACAAGGACATTCCGGACGAGGAGCGCGGTACATGGGACTCCATCGAGGCGGTCGAGGAAAACGTCGAGCGCGAGAGCGTCCAACAGAAGATCCGCCGCGAGGGGATCCAACACGTCCCCTTCCGCCGCGAGGACGAGCGCTACCGCCATCCCGAGATCATCGAGGAAAAGGAGAAGAACGTCGTGGTCGTCAACATCCGGGACGTCTCCGGCTCGATGCGCGAGAAGAAACGCGAACTCGTCGAGCGGACCTTCACCCCGCTGGACTGGTACCTGCAGGGCAAGTACGACAACGCCGAGTTCGTCTACATCGCCCACGACGCCGACGCCTGGGCGGTCGAGCGCGACGAGTTCTTCGGCATCCGCAGCGGCGGTGGGACCAAGATCTCGAGCGCGTACGAACTGGCCCAGCAGCTCTTAGAGGAATACCCCTGGAGCGACTGGAACCGCTACGTCTTCGCGGCGGGGGACTCCGAGAACTCCTCGAACGACACCGAGGAACGGGTCATCCCGCTGATGGAGGAGATCCCGGCGAACCTCCACGCTTACGTGGAGACCCAGCCGTCGGGCAACGCGATCAACGCCACCCACGCCGAGGAACTCGAGCGCCACTTCGGGACCGACGCCGACGACGTGGCGGTGGCCTACGTCAACGACCAGTCGGACGTGACCGACGCGATCTACGACATCCTCTCGACGGAGGGCGAATCAGATGAGTAAACGCAACTCCAACGCGGACCGCTTCCGCAAACAGGCGATCGCGGGCGAGCTCGAAGAGCCGGTCGAAGAGGCCCGCAATCTGGCCGAGAAACTCGGCCTCGAGCCCTACCCCGTGAAGTACTGGATCATCGACTACGACGAGATGAACGAACTCATCGCCTACGGCGGGTTCCAGTCTCGGTATCCCCACTGGCGGTGGGGCATGCAGTACGACAAGCAACAGAAACAGGGCCAGTACGGCGGCGGGAAGGCCTTCGAGATCGTCAACAACGATAACCCGGCCCACGCCTTCCTGCAGGAGTCGAACACGGTGGCCGACCAGAAGGCGGTGATCACCCACGTCGAGGCCCACTCGGACTTCTTCGCGAACAACGACTGGTTCGGCATGTTCACCGGCGGCCAGGCCGACGAGGATCAGGTCAACGCCGCCGCCATGCTCGAGCGCCACGCCAGAGCCATCGACGAGTACATGTCCGATCCCGACATCGACCGCGCCGAGGTCGAGAAGTGGATCGACCACTGTCTGAGCCTCGAGGACAACATCGACCAGCATCAGGTCTTCACCCGTCGGCTCGATGTCGACGGTCCCGCGGGCGAGATCGACGAGGATCTCGCCGAGAAGTTGGACGAACTCGATCTCTCCGACGAGATCAAAGGCGAGGTCTTCGACGCGGAGTGGGTCGAGAAACTCGAGGGCGAGGAGATCACCGGGAGCTTCCCGGAGGAGCCACAGAAGGACCTGCTGGCGTTCGTCCGCGAACACGGCAAGCAGTACGACGCGGAGGCCGGCCGCGGCGTCGAGATGGAAGAGTGGCAACGCGACATCCTCGATATGATGCGCGCGGAGGCCTACTACTTCGCCGCCCAGAAGATGACGAAGGTGATGAACGAGGGGTGGGCCGCTTACTGGGAATCGACGATGATGACCGACGAGGCCTTCGCCGGCGACGACGAGTTCCTCAACTACGCCGACCACATGGCGAAAGTCCTGGCCTCGGGCGGGCTCAACCCCTACAGCCTCGGGATGGAACTCTGGGAGTACGTCGAGAACACCACCAACCGGCAGGAAGTCCTCGAGGCTCTGCTGCGCGTCGAGGGCGTCTCCTGGCGCAACCTCACCGACGTCGTCGACTTCGACGACGTCCTCGAGACGCTCGAGCCGCCCGCGGCGCTCGAGACGATTTCGCCCGACACGCTCGACGACGTCGCGACACTGCCCGACGAGTGGGTCGATCACGAGGCGCTCGAGCGGGCCCACGAGGGCGAGATAGACGTCGAGAAGTACCCCTGGAAGGTCCTGACCTACGAGGGGCTGGCCCGCCGGCACTACTCGCTGGTCAAGCGCCAGCATCGGGGCTTCCTCAAGCGAGTCAGCCAGAACGACCTCGAGCGGATCGGCCGCTACCTCTTCGACGACGCGCGCTATGACTCGGTCGACGAGGCGCTCGCGGATATCGACTACACGGCCGGTTGGGACCGGCTGTTCGACGTCCGGGAGAGCCATAACGACGTAACCTTCCTCGACGAGTTCCTGACCCAGGAGTTCATCACGGAGAACAACTACTTCACCTACGAACACTCGCAGGCGACGGGGCAGTTCCACGTCGCCAGCGACGCCGCCGCGGACGTCAAGAAGAAACTGCTCTTGCAGTTTACCAACTTCGGGAAGCCGACCATCGCCGTCTACGACGGCAACTACAACAACGCCAACGAACTGTTGCTCGGTCACCAGTACAACGGCGTCATGCTCGATCTCGGGCAGGCCAAGGAGACGCTGAAGCGGATCTTCGAGCTGTGGGGCCGGCCGGTGAACCTGCTGACGATCGTCAAGGAGGTCGACGAACACGACATCGAGGTCGCAAAGCGGCGCAACCGCGAGCCCGACGCCGAAGAGCAGGGCAAACTGATCCGATACGACGGCCAGACGATGACGACCGAGGACGTCCCCTGGGAAGAGGTCGAACACCTCGCGGCCGACGACGTGGACTACGACACGAAGCCCGACGAGTGGCTGGCCTGAGCCGGTCCGCCGTCGGACGCCGCCGAACGGCCGCGTTCGATCCGGCACCGGCTCTCGAGGGCGGGTGAACGGCCGATCGCGTTGGCCAGAAGGCTTTTGCTGGTTTTGTTCGATTGGCGAGACACGATGGATGGGGATGGGGGCGAGGCCGTCGAGCCCCGGGGCCGGGGAGCCACCGGGATCGACCTGCCAGCAGTCCTGACGCGACTCGACGGGGAGCCGAGCGAACAACGAGCGGCGGTAAACCGGATCCGGACCGCGATCGATGAGCGGGACGGGGCGGCCGGCTGTGCCCCGACGGTACCGAAACTCCGGTCGCTGCTCGAGCGGCCCGAGATCGACTTCCGGGAGACGGTCGCCGCCTGCCTCGCCGATCTGGCGGCCGAGGCACCGACCGACGTCGCACCGTCGACGGGGTCGATCGTCGCCGTCGCCCGCGACGACCCCGATCGGCCGATGACCGGCGAGTTGCTCCGGTGTCTCGCGGCCGTCGCTGCCGAGCGACCCGACGTCGTCGTCGATCATACCGTGGCGATCGCCGACGTCCTCGAGCAGCGGTCGGACTACGATACGGACGGCCTCGACGCGCTGGCGCACGTTTCTCGGGTCGATCCGATGGCACTCGAGCCGGCGGTATCCGTGTTGAAAGCGGCGCTGTCGGCTGCTCCGGCAGAGAACGGGCGGCCCGCACTGCGCGCGCTCGGGCGACTGGCGCGGTCGGAGGGGGATCTCGGCTCGCTCGCGTTCGTTTCCCACGCCGCGGCGCTCGTCGATCACGAGAACCCGGCTGTCCGACACGAGGCGATCGGCTGTCTCGGCGACGTGGCCCACCACGACCCAGCGGCGGTCGAATCGGTCACTGCGGAGTTGGGGACCGCGCTTTCCTGTGACGATCCCGACACCCGGGCCGCAGCCGCGGTGACGATCGCCCGCATCGCCGCCGGCACCGAAACCGCGGTGGACCCGGTCCGCCGCCAGTTGCTCTCGTTGCTCGCCGACGACCACGCACACGTTCGGGCGAACGCCTGCGTCGCGCTCGGACACGGCGGCGTCGAAGCTGCCGAACCGCGACTCGCCGACCTCGCGAGTCGGGACCCGGCACCGAACGTCCGCGACCGCGCGTCGTGGGCTGCGGGTCGGTTGTCGTAGGCCGCGACGGAACCGAAACCGAGCCCTTTCTCGCCGCCGTAGGCCAGCCCATGACGTTCACCGTCGAGACGGACGAGCGACTGACGACCGTCGACGTGACCGAGTCGATCGCCGCGGCGGTTCCGGACGACTGCGAGTCGGGTACCTGTACGGCCTTCGTCGAACACACGACGGCCGCGCTCGTCGTCCAGGAAAACGAGCCACGGCTCCGGGGCGACCTCGAGTCGTTCCTACGGGACCTCGTGCCCGATTCGGGACACGCACACGACGAACTGGACGGCAATGCGGACTCGCATCTGCGGGCCGCGCTACTGGGCCCCGACGTGACGGTCCCGGTCGCGGACGGCGAGCCGACGCTGGGGACCTGGCAGTCGGTGTTGCTCGTCGAATGTGACGGGCCGCGAACGCGGACCGTCTCGGTGACGACGACCGAGGCGTAGCCGATCGCGTCGTCTCGGCGAGCGGCCGGTCGGCGGTCGTCACTCGCCCGCTACACGTCGAGCGGCCGATCGGCCGAGACGTAGTCGACGCCCCGCCGCTCGAGCAGCCGCGCCGTCGCTGCCCGCTCGACCGTCCAGGCGTGGACCTCGAGATCGACTGCCGTCGCCCGCGGGACGATCCCGGTCGCCAGACACCGAACGCGGTTCGCACCGAGGACGGCACAGTCGAGTTCCACCGCGGTCGTCACCGGCGTCTCGAGGCGGTGGCTGGCCAGCAGGCCGATCGGTTGGCTCGAATCACGCTCGCGGATCGTCCGCAGTTCGCCGGGCAGAAAGGAGGTGACGACGACTCGGTTGGGGAGGTCGGTTCGGTCGAGGATCGCGAGAACGTCGGCGGCGAGGCCGCGCTCTTTCAGTTCGATGTGGACTTCGACTGTCGGCGGGACGGCCGCGAGCATGGCAGCGAGCGTCGGGATCCCCTCGCCGGTCCCGCGGACGGACCGGTCGGCGAGGGCCGCAAGCGACAGCGCCGCGACGGTGCCGGTCCCGTCGGTGACTCGGTCGATCGTCTCGTCGTGAACGACGACGAGTTCGCCGGTCCCACAGCGGCGCACGTCGAACTCGACGGCGTCGGCGCGGTCTGCCGCAGCGCGGACCGCGCCGATCGTGTTCTCGGGCGCGACCGCGGCGAACCCCCGGTGGGCGATACAGCGCATAGCGGTCGATCGTCGCCCAGCGGCTTCAGTCGGTCGGCGGGTCGCAGCCGTCGGATCCGCGGAGAGTCATCGGGACCGATCCAAAGCACTTAGCAAGTATTGTTAAAAGAACCGCCTGACTAGATGGAGACGACTGTTGCACCGGGCGGGACACCGACTGCCCGATCAGTTCTGATCCACGCATGAGAGGTCGATGTAACGACGCGGTCGATGTCCTCCTCGTCGCGGACGACGACGAGACGAGCAGCCGTATCGAAGCCGAGTTCGACGACATCGCCGTCAAAACGTCGGTTCAGGTCGTGTCCAACGGGACCGAGGCGCTTCGGATCCTCACCGACGCGGCGACCGACTCGTCGGCCGGCCCCGATCTCGTCTTGCTGGACCGGGACCTGTCGCGAACCGACGGCCTCGAGTTGCTCGAGGCACTCGCCGACGAGGCGGTACTGGGACGGCGTCCCGTCCTCGTGCTGGCCCGACCGGGGGATTCGGAGGCGGTCCGCGAGAGCTACCGCCTTGGCGCGAACGCCTCCCTCGAGAAGCCGACGGACGCCGAAGGGTACACCGAACTGGTCGAAGCGGTCGCGGAGTTCTGGTTCAGACGCGCGGCCCTGCCGGTGGGCGACGGCTAATACTGTTGACGGAACGACGTGACGATCGGTCGCATCACTGCGGCCGTCGCTGGTATGGACGGCCGCGAATTCTCGATCGGCTTCGTATCGGCTGCTAGCGACAGTAGCACGCGCGGCGTGAAATGGACTGGTGTCCGTCATGCTCGGTGCAACCGCGTCCGTCCTGTGGTTGTCCCGGTCCGTCGTTACACGGCCCGTATGAGTCGACGCCGCGTGCAGCCCCGCCTTTGATGCGACAGGGACACACACCCACCCGTATGTCACTCGATACCGACTTCGAGGTCGACTTCGAGGGGACTGTCGCAGTGATCACCGGCGCGAGCGGCGCGCTCGGCAGCGCCGCCGTCGATCGCTTCCGCGAGGCCGGCGCGACCGTCTGTGCGGTCGACGTGATCGCACCCGACGACGAGGACAGCCTGCTCGAGCGTGATCCCACCGACGAGTCCGCCCTCGCCTTCTACGAGGCGGACCTGACCGACGAGGACGAGGTCGCCGGACTGATGGACACGATCGTCGACGACCACGGCCGGATCGACCACCTGCTGAACGTCGCCGGGACGTGGCGCGGTGGCGACCACATCGAGGAGACCGACCTCGAGGAGTTCGACCTCCTCCTGAACGTCAACCTGAAGACGGCCTTCCTCGCCGCGAAACACGCCCTGCCCCACCTGCAGGAAACCGAAGGAGCGATCGTCGGGATCAGCGCCCGCTCCTCACTCGAGGGCGGCGAGGGCGACGGCCCCTACCGGATCACGAAGGCCGGCATCCGGCTACTGACGGAGACATTGGCCGAGGAGAACCGCGGGACGGTGCGAGCCAACTGCGTCATGCCGAGCGTCATCGACACCCCCATGAACCGCGACATGATGCCCGACGCCGATCACGACGCATGGGTCGATCCGCTCGAGATCGCCGACGTGATGGCGTTTCTCTGTAGCGACGCCGCGGCGGTGACGAGCGGCGCTGCGGTGCCAGTGTACGGCGAGGCCTGATCTCGGCCGCACCCATCGTTTTCGGCGCCGGTCTTCGAGTCGCTGTTCGAGACGACATCGCCGACTGCGATCGGCGGTCTCCGGGAGCGACAACACGACAGTGCGGTACGCGCCCTGGCGGCCGTAACGAGAAAACACTGTCCGCGCTACGAGCCCGATCGATCTCGAGCCGTGTCGAAAAAACGGCGGCTCAAAGCGGTGTCCGCGTCGATCAGAAGTTCCCGCTCAACCAGTCGGCGAAGTCACCGGTCAGGAAGCCGTAGTAGTCCCACGCGTTCAGCGCGACCAGTGCGATCAGTGCGACGACGACGGGAACCCGGACGAACCAGAGCCACGCGAGGCCGAGCGACCCGGTGTCTTTGATCCCCTTCCCGATCTCCTCGAGCGCCAGTTCGGGGACGACCCAGCCGACGAAGATCGAAAGTAGGAGGCCACCGAGCATGAGCAGGATGCTGTTCGCGAAGCCGTCGTAGAGGTCAACGAAGATGAGATCGAGCGCGGCCGGCGTCCCGACGAGGAAGATCGCGACGCCCAGCGCGACTGTGGCGGGAATCCGGTCGAACCCTTGTTCGTCGATCATATAGGCGACGACGACTTCCATGATACTGATCGCGCTCGAGAGCGCGGCGATGGCGACGGTCGCGAAGAATATCGCACCGAGGATGCCACCGAACGGCAGTTCGGCGAACGCCGCCGCGAGGCTGACGAAGATCAGCGACGGACCGGACGCACCCGGATCGATCCCCGCGGCGAACAGGACCGGGAACGCGATCAGTCCGGCGGTAAAGGCAATGAACGTGTCGAGCGAGGCAATGATACCGGCATCCGACGCAAGGTTCCGGTCCTCACCGAGATAGGACGCGTACGTGATCATCACGCCCATCCCCAGCGACAGCGTGAAGAACGCCTGTGCAGCGGCCGCCGGGAGAATCGTCGTCCACTCCGACGTGATCGTACTGAGTTCCGGCGAGAGGTAGTAGGCGTACGCGTCGGCGGCTCCCTCGAGCGTGAACGCGTAGGCCGCGAGGCCGATCGAAATGAGGATAATGGCTGGAACCATCACCTTCACCGAGAGTTCGATCCCGCGCTCGATGCCGAGTGCGACGATCGCGATGACCGCCACCATGAAGATCGCATGGAGGACGACGGCGTCGAGTCCGGTTGCGACTGCACCGAACTGTTCGGGTGCACTGTCAGCGGTGTACTGGCCCTGAAGTCCGAGTAAGACGTACCGAACCGTCCAGCCGGCGACGACGCTGTAATAGGACAGAATGACGAACCCGGCCGTGACGAAGACCCAACCGATCTTCGTCCATGCCCCGGTTCCGATCCGTTTCAGTGCCCCGACGGGATTTCGCTCCGTGTTTCGGCCGACGACGAACTCGACGAGGATGACCGGGAACCCGACCATCACGATCAACAGGAGATAGATGAACAGGAACGCCGCACCACCCTGTTCACCGACCTGATACGGGAACCGCCAGATGTTTCCTAATCCCACTGCACTCCCCACCGCAGCGAGGATGAAGCCTGTTCGTGTGGCCCATGATTCGCGCTCTGCCATGGTTTAACCCTTTCTCACCATCCCTTAAAACCTTACATTCGGTGACTATCTTCAGTATTCTCCACCATCAGTGACATTTGTCGGTATTCGTCCCGTATTTGTTTATGAATCGAAGCGTGTGGGGCGTAATAGTCCATCACATTGTGAATGTGTTTCACGCCTAGTGGCCGTCGAGCCGGCGTAACTGTACCGTCGCGTCCGAACGAAACCGCGGCCGGTCGGCTGCCGCCCCGTGTGATACGACAACACCCGAACCCTCATGGGAAATAATACGAGTTACAGAACGTTTTTTATTCCGGTGGCCGTTGCCACGGCCAATGAGTCGCCACGGGAGGGTTTCCCTATGACGATGGAAGACCGCATCGACGAACTCGAGGAACTTCGCGAAGAGGCACGCAAAGGCGGCGGCGAAGCGCGGATCGAGAAGCAACACGACAAGGGGAAGATGACCGCCCGCGAGCGGATCGACTACTTCCTCGACGACGGCACGTTCACGGAGTTCGACCAGCTCCGGACCCACCAGACGAGCCAGTTCGGGATGGAGGAGAAGAAGGTCCCGGGCGACGGCGTCGTCACCGGCTACGGCGAGGTCAACGGGCGGACCACCTTCGTCTTTGCCCACGACTTCACCGTCTTCGGGGGATCGCTCGGCGAGGTCTTCGCCGAGAAGGTCTGTAAGGTCATGGACATGGCGATGGAGGTCGGTGCGCCCGTCATCGGGCTCAACGACTCCGCCGGCGCCCGCATTCAGGAAGGCGTCAAGAGCCTCGCCGGCTATACCGAAATCTTCCGCCGGAATCAGGAAGCCAGCGGCGTCGTCCCGCAGATCTCCGCGACGATGGGGCCGTGTGCCGGCGGGGCCGTCTACTCCCCGGCGATCACCGACTTCATCTTCATGGTCAAGGACACCAGCCACATGTACATCACCGGCCCCGGTGTCACCAAGACCGTCACCGGCGAGGAAGTCTCCCACGAGGAACTCGGCGGCGCGATGACCCACGCCAACAAGACCGGCGTCGCCCAGTTCGCCTGCGAGAGCGAAGAGCAGGCCCTGGACGACATCAAGCGACTCCTCTCCTATCTCCCGCAGAACAACGTCGAGGACCCGCCCCGCGTCGAGCCGTGGGACGACCCCGACCGGCGCGACGAGCAACTCAAAGACATCGTCCCGCCGAGCCCGCAGAAACCCTACGACATGACCGACGTCATCGATTCGGTCGTCGACGAAGGCTCGTTCTTCGAAGTCGCGGACAACTTCGCCCAGAACATCGTCGTCGGCTTCGGCCGTCTCGACGGCCGTTCCGTCGGCCTCGTCGCCAACCAGCCACGGGTCAACGCCGGCACGCTGACCGTCGACGCCTCGATGAAGGCCTCGCGGTTCGTCCGCTTCTGTGACTCCTTCAACATTCCCATCGTCACCTTCGTCGACGTCCCCGGCTACATGCCCGGGACCGACCAGGAACACCGCGGGATCATCCGCCACGGCGCGAAACTGCTCTATGCCTACGCCGAGGCGACCGTTCCCCTGCTGACCGTCATCACCCGGAAGGCCTACGGCGGTGCCTACTGCGTCATGGCCTCGAAGAACCTCGGCGCGGACGTCAACTACGCCTGGCCGACCGCCGAGATCGCCGTCATGGGTCCCCAGGGCGCGGTCAACATCCTCTACCGCGAGGAACTCGAGGAAGCGGACAACCCCGACGAACTGCGGGACGAACTCATCGAGGAGTACCGCGAGGAGTTCGCCAACCCCTACACCGCGACGGACAAGGGCTTCCTCGACGACGTCATCGTCCCGACCGAAACCCGACCGCGGCTGATCCGGGACCTCGAGATGCTCGAGACGAAACGCGAGTCGAACCCGGACAAGAAACACGGCAACATCCCGCTGTAACATGACCTCCCAGCAACAGCCGTCGGCCGACGACCGGGCCGCCGACGCGGGCGGCGCGGGGGACGACGATGCGTCGATGGGCCTCGAGGCGGCCCTGCCCGGCGACGTTTCGATCGAGTTGCCCGACGACGCCGACGACGAGGAGGCCGCGGCCATCGCGGCCGCGATCGGTGCCCACCTCCACGACCACGCGCTCGCGGCCGCCGCGGCCGCCGCCGACGGTGAGGAGACGTGGGACGACAAGCGGTGGGCCTTCGCCGGCCGGGTCCGCGCACAGCAACACCGGACCGTCCGCGTGCCCCGCGGCGCGCCGACCGACGCGTGGTCGGCAGCGGGACGGACCGAGCAGTTCTAAGCGTCCGACGACCCGTTTTCGATCGGTTAGTCGGCCAGAAAGAGCGATCTTACACCGACGGAACCGGACGGCGCTATTCCGAGTCCGAGCCCAGTTCGGGTTCCGGTTCGTCGTCAGTCTCGGACATGGTGATCGGCTCGTCCGGATCCATGCCTACGTCCTGCCCTTCCTTGATCGCCTGGGCCTGCTGTTCCATCGCTTCGACGTCCATCTCGGCCTGTTCGTCGATCTCGCCGATGATGTCCGCGATGTCGTCCAGCCCGATCAGTTCGCGCGTCTCGTCGTCGAACTCGAGACTGTCGAGTTCCGAGCCGTTTTTCTTCACGTCGCTGCCCGAGAGGTGCTTGCCGTAGCGACCGACCAGCGAGGTGAGTTCCTGAGGCATGACGAAGGTCGTCGATTCACCTTGCCCGATCTCGGCCAGCGTCTCCATCCCCTTGTCGATGACCGCGCGCTCGCCCATCGACTCGGCCGAACGCGCTCGCAGGACGGTCGAGATCGCGTCGCCCTGTGACTCGAGGATCTGGCTCTGCTTTTCACCCTGTGCGCGGATGATGTTCGACTGCTTGTCCCCTTCGGCTTTCTCGACGGCGCTGCGGCGTTCACCTTGGGCCTCGAGGATCATGGCACGGCGGCGGCGCTCGGCGGAGGTCTGTTCCTCCATCGCGCCCTTGACGCCCGCGGAGGGCGTGACCTCGCGGACCTCAACCGACTCCACTCGAATACCCCACTCGTCGGTGGGTTCGTCGAGTTCGGTCCGGATCCGCTCGTTGATCATCTCCCGTCGGGAGAGGGTGTCGTCGAGTTCCATGTCGCCGATCACGGCCCGCAGCGTCGTCTGGGCGAGGTTCGAGACGGCGCGCTGGTAGTCGTCGACCTCGAGGAAGGCACGTTTGGCGTTCATCACCCGGATGTAGACGACGGCGTCGGCCGTGACGGGGGAGTTGTCCCGCGTGATGGCCTCCTGCTGGGGCACGTCCAACGTCTGGGTCCGCATGTCGAACGTGTAGATCCGGGAGACGAACGGTGGCACGATGTTCAGCCCCGGCTCGAGCAGTTTGCGATACTCGCCGAAGACGGTCAGTGCGGCCCGGTCGTAGGCGTCGACGATCTCGACCATCTGCCAGACCGTGATCACCACGAGCAACAGCCCCACGGCACCGATGAGCAAGAGGGGGTCCTCGAGTACCGACTGGGTCTGTAGCGGACCGGGTACGAACTCGGACATGCCTGATTCAGGGTCCGTGATCGGATAACGATTGCCCATAACTAGCATGGGTCCGGTCGGTGAGGGATCGCGGTCGCCGAGTCCGACTCGAATCGGCGGCGATCGGGGTCGTCAACTGGCAAAAACTGACGCGTTGTCGAACCCGTTGCGAAAAAGTAAGGTAGGGTCCTGCCGACGGTTCTCACAGGAATGTTCAGGAAGGTTCTCGTGGCGAACCGCGGGGAGATCGCCGTCCGCGTCATGCGGGCGTGTGAGGAGTTGAATATCGGGACCGTCGCCGTGTACTCCGAGGCGGACAAGGACTCGGGACACGTCCGCTACGCGGACGAAGCGTACAACGTGGGGCCGGCGCGGGCTGCCGACTCCTATCTCGATCACGAGGGGGTCATCGAGGCCGCACGGAAGGCCGACGCCGATGCCATCCACCCCGGCTACGGTTTCCTCGCGGAGAACGCCGAGTTCGCGGGCAAGGTCGAGGACGCCGAGGGGATCACCTGGATCGGCCCGTCCAGCGATGCGATGGAGTCGCTTGGCGAGAAGACCAAGGCCCGGACGATCATGAACGAGGCCGACGTGCCGATCGTCCCCGGGACGACCGACCCCGTCACCGAGCCCGCGGAGGTCAAGGAGTTCGGCGAGAAACACGGCTACCCGATCGCCATCAAGGCCGAAGGTGGCGGCGGCGGTCGCGGAATGAAGGTCGTCTGGGACGAAAGCGAGGTCGAAGACCAACTCGAGAGCGCCCAGCGCGAGGGCGAGGCCTACTTCGACAACGACTCGGTCTACCTCGAGCGGTACCTCGAACAGCCCCGTCACATCGAGGTCCAGATCCTCGCGGACGAACACGGCAACGTCCGCCATCTGGGCGAGCGTGATTGTTCGCTCCAGCGACGTCATCAGAAGGTCATCGAGGAGGGACCATCGGCCGCGCTCTCGGACGAACTCCGCGAGAAGATCGGCGAGGCCGCCCGTCGCGGCGTCGCCGCCGCGGACTACACCAACGCCGGCACCGTCGAGTTCCTCGTCGAAGAGGAGGACCGCGAGGCGGGCGAACTGCTCGGCCCCGACGCGAACTTCTTCTTCCTCGAGGTCAACACCCGCATTCAGGTCGAACACACGGTCACCGAGCAGATCACCGGCCTCGACATCGTCAAGCGCCAGATCGAGGTCGCCGCCGGCGAGGAAATCGACTTCGAGCAGGACGATGTCGATATCGACGGTCACGCGATGGAGTTCCGTATCAACGCCGAGAACGCGGCCAACGACTTCGCGCCCGCGACCGGTGGGACCCTCGAGACCTACGACCCGCCGGGCGGGATCGGCGTTCGACTCGACGACGCCCTGCGACAGGGCGACGAACTCGTCACCGACTACGACTCGATGATCGCCAAGCTCGTCGTCTGGGGCGAGGATCGCGACGAGTGTATCGAGCGCTCGCTGCGGGCCCTGCGCGAGTACGAGATCGAGGGGATCCCGACGATCATCCCGTTCCACCGGCTGATGCTCACCGACGAGGAGTTCGTCGCGAGTACGCACACGACGAAGTATCTGGACGAGGAACTCGACGAGAGCCGTATCGAGGAGGCCCAGGAGCAGTGGGGCGGCGACACCGGCTCCGGCGGCAGTGAAGACGACGAGGAGTCCACCGAGCGCGAGTTCACCGTCGAGGTCAACGGCAAGCGCTTCGAGGTCGAACTCGAGGAACACGGTGCGCCAGCCATCCCGACGGGCAACGTCGAGGCCGGCGGCGGTGCCAGCCGACCGGAGCCGGCGGGCGGTTCCGGCGGCGACGACGGCGGTGCCGAACTCGAGGGCGACGGCGAGACCGTCGACGCCGAGATGCAGGGGACGATCCTCGACGTCGAGGTCGAGGAGGGCGACGAGGTCGCGGCCGGCGACGTGCTGGTCGTCCTCGAAGCCATGAAGATGGAAAACGACATCGTCGCCTCTCGCGGCGGAACCGTCACCCAGATCGCCGTCGAGGAAGGCGAGAGCGTCGACATGGGCGACACGTTAGTCGTCCTCGAGTAGCGCTCGCCCGCGGACGAACGTCTTCGCCCGAACGGCGAAGGGGGTCCCTGCCCAACGATCGATCGCACGCGACGTCGGCGAGACCCTGCGGGCGGTCGACCGGGAGCGGAGAGCGACCCCGGTGACCGCCACCCACCATCCATACTCGACGCCGCGTGCCCGCGAATACGATCGGTAACGCGACCGGTATGTCGATGTGCGGCAGCACCGAGCCATCGTCACGGACGACGGTCGCGCTGCGTCGAACGATCGACGCGTCACAGTGGTCGTTCGGTCAGCCATTGTCGCCAGTTTCGTGGCGGCTATACCGCGGCCGCGACCGTCTCCGACTTGCTTCTCTCGACCCCCGTTCTCTGTAGTCGCCGGTAGCGGTCCTCGAGTTGGGGACAGCACGCGTCGCGGAGAACGAGTGTCGATCAGTCGCCGGTTGAGACGCCTCGAGCGTCGCCCTCGGTGTCGTCCCAGGGGAGCGGGCCGTCGTAGCCCTCGGGAACGAACGGACAGAGCGGGTCGCTGGCGAGCGGGTCGCCGGTGTGGGCGAACGCGCGCGAGCGACTGCCGCCACAGACGTGGCGGTAGGGACAGGCCCCGCACTTGCCCGAGAGGTTGTCCCGGTCCCGGAGCGAGCGGAACAGCTCTGAATCGCGATACAGCTCCGTGACCGGTCGGTCGCGGACGTTGCCGGCCGACTCCGGCAGGAATCCCGAGGGGAACACCTCGCCGGTGTGGCTGACGAAGGCGAAGCCGTCGCCCGCGACGATCCCCGTCCGTCGTTCGATCCCGTCGCCCGGGCCGGGTCGGCCGCCGCTCTGGCCGCCCTCGTCTTCGTCGGCTCGCCGCTGCATCGCGACCCGCCGGTACTGCGGCGCTTCGGTCGTCTTGACGCCGAACGGTTCGGTGTCGCTGACCTCGTGGAGCCACTCCATGACCGCGTCGGCCCGATCGGGTGCGATCGGCTCGAGGACCCGTCCACGACCGACGGGGACGAGGAAGAAGACGCTCCACATGACGGCCCCGATCTCGGTCAGCAGGTCCCGGATCGCGGGGAGTTCCGCGACCGTCTGCTGGCAGACGGTGGTGTTGACCTGGACCGGCAGCCCAGCCTCGCGGGCGTCCTCGACGGCCCTGATCGTCTCCTCGAAGCTGCCGTCCTCGCCGCGGAAGGCGTCGTGGGTCTCCGGCGAGGCCCCGTCGAGGCTGACGGCCATCCGTTTGAGCCCCGCGTCGGCCATCTCCTCGATCCGGTCGGCGGTCAGCGAGCCGGTCCCGCTGGGGGTGATCGTCATCCGCAAGCCGAGATCGTCGCCGTGGGCGATCAGCTCCGGAACGTCGTCGCGGACGAGCGGGTCGCCGCCCGAAAGGACGACCAACTGGCCGTCGCCGAACTCGGCCGCATCCTCGAGCAGCGCTTTCCCCTCGGCGGTCGAGAGTTCGTCGGGGTGGCGCTGGGGCTTGGCGTCGGCCCGACAGTGGTCACAGGCGAGGCCACAGGCCTGGGTAAGTTCCCAGATGAGGACGAACGGCCGTTCGGACGTGTCGAGATTGCCGGGGCGCATGGCGGAGTCTCGGGACCGTCGAACCGAAAACGCCGCTCCTGTTCCCGCGGGTCGGGAAGACCGGAAGATGTTCGGGCCGGCCGAGGGGAATTCCCGCGTGTTGGGAGGTCGCGCAACGGCCTTCGTTTTCGTCCCGAAGACATCGACATGGTCGAGAAAGCACGCCGCGCCCCGGTCGACAGCGACGAACGCGGGAACCCGACGCCACAGTGGGAGGTCTTCGTCCGCAACGAGGCGGGCGATCCGATGCGCCACGTCGGCAGCGTCGCCGCGGCCAGCGCGACGGAAGCCCACGAACACGCCGGTCGGTTGTTCGGCTGGTACGCCGTCGATCTGTGGGTCTGTCCGGCGGAGTCGGTCGAACGGTTCTCGACGCGCGGATTGGCCGCCGACGCCGAGGAGCGGCCGGACGAGGAGGCCGACGACGATGACGACGGGAGCGACGAACCCCGCGTCTACAAGGAGACGGCCGGCGCGTCGGAGGTGAACAGCCTGTGATCTCGATCAGCAAACTGCTCTGTGATCTCGACGCCGAGGGCGACGGGCTGCGCTACGACGCGGCCGACGAGTCGAAAAAGCCCCAGATCACCGACGAGAAACAGCACCGACCGGTCGTCGTCTGGAACACCACCCGCCGGTGTAACCTCTACTGTTCGCACTGCTATGCCGGCGCGGAGAACCAGGCCGCGACCGGCGAGTTCTCCACGGCCGAGGCGAAGACGTTCATCGACCAGCTCGCCGACTTCGGCGCGCCCGTCCTGTTGTTCTCCGGCGGCGAGCCGCTGGTTCGCGAGGACCTGATCGAACTCGTCGGCTACGCCGCCGACCGGGGCGTTCGCCCGGTACTATCCTCGAACGGAACGTTGCTGACCCGCGAGAAGGCCATGGCCCTGAAAGACGCCGGGCTCCAGTACGCCGGGATCTCCGTCGACGGACTCCCCGAGCGCAACGACCGGTTCCGCGGCGAAGAAGGGGCGTTCGACGCCGCCGTCCGCGGCATCGAGAACTGCCTCGAGGTCGGACTCAAGACCGGCCTGCGCTATACGATCACCGAGGCCAACGCGCCCGATCTCGAGGGCGTCGTCGACCTGCTGGCCGAGAAAGGTCTCGACCGGTTCTGTTTCTACCATCTGGACTACGGCGGTCGCGGGGCCGAAATCGTCGACGCCGACCTCTCCCCCGCGGAGAAACGCGAGGCGGTCAAGCAGGTCGCCGACCTCACGCTCGAGTACCACGACCGCGGCGAGGAGATCGAGACCCTGCTCGTGGGCAACTACGCCGACGCGGCCTACCTCGTCGAGTACGCCCGTGAGGAGTTCGGCGAGGCGAAGGCGCAGGCGGTCTACGACTACCTCGAGCGAAACGGCGGCGATCCGACTGGCGAGCGGATCGCCGACGTCGACTACCAGGGCAACGTCCACCTCACCCAGTTCTGGCAGGGCTACAGCCTCGGGAACGTCCGCGACCGGCCCTTCGGCGAGATCTGGGAGGACGAGTCCAATCCGTTGCTCAAGGCCCTACGGAACCGCGAGGAGCGGCTGAACGGCAAGTGCGCGGACTGTCAGTACAAGTCGATCTGTCGCGGTGCGTCGCGGCTGCGGGCGCTGGCGACGACGGGCGATCTGTTCGCGCCGGACCCGCAGTGTTACCTCACCGACGAAGAGGTCGCGGGTACGGGGTCGGCCGTCGGCGGCGCGGCCGGGGCTGGAGCCGACTGACGGGGAATCGGACGAAGCGAACGATCGAGCGGGCGTTCAGTCCGGACCGCCGGCTCGGCGTCGGGCGTCGGGCCGCGCCGGCAGGTGGCCAGTACAGCGGCGACAGTAGGTGTACAGGTGTTCGTTTTCCGTACCGCAGTGCCGACAGGTGACCGGGTCGTCGATCGAGGTCGTGCGAGAACGCATCGGCGACGCTACGAAACGGGAGCGAATAGCCGCCGGGCTGACGTTTGCAAGGCCGTCGCCGTCGGTCGATCTACTCCTCGAGGACGTGCGCGCGAGTGACGTGGCCGCCACAGCCACACTGATCGACGTACTCGAGCCGGAGGCCGTCGAAGGCCGCCTCGAGTTCGTCCCAGAGGTAGGTCTCGGGGTGGCCGTGGTCGCCGTGGGTGACGAGGTTGACGTGGTAGCCGGCGGTCGTCGCCACGATCGCGTCTTTCGCCTGTTCGACGATGAGGTCCCGGTCCATCGCGTGTTCGGGCCCCTCGAGGTTCGCCGACCAGGACGCGTCGTGTTCGCCGCGGGTCACGGGTTCGACGCCGGAGACGTCTTCGGTCATAGTCGTCACTCGGCCGTCGACGGGGGTAAGGACTGAGCCGAACGTCTTCGCCCATGGTCCCGGTCCCCGTCGAGGGTCGCGGCCCCACACCCGTCTCAACAGCAGAACATGAACGGGTAGATCAGGGCGACGCGGTCGTCCTCGTCGAGTTCCGTCTCGAATCCGCCGAGGTGTTCGTTGAAGCGGCCGTTGACACAGACGCGAGCGTAGGGCCTGGTCTGGTCGCCCTCGGGGTTCTTGCGCCAGGTCCCGGGCAGATCGTCGGGCACCGGGGCCCAGCCGCTGTGGGTCGCGTCCGCCTCGGTTTCGGCGATGAGCATGTCCTCGAGGTCGTACTCGGCAAAGAAGTCCTCGAGGAAGTCCCGCAGGCGGTCGCCCTCGAAGGTGAACTCGAGTTCGTGAGTCCCGACGGCGGTCCGGACGTGACCGGTACAGCGGACGGTCACGGTCGTCGTCTCGATGTCTCGGTCGGCTGTCGTGGCCGGTCGCGTCTCACCGGTGGTCGCTTGGTCCGTTTGCATGGGTATGCGTACGGTCCGAGCGGGCAAACAGTACCCTCCGAACGTGTTCGGGAAGAAGGGGACGGCGATCCGGGCCGAACCCCGGGACATGAACGGGATACCGGGCGGGTTACGGACCGATCAACAGCCCCCGATGGCGATCCCGCTGCGACACTTCGTCCTCGCGCTGGGGTTTCTGGTCGTCGGGGTCGGCGGCGGGTTCGTCATGGCCGTCGCGTCGCTTCCCGGACTGTCGGGTCTCGCCCACCTGCACACGCTGCTGGTGGGCTGGGTCGCGGTGACGATCATGGGCGCGATGACCCAGTTCGTCCCCGTCTGGTCCGGCGTGACGATCCACTCGCGGCGGCTCGCGGTCGCACAGCTGTGGCTGCTCGTCGTCGGCGTGGCCGGCTTCGCGACGGCGCTGCTCGCGGGTACCTACGCCGCGTTGCCGGTCCCCGCCGCCCTGATGCTGGCGGGGATCTGGACGTTCGTCTACAACGTCGGCCGGACGCTCGCCCGCGCGCGCCCGTTCGATTTCACTGAGCGACACTTCGCGTTCGCACTCGCCGCGTTCGCCCTCGTTGCGCCCTTCGGAATCCTGCTGGCAGTCGGGTTCACGCGACCCGTGTTCGACTCGGTCGGCGTCGCTCGGTTCGAAGTGCATCTCGCGCACGCGACGCTCGCGCTGTTCGGTGCCCTGCTTTCGACCGTCGTCGGCGCGCTCTACCAACTCGGGAAGATGTTCACGCAGGCCGACCCCGACCGGCTCGATCAGTGGCTGCTCCGACTCGAGCAGGTCACGTTCCCCGCGGGGCTGGTCGCGCTCGCGCTCGGCCGCGGGCTCACCGTCGAACCGCTGGCCCGTGCCGGCGCGGTCGGGCTACTCATCGGGTTGGCGGCGTTCACGGTCGTTATCAGCCGGTTACTGGTCGGCGCGACCGTCGAGCAGTCGCCGATGCTCGCCCGCTACTGGGTCGTCGTCGTGGCGCTGTTCGCCTGGATCGCGCTGGCCGCGCCGACGTGGTGGGCCGACCCGCTCGCCTACGACGCGCTCTTCGGCCATCCCGACGGGCGGAACCTCCTGTTGTTCGGCGTCTTCGGCTTCGTCGTCATCGGGTCGCTGTATCACATCGTCCCCTTCATCATCTGGATCGAGCGCTACAGCGACCGGCTGGGCTTCGAACAGGTCCCGATGATCGACGATCTCTACGACGACCGCCTCGAGCGGGCCGACTTCTGGGCCACGCTCGTCGGGTTCGCCGGCCTCGCGGCTGCGCCGCTGGTCGACCTCCCGGGGGCCGCCGTCGCGGCCAGCAGCGCCCTTGCGACCGTCGGCGTCGGCCTGTTCGTCGCGAACATGCTGTGGACGATCCACCGCCACGGGCCCGACGGACTCGCGGGCGTCCTCTCGAGCGCGCTCGAGTCGGGCGAGGAGTCGCCCGCGGCGGGTAGCGAGCCCGACGTCGACGTGCCGCCGGACCAGTAGACGGGACTCTACTCGTCGGGGGAGACGTCAACCCCCGGCTCGTACCGCTGTGACTCGATCGTCGAGACCACCAACTCGCCGTACTCGGCGGCGGTCAGTTCGCCCGCGTTGTACTCCTCGGCATAGGTCGTCTCGACGGTCGCCGATCCGTACGACGCCGGCGCATCGTCGAGGATCGTCGCCCCTAACGCGACGGCGTCGTACCCCGTCTCGATCAGCGCGGCGTAGCCGCCGGCGAGCAGCGCCACGTCGTGGACGTTGCCCTCGTCGTGGCGGTCCGTATTGACGTACTCGAGGGTCAGTACGTCGCGCTCGCGCTCGATCGACTCGACGGCCACGTCGTACTCCTCGAGGGCCGATCCGAGCCCCTCGGGATCGGTGATGTCGGCACCTGCGAGTTCCGGAATCCGCTCCTCGAGGATCGCGCTCCGTTCCGCGACGGGCAGCGAGGGAACGTACTCCGATATCGGCCATTTCTCGTTCGTCGGAAACTCCGTTCCCATCTCCTCGATGCAGCCGGCGAGGGCGGCGGTCGCGGCGACGGTTCCCGCTCGCAGGAACCGACGGCGCGTCCGCGTTCGACCGCCCGTCTCCGTCGCGTCCCGATCCATACGTTCGGTCTCGTCGCCGCGGGGCAAATGGGTTCGTTCTGCAAACGCCGGCAGCGGGGTAAAGGGACGATTTCCCGTAGGGTCGCTCACCCCGGGATGGCCCTCGAGCTGTACACCGTCGGCCACGTCGTGATCGGGGTCGCGCTGTTCGGCGTCGCCGTCCTTCCCCGGTTTGTCTCCGACCGAGCGATCTCGCTGCCGATCTTCTTCGTGGCGTTCGGAATGCTCGCGTTCGGGCTGCCGATCGGTCTGCCAGCGCCGGACCCCCTCGAGCAGGGGACGACGACCGAACACCTCGCGGAGATCGGCGTCATCGTCGCCCTGATGGGCGTCGGACTGAAGATCGACCGCGTCCCCGGACTGCGCGAGTGGGCCTCGACCTGGCGGTTGCTGGCGGTCACGATGCCGCTGTCGATCGCCGGCGCGGCGCTGCTGGGCCGGTGGCTCGGCTTCGCCGTTCCGGCCGCGGTCCTGCTCGGGGCCTGTATCGCCCCGACGGATCCCGTGTTGGCCTCGGAGGTGCAGGTCCGCGGGCCGGGGATGGGCACCGAGGCGAAGTCGGCCGACGAAAAGGCGGGGATGGAAGACGAGGTCCGGTTCGCGCTCACCTCCGAGGCCGGGCTGAACGACGGGCTCGCCTTCCCCTTCACGAACCTCGCGATCGCCGCCGCGCTCGTCGGACTCGCGCCCGGCAACTGGATCGGCGAGTGGCTGCTGGTCGACGTGGGCTACCGGATCGTCGTCGGCGTGATCGCCGGGATCGTCCCCGGCGCTCTGACTGCTCGCCTCGTCTTCGCCACCGAGCCTGACACGCCGGTCGCCAAATCGGTACAGGGGCTCGAGGCGATCGCGGGCACGCTGGCGGTCTACGGCGCGACCGAACTCGTCGGCGGCTACGGCTTCATCGCCGTTTTCGTAGCTGCCCTGATGGTCCGCCACTACGAGCGCTCCCACGACTACAACCGGTCGCTCCACGAGGTCAGCGAGTTCGCCGAACAGGTGATGATGGCGCTGATCATGCTCTTTTTCGGCGGCGCGATCGTCGGCGGATTGCTGGAACCGCTCACCCTCGAGGCGGTCGTTGCGGTCGTCGCGATCGTCTTTCTCGTCCGGCCGTTGGCGGGGCTGATCGGCTTCCTCGGGTTCGATCGCGACCCGGCCGAGCGGGCGACGATCGCCTTCTTCGGCGTCCGCGGGATCGGCTCCTTTTACTACCTCGCCTACGCGCTGAACCACGCCGCGTTCCCCGACGCCGACCGCCTGTGGGCGCTCGTGGGGGCCGTCGTCCTCGTCTCGGTCGTCGTCCACGGGATCACCGCGACGCCGGCGGTCCGCTGGCTCGAGGCGCGGGCGGAGAACCGGGAGTAACGGTCCGCGACGCGACGGCCCGCCGGTCGAAACGACGGGCAAAATCGCCCCGCTCGAGCGGCACCCATCGCACCGTTCGGGCAGCGGATCTCCCGTTCAAATCCGGAGTTCGATTCCGTCCTCGAGTTCGGGATCGGCACCGAGGATCGCGGACAGCTGGGGCTGTAGCCGGTCGAACCGGTCCGTCGGTCGCACGAGCTTTCGCTCCGAGTCGTACTCGATCACGCCTTCGGATTCCAACTTCGGAATGTGCGTGTGACGGAGCGAGAGTCGAATTTCGGTTAACACACCGTCGGAAACGTCGGTAACTGACGTCTGATGGGTTTGAGTGAGGACCGTCCGCCTGAGATCGTTCACCGTCAACGGCCGCCGCTCCCCGTCGAGTACTGCGAGGACGACGCGGCGGCGCCGATTCCGACAGAGGTCGAGTACCGTTTCGAACGCGATCGGCTTCTTGCTCATTACGCGTGTTTCAGCATGCCTTCGGGCTTCACGTTCACTTTTTAGTATTCAAAACCCTTTTAAGGACTCTCTCGGCGATCGGCCGAAACGTCGGAGAGCGTGTTGCCGAGAACGTGGTTGATGCCCCGCCGGAGACGGGACGCGACGGCCTGCTGTGTGATCCCGAGTTCGTCGCCGATCTCTTCCATCGTCACTTCGCGCGGCGATTCGAAATAGCCCCGCTCGTAGGCCAGTTCCAGCGCCTCCTGCTGGGTCTCGGTCACGGCCGCCTCGGTGGCCGTTTCGACCGGCGTGAGCGCGTTCAGTCCCGTCAACGTGATCGGGATGCCCAACTCCCGACAGCGGGACTGAAACGCCGCGATGTCGCTCCGGTCGTCGCCTCGGATCTCGAAGGTCCACTGTACGTTCGTTCCGACGGCTTCGATGAGCGCGATCTCCGTGTCCGTCAGGACCGTCAACACGTCGTCGTAATCAACCGCCCATTCGACGCGCAACAGATACTCGTCCTCGACGGAGTCGACGAACCGGATTCGCTCTACGCCCGGATGGTTCGTGAACGCGCTCTCGATGTCGTCGATCTCCGTTCCGCGAACCCAGAAGTAGGGGATCACGACGTCTCGAGCGGGGATGATCCGCTCGAGTTCGACCGTCACGTCCGGCAACCGTTCGAACACCGTCCCCAGCGGGAACTCGTCCGCCGGAACGGTAAAGGAAGCCTCGGTAGCCATCGTCCGATACGTCTCGTCCGGGACCTAAAACGTCACGGCGCGATGCGACCGAGCCGCGACCCGACTTGCTCTCCTCGTTCGATACCGCACGGCCGTCCCGTCAGCCGGTCAGCGCGGACCGCTCGAGGAAGATCGTCCAGCAGACCGCGGCGTAGAGGGCCGCGCCGAGGACCGAGAGCCACCGGCCGGGGCCGACGAGCGCGGGCACGGATCCGAGCAGGCCCGCGACCTCGAGCGCGAGGCCGCCGAGCAGGGCCGCGATCGAGACCCGCGCGGTGCGGTCGCCGATCCCGGACGCCGAGGCGACCGCGGGCGGATAGAAGCGGTAGCTGACGCCGACGATCGTCAGCGCGAGGAAGCCGCCGACGGCGAGCCGGTAGTGAGCTGTGTATGCGGTCGCCGGAAGGAGCCCAGCGGACGCGAACGCGAACCCGAGCCCCAGTAGGGCAACGGCCCCGGCACAGCCGGCGGCCCCCAGCAGCGCACGGCTTCCGACACGGTCGCGGTCGCTCTGTCGGGAGAGATCGGTGACGGCGGCCGCGAAGCCCACCAGCGCGACCGCCTCGAGGCCGGCCCCGAGCGAGAAGACCGGTCCGCTGCGGAAGTCGACGGCGAGCAGCACGGGGCCGACGCCGCCGCCAGTCAAGACGACGGCCGCGAGCGCCGGGTGGACATCGGCGACCAGCAGCCGCGGCAGCAAGCGAAACCCGATCGCAAACACGAGGAGAGCAGCCGTTCCCGCCGCGAACAGGTGGGTCGTTGCCGGGCCGGCAGCGGGGGCGATCGTCGGCTCGAGGCCGAACGCCCGCGCCATCTCCAGCGCCGATCCGGCGAGCAGATAGGCGACGACGACGGGGACGGCGGCGTTCGCGAGCCGGTCGACCCGCCGGCGGTGGGCGTCGGTGTCGCCGGTACCGGTCTCCCGTCCCGTCGGGTTGTCGCGGACGGTCCAGCCGATCGCGGCGACGAAGACGATCACGCCGGCGAACCAGCAGATCGCGGCCACGGGACCGACCATAGCCGGCCCGCGTCCGGCACCGGCGGCAACCGACCCGAGCGTGCCAAGCAGCGCGAACGGCAGGTGGATCGCGGGTGCCAGCGGGACTGCCAACTCCCGTGCGAAATAGGACGGGACGAGGGTGTAGGCCTTCCCGAAGACGACGTGGAAGACGAATCCATACACGCCGAGCGGGACCGTCGCCGCCCTCGGGAGACCGGCTGCGACGGCGACTTGCCACGCGAGAAAGAAGCCGACGCCGACCGCGACGAACGTCCGCGACCACCGCGTGACCGTCGCCGCCGCGGTCCCGGACGCGCCCATCGATCCTCAGAAGGGCGACTGGACGCTCGAGTCGTCCTCGTCCCCGTCGGCGGTGGTCGGACTCGGTACGGCCGGCCCATCGGGTTCGCTTGGCATCTCGCCCGACTCGAGGTAGGTATCCTCGAGGGTAGCCAGCGCGTCGTTCAGGGTATCGGATTGGTGATGGCTCTCGCGGACGCGTACTCGGACGAGATCGTACTCGTGGCGTTCGCTGAGGCCGTTCCACGCGCGGAACGACCCCTTGACCAGGGCGTCGGCCTGGGGACAGAACTCCGTGGTCGGACTGAACTCCGCCCGCAGGACCGTCGGGTCGTCGGCGTCGACCGCGTACCGGTAGCCGGCGTCGGGATGGCGCTGGTCGAGGTTGAGTCGCGCGAGGTTGTAGCCGAACGTCGCGTCGTAGACGCCCCGTTCCTCGAACAGTTCCCGCGAGATATCGTGGAAGGCGACGTGATCCTCTCTTTCGAGGAGGTCGTGACCCTCGAGGAACCGTCCCGGTTCCGGGAGGTGTTCCGGAACGAACTCCTCGGGGTCGTCGAACCCGTCGCCGTCGTCCGCCGATCGCCCGCTCGAGAAGGGATTCATCGTACTCGTTCCTACTGCCCGAACCACCCAGTACGGTTTCCCGAACATGTACCCCTCGATTCGTCGTCGGCCGTCCGTTTTCACTGAGGTGCCGTTATCGGTGGTATAACCGGTTATTTCCCTGTTACTGTCGACCCTTGAATAGTTTTAGATTTGTTGAGTATAGTAGAACCATCCATAAATTAGCCTCCAACAAATACACCAGAGTACTGAAGTGGCTGCTATTGAACTGACCTGTCTATTCAATTCAGGCTCGGGCCAGAGGATTTATATCCGATCGAAGTAAGAGTCCGGCCAATGCTACTCTCAGTCGATCGCTCCGACGCGACAGCCGGTCAATCAGTTTGTTTCGACATTATCGCCGCTGTCGCCGAGCGGGAAGGCATCGATCCGGTAGATCTCGAACCGCCCGAGTACGAGGCACTCTACGATGTCGTCAACCCGGAGGCGCTCGATGCACTGTTTGCGACCCGCACGAACGGCACACAGCGGCCGACCGGCCGCGTCGAATTCCCCTTCTGTGGCTATCACGTGGTCGTCGGCAGCGACGGCGAAATAGAAGTCTCCGACCCCGAGACGGACCTCGAGTAACGGCTTACTCCCGCTGACTCTCGATTCGGCGCCGCCACTCGGCGGGAATCGGCCGCGAGCCGTCTCCGTCCGGATCGGCCAGCACCTGGACGGTCCGGGCCGTCGCCGCCCGCTCTCCGTCGGCGCGGACCTCGTAGGTCATCGGCAGGCTCGCCTCGCCCAGTTCCGACACGGAAAGCGCGACGGTGACCGTCTCGTCGGCCTCGATCGGTCGCTCGTACTCGATCTCGAGGCTCACGAGGACGGTCGTCGTTTCCTCGAGCGAGATATCGAGGACGTCCCGGAAGTAGGCCTCCCGGGCCTGCTCGAGGTAGGTCGCGTAGACCGCGTTGTTGACGTGGCCCATGAAGTCGATGTCGCGGAGCCGGACGTCGATCTCGGTCTCGTAGCTGTAGTCGGCCATCGGCGAACGCGTAGGAGCGGGGGTACCGTATAGCTGGTCACTCGCGGCCGGCGGCCTCGAGATGCGAGCGGACCGCGATCGCTGTCAGTCGCCGGCCGTTGCCGCCTCGAAGACGTCCTCGTGGAGCCGGTCGGCGACGTGTTCCATCAGCGGTTCCATGTTGCGGGTGTCGGCCCGGTTGTACTCGACGAGCGTCTCGAGGGACCCCTCGTCGCCACTTTCGTACTCGTGCCAGAGACGGACGGCGTCGCGGCCGCTCAGCTCCGGCATGTCGCGGTCGATGCCGATCTCGCGTTCGATCGCCTTCAGCCCGCCGTCCAGCCCCAGCTTCTTGCAGGGGTACATGAGATCGACGTGGGGGACATCGACCGAGACGTCGAAACACGTCTCGAGGAAGGGGACGTCGAACCGCTGGCCGTTGAACGTGACCAGCAGGGCCGATTCGTCGAGTTCCCGCTCGAGGCGGGCGGCCGTGAGATCGCGGTCCTTGACGAAGGTCTTCGTCTCGCCGCCCCGATAGAGGCTGACGGTCGTCACGTCCTCACAGGAGGCGTCGAGGCCGGTCGTCTCGATGTCCAGAAAGCAGGTCTCGTCGCTGACGTTCTCGTAACAGCGCCAGCGGCTCGCGGCCGGCAGCGCTTCGGCGAACGGCGAGACGTCGCCCCGCTCGAGGTGGGCCCGGCCCTCCTCGATGAACGTCTCGATCCGTGCCGCGAGCGTCGAGCCGACGACGCTGCCGTCGAACTCGTCCCAGTGGGTCACACCGTTCTCCCAGAGCCGGCGCTCGGTGGTCTCTCCGACGCCGTGAACGGGAATGAAACTGTTCTCGATTCGCACACCGGGTAGAGGGGGCAGGGTAGCTAAAAACGCTTGGATCGTCGATGGCGTCGTCGCGCCGTCACACCGTCGGTCGTTCTCGTCCCGTCGCGGTTCGCGTTAGCTGCTGTTGGCCAAAGAGACAGTCCGTTCGACGACGCTACCCATCGGGCGCTCCCGCGCCCTCGTCGATGCTTCCGAGCCGAAACCGACGCGAGCAGCACGCGGTGGCGTTCCGGTGCCAACAAACGGGTTCACTCGAGCGGTGGGCGACCGCCCGACTTTTCGTGTTGGCGGCCGTAGGTATCGTATGGCCGACCACGAGGACGAACTCGTCGATGCCGTTCGCGAACTGACGCGGACCATCGACGCGCTCCGAGCGGAACTGGATGAATCGGGTCCGCGCCGGCCGCGGCTTCGGCCGCCGACGCCGCGGGAGCTGTTGCGCGTGACCGACGAGGTCGCGATCCCCGCGGCGCTGGCCGTCCTCGAGACCAGCGTCCGCGCGCTCGAGGCGTTCCAGCGCGGGCTGCAAGTCGTCCGCGCTGAGCGGGCGGTCCGGGATCGGACCGAGACGGCCGCCGCGTCGACCGGCGAGCAGGCGGATCGGCTCCGCCAGACGACGCTGTCCAGCCTCGATACCGTTCTCTCGGAACTCCAGCGGGCCGCCTCGTCGGGGCAGTTGCCTGCTGACGACGAGGCCCGTGACCTCCTCGCGGAGGCCCGCGACCTCCGCGACGACGTCGACAGCCGACTTCGGGCGGCCGCGGAGACGGACCCGGAGGCGGCCGATCGGGACCGATCGGACGGTGCGGGCGGCGTCACGATCGATATCGAAGAAGGGCCGCTGGACGACGGTGGTCGGGACGGCACCGACGGCGACCCGGACCCCGCCGTCGACGTCGACGCCGAACTCGAGACGCTGCGGGATCAGTACGGCGAGGGCGACTCGAGCGACGGTGATTCGGACGCGTCGGACGGGACTGACGGCTCCTCGAGCGACGGCGGGGACGACGGCCCGAGCGGGGGCGAAAACGCCGACGGAACGGCCGACGGCTCGAGCGACGAGAACTGAGGGCGGAATTTGCGGACGCGTTTTTCCACGGGACCGCCCGCCATGAATGGGGAGAAGAAGTGTTCTGCTATCGTGGCAACGGGGAGTTGCCACACCCTCCCCAGCCGACTCGTTCGCTCATTCCAGTCGCTCACTCGTCCCTCGCACAGTGTCGTCGACTGCCCTCACCGTCGTTCGGTCAGTCGACAGCGCGCGCCACCGCACGCTGGATGATCGGGATGGCTCCGTGTTCGGAAAAACGAACCCGCGCTACTGGCGAATTAGACCGGTTCGAACCGGTAGCCGTCCCACGACTGGCTCTCGGGCTCTCTGATGCCCGCGCCGGGTTCGCGGAGTTCGTCGACGTGGACCGGCCGGACCTCGTCGCCGGTCTCGAGGTCGTCGGTCGTCGCCTGGCCGATCGCGCGGACCGTCTCGCCATCTACCTCGAACTCGACGATCGCGAGCGTGTTGGGTTCGCGGACGCCCGGCGGCGTCGCGGTACTGGTCGTCCAGGTCACGACCTCGGCGGTGTACTCGCTGAGGTCGATCGTTTCGACCGGCTCCGAGCCGCCCGGTCCGCGCGGGTGGCCGGGGTAGGTGATCGAGCCGTCGTCGTAGCGGGTCGCGTCCATCGTCATTGTGCTGCCTCCATGATGGTGGTGATGACGCAGTTGCCGAAGCCGCCGACGTTACAGCACAGCCCCACGTCCGCGTCGACCTGTCGGGGGCCGGCCTCGCCGACGACCTGTTCGTAGATCTCGACGCCCTGTGCTACGCCGCTGGCTCCGAGCGGATGGCCCTTCGATTTGAGCCCGCCGGAGGTGTTGATCGGGAGGTCACCGGTGTCGCGCTCGGTGTCCCCCGCTTCCACGCGTTTCCAGGCCTCGCCCTGCTCGGCGAAGCCCAGCCCCTCCATCTGGAGGAACTCGAGGATCGTGAACATGTCGTGGAGTTCCGCGACGTCGATGTCTTCCGGTCCGCGACCGCTCATCTCGTAGGCCCCGTTGCCGCTCTCGACGACCCCGCCCATGACGGTGGGGTCCTCGCGCTCGTGGACGACGTGGGTGTCCGTCGCGCCGTCGATTCCCGTGATGAGGGCGTAGTTGTCGGTGTACTCCTTGGCGACGGACTCGGGACAGAGCATCAGCGCCGCCGAGCCGTCCGTGATCGGACAGAAGTCGTACAGCCGCAGCGGGTCGGCGACGATCGGCGACTCGAGGGCCGTCTCCACGTCGATCTCCTTTTGAAACTGCGCGTTCGGGTTGTCGACGCCGTTTTTGTGGTTCTTGACCGCCACCTTCGCGAGGCTCTCGCGGGGCGCGTCGAACCGCTCTAAGTAGTGTCGCGCCGTCAGCCCCGCGAAGGATGGCAGCGTGACGCCGTGTTTGTACTCCGCGGGATGGGTCAGCGACGCGATGACGTCGGTGGCCTCCCCCGTGGTCTTGTGGGTCATCTTCTCGCCGCCGACGAGCAGGGTCATGTCGCTGGCCCCGCTGGCGACCGACTGCCAGGCCGCGTAGATCCCCGCACCGCCGCTCGAGCTGGTCTGATCCACTCGTTGCGTGTACGCCGGCATCGCGTCGAGGTCGTGGGCCAGGGCGTTTGGCACGCCGGTCTGGCCTTCGAACTCGCCGCTTGCCATGTTCGAGACGTACAGGTGTTCGACGTCGTCGGCGTCGACACCCGCGTCCTCGAGACACTCGATCCCGGCCTCCGCGAGGAGGTCTTGGATCCACTCCCCCTCGCGTTGCCCGAACTGGGTCATCGAGGCGCCGATGATTGCAACCGGTTCCATATCTTACTGGACTCGAGTGAGGGATTTATAAGGTGGGGTTCGTGTCAACGATTGGAAGTCGGGATGGTACCGGGAGTCGCGGGGGACTCGACCGGGTTACGCCTCGGCGACGGCAAGCATGTGGACGGAGAGATCCGTTACGACCGGATCGTCGCCGGTCCGCCCAACCGTCCGCTCGAGCGCCGCCAGTTCCTCGTCGGAGGCGTCCTCGAGGGCACTCCTGAGCCGGTCGTCGTGCAGCGGCGACGCGAGGCCTTCCAGCCCCGTCGTGGTGACGACGGAGAGCCCGTTCCGGGACAGGAGCGATTCCAGTTCCGCCCGCCGAAAGAAATGCGTCGCGGTGAACTCGTTCTCGTAGCTGTACGCGTCGACCAGCCGTGACGTGTAGTCGCCGTGTTCGAGGAGGTCGGGGAGTGCCTCGAGATTGTGACCGGTAACGAGATACAGTTGAACGGCGCCGAGCAGGCCCATGACGGACGCAAACACCGGGGCGTCGGGCCGAGTAACGCGCTGCAGTTCCCGGACGGCCCGCGCTCGCTCCGCCTCGTCGATGACGTGGGACAGCGGACCGCCGAGACAGCACGTGGCGTCGAACGCGTCCGCGGCAAGTCCGAGATCCGTGATCGACCCTTGAGCGAGTTCGATTCGGGATTCGACGCCGCGCTCGCGAATCCGGTCTCGAGCAACGGCCAGTTGTCCGGGGCTGAGATCGACCATCGTCACGTCGTATCCGTGTTCGGCCAGCCAGATGCTGTACCGTCCCGCGCCGCCGCCCGCGTCGAGTACGCGGCCCGACGGCGGGAGGTGTTCCTCGAGGGTTTCGATCGTCCGAGTGTACTCTAGCCGGCCGTCGAGTCGGCCCTCCAGACGGTCCCACTCACGGGTCCCATACTCGTCGTAGAAGGCCCGTGGATCGTCGCCTCGTGACGCATCGTCCGCCATTCGAGATCGACCGTGCGGTGGCACTCGAGCGACATAACGTTCCCCCTCTCCGATCGAATCGATGCCACCGCCGTGGCCCGCATGTCCGATGCTGTCGAACCCCGTCGGTCAGGCGGACTCGGCCGCGGTCGTCCGTAACTCGCTCGCACGCGAGCGCGCCTGCGAGATCACCGCGGGACGGGCCTCGAAGGAGACGACGACGTCCTCGTCGCCGTAGGTGACCTCGTTGACGTGGGCGTTGTCGTGGAGCCACGAGACGACGCTCATCGTGTCGTCGGTCATCGGCAACAGCAATCGCTCGGCCTCCCAGTCGGGCAGTTCACGCTCGATGCGCTCGAGCAGGCCGTCGACGTTCAACCCCTCCTTGGCGCTGACCGTGACCGGGTTCGGCGCGAGCGAGGACAGCGCCTCGCGCTTCTCGGCGAGTTCCGCGTCGTCGACCTGGTCGATCTTGTTCAGCACGGTCACGATCGGGGCCTCGTTGCGCTCGTAGAGGGTATCGTGGGAGGTGACGAGCTTCTCGTGGATCTCGTCGATCGGTTCGCTGACGTCGACGACAAGCAAGACGAGATCCGCCCGGTAGACCGAATCGAGCGTCGACTTGAACGACTCGACCAGCCAGTGGGGCAGGTCGCTGATGAACCCGACGGTGTCGGTCACCAGCACGTCGCGCCGGTCGATGTCGGCGCGTCGGGTGGTCGTCCCGAGCGTCGTGAACAGCTTGTCCTGTGACTCGGCGGTCGGATCCAGATCCCGGTGGAGGTCCTCGTTCTCCTCGACCGCGAGGTCGGTCGCGAGTTGCCGGAGCAGAGTCGACTTGCCGGCGTTGGTGTAGCCCGCGAGCGCGACCAGATCGAACCCCGAATCGCGCCGGCGCTCCCGACGCTGCTGTTCGGTCTGTTCGATCCGCTCTAACTCGTCTTTGATACGGCTGATCTGGGCCTTGATGTCCTGCTCGCGGCTCTCGTCGTACTCGCCAAGCCCCATGAACCCGGGGTGTTCCTCGCGCTTGGCGAGGCTAGTCTTGGCTTCGGCCCGGGGGAGTTCGTACCGGAGTTCGGCCAGTTCGACCTGCAGTTGTGCTTTCCGAGTCTGGGCGCGTTGCCCGAAGATCTCGAGGATCAGGGTAAAGCGGTCGATGACCTCGACCCCCTCCGGCAGGAGCTGCCCGAGGTTGTACGTCTGGTAGGGGCCCAGTCGGTTGTCGAAGATTACCGTCGCCGCGTCGGTCTCTTCGACCAGCGCCGCGAGTTCCTCGGCTTTCCCCTCGCCGATCTGGAGCGCCGGATCGGCCCGGCGAGACTGGGTGACCTCACCGACGACGGTATACCCCGCCGCGCGGGCCAGGTCTCGGATTTCGCTCGTGTCGGGCGCTCCCGAGTCGACGCGTTTGGCGATGATCGTGTTCATGCGGGTAGCTGTGTGGTCCCCGGGCGCGGCCGTGATCGGTCGCGATCGCTCGAGCGGCGCGGCTCGTCGGCCCCGACGGTCGCCGTCGAGAAACGACTAACTCGAGGGCGGTATG
Organism: Natrinema sp. H-ect1; assembly: GCF_041821105.1. Lineage (NCBI taxonomy): Archaea > Methanobacteriati > Methanobacteriota > Halobacteria > Halobacteriales > Natrialbaceae > Natrinema > Natrinema sp. H-ect1. The sequence continues at coordinate 106,635 of NZ_JBGUBA010000001.1, read as the reverse complement.
GACACCGCCGCGTGGTCCCGGCAACGCTAACGATGCCGGCCGAACACCTCCGTTGCGTGGCGCGGGCGGACGTGACACATACTCGCCCGTACGCGACCGATCGTCTTGAATCCCGTGCCCGGGGCCGTCCCGCGATCGCCCGCTCGGCGGACCTATTCCCGCTACGAACTGGCCTGTCCCGGCCCGAAAGCCGGTTCCGACGCCCTCGCTGATCGAAACAGTCATGCGAGCCGACTCGAATGGACGCCCACATGCTAGCTCTCGATCCGACGACGCTGGGCCTCGAGTTCGGGGCCAGCGCGCTCGTCGGGGGCCTCATCGGGTACGCCGCCAAGAAGATCGCAAAGCTGCTCGCGATCATCGTCGGCGTCGAACTGATGGCCTTTCGCTTTCTCGAGTCCGAAGGGATCGTTACCGTCGACTACGAGCGCCTCACCGCTGGATTGCTCTCGTCCGGCGACCGCACGGGGAGTTGGCTCGAGTCGGCCGTCTCGACGCTGTCGATCGGCGTCGGCTTCACCAGCGGCTTTCTGATCGGCTACAAGCGAGGGTAGCGACACGGCGGGAACCCGACCGTATCTCGCCCGCTCAGCGGGTCTTCAGGTCGCCTTTGTCCTTGACGATCTCCGTTTCGGCCTCGCCGCTGGTGTGTTCGTTGACCAGGTCGTAGAACTCGTTTTGCATGCCGGCCGGGAACGTCAGGACCCCGATCCACGAGCCGTCGGACTGCCACTCCTCGCGCTCCAAGTCGCCGAACTGGCGGATCTTGGCCTGTGCGCTGCCGGCGTAGTCGGCCGGGACGTTGACGGCGACGGTGACCTCCTCGAACCGGATCGGGATCACCGGCCGCAGGGCGTCCAAGGCGTCGTCGACCTGTTGTTCGACCGGTTCCATCGGATCGACGGTGACGCCGGCCTCCTCCAGGGCGTTTTCGATCCGTTCGGGCGGATGGGGCGCGTTGTCCATCTGCGGGTTGACCGCGTTGCGCGTGATGGTATCGATCAACTGCCTGCGTTTCTGTTCTTGCATCTCGCGGCGCTGATCGGCCGTGATCTGGATCTCCCCTTCCTTGATGACCTCGGGGATGATCTCGAGGGGCTCCGTGGTGTCGAAGACTTTCTCGAGGTCGGCCTCCGCGGGTCGGTCACCGCGGGAGGCGTCCTCGAAGACGTCCTCGGCGGCGATTACGTCCTCCAACTCGCCGTCGAACTCGTCGCGTTTGATCTCCAGTGCCGCGTCCGGGTCGACTAACACTTCGAAGCGCGCCCCGTGGGACTCGAGTCGCGCCGTCACTGCCTCGTCGAGCGAAATCATATCACACGGTTCCGCCGCCAGTGAAAAGAGTGTTTCCCGATAGGCGCCCCGAATCCGGCCACGATTCGGCGCGGCTCCGATCCGTTCGGCAGTGTCCGCGCTCTGTCGCGTCGCTCGTGACGGGTCGGTCGACACTGGAAAACGCATCGAAAACGGACCGCGGCGGGTCGGTTACTCGTCGTCCTCGGCCGGTTCGTCTTCGCCAGTATCGAGGAGGTCGTTCTCCTCGAGGTGGTCGGCGATCCGGTCCTGATCGAACTGCTCGAAGGTCTCGGTCTCGACGTCGACGGTCGCTAGCCCGACCTCGCTGGGCAGCAGGGTGCCGTCGTTGACCGACGCGAGCGCGTCCAGCGCGAGTTGGATGCCGCCGTCCAAGTCGGCCTCCTCGTCGTAGTTCTCCTCGAGGTAGGACTGGAGGTCGCCCCGATCGGCACCGACGGCCAGGGCCTTCCACTCGTAGGGGGTCCCCGAGGGGTCGGTCTCGAACAGGCGCGGCTCGCCGTTCTGGATGCCGCCGACGATCAGCGCGACGCCGAACGGGCGAGCGCCACCGACCTGCGTGTACTGCTGGATGTGATCGGTGACTTCCTTGGTCAGCGTCTCGACGCCGATCGGCTGGCCGTAGCGCAGCTGGTTGACCTGCGTCTGGCGGCGCGCGAAGTCGATCAGCTGGCGAGCGTCGGCGACGTGGCCCGCGCTGGCGATGCCGATGTGGTCGTCGGCCTTGTGGATCTTCTCGACGCTCGAGTCCTCGAGCAGCGGGGAGGGGACTCGTTTGTCGACCGCCAGGACGACGCCGTCCTGCGTTCGAACGCCGATGCTTGCCGTACCTCGCTTGACCGCCTCGCGAGCGTACTCGACCTGGTAGAGTCGGCCGTCGGGCGAGAAGATCGTGATGCCGCGGTCGTACGCCTGCTGTTGGGCTTGTCCCTGCATAGTATCACGCTAAATCGTAGTCGAGGTCTGTCGCGCCCACGAACGCCTCATCGAGTCGAACGTCCCCCACGCTGTCCCGGCGGACGGCGACTCGCTCTTCGTTCCCGAACACGACGTTTCTCTCCTCCGAATCTTGCCCGCGTCGCCGTAAATAGTTTTCTTCAGCGGCACGGATCGTGCCACTGATACCGCGGACGGCGACCCCGACGGGCGCGCCGTCTACCTCGTCGAGACAGGCCAGCGCCGCCCGAGCGGGGTCGGTCTCGCCCCGACGGACTTTGACGATCGCCTCCCCTCGTCCGTCGGCGAAGTCGTAACGGACGACCGAGAGGTCGGCGTCGGCGCTGCCCGGATCGCCCAGCAGGTTCTGGCCCGCGTACCACAACTCGCGCTGGAACGACCGCCGGCCGATTCGCTCGTCGGGCCAGGTCTCGAGTTCGACCGCGAGGTACCGCCACCGCGGCCGGAGGTGTTTCGGCAGGTGCTTCATGACTCCTCGGTCGCCGCGTCGACGCCCGCCGTCGGGCTCCGCTCGGCGACCAGCACGCCGACCTGGTCGTGGACGCGCTCGACCGCGGTCAGCGAGAAGCCGGCGTCGGTGAAGGCATCGGCGAGGACGCCGACCGTCGCGGGGTCGTCCACTTCGGGCGAGTAGAAGGGCTCGTCGGGGTCGGGCTCGCCGAAGAACATCACATCCCCGAGGACGAACCGCCGGGGCTCTAAGTCGGCGATGACCGCGATCGCCTCCCGTTTCTCCTCGTCGGAGAGGTGATGCAGGGCGAAGTTCGAGGTCACGACGTCGACGGGGCCGTCGTAGTCGGGCTCCCGAAAGGTGCCGTGGCCGAATTCGACGTTCTCGAGTCCGGCGTCGGCGGCCTTCTCGCGGGCCTCCTCGAGCATCCCGTCGCTGATGTCGCGGCCGACCACGCGATCGGCGTCGGGGGCGATGGCGAGCGCGATCGCACCGGTCCCGGTCGCGAGATCGAGGACGACCTCGTCGGCCGCGGGCGCGGCATGTTCGACGACGAGGTTCGCACAGGCGTGGTACTCCTCCGATTTCGAGTCGTCGTACTCGCCGGCTTTCTCGTCGAACCGGGCGGCGTGTTCCTCAAGCGTCCTCTTCATACCTGCCCCGTTCGACCCCCGGCTCAATGAACGACTCGGAGTGGACGTGGCGGTTGCGCTCGGCCAGTCGACCCCACTCGGCGAGGCCGTCTTCGACGAACTCGCTCGAGAAGCCGAGTTGCTCGCCCAGGGCTTGCAGTTCGCGAGGCGCTCGTAACTCGAGGTGCGAGGTCGGCTCGGCGCTGACGACGTAAGGTGCGTCGTAGTGGGCGACGATCTCCCGGAGTTTTCGCAGCGACTGGAGGATTCGAACGCGGTGGCCGCCGCTCTCTCTGAGAGCCCCCGAGAGGTCGAACTCGAGACGGACGCCGTTCTCGACGGCGGCTTTGACCAGCACGTGGTTGACGTCGCCGTCGCCACGCATCGGATGCGAGAGGACGTCGACTTTGGGCTGTTCGACGGCGAAGCGGTTCAGTCGGTTCGTCCCACCGTGAACGGCGACGATGGTGTCCGACGAGCGGTGGTTCCCGACCGCGCCGCTTGCGCCCTGCGGGTCGTCGGCTTTGATCTCGACGCCTGCGACGATGTCGATCCCGTACTCCGACTCGATCCGTTCGGGATCGTACTCCGCACGCGACCCGTCGTGATTGCGTACGACCACGCCCTCGTAGCCGTAGTCGGCCGCCCGTTTGGCGACCCGGGCGACCGTACTCTTCCCGTCGGGATGGGCGCGGACGGCCTCGTACATATTTGAACCGTCTCACGGCGTCGACTTGGGGTTTGCGCCATGCGACGACCGACCGATCGAATACGGAATTCGATCTTAGAGAGATTGTTCGGTAGTCCCAAGCCGTAGCTGAAAGTCCCAGCAGACGAGGGTGACAATCAGCCGATGACGGAATCCCCGTCACACGAACGTCCTGAAAGAGACGAGCCCCACTGTGAGCATCAGGAGACCGAGAGCGACCACGATGACGGCACCGCCCCAGTTGACAATGCGGTAACTCAACGAATGCTCCCGATCGAAATCCGTCCTCGAGAAGATGTTTTCAAGACTGACCGCGAAGGCGAACGTCGCTCCGATCCCGATAACCGCGGTAGTCACGAACCCAGCGAGTACAAGGCTGACGACAGTCACGAGACTTCCGATCAGTCCCAGTACGAGACCGACGACATAGAGCTGCTGGGTGTCCATCGTCACACTGGGCCGACACTACAATCACGGCGGATATGTATCTGCCGACCGTACGCCCCGCCGGAACTGACTCCCAGTCCGCTACTGAGGGGCGTACAGAATCACATGGCCGGGAGCGCGCCCGAACGACCGTGAGGGCGCGGGACTCGGGGGAGGGCAGGCCGCTACCCGATACCGACCGCGAGCGAGGCCGAAGGCCGAGCGAGCGGGCCGACGACCGATGTGAGTGAGGACTGAAAGGACGAACGAACGGAGGGAGGAGTGCTTTTGATCGAAATTTTGCCGAGGGACATCGCGCTGGCGGCAGAGCCGCCAGCGCGATAGACCGCAGAGCAAAATTTCGCTAGTTGAGAATCGACTGTGCGACCGTCGCGAGCTGGCCGTTGTCGGCCTCGCCGAGGCGCTCGTCGCCGATCTTCAGTCGGAGGCGCGGCCGGCCGACGTCGATCGGGACCTTCTCGGTGTCGATCAGGCCCATGTCCTCGAGCTTGGTCTTCGTCCGGGAGAACGTCGCCTTGGAGGCGATCCCGACGTCCTCGCCCCACTTGCTGATGTCGTACAGCAGCGCTTCGTTCTTGGCCGCCACGAGCAGGGAGATGGTGACCTCGTCGAGGCCATCACCGTCGCCGCGGGCGGTCTCGAGCGAGTCCAAGATTGCGGTGAAGTCTTCTTCGGCCTCGGGGCTAATCTCGTCGGCCAGCGTCTCGCGGACATCCGTAATCGGGGGCGTCCGGAGGTTGAAGTCGCTGGCGTCGGCCCAGCGGTCGGCGTAGGTGTCGTAGGTATCGGCGACGAAGCTCTCGTCGTCGGTAACGAGCCCGCCGACGCGGTCGCCGGCGTGGACGATGGCGACGACCCGGTCCTCGCTGACGAGCAAGGAGTTCTCGGGCGTCTCCTCGAGCGTCCGCAGGACGAGTGCCCCCTCGCTGATGAGGTCCGCGGCGTTCGAGGCGACGATGAAGTCGTCCATGACGTCTTTCAGGGTACGTTCGTCGGCCAGCATGTGTACCGACGGCAGGTCGTCGTCGAAAGCGGTCGCGACGGAGACGAACTCCTCGATGGCGTCCCGCGAGGGGTTGACCATGTAGACGTCCCCGGTCACATCCCCGAGGACGGATTCGAGGATATCGTCAATCTGGTGGTTAAGTAAATTCGAGGTCATGCCTATACAGAAGTAATCGATAGCTCGGTACTTAATTTTGGTGGCCGTTTGCACAGCAGAACAGTTGGCTGCGCGCCTGAACCGGTAATTTTTGTCCCATATCCCGTTAGTTCGCCGACGAAATACGGATGGTCGTTGTCGACTTCCGGGTGGAACTGGGGGCAGGGGCAGCGGTGGTCGCGATGCCGGCCCGATCGGTACCGCGTCTTATTATGGGGTTGAATACTGTCGGCAATAATTATATACACGCATCGATGTATTACAGTATCGTATGGCAGTTACACGCAATCGGCTGTGGCGGGTCGTTCACGAGCTGGCCGAACGGGGTCGAACCACGGTGGGAACCGTTCGTGGCCGATCGCCGCCGGCGATGGCCCTCGAAGCAAAGCGCGTGAGTACGTACGGCGGACCCTGATACGGTTTGCTGTCCCGGTGGGACCGCAGGGCGGGTCGCGGTCCCACCGGCAGTGACGGACAGGAGACCGTATGAGTCAGCGATCGAAGCGGGGCCACAGTTCCGTCGACCAGTAGATGTCCCCGTCGTAGATCACCGACGCCTCCGTTTCTTTGAGCATCGTCACCAGTTCCGACGCCGTGAGCGTGAAACTCGACTCGTTCCCACAGAGGTAGGCGTAGTCGTTGGTTTCGGTGTGGGGGAAGTAGTAGGAGCCGGTCGCCCGGGTCGAGTAACAGTCGACGGTCAGCAGGTACTCCTTCTCGCTTGCGTCCTCGAGTTCCTCGAGGGTCGCGGTCGTCGGGAGCCGCTGTTCGCCCTGGACCAGCGAGTGGGTGCCGTCGCCGACGACGGCGTAGTCCTTGCCCATCATGATGCGTCGTCGAGCCAGTCCCATCGCGCGCTCGATGCTGAACCCGTGGACGAGGAGTTTGGCGAACGTCGAGCCGACCTTGACGGCGTGATCGTTGAGGACCTTGGTGAACGTAACCGCGCCGGCGACACTGCCTTTCTCGATCAGCGACCGGCCCTCGTAGTAGGAGCCACAGGCGTTGAGAAAGAACGTCTGGGCGTTACAGCGATCGAGGCTCGAGGCCGAAAGCGTCCCGTCGGGACAGCACAGGCCGCCGGTCTCGCAGTGGCCGATGTAGTGGACGAAATCGTGGTCGTCCTCGAAGACACGGGCGAGTTCGGCCGTCCCGAGCGACTCCGCGACGGTGACGTCCATCGACAACTCCTCGGAGCGCCGGCGGTAGATCGCCGCGACGTCGTCGTGTTCGCCGGCCATCTCCGGGTCGTTGAGGACGACACAGATCGAGGTCGCGTCGCTGGCCCGCTCGAGGAACTCGAGGCGGTTGTGGTAGGCCTCGGGAGCGGATTTGAAGACGTCGATCGGGACGCCGTCGGCGAGCCAGCCGTGCGTGCGACCGTTACGGAGGTCGGGTTTGACGATGTCGACCGAGGCCACCTGTCCACCGCTGGCCCTGGACTTGGCCGACGGCATCTGCCGCGCCGGGCCGGGATCGCCGCCCCGATAGAAGTCCGCGAGCGAGCGCTCGACGAGCTCCTGGCCCTCGAGTTCGGAGGTCCGAGGCGTGTAGACCATGCTCAGCCGGTCGAGCAGGAACGGCAGGGTCTCGACGCTGTCGTACTCGGGCGCGACGTACGTCGAGAGATGCCAGTCGGGGAGGCGATGCTTGATCGCCGCGTAGGGCACGTCGAGATACGCGGCGAGACGCTCCCGCGGATCGGCGTCGTACAGGCGCTCGGCGTCGAGTTCGAGGGCCTCGAGCAGGCTGCGTTCCGCGAGGGCCGTCCCGTAGGGACCGACGTTGCGAACGAGGCAATCGAGGAAGAAGGTCTTTCGGAGCAGCCGCTCGACGTCGCCCTCGAGGTCGGGCATCGTGGCGAGTTCGACGTCGATCCCCCGGTCGGGAATGCGGAGCCGCGGTCGGTTGGGGGCCGCACCGGTGTGGGTTCCGAGGACTTCGTCGGTCGTCCGAACGGTCGCCTGCAAGTAGTACGCCAGCGGTGCCGTGACGAACAGCGACTCGTAGTCGGGCGGGACGACGAGTTCGATCCCGTGATCAGGGGTTGCGACCCGGAGACAGTCGGGAATCTTGAGTTCGGTCCCGCGTTCGATCAACGAGGGGTGGCCCCGGAGCGTCGGATAGCTCCGATCCGGGCCGTCGGTTTTGTGCGAGCCGGCCATGTGGGTGATGGCCTCCGCGATCGCCGGCGGGGAGTCGGGGACGGTGATCGTTCCGGCGGGGAACTCGTGTCGGCACCGGACTCCGAGGATGACCCGAGTTCGCTCGGGGAAGGAGACGACGATCTCCTCGTAATCGTCGGTCTTCGCGATCGTCGCGGCCCCCGAGAACCGCAGATAGGACTTGATCTCCGTATCGATATCGACGACGTACTCGTCGGGGGACAACGGGAGGGGCTCGCCGCTGGGGTCGAGTTCGTGACCGTCCTCGACGCCAACCGAGAACGCGTAGACGACCGCGTGCGGGAACCGGAGTTCGTCAGTCGTCACGACGATGGTGTCGTCGACCGGGCGCGGGATGTCTTCCCCGGAGCCGTCGACGACGAGTTCGTCACCGGTGACCGTCAGCTCGGCGTTGTCCGCGTCGGTGACGTGGAGGGTGTCGCCGTCTACCGCCCACTCTATCATTCAGTTGGCTGAATGTCACTCCGACAAGTTAGTTGTATCGGGGCGTGATATCGTCACAAACCCGGCCGGTCGAAGGGCAGGGGCCGGTCGCCGGCAGCCGGTATTGCGGCGCGTATTACCGAGGAAAGGTACACTTATGCGGCCGCCAGTCCCCACTTCGAACATGGACCACGACAAGGTACGGGACGTCGATCCCGCCGTCGCCGACGCACTCGAGGGCGAGGTCGATCGCCAGCGCGAGACACTCCAGATGATCGCCAGCGAGAACCACGCCAGTGAGGCCGTCATCGACGCGCAGGGCAGCGCCCTGACCAACAAGTACGCCGAGGGCTACCCCGGCGAGCGCTACTACGGCGGCTGTGAGTACGCCGACGAAGTCGAGGAACTCGCAATCGAACGCGCGACGGAGCTGTTCGGTGCCGACCACGTCAACGTACAGCCCCACGCGGGCACGCAGGCAAACCAGGCGGTTTACTTCGCGATGCTCGAGCCCGGCGACAAGATCCTGTCGCTGGATCTCAACCACGGCGGCCACCTCAGTCACGGTCACCCGGCGAATTTCACGGGGCAGCTCTACGAGGTCGAACAGTACGAAGTCGACCCGGAGACGGGCTACATCGACTACGACGACCTCGCGGACCACGCCGCCGAGTTCGACCCCGACATCATCGTCTCGGGCTACTCCGCCTACCCGCGCGAGATCGACTTCGAACGCATCCAGGCGGCCGCCGATGACGTCGGCGCCTACCACCTCGCGGACATCGCCCACATCACCGGACTCGTCGCCGCGGGCGTCCACCCCTCGCCGGTCGGCATCGCGGACTTCGTCACCGGCTCGACCCACAAGACGATCCGCGCCGGTCGCGGCGGCATCGTCATGTGCGACGAGGAGTACGCCGACGACATCGACGCGGCCGTCTTCCCCGGCGGCCAGGGCGGCCCGCTGATGCACAACGTCGCCGGCAAGGCCGTCGGCTTCAAGGAGGCGCTCCAGCCCGCATTCACCGAGTACGCCGAGCAGACGGTCGCGAACGCGAAGGCGCTCGGTGAGAGCCTCTCCGAGAACGGCTTCTCGCTGGTCTCGGAGGGAACCGACAATCACCTCGTCCTCGTCGACCTGCGCGAGAGCCATCCCGACACGTCCGGCGGCGACGCCGAGGAGGCCCTGGAGGAGGCCGGCATCGTCCTCAACGGGAACACCGTCCCCGGCGAGACGCGCTCGCCGTTTAACCCCAGTGGGATCCGCGCCGGCACGCCGGCGCTGACGACTCGCGGCTTCGACGAGGACGACTGCCGGAAAGTCGGTGATCTGATCGCCCGTGTCATCGACGCTCCCGAAGACGAAGCCGTCATCGAGGACGTCCGCGCCGAGGTCGCGACCCTCTGCGACGCCAACCCGCTCTACGAGTAGTCGACGACCGCGTCGACTCGGTCGATCCGGACTCGACCACCGTTCTCCCGTTTTTCGGCGCGTTCTTCCTGCAGGCTCGAGGCTGTCGAGATCCGCGACCGCGTTGTACTCGCCCTCGCGTCGCCGGCCGCCGTCCGTTTCGAGCGGGATCGCGTCGGACCGAATACCTTTTGTCACTTACTAATGTGGGTTGGTAGCATGAGTGATGAAACGGCGACGGCGATGTACCGCACCAGAACCGACGCGCTCACGACCGATGTCGGCGAGGGACAGCCCGTCGTCTTCGCCCATGGGACGTTGATGGACCGGACGATGTTCGCGCCCCAGCTCGAGGCGCTGCGAGACGAGTACCGGGCGGTCGCCTACGACCTCCGGGCCCGGACCGACCGGTACGCGCCGGGGTACGACCTGTGGGATCTCGCGGACGACTGCGACGCACTGCTCGACGGGATCGGCGAGGACAGCGCCGTCATCGCCGGCATGTCGATGGGCGGGTTCATGGGGCTGCGCTTTGCCCTCGAGTATCCCGAGCGGGTCGACGGGCTGATCCTGATCGATTCGATGGCGACACCCCATCCCGAGGACGAGCGGGCGGAGTACGAGGCTCTCGTCGAACCCTATGAGGACACCCTCGAGCCGATGCCCCGCGAGATCGCGGAGGGCTCGACCGCCGAACTGTTCGGCGAGACGACCCACGAGGAAACCCCCGAACTCGTCGAGGCGTGGGTGGATCGCTGGGCCACCTATCCCGGCCGAGCGGTCCACTACGAACTCAACTCGTGGCTCGGCCGCGAGGACGTGACCGACCGGCTCTCGGAGATCGACGTGCCGGTCCTGATCGTCCACGGCGAGGAAGACCCCTCGATCGCACCCGCACAGGCCGAACCGATGCTCGAGGAACTGCCCGACGCCGAGATGGAACTGATCCCGGAGGCTGGCCACACCTCGAACCTCGAGGGGCCCGACGAGACGAACGAGGCGATCCGGTCGTTCCTCGATGAGCGGTTCTGAGGAGTGTTCACGAACGTGCATATTCGGGAGGGTTCTAGGCTCGTTCTGGGCACGGATCCGGGGATTAATGAGTCTCGCGGCCGCCCACTCGAGTAATGACCGAGATCATCGACGGCAACGCCGTGGCGAGCGAGATCCGAGACGAGCTGACCGAGTCGATCGAGCGACTCGCCGATGCGGACGCGCGGCCGGGACTGGCGACCGTTCTCATGGGCGACGACCCCGCGAGCCAGACCTACGTGAACATGAAACAGCGCGACTGCGAGGAGGTCGGCATCGAGAGCCACCACGTCGACGTCGACGGCGACGCCCCGCCCGAGGAACTGTTCGACACCATCGCCGACCTCAACGAAAACGACGACGTCCACGGCTACATCGTGCAGGCCCCGGTTCCGGACCACGTCGACTACCGCAACGTGATCCGCCGGGTCGATCCCGCGAAGGACGTCGACGGCTTCCACCCCGAGAACGTCGGCCGACTCGTCGCCGGCGACGCCCGGTTCCGTCCCTGCACGCCCCACGGGGTACAGAAACTGCTCGAGTCGGCCGGCGTCGACACCGAGGGCACGGACGTGACGATCGTCGGCCGCTCGGACATCGTCGGCAAGCCGCTGGCGAACCTGCTGATCCAGAAGGCCGACGACGGCAACGCGACGGTGACGGTCTGTCACTCCCGCACGGACGACCTCGCCGAAAAGACCCGCAGCGCCGATATCGTCGTCGCGGCCGCCGGCGTCCCCGAACTCGTCGACGGGTCGATGCTCTCTGAGGGCACGGTCGTCATCGATGTCGGCGTCAACCGGGTCGACGCTGACAACGACAAGGGATACGAACTCGTCGGCGACGTCGAGTTCGAGAGCGCCAAGGCAAAAGCCAGCGCGATTACCCCTGTCCCCGGCGGCGTCGGGCCGATGACCCGCGCTATGCTGCTGTACAACACTGTCAAAGCCGCCGGCCTGCAGGAAGACGTCGACGTCGACCTTCCCTGAACGGGTCCAGGTCGATTCGCTGACAGTCTTTTTCCCGGTCGACGATCCCGTCGAGTCCGGCGTGACTCACTCCCCGGGCGCTCCGCTCGCTTCGAACCGGACGAGGCCCCGTTCCTCGAGTTGCATGAGGAAGTGCGCGAGCGTCTCGTCGACGGGAGCGACACGGTCGGCGTCGTGAGACGCCGCGACGCGCTCGGCGATCTCCGCAACGGTGTGGTCGCCGTCGCAGTGTCGCCACACGGTCGTCCCGACGGGATCTAGCTCGAGTTCCCGCTCCCGATCGGTCCCGAGGAGATCGAACAGGAACCGATCGAGCCGGTTGTGTGGCCGCTTCGTCCAGTGGATCGTGACCCGTGGCTCGCCATCGACGGTCGTTACCTCCCAGTCGTCGGCGTCGCGTCTCGGAACCGCGGTCGGGCCGTGTTCGGTCATGTGGCGACGTTCTCGGTCGTCGTGTCGGGCTCGATCACTGGTCGGACGCCTCGGTGTTGGGTGCGTTCCAGAGGACGCTCGCGGTGAAGAGCCCGACGAGCGCGACGAGCGCGACGACGCCGAGGATCGACTGCGTCCCGGCCTCGAGGCCGAGCGGGAACGGCGCGCCGTCGGCGTTTCCGGTCCCGGTGATATAGAGCGCGCCGATGACGATCCCCATGATCGCCTCGCCGGTGATCAGCCCGGCCGCGACGATCCGACCTCTCGAGGTCGCGTGTTCGGCGAGCGTGCCGTCCTCGTCGTCGCGTCGCGCGACGTAGCGGTCGATTCCGGCCCGGAGCAGGCCGCCGAGGAAGATCGGCGTCGCGAGCGTGATCGGGAGGTAGATCCCGACTGCAAAGGGCAGGACGGGGACGTCCATCAGGATCAGGACGATCGCGAAGACGGCACCGATGAGGATCATCCCCCACTGGGCGGAGCCCGTGAGGACGCCCTCGGAGATCAGCGCCATCATCCCGGCCTGCGGTGCGGGAATGGTCTCGCTCCCGATCCCGTAGGCCTGATCGAAGAAGGACAGGACCCACCCGGCGAACAGCGCCGAGACGGCGATCCCGATCACCTGTGCGAGCTGTTGGTTCCGGGGCGTCGCCCCGAGGAGGTAGCCCGTCTTGAGGTCCTGTGATGTGTCGCCCGCGACTGCCGCGGCGATGGCCACGACCGACGCGGTCACCAGCACGACGACGGGGTCGGTGACACCGGTCGATCGCAGTGCCAGCGCGGCGATCAGGATCGTCGCGACGGCCATCCCCGAGACGGGGTTCGAAGAGCTACCGACGACCCCGACGAGATAGGCCGAGACGGCGACGAAGAGGAACGCGGCGATCACCGCAATGAACCCGCCCAGCAGGCCGACCTGGACCTGCGGGACCGCGACCAGTGCGAGCGCGATCAGGATCGCGCCGCCCACGACGATCTTCATCGGCAGGTCCCGCTGGGTTCGTTTGCGGTCCGCGGTCGCATCCGATCCGGAGTCACGGATCTCCGCCGCGGCGGTGCCGAGCGCGTCGGCGATCGTCCCCCGCATCGAGACGACCGCGTAGAATCCGCCGACGATCATCGCCCCCGCACCGACGTAGCGGATGTACTCGTCCCAGACCTCGTTCGCCTGCACCATCAGTGCCGCGTCCGCGGCCGACTCCGGGACGAACCCGCCCGTGATCAAAAGCGGGATCAGCATCATCCAAGAGATCAGTCCGCCGCCGAAGACGTAGCCGGCGATCCGGGGTCCGATGATGTAGCCGACACCGATCAGGGCGGGCGTGAAGTCCCCGCCGATCGCGAACCCGTCGGTCTCGCCCGCGGAGAACGCCGTCTGGATCGTCGTCCGGAAGGCGGCCATCCCGTTGGCCAGCCACATGTAGACAAAGCCCACGAGGAACCCGACGGAGATGAGCTTCACTCCCTCATCGCCGCGCGACCCGGCCTCGAGGACGTCGGCACACGCGGTCCCCTCCGGATAGGGGAGTTCCTCGTGTTTGTCGACGATGAGATACCGACGCATCGGGATCATAAAGAGGACCCCGAGCAGGCCGCCGAGTATCGCCACGACCGCGGTGTTGACGATGTTGATCGGCTGATCGAGGAACGTGACGCCGGCGATCGTGAAGATGACGCCGGCCGCCAGCGCCTCGCCCGCGGAGGTCATCGTCTGGACGATGTTGTTCTCGAGGATCGTCCCGCCGATGCCGATCCGACGGAGCCCGTAGAACACGCCCATACTGATGACTGCCGCCGGGATGGAGGCACTGATCGTCATCCCCGAGCGCATCCCGAGGTACATGTTCGCGGTCAGCATCACCACGTTGAGCGCGAGCCCGATCAGGACTGCCTTGATCGTGAGTTCAGCGACACTCCGTCCGGCGGGGACGTACGGCGACGGTCCGTCGCCCGTCGTCTGCTCGCTGCCGATACGACTGCCGTTCGACTCCGTCTGCTCTTCTGGTGATCCGTGTGACATAGTCGATTGCAGCGAACGGCCGCGTCCGTTCGTTCCGTGCCGCTCGAGCGCCGTCTCAGGTGCCGACAGTCGGCTCGTCCAGCGGGGAGGGATCGACAGACCGAGCGCGTTCCGATCCGATCTCGGAGGGTCGGTTCCTGACCGGCCGCCGGTTCGAACCGGCGGTCGACACCGGGAGAGCGAGTTCGGGCAGGGCCGTCGCTGCGTTCGTCTGGCAATAATTGGGGGATCCTATAAGAATGAAAAGATTCGGACCGACGGTTGTTGCCGGCCGCCATTCGATTCGGTCTTCGACGCGGTCGCCGGCAGTGCCCGAATGCGGTCGGCGACCCGATCGGGTTCGGCCCGCGTCACTCGAGGGCGTCCAGTCGCTCCTGGGCCTGTGAGAAGGCGAACTCGTCGCCGCGGAGCCCGTTTGCCAGGTCGCGCGTCGCCTCGACGAGGCGTTCGGCGGTTCGGGGCTCGACGTCGCCATCGAGCATCCGGATCCGCTTGACGTGTTCGCCAAGCGTCTCGAGGGCCTGCCGTTCGCTGGCGGTCAGGTCGCGGTCCGCGGCCCAGGTGCGAACGTCGCGTCGGTACTCCCGGACGGCGTCGGCGTAGGCGAGCCCACGGGCCGCCCGCAGCGTTGATGGAACGTCCTCCACGGGCGGCCGCTCGCCCTGATCAGCGTCCCGGAGCAGGGCGAGGAAGTACAGTTCCTCGCGGTCCTCGAGGCGGATCTCCCGGCCGACGATGTCGGCGACGTGGAGTAACTCGGCCGCGGCGAGGTAGGTGTCGTCGAGGTCCCGGAGGGTACCGGCGTTGACGAACCCGCGGCGGCGGACGTACTCGCGACAGCGTTCGCCGGCCCGCTCGGCGAGGTCGTTGGTGTCGGCCTCGTCGATGGCGTTTCGAACCGGCGTCAGGTCGAACGACACGCGCAAGTCGGTGTGTTCGGTCCGCTCGTCGACGCCGACGCTCCGGAGGCTCCCGCAGGCCGGACAGCCGACGCTACCCGTCTCGTAGTACGACCAGCGGGTCCCACACTCCTTGCACTCGCGCTCGCCCCGGATCTTCATACGCCGTGGTAGGGTCGGGACCGCAAAAGGCCCACCGGACCCGACTCGCGTACAGTCCCGCACCACCGAATCGGTTCAGTGCTGTCGGGCGGGTAGTGGCGCTGGCGTCAGTTTCGTCTCACAACGGACTGTTGGGTTCCGAAACCGATGACCGTCATCGTTCCCTGGGTGGCGTTCAAGAGGCAATTAACGGCTAGCAGGTGCAGGCCACATCCGGATCGAGGAGACCGTCCAACGAACGGATATGTCCCAACAGCGACTGACCCGACGGACGTTCGTGACTGCAAGCGGAACCGCAGGCGTCGCCGCGCTGGCCGGCTGTGCGAACAGCGGTCCCGGCGACGGCAACGAGACGAACGATACCGACGACGGGACGGGCACCGACGGGAACGGCGACGACACGTATACGCTGACGGTCACGGTCGAGGGCGACGACGGCCCGGTCGAAGGCGCGACCGTCACGCTCGAGCAGGCCGGTATGGGCGACATGGACGACGAGGCCGGTGGAACGGAGAACGAGTCGGACAACGGGACGGACGATGCGATAGGCAACGAGTCGGAGAACGAAACCGACGCCGGTGGCATGGAAAACGAGTCCGATAACGAGACCGAACGGCGGAACGGGCAACGAGACGACCACGGACGGCGAGGGCACGGCGTTCCCGATGGAGGACGAGACCGACGGTGACGGCGAGGTCGAGTTCGAGGACCTCGAGGACGGCGAGTACACCGTCTCCGCCGAGAACGAGGGCGACGAAACCGAGGACGACGTCGAGATCGACGGCGACGACGCGGACGTCACGCTCGCGTTCGGCGACGCCGACACCGAGGACGACGGAACCGGAAACGAGACCGAAAGCGGCGACGAGAACGCCACCGAAAGCGACGACGCCTAAGCGAACCGCGCCCACCGGTCGAGCGATCGACGCCAGTGTGAGTCGAGTACGTGCCGGCTTTTTTCCCCTCTCGGTCGGTAGTGACTGGTATGCGAGACGAAGAAGAAATCCGCGAGCAGTACGAGTTCCTCACAGAACACCTCGAGAGCGACGAGATGCGCCACGACGGCGTCGAGGAGATGTTCACTTACTACAAGCGCGCGATCGGCTGGGTCCTCGAGGAAGAACACATCTGATCGCGGCCGGGCGTGGCTTCTCGGTCGACGCCGCCGAGCCGTGTCGTTACATTTAAGTAGACACAACGGAATCTTCCACGTGACGCTTCGCTTGGAGGGCCGAAGCGTCAGCGGGGACCAATTCAGGGCGGCAAGCGATCGCGTGACATTTTTCCGTCACGCGATCTGCTTTCCTGTTTCGAGACGATTGTTCTAGTCCTGACGCATCGATTCGGACACTACTGGCCAGTCTCTCGTCTGTCGAAAAACGACTGCTCGGGCACCGTTCTCGCCAATATAATTGTACGGAAATATAATAGCTGTACTGTAAACATGACCCACTCGTTATGTGTGGTCTGCCGGACGATGCGTCACCGGAGTTATGGATCCCGGTCACTCGAAACGACTCCGTTCACTGGTAATACGACTCTTTCGCTCGAAACGACCCGATAGCCTTATTAAAATTCGACAGTAAATGCGATTGGTACTTCCCCAATGTACGACCTGACAGGATTTCAGCGTGACCTGCTCTACGTCATCGCTGGCGAGGAGGAGCCACACGGACTAGCCATCAAAGAGGAACTCGAGCAGTACTACGAAAAGGAGATCCATCACGGCCGCCTCTACCCGAACCTCGATACCCTCGTCGACAAGGGGCTCGTCGAGAAGGGCCGGCGCGACCGCCGAACGAACTTCTATACGCTCACACGGCGCGGCCGCCGGGAACTCGAGGCACGCCGTGACTGGGAGTCCCAGTACGTCGACCTGTAGCGCGTTCTCGATCCGGTTCGGCGTCGCACCGTCCAGTCGGTCACAGCGCATCGAACCGCCACCGAGCCGCCGTCGACGCCGGCGGGCCGCTTATATGCAACCACGGTGAACGGTCGGGAGTGAACGAGGTCCCGTTGCAACTCGCCAACGCACCCCTCGAGGAGACCGTCGTCCGGCTCGCGCTGGCCGGCGCGCTGGGGATGTTCCTCGGGCTCGAGCGGGAGTGGTCACAGAAGGCCGCCGGCATTCGGACGTTTTCCCTGATCAGCCTGCTCGGGGCGGTCTTTACCGTGCTGGTCCGTGAGGGCGACGTCGGCGAGAGCCTGCTCCTGCTGGGCGGTCTGTTGGTGATCGTCCAGGGGGTCTTGCTGGCCGTCCAGGGCCTCATGGAAGGCGAGCCGGCCGAAACCGGCCTCTCGCTGACGACCTCGGTATCGATGCTCGTCGCCTACGGCGTCGGCGTGTTAGTCGCGGCCGGGTTCATCCTCGAGGGGGTCACTGTCGCGGTCCTCTCGTCGCTGTTGCTGGTGTTAAAGCGGGAACTCCACGAGTTCGCGTGGGGGCTCTCCCGCGAGGAGATGCGCTCGACGACCGAATTTGCCATCCTCGCGTTCGTCATCTATCCGCTCCTCCCGGCGACCTACGAGCCCGAAGTCGCCGGCATCACCATCCCGCTCGAGCCCCAGGTCATCTGGCTGATGGTCGTCGCCGTCGCGGGGATCGGCATCGCCAACTACGCGATCGTCTCGACCTACGGCGGCCGCGGGATCGCGATCACCGGCTTCTTCGGCGGGCTGGCTTCCTCGACGGCCGTCGTCGGGACGATGCTCGACCACGTCGACCAGCGCCCCGAGGCGGCCTCCTACGCCGTCGCCGCGATCCTGCTGGCCAACGCCGCGATGGCCGCCCGCAACCTCGCGATCGCAGTCGGCTTTACCGCCGGCGGCGAGGCCGGGATCCTCCTCGAGGCGATCGTTCCGCTCGGGGCCGTCATCGTCCTCGCGTTCGCCGTCGCGGCCGCGACCGCCGACTGGAGCGAGTCCGGACCGATGGAACTCGAGAGCCCCTTCTCGCTGAAAAACGCCCTCGGGTTCGGTGCGGTCTTTCTCGTCGTCCTCGTCTTCGGATCGCTGGCCGAGACGTGGTTCGGGACGCTGGGCTTCTACGCGACGGCCGTCGCCAGCGGCTTCGTCTCGAGCGCCGGCGCAACCACCTCGGCGGTCGTCCTCTACCGGGGCGGCCAGCTCGGGCCCGCCGAGGCGACGATCGCCATCCTGCTCGCGACCGTCTCGAGCATCGTCGTCAAGGCCCTGTTGGCCGCGACATCGACGAACGACGGCTTTCGCAACCGGGTCGCGGCCTACAGCACCGTCTTGCTCGTCGGCGGTGCGCTCGCGTCCGTACTGCTCGTCGTCTGAACTGAGACCGAGCATCGGCGGATCGACGTGAGACGGTCCTCGAGACGGCGTTCCGACGTGGGCTGTTGAGTTAGACTGGGCTACGAGACGCTGCGACTGCTGCCGCCGCTGGACGTGACAAGCGGGAGATCGAGCTGGGGATGGAGCTGTTGCTCGAGGCGATCGATGAGGCCGCGTCCTGAAGCCCGGGTCGGAATCGGTCACGTTTCTGGAAGCCGCACTCGATCACCTGAAAATTAGGAGGCAAATTATTTCCTAACTGACCGCGTAGAGTCGGGTATGTCACACCGGATCGAGGACGAAACGACCATAAACGACAGCTATTCCGTCACGGTTCCGGCAGCGGTCCGACGCGAACTCGATATCGAAGCCGGGGACAAAATCCGCTGGCGCGTCACCGAAGACGGAACCCTCTCCGTCGAAGTTGTAACGCAACGGTACGGTGCGTTTTCCGAACTCGACCCCGTTGATATCGGTGAGGAAACCGATGCGGCCGACGATCACGACCTCATCCCCGGAGACTCCTAATGGCTCGAGTCGTCGTCGATGCGAACGTTCTCATCGCCGCTCGGTTATCGCGGGACCAAAACCACGACCGTGCGGTTGCCATCTCGAGAGCGGTCGATCACGGAACCCTCCCGACTGCATACGTGTTGAGCGACGTCCTTGAGGAGGTCATCAACTACCTCCAACGAAAGGGGAAACATGACGTCGCTGTACGGACGCTCGACGCGATCATCGAAAGCAGTGGGTTCGAAATCGTCCATACGCCGAAACGCGATATCGACGCCGGACGATCGCTGTTCCGAAAGTACGAATCGCTCTCGCTGACGGATGCAGTCATCGCGGCGTCGATGGGCCGCCGCGAACTCGAGTTCCTCTACTCGTTCGACGACGGGTTCGATGCGGTCGACGGGATCACTCGTGTCACGACGGCAACGAATCCGTTCGAGTAGTCTCTCTCCGTCCAGACAGGGACGATCGCTACTCGCCGCGGAGTTCGTTCACGTGATCGATTCGCTTCTGGACGAGGTCCGCCTTGCCGATGTCGTGGCGGATCCGCAGTCCCTCCTCGCCGGCGACCGCGAGCGCGTCCTCGGCGATCTCCTCGGCCGCGGCGATCGAGTCGGCGGTCCCGACGACGGCGAACGACCGCGAGGTGGTCGTGTAGATGCCGTCGTCGCGCTCGTCCACGCTGGCGTAGTACAGCAGGGCGTCGCCGGCGCTCTCTCGCGGCTCATCGCCGCTCGAGTTTTCCGTGGCGCGGACCGACCGCGCCACGCTCTCTTCATCGACCTGTACTTTCGCGCCGGCTTCGGGATCGGTCGGATAGCCGTCGGGGACGGCGTACTTACAGACCGTCGCCTGCTCGGCAAAGTCGAGTTCGGGCGGGGCCTCGCCGTCCCGCGCCGCGGTGAGGACCTCGAGGAAGTCCGTCTCGAGGACGGGCAGGGTGTTCATCGCCTCGGGGTCGCCGAAGCGGGCGTTGAACTCGACGACGCGGGGACCGGTCTCGGTCAGCATGAACTGGCCGTAGAGGATCCCGCGGTAGTCCTCGAGGGCGTCGACGGTAGCCGCGATGATCTCGACGGCGTCGGTGTAGTCCTCGGGGGTCATGAACGGCAGCTCCGGCGTCGCGTCGGCGTAGCTGCCCATCCCACCGGTGTTCGGCCCGTCGTCGCCCTCGTAGGCGCGTTTGTGGTCCTGCACCGCGGGCGCGGTCCGGAACTCGCCGTTGGCGACGAACGCCTGGATCGTGAACTCCTCGCCGATCAGCCGTTCCTCGAGGACGATCCGGTCGTAGTCGGCGTCGCGGATGTACTCCTTGCCCTCCTCGGCGGTGACCTGATCGCCGATGACCTTGACGCCCTTGCCGCCGGTGAGGCCAGCGGGCTTGATCGCCAGATCGCCGTCGTACTCGTCGATGTAGTCACACGCCGCGTCCATGTCGTCGAAGGTCTCGAAGTCGGGACAGCCCGGAATGTCGTTTTCCGCCATGAACCGCCGCTGGAAGGCCTTGTCCGTCTCGATACGGGCATCGGCCTCTTTCGGGCCGAACGGGTAGACGCCCGCGGCCTCGAGTGCGTCCGCGACGCCGGCTTCGAGGGGCGCTTCCGGACCGATGACGGCGATGGTCGCGTCGACCGCCTCGGCGTAGTCGACGACGGCCTCGGGATCGGTCGTCTCGAGCGTCTCGAACCCGGCGGCGATCCGGGCGATGCCGGGGTTCTTGTTGCCGGCACAGGCGTAGAGGTCGGCCTCGCTGTCCTCGAGCGCGCGGGCGATGGCGTGTTCGCGGCCGCCGCCCCCGATCAGCAGCACGTTCTCTCGCATGGTCGATAGCGGAACGCACGAACCTGTAAGCGTTGCTCTTTCCGTGACCGGAAGTATCCACGTTCGTGGGCAGGGTCAGCGGCACCCCGCCTCGGTTATCGACCGATACTCGACGCGAACGAGTCGTCGCTCGCCCTCGTCTCAGTCTGTATCCCCTTACCGGCCGTCGGCGCGGAGCCGTCGTCGGAAAAAGCCGACGAGCCCGCTGACGTATCCCGTCCCCCAGATCGCCACGAGTACCGCGCCGACGGCGTTGAACACGAAGTCCGTCACGATGTCGTCGATCCCGTAGACGGTGACCAGCCCGCCGAACGCGAACTCGAGGACCTCCCAGACGACGCCGGCGGCGAGGACGAAGACGACGATGAACACCGACCGGAACGCCGGCGGGACGTCGATCTCGTCGGAGTGCAACTCGAGCGCCCGGAATGCCGCGTAGCCGACGCCCGCGACGATCGTCGCCGAGACCGCGTGGGTGATCTCGTCGTACCACTGGAACTCGACGTACAGCCAGAGGGAGCCGGCGGTGTGGAGGACGACGGCGACGGCGATCCAGCAGACGAGTCCGGGATCCATCGAGTAGCCATACTCCCGGCGCAACAGCGCCGGCAGGAGCGTGACTGCGAGCGCGAGCGCTGCCGTCGTCGCGACCGTGAACTCCCCCGTCACGAGGCCGTACCCGACCAGAACGAGCAAGACGAGCTGCAGGGCCCGCGTGATCGCTCGCTCCTGGGCGTCCGAGAGCCCCAGCACGTCGCCGAGCGTCATGGCGACCCCGTTCCGTTTCGGGAGACGCCGCCCGCGGGCTCGAACCGGGCGAAGTACACTTGGAGGAGCGCGCCGAGGACGAGGCCGAGGCCCGTCACGACGACGAAGTCCCACTGGAGTTCGGTCTGGGATCGCAGGTACGCCGTCCCAAGCCACTGGTCCGCGTAGAACTGGACGACGGTCCACAGCGCCTGCAACGCCAGGGTCGTCATCACCGCGAAGACGATGGCGAACCGGCGGCTCAACTCGACCGAGGTGAACGCCTCGAGTTCGGCGACGACGACCAGTGCGAGCGTCGCGATGGCGAGATACGCCACGGGTTCGAACGACGCGCCGGCCGCGCGGGCGACCGCGGCGAACGCCGCGATCGCCATCAGCGGCCAGGGAACCGTCGCGGTCCAGTCGCGGGTCGCGACCGCCGGAATCGACGCCACGGCCACGATGAACAGCTCGAACCCGCCCCAGAGCGGCACGTCGCGAAAAACGCCCTCGAGCCCGTCGACGGCGACGACGGCCGTCAGTAGCCAGCAGACGATATCGCCCCGCCGCTCGTCGTGGCCGAACCGCTCGCGGGTCACTATCGGAGTGGTCGCCGCGCTGGCACTAAAATCCGAACCACGATTGTAGCGCGTTAGAACGTTCTAGAACTACTCGATCGCTATTAATGAGCGTCAGTCCGAACAGAACGTTCGGATCGGCGGCGGGTATCGGACCGCCGGTGAATCGACCGGGGACGAACGGTTTCCCAAGGGGTTGCGCCCATCACATGGATCCCGAGCCGATCGATACGGAAGCGTCCGTCTCGGGAACGACTGTGCAGCCCGTTCAGCGGAGGTGGGCACAGTCGTGATTTCAGCTATACAAACGATTATACTTCTTCTTCTCGAGTCCGGAAATAGATGCGGACAACAGCGGTAATCGTCACGGTATACGTCGTCGCCGTCGTACTCGTCGGACTCGTCCTCGGGGCGAGTATGGTATTAGACGGTGACGCGTCGGCGGCCGATCCCGTCCACGTTGAACGGGTTCCGGTCGCGCCGGAACGGCCGGCGGATTTGAACGCGACGAGTGCCGCTGACTACGGGATCGAGTACGAAGAGACTCGTCTCTACAACGATGTCATCGCGAGCCACAATCACACGCTGGATTTTGACGAGAGCGTACGCACCCAGTGTACTGCGACCTCGGTCTCCGAGACGGTGGCGGACCGGTTTTCCGTCCGCCTCGAATGCAGGGGTGGACTCGAGGTGACGGACGCCCCCGCCGAGTCGGAGGCGTTCACGTATACCGTCACGTATCGCATAACCGAGACCGAGACGAATCAGACCGGTATTCGAAACTATCCGTTCGGTGAACGCGATACGCTCGAGACCGTTCGTTCGCGAACGCTGGGGCACTGAAATCACGCCCGCACCGTCCCGTCCGCGAAACGGTCGCCCGTGACCGACGCGAGCCACGCAAAGCGGCCGACGACGACCGACCCCTCGTCGATCCTGTTCCCAGCGCGATGGGTTCTGGATCGTGCGTTATTATAGTCGTCCGGTCGCACAGTACGAGCAATGCGACAGTACCTCGATCTCGTCGACACGGTCCTCTCGGAGGGTACCCACAAGCCCAACCGGACCGGCGTCGACACGATCTCGTCGTTCAGCGAACACTACGAGGTCGACCTGCAGGAAGGGTATCCCCTGCTCACGACCAAGGAGATGGACGGCTACCGCTGGAACTCGATGCTGCATGAAGTCTGCTGGTATCTCTCCGGCGAGGAACACATCCGCGACCTCCGTGAGGAGACCAAGATCTGGGACGCCTGGGCCGACGACGAGGGCCGGCTCGATACCGCTTACGGCCGCTTCTGGCGGCGGTTCCCGGTCCCCGAAGACGACGCCCGCCTCGAGGGCGAGTCCTGGCCCGACGAGACCCAGCAGTGGGTCACCGAAGAAGCGGACGGCCGGCGGACCTTCGACCAGTTGCAGTACGTGATCGACACGCTCTCCGATTCGCCGAACTCCCGGCGACTGGTGGTCAACGCCTGGCACCCCGCCAACGCCGCTGTCTCGACGCTGCCGCCCTGTCACTACTCCTTTGTCTTCAACGTCCAGGGCGACCGCCTGAACTGCCATCTTACGCAGCGATCGGGCGACACCGCGCTCGGGATCCCCTTCAACATCGCGGCCTACGCGCTTCTGACGAAAGTCATCGCCCAGCAGACCGGCTTCGAGCCCGGCACCTTCGCGCACACCGTCGTCGACACGCACGTCTACTGCGGCCGCGGCGACCGGGGCGACTGGTACGCCGACAACCTCGAGGCCCTCCAGTCCCGACTGGCCGACGTCGACGAGCGGGCGGACTACCTCGAGGTCAAGGACTGGCTCGAGTCCGAAGCCCCTGCCGAGGCCGAGGGTGACGAACGCCTCGATCACGTCCCCGGCCTGCTCGAGCAACTCTCGCGGGAGCCGCTGGAACGGCCGACGCTCGCAGTCGCCGACGTCTCGATCGACGAGCTGTCCTACGAGGACGTCGAGCTTCGGGAGTACGAGTCCCACGACGGCATCGAGTTCTCGGTGGCCGAATGAGCGAGGACCGTGACGTGACCGAGGCGGCAGCCGCCCTCGAGCCCGCCCGCGAACTCGTCGGCATCGTCGCCGTCGCCGACAACGGCGTCATCGGCAAGGACGGCGATATGCCGTGGCACGTTCCCGAGGACCTCCAGCACTTCAAGGCGGCGACGATGGACCACCCGGTCATCATGGGTCGGGTGACCTACGAGGGGATCCTCGAGACGCTCGGCGAACCGCTGCCCGGCCGGACGACGGTCGTCCTGACGAGCCGGGACCTCGAGACGCCCGAGGGAGCCGTGGTCGCCCACGATCTCGAGTCGGCCCTCGAGCGGGCGGAGACGGCCGCGCGCGAGCGCCACGACGATGCCGACCGGATCTTCCTCGCGGGCGGCGCGACCGTCTACGAACAGTTCCTGCCCGCGCTCGACCGGCTGATCGTGACCGAGATCCACGACGACCCCGAGGGCGACACCTCCTTTCCGGAGTGGGACCGGTCCGAGTGGACCGTCGTCTCCCGAGACGATCGGGACGGGTTCTCCTTCCTCGAGTACGCGCGTCGGGAAGGGAAGTAGCGCCGTCGGAACCGTCACACAGCTGTTTCTGACCCGCGTCTATCGCCGTAATCCGGGTTTGGTCGATGGCAGCGGCGTATGAGGGGGGCGTGGCGGGACCGCGTTCACGACGCGTGACAATACACGAGCGGAATCCCGGACACCGCCTCTCGCGGGCCAGTTCGCACCTCTGGCCCTGTCACCGGCCTCTGCACTCGAGCCCACAGTAGTCACGTTCGACGGCTACGACCGTGAACAGTCCGAGCGGTCGTGATCGGGGACCCAGTACGGACAGTCACGAAGCGCGAGGAGTAGCGGCTGCTGACTTCCTGCCGAACAGTCCACGGAAAGCGTTTGTTTCGCTATATGGTCAGTTTCAGGTCGCCACTCGCTATCGCAAAACCACGAGAGGGCGGCGCTATCGCCGTCGACTCTTGGAACGAACGACGGTGACCGGCACCCAGTGAGGTGTCATTCACAACCTCACACGTGACGGGGTTTAACGAAACCGAACGACGCCATCGGAATTCCGTTGCGATGAATAAACAATCATTTCTGATAGGTTCCCCGCCGCGTCCCGTAACCCGGCGAAATAGGCCACTAAATACCGTATTAGCGGGTCTGTTCGTAGAAAATTCGAAATAGAGTGTGAAACGATGGTTCCGACTTATGCGAAAATCGGGCCAAGGAACGTCTACCCCGAACAGGGGACTCAGAGTGAGAGACATGACAGAAGAAACTGACAACGGACTATTCGGCGACTCGCGGCGATCGTTCATGAAAAAAGGCGCCCTCACCGCAGGTGCGGTAGCGCTCGGAACTGCTGGTGCGGGGACTGCGACGGCCCAAGACGGCGGCTCGGGAAGCGTGGTCGTGCCCAACGACGACTACGAGCCGGGCGTGGACTTCACCGTCGCCTCGGCGCTGAACGACGGAACGAAGGACGAACTGTTCAGCGAGCTCGGTCTGGAAGAGGAGTTCGACACCCCGGACGACTGGGACGTCTACATCATCAACTACGACATGGGCGGTTCCGCCCCGTCGCTCGGTCACCTGATGACTGAGGACGTCGACCTCAGTGCCGGCGACAGCGATACGATGGGGACCGACGGAGAGTTCCGCAACGCCGAGCTGGGCCTGGTCGAGGCCACCCCCGGCGAAACCGGCGAAACCGGCGGTGGCGGCGATGGCGGCGAACCCGCGGCGGACGAAGAAGACGACGGGATGGGCGGCGGCAACGAGACCGACGGCGGTAACGGCGGCGGCAACTAAACCGCCCGTTTTTCGATTTACTCCCTTTTGTTCACAGTCGGTAACGGTTCCAGCCGTCGCTCTCGACGCGGAGTTCCGTAGACGAGAGCCCAAGCCGATGCCGAGTCCACGTTCGGTCGAGCGCCCGGTCTTGGACGATAGAGCAGCCGGCGATCGCCATCGTTTCGAAGAAACGGCCCGTTTCACCCCGGCACTCGACGAGTCGGTGAGACGACTCTGCAGGAGCCGATTCGCGTACGTTCGTGTCAACGCGACGGGTGTCACACAGCCGATTCGGAGCTGTCGTGGCCGACTCCGAGTCGATTCGTTCCCCGACTGATCCGTCCCGGCGACTCGCGGCTCCCGTTGCCACCGTCCGGCAGTGGTCAACCGGCACACCGACAAATAACGGGTCCAGGCCGACATACTTGCGGTTCTCGACGGATTCAAATCACGGGGGCCCCAATTCCGGTCATGGCAACCGACGATTTCTCGGACGCGATCCGGGAGTTCGAACACGACGGCGAGACGTACAAGATGGCCGATCTCACGGTCCTCGAGGAGCAGGGGCTCTGTGACCTCGAGAAACTGCCGGTGAGCATCCGGATCCTGCTCGAGTCGGTGCTGCGTAACGCCGACGGAGAGACGATCGACAACGACGCCGTCCGGGCGGCGGCCTCGTGGGAACCCGACGTTCCGGACGCCGAGGTGCCGTTTACCGTCTCGCGGGTCGTCCTGCAGGACCTGACTGGCGTGCCGGCGGTCGTCGACCTCGCGGCGCTGCGCTCCGCGGCCGATCGCAAGGGCGTCGACCCGACGGTCGTCGAACCCGAAGTCCCCTGTGACCTCGTGATCGACCACAGCGTCCAGGTCGACCACTTCGGCAGCGACGACGCATACGAGAAGAACGTCGAAATCGAGTACGAACGTAACGAGGAGCGATACCGTGCGATCAAGTGGGCCGAACAGGCGTTCGACGAGTTCAACGTCGTCCCGCCGGGAACCGGGATCGTCCACCAGGTCAACCTGGAACACCTCGGCCGCGTCGTCCACGAGCGCGAAGTCGACGGCGAGCAGTGGCTCGTGCCCGACACGCTCGTCGGCACGGACAGCCACACCCCGATGATCGGCGGTATCGGATCCGTCGGCTGGGGTGTCGGCGGTATCGAGGCCGAGGCCGCGCTGCTCGGCCAGCCGATCAACATGAGCCTGCCGGAGGTCGTCGGCGTCCGTCTGTCGGGCGACCTCCCCGACGGCGCGACCGCGACGGACCTCGTGTTGCACATTACCGAGCGGCTCCGTGAGGTCGGCGTCGTCGACAAGTTCGTCGAATTCTACGGTCCCGGCGTCTCGGAACTCTCCGTGGCGGACCGGGCGACCATCTCGAACATGGCGCCCGAACAGGGCTCGACCATCAGCATGTTCCCCGTCGACGAAAAGACCCTCGAGTACCTCGAACTCACTGGCCGCGACGAGGACCACATCGAACTCGTCCGCGAGTACCTCGAGGCACAGGGGCTGTTCGGCGAACAGGAACCGGAGTACACGGAGACCGTCGACTTCGACCTCGGCGACGTCGAACCCAGCCTCGCGGGCCACAAGAAACCCCACGACCGAATCCCGATGGGCGACCTCGACGACCACTTCCCGGCCCTGCTCGAGGAGGAGGGCGTCATCGGTCCCGGCGGCGAGCCGGCGATCGGCGACGGCAGCGGCGCGAGCGCGGCGGACGCGACCGACGCTGGACCGGGACTCCCGCTCGACGAGAAAGTACCCGTCGAACTCGAGGACGGCACCGAGATCGAGATCGGTCACGGCGACGTCCTCGTCAGCGCGATCACGTCCTGTACGAACACGTCGAACCCGTCCGTGATGGTCGGTGCCGGCTTGCTGGCCCGTAACGCGGCCGAACGGGGACTCGAGGTGCCCGACTACGTCAAGACGAGCCTCGCGCCCGGGAGCCGCGTCGTCACGGAGTACCTCGAGCGAGCGGAGCTGCTCGACGATCTGGAGGAGTTGGGCTATCACGTCGTCGGCTACGGCTGTACGACCTGTATCGGGAACTCCGGGCCGCTCCCGGAGCCGATCGAGAACGCCATCGACGAACACGACCTCTGGACGACGAGCGTCCTCTCCGGCAATCGGAACTTCGAGGCCCGTATCCACCCGAAAATCAAGGCTAACTATCTCGCCAGCCCGCCGCTGGTCGTCGCCTACGGCCTCGCGGGACGGATGGATATCGACCTCGAGAACGAGCCGATCGGCACCGGCGACGACGGCGAGGCGGTCTACCTCGAGGACATCTGGCCCGACACCGAGGAGATCCGCGACACGATCCACGACAGCGTCTCCCCGGAGATGTTCGAGGAGAAGTACGCCAGCGTCTACGAGGGCGACGAGCGCTGGGAGGCACTCGACGCACCGACCGGCGCGGTCTACGACTGGGACCCCGAATCGACGTACATCCGCGAGCCGCCGTTCTTCCAGGACTTCCCGCTCGAGAAACCCGGCGTCGACAACGTCGAGGACGCGCGTGCACTGTTGACGCTCGGTGACACCGTCACGACCGACCACATCAGCCCCGCTGGACCGTTCGGCGAGGACCTGCCAGCCGGCCAGTGGCTCAAAGAGCGCGGCGTCGAACCCTACGAGTTCAACACCTACGGCTCGCGCCGTGGGAACCACGAGGTCATGATGCGCGGTACCTTCGCGAACGTCCGCATCAAAAACGAACTGCTGGACGGCAAGGAGGGTGGCTACACCGTCCACCACCCGACCGGCGAAGAGACCACCGTCTTCGAAGCCTCCGAGCGCTACCGCGAGGAAGACACGCCGCTGATCGTCATGGCCGGCGAGGAACTCGGGACCGGCTCGAGCCGTGACTGGGCCGCGAAAGGGACCGACCTGCTCGGTATCCGCGCGACCATCGGCAAGAGCTACGAGCGGATCTACCGTGACAACCTCATCGGCATGGGCGTCTTGCCCCTGCAGTTCCAGGACGGCGAGGGCTGGGAGGAACTCGGCCTCGAGGGCGACGAGTACTTCGAAATCGAGGGCTTAGAGGACGGCCTCGAGCCCAACGCCGAGCTGACCGTGACCGCCGAAGCCGACGACGGCACCGTCACCGAGTTCGAGGTCACCGCACAGGTCGACACGCCGATGGCTGTCGAATACGTCGAGAACGGTGGCGTTCTCCACCTCGTACTCCGACGACTGCTGCAGGAAAAGACGCAGTAGCGACCTCGAGACCGACGGATCCGGTCTTCAGTTTGCCGTTCGGTCACCGCAGTGGCCCGTCTGGCCGCAGACGGCGATAAACGGGCGATTGCAGCGCGGAGACCGTCGGATTACTGTCGGACGTATCGCGTCGGTGTGTGAGTACTATGGTGTCCCACGTCGTTCGTTGCCGGGAGGTGCCAACGCGATGCACGAACCCGATTCCACTCGACGGACAGCGCTGAAAGGACTCGCCCTTCTCGGTGCCGGTACGACCGGTATCGGCGTCGCAGCAGCCGAGGACCACCGTAACGGCGACGGGAACCACGGTGACGACCCCGGAGACGGCCAGCAGTCTTCCCCCTCCGGCCTCTTCGTCGCCACTCTCGAGCCCCGAGAGGGGGTCGAGACGGACGCACGAGGAACGGCGTTGGTCCAGGAACGTCAGGACGGGCTGAAGTTCGTTCTCCAGGTCTCGAACCTCGAGAACGCGTTTATGGGCCACGTTCACGAGGACGAGACCCTCGGCCCGATCGCCGTCTGGCTGTACGATTTCCTGACGCAGGACGAGCGCCTCGAGGAGGGCCGTTTCTCCGGGATCTTGGACGCCGGGACGATCACCGACGAGGCCGTCGCGGAGGGACGCGTGTCGGAGGCCGAATCGGAGACCGTCGACGATCTGCTCGGCAAGCTCGAGGCCGGCGAGGCGTACGTAAACGTTCATACGGAAGCGCATCCCAGCGGCGAAATCGCCGGGGCCCTCGTCCCGTTCGATCCGTCGGACGTGATGCGTCGCGGTGGTTTCGACGACGGTTCTGAATCGGACGATCCCTGATCCGAATCCGACACGTCCAGCGCGGGGCCGCGAACGGAGGCAGCGGCACCGTTTCGGAGCCGGTCGGTATCGGGCTCCGAACTGGAGATGTTTGCGCGAGCGAGTCGTGATCGGTAGGTGAATCGTTTCAGTGGCTCCGATAGCGATGCCGTCCGTCAGTCGCCAACGAGCGGCGGGCACGCCGGCCTTTTACAGCGGCCGGCCGTAAAGCGAGCCATGACCGACCCGACACGGCGCAACCGGCTCGACGAGGAGGAAAGCCCCTACCTGCGCCAGCACGCGGACAACCCCGTCAACTGGCAACCGTGGGACGAACAGGCCCTCGAGGCCGCGAAAGAGCGCGACGTGCCTATCTTCCTCTCGATCGGCTACTCGGCGTGTCACTGGTGTCACGTGATGGAGGAAGAGAGCTTCGCCGACGAGGCCGTCGCCGAGGTACTCAACGAGAACTTCGTCCCGATCAAGGTCGACCGCGAGGAGCGTCCCGATGTCGACAGCATTTACATGACCGTCTGCCAGCTCGTCCGCGGACAGGGCGGCTGGCCGCTCTCGGCGTGGCTCACGCCCGAGGGCAAGCCCTTCTTCATCGGGACCTACTTCCCGCGGGAGGGCAAGCGGGGCCAGCCCGGGTTTTTGGACCTCTGTGAACGGATCAGCGACTCCTGGGAAAGCGAGGAGGACCGCGAGGAGATGCAACACCGCGCCCAGCAGTGGACCGACGCCGCGACAGACCGCCTCGAGGAGACGCCGGATTCCGCGGGGGTCGACGCCGGCGGCGCCGCGGAACCACCCTCGAGCGACGTTCTCGAGGCGGCAGCCGACGCCGTCCTCCGGAGCGCCGACCGCCAGTACGGCGGCTTCGGGACCGGGCAGAAGTTCCCCCAGCCCTCGCGGCTGCGCGTCCTCGCGCGGACGTACGACCGCACCGGCCGCGAGGAGTACCGCGAGGTACTCGAGGAGACGCTGGACGCGATGGCCGCCGGTGGACTCGCCGACCACGTCGGCGGCGGCTTTCATCGCTACTGTGTCGACCGGGACTGGACGGTCCCTCACTTCGAGAAGATGCTCTACGACAACGCGGAGATCCCACGGGCCTTCCTCGCGGGCTACCAGCTCACCGGCGAGGACCGCTACGCCGAGACCGTCGCGGACACGCTGGCGTTCGTCGATCGGGAGCTGACCCACGATGAGGGCGGCTTCTTCAGCACCCTCGACGCCCAGAGCGAGGATCCCGAAACGGGCGAGCGCGAGGAGGGCGCGTTCTACGTCTGGACCCCCGAGGAGGTCCACGACGTCATCGCGGACGAGACCGACGCCTCGCTGTTCTGTGCCCGGTACGACATCACGGAATCGGGCAACTTCGAGGGGCAGAACCAGCCCAACCGTATCGCCCGGGTGTCTGAGCTGACCTCGCAGTTCGACCTCGCGGAGAGCGAGGTCTTGAAGCGACTCGACTCGGCCCGGAAGCGGCTGTTCGAGGCCCGCGAGGAGCGGCCCCGGCCGGACCGCGACGAGAAAATACTGGCGGGCTGGAACGGGCTGATGATCTCGACCTACGCCGAGGCGGCGCTGGTACTCGGCGAGGACGAGTACGCCGAAACCGCCGTCGACGCCCTCGAGTTCGTCCGGGATCGGCTCTGGGACGACGAGAGCCAGCGCCTCTCGCGGCGCTACAAAGATGTCTCCGAGCCGCGCTCGGAGGCTCGTGAGACGCAGTCTCACGGTGGCGACGTCAAAGTCGACGGCTACCTCGAGGACTACGCCTTCCTCGCGCGGGGCGCACTCGATTGCTATCAGGCCACCGGCGACATCGACCATCTCGCCTTCGCGCTCGAGTTGGCCCGGGTCATCGAGACCGAGTTCTGGGATGCCGACCGCGGAACGCTCTATTTCACGCCCGAGAGCGGCGAGTCGCTCGTGACGCGACCGCAGGAACTGGGCGACCAGTCGACGCCCTCGTCGACCGGCGTGGCGGTCGAAACGCTGCTTGCCCTCGACGAGTTCGCAGCGAGCGAGTTCGGCGACATCGCCGCGACCGTCCTCGAGACGCACGCGAACAAACTCGAGGCAAACGCGCTCGAACACGCGACGCTGTGTCTCGCCGCCGATCGACTGGCGGCCGGCGCGCTCGAGGTGACCGTCGCGGCCGACGAGTTGCCGACCGAGTGGCGCGAGGCGTTCGCGTCGCGGTACCTGCCCGATCGGCTGTTCGCGTTGCGGCCGCCGACCGAGGCGGGCCTCGAGACGTGGCTCGAGACGCTGGGGCTCGCGGACGCGCCCCCGATCTGGGCCGGCCGCGAGGCCCGCGACGGCGAGCCGACGCTGTACGTCTGTCGCGATCGGACGTGTTCACCGCCGACCCACGACGTGGACGAGGCGCTCGAGTGGCTCGGCGAGAACACCGCCGACGTCGGTTCGGCCGAGCCGACCGCCGACGAATCGGGGAGTCCGTTCTAGGGCTGTCGTACAGTCGGTTCGCAGTCAGTATCGGGGACTCCCGACCGAGACGGACGATTCGACCGACTCCGCACCCGCCCTCGTTACGCGAGTTCGTTCTCGAGTTGGTCGGCCAGCCAGACTGCCGGCGGCACGTCTTCTTCCTCGACGAACCGAACGATCTCCTCGCCGTCGTCGGTCTCGACGACGATCGTCGGGATGAACTCGATGTCGTACGCCTCGACGCCCGGTCCCTGCTTGTCCTCATCGACGTTGACCTCCTCGATACGGTCGTCGGGGACCTCGGCTGCCTCGAGTGCCGCACCGAAATCGGGCAGCAGGGCGCGACAGTCCTTGCACCAGTCGCCGCCCCAGATCTTGTACACCAGTTCGTCGTTGTGCGCTTCGAGCGTCTCGACCGCCTCCTCGTAGGACGCCGCGTCCCACGTGGGGTTCGGCCGCATGGTCTCGAGACTCATACGCACGACTTGTCGGTCGGTGGGCTTAACGGCGGTGTTTCCGACGGGAGACTCGCTCGAGGGTCCGTCCCACTGATCGGCACTATTGGAAGTACAGTTATTGGACAACTCCCGCCTCGAACGAAGCGCGATGTGTGTATTGACTGATTGCTTCGGCAGGGATCCCAGCGCGCGTATTTTCAGGTGCCGACTGTCGGCTCCCGCGTTCCGTGGCGGCCCCGCCTTGGTGACGTTGCCGGGACTGTCCCTGAACGAACGCCGATCGGGGGAGTACGACTCGAATCCACGCTTCGCCATCCGGCCGTTGGCTCGATTTCTGACCACACGAAAGCAACCGATATCCCCCGCAATCGACTCCCTGCTCGAATAGCGGTATACTGAGCCGTGAAAAGACGGAATCGTGGCTGTCGGACGCAGTCGCTATAGCTCGGGCTCGTCGAGTCGCATGTTGACCGTTTTCGTCTGCGTATAGTGATCGAGCGTTTCTTCAGCGCATTCACGGCCGATTCCAGAGCGTTTGTACCCGCCGAACGGAACACCGAGGTCATCGCCGGGGTATTTGTTAACTGCGATCAGACCAGCTTCGATATCCGAAGCAGCCTGATGGGCGAGGGATGCGTTTTCGGTGATCACGTATCCCGCGAGACCGTACTCGATATCGTTAGCCATCTCGATCGCTTCGTCGTAGTCGGAGAACGTGAGGAGACACTCGACTGGTCCGAAGATCTCCTCCTGTGCAATTCTCATATCGTTACTGACGTCGTCGAAGATCGTCGGCTCGATGAACCATCCGTCCTCGAGGTCCGGATCGTCTGGAGCGCTCCCCCCAGTCAGTAAGGTTGCGCCTTCCTCCGTCCCGAGTTCGATATAGTCCGTGACCTTCTCGTACTGGCCCTGATGTGCCAGGGGGCCCATCATGGTCCCCTCTTCGAGGGGATCGCCAACGGTGTAGTCGGCTGCGTGGTCGAGGAACGCCTCCGTGAACTCCGCCTTAATGTCCTCGTGGAGGAGGATACGCGACGCGGCGTCACACGCCTGGCCGGTGTTGTAGAAGATGCCGTCCGCGGCCGCTTCGGCAGCGGTTTCGACATCTGCATCGGGGAACACGATCATGGGACTCTTCCCACCGAGTTCGAGCGTCACCGGTGTGATGTTGGCCGCGGCTGCCTTCATAATCGTCTCCCCGGTCAGATCCTCGCCAGTGAACGCGAGCTTGCGAACGTCTTCGTGTTCCGTCAGTGGAGCGCCGGCCTCTTCGCCGTATCCGGGAACGACGTTCAAAACGCCGTCAGGAAGAATGCCCTCGGACAGTTGAGCAGCGTATAGAGCAGTCAGCGGTGTGAGTTCTGCGGGTTTTATCACGACGGTGTTCCCGGTCGCTAGCGCGGGGCCGACTTTCCACGATAGAAGATAGAGGGGGAAGTTCCACGGCGTGATCTGTCCACAAACTCCGTAGGGTTCGCGTTGTGTATACACCAGAGAATCCCCGTCAACGGGAATCTGTTTTCCGCCGTGTGACCGCGCGATATCCGCATAATACGAGAGGAAAGCGATTGCCCCGTCGATTTCTTCTTTTGCGAATTCGAGCGGTTTCCCCGTATCGAGACTCTCGAGAAGACCGAGTGTGTCACGGTGTGCCGAAAGTTCCTCGGCCCACTCGTTCAGTAGCGCGGACCGTTCGGAAACTCCAATATCGCCCCATTCGCCCTCGAAAGAGGATTGTGCAGCGTCGACGGCAGTCTCGATATCCTCGCTGGTACATCGTGGGACGTCCGCGATCGCTTCGTCGATCACCGGGTCCGTCGTCCGGAAGGTCTCCCCGGTGCTTGCCGATCGCGTTTCGCCGTCAATCCAAGCGCCGAAGGTGATCTCCGCAGTTGCTTCGTCGATCGCGCGGCGGTGTCGCTGCCGGATCTCTCCGTGGGATTCCTCGTTATCCATACACGGTGTGATTGCTTCCAATCTTATTAAACGTTGTTCATAATTCTCCTATTAAGTTGACTCTGGGTCGATAATGAGGGTGAAATAGAAATCGATGGCAGCGGTACTGTGTCGGAAATCTCCCGCCTATGTGGTGCGGGCATGAGGAACGTCGGGCGCTGTCCGTTCGAGAAGTGAGTGGACCACCGCGAGAAACACGGTTTCCCCGTCGTCGGGTTTCTCGTCGGCCGATCCGGTTCTCGGACTGCTTGCCCTCGAGTCGATCCGGACGGCCCAACGATATCGACCGAAACGCGTCGAACGGGGTTCCCCACCGTCAAATTCGGATCGGACGGTTCCGGGGTGGACGAGCGGACGAGGACTCGAGAGGACGATCGAACGGTTGGTGTCGTACTACGATCACCGTCGGCCCCATCGGCGCTTGACGGACGAAGCAAGTCGTGGAGGGACGGCCCCGACCGCCCCGATGTTGTATACTGTTCAAATTGGATCGGGTTTGTAGAATATAGGCCACATATTGTGCGCTAGTAGTAAACTATATAGTGTGAAACTCTCATATGTTGGACCATGTCAGCCACGACATACGGTGCATGGTCTCTGTTGCCACTGATACTCGCGATCGGTGTCGCCATCAAAACTCGGAAAGCGATTATCGGGCTGTTTTTAGGTGTCTGGTCCGGAGGCGCGATTTATCGCTACTTCGACGGGGTCGATCTCGCCGCAAGTCTCTTTAGCGGGGTCGGACTCCCGTCCTACGAACCGCTCAATATTGTCGTTGGTATCATTATCGCTGGATTCTGGGGTTCGATCGACGCGCTTCAGTGGATCTCGGAGTCAGTCGGTGAAAGCGTGTTCAACATGCAGATCATCCTCTTAGTTCTGTTCTTAGGTTCCGCTATTGCGATGATCTGGAAGTTGGGTGGGACACTCGCCGCCGCAGAGAAGGTCACTGAGTACGTCGATAGCAAACGAAAAGCCGGTCTGGCAGCGTGGCTAATGGGAATCGGGTTATTTTTCGACGATTACGCCAACGCGGCGATCGTTGGGACGACGATGAAAGACATATCGGACGAGCTTAATATGTCTCGCGAAAAGCTGTCCTATATTGTCGACTCTACGGCCGCGCCGGTTTCGACTCTTGCATTATCTTCGTGGGTCGCCTTCCAGATGTCAATGATCAACACCGGCTACGAAGCAACGGATATTCCGGCCAGTGAAGTCCCGTCTTCTTTCTTAATATTTATCAAATCCATCCCGTTCAACATGTATTCTATCTTGGCGATCGTCATGGTCGGGATTATCGTGGTCACCCAGCGCGACTTCGGTGCGATGCTGTCCGCGGAACATCGTGCCCGTGAAACCGGGAAGGTCAACGGGGAAAAGGCGCAGCCGATGCAGGACATAAAAGGAGAACTGGGAGAGCCCATCGAGGGAGCGCCGAGAATGCTCCGGACGTTTTTTGTTCCCGTCCTCGTTCTTCTGGGTGTCGTCACGGTCGGTGCAATCATAACGGGATACGAACCTGGACGAACACTGCGAGAGATACTGATCAATGCGAACTACATTTTCACCATCGTCGTTGGTTCGTTCGCTATGGTCGGGTCGACGTGGTACTACGCATACTTCTACGACTATATGTCAGTCGGGGAGAGCGTGGACACCTCCGTGAAAGGATTTAAGATTATGCTGACGCCGCTGACGATCCTCGTGCTGGCGTGGACTATTGGCTCTGTCGTCGAACAGCTGGGAACTGGCGAATACGTTGCAACGTACGCGACGATGGTATTGACGCCTGAAACGCTCCCCATCGTGGTTCTGCTGATTGGATCGTTCATGGCGTTTACGATGGGCGACTCTTGGGCCGTTATGGCGGTTCTGACTCCCATCGCAGTTCCGCTCGCCTGGGAGCTTACCGCCAGTCACACGATGGTCGCTGTCGTCGTCGGCGCAACGTTCTCAGGAGCCATCTTCGGAGATCACTCTTCGCCAGTTGCTCCAACGACAGTACTTGCAGCGACGTTCACCGGAGCGGACCTGATAGACCACGTCCGAACGCAGGTTTACTACGCGCTCACCGTCGTCGCAGTTTCCACGGTCTTACTCCTGACGTGGGGATACGGTTCCCCCATTTGGGGACGCTCGATCTGGGCAGCCGTCGCACTACTTCTCGTTGGGAGCGTCCTCCTGACCGGTATCGTTTATTTCCTCTCGGGATGGGACGCGAGGCGAAAGAACATCTCGGCTACCGTCACGAATCACGAAACGCATAGCTTGGAGGCCGGTGATGACTGACGCATCTCAGAGAGCTAGTTAGTCGGCCCTCGATCCGTCTGGCCGTAGCCGATCATCTCGTTTGAACAGAGTGCAACTAAAACCCTATTACTCGTTCAATATCCTATATAAGAAAGTTTTATTATATTTGGGCCCAGATAACGCGTATGGACCTGGACAATCTCGACCACAAAGAACTGTACCGTGAACGCACACAGGGTAACAAGGAATTTTTCGAACGTGCGAAGCAAGTGACGCCGCTCGGTGTCGAATCCAACGTGCGACATTTCGATCCGTATCCGATCTACGTGAATCGCGCGGAAGGATCGTACGTTTACGACGTCGACGGGAACGAATACCTCGACTTCTTGATGGCTCTTGGTCCCAAAATCTTGGGTCACAATCACCCTGCTGTTACCGAAGCAGTGAAAGAACAAGCAGAGAGGGCTGATCTAACCGCCACTCCACAGGTCATCAGTATCGAACTGATGGAAAAAATCGTCGAGTGGGTTCCCAGTATCGAGAAGGTCCGTTTGACAAACAGCGGTTCGGAGGCGACCATGCACGCTCTCCGCGTAGCTCGATCGTATACTGGCAACGACAAGATCGCCAAACCGGAAGGTGGCTACGGCGGTGCACACGATTATCTTCTCCAGAGCGTCCTCGCTGACGAAGACGCATTGGGAGACGAAAAACGGCCGAATACGGTGTCATACGGGTCGGGAATTCCAGACCAAATCAGCGATCTCACTGTCGCGTTCCCCTTCAACGATAAGGAAGCGACGGAGGAAATCCTCCGAGAACACGCCGATGACTTAGCCGCAGTCATCATCGAGCCGGTTATGTTTTCAGCTGGCTGTCTGAAACCGCAGGACGGCTACCACGAATTCCTACGTGACCTGACGGACGAGTTGGACATCGTCCTGATTTGGGACGAAGTCATGACCGGCTTCCGTCTCGCTCCGGGTGGCGCCCAAGAGCGGTTCGGGATCGAACCGGACATGACGACGTTCGCGAAAGCGGTCGGCGGGGGATATCAGATGGCCGGATTCGGCGGAACGGCCGAAATCATGAACGAGATTATCCCACCGGAAGAATCCAACGCACAAAAGAGTTGGCAGACGACGGCGTTCCACGGTGGAACGTACAACGGCCACCCTGTCTCGGCAGCCGCCTCGCTAAAGACTCTCGAGGTCCTCGAGGAGGAGGACGTCTACGCCGACATCGATCGAAAAGGGGAACTGCTCTTCGATGGGTTACAGGAAGTCATCGACGACGTCGGAATTCCCGCCCACGTCGAGTACATCGGTTCGGCGGGTCAGGTCCTCATGATGGATGACGACCTGGACGGGTTCCGTGATCTGTTCGGCGCAAACGGCGACCAGTTCAACGACTGGTTCGTCGAGGCCGCTGCTCGCGGAGTTCTCTTCGGCATTCCGCCGCAAGGCGAGCGGTTCTTTACTGCGTATAGCCACACCGAGGACGAAATCGAACGCGCCCTCGAGGTAGCCGAAGATGCGTTCAAGGCGGTCGACCACGAGTACGACGAATAAAGCGCATCTGTAGGTCCACCCTCTAGTAGCCGGCACGTCCTGCCTCTGTCCAGCACGGGTTTACGTCTCGAATCCATATTGTGGGTCAATGAAAGGGAGTATCCTGGACACGATCGGCTCGCCGCTGGTCCAGGTCGACTCGCCGGAGGGCGCGACGGTCGCGGCCAAGATCGAATCGTTCAATCCCGGCGGCTCGGCCAAAGACCGGCCGGCCCGCGAGATGGTACGGGCCGCCGAACGCGACGGGCTGATCGAACCCGGCGACTGGCTCGTCGAACCCACGAGCGGCAATACGGGGATCGGCCTCGCGCTCGTCGCGGCCGCCCGCGACTACGACCTGACGATCGTCATGCCGTCGGACAAATCGAAGGAACGCCAGCAGGTCATGGCGGCCTACGGGGCCGACCTCGAGTTGGTCGACGGCGACATGGCGGACGCCCGCGCCCGCGCCGAGGAACTCGAGGCCGAGGGTGCGGTCCAGCTCGGCCAGTTCGAGAACCCCGCGAACCCTGAGGCCCACTACAAGACGACCGGGCCGGAGATCATCGAGCAGGTCGGCGACCGCGAGATCGACGCCTTCGTCGCCGGCGTCGGCACCGGCGGCACCATCTCGGGGATCGGCCGACGACTCCGCGAGGAGTACCCCGAGATGGAGATCGTCGCCGTCGAACCCGAACGAAACGCCGTCCTCTCGACCGGCGAATCCGGCAACGACGAGTTTCAGGGGATGGGGCCGGGCTTCGTCAGCGACAACCTCGATCTCGACCTGCTCGATCGCGTCGAGACGGTGGCGCTCGAGGACGCCGAGGCGGAGTGTCGCCGCCTCGCGCGCGAAGAGGGAATCCTCGTGGGCCAATCGAGCGGCGCGACCAGTCTCGTCTCCCAGCGGGTCGCCCGCGAGATCGCCGATCCGGCCCTCGAGTGTCCCGAAGTCCCGACGGCGTTCGACGAGGGCACGCAACCGGCCTCGCCCGAGACCGACGGCGGACAGGTCGATGACTGCCCGCTCGTCGTCACGGTCTTCTGGGACAGCGGCGAGCGCTATCTCTCGACCGGTCTCTTCGACTGACCGGCTCGAGCAGCGCGATTTCGCCCGGCTCGTCGTGTCTTCGTCGACCCGTTCCCCGAATCGGTCTGGTAAAAATGATTCTTTGACCTAGCCGAACCGCCTTTAGGTACCCCTTCGTACGGTCAGGTACAATGACACGCCCCTCCAGGCGGACGCTACTGAGTAGCACTGCAGGATTGCTCGCGCTCTCGGCCGGCTGTATCGCCGACGGGACCGACGACTCGCCCGACGACAACGACGAGAGTGACGATCCCAGCGAAGACGACCCCGGATCGGACGACGGAAGCGAGGACCTCCCCGAGGAGGTGACCGGCTACGAGACACAAAACTACCAGTTCTCCACGGATACGGAGACGTCATCTGTCGACCTCGTCCGGGACGCCGACGACGCGACCGAGTGGCTCGAGACGCGTACGCTCTCCAACGTCGACCCCCTCGCCAGCTTCGTCGACGACACCGACTTCGAGACGTCGATCCTGGTCTCGCTCGAGTCCGAGGCACCGAACCCCTGTTACGAGTTGGTCCTCGAGTCGATCGATGTCCAACCGATCGAGGACGACGAGACCGACGAGGGGAACGAAACCGACGACGGGAGCGAGACCGACGGCGACGACGAACCCAGTAGCAGCAGTACCGGCGGCGACGGCGAGACCGGTAGCGATGGGACGGACGGAAGCGCCGACAAGGAACTCGTCCTCGAGGCAGGTGTACGGGACACGGCGGACGAGAACGAGGCCTGTACCCCGGTGATCACGACCGTCGGCCGGCTCGTTCGGGTGACCTTCGAATCGAAGCCGCTGACGGCGCTTTCCGCGACGGTCGTCGATCACGAGGGCAATACCAGCGGTGCCTCGATGCGCAGCGACAGCGCCAGCGCGTCGGAGAGTACGAGCGTCGAGTCGGACGACGGGACGGCCGAGGACGGCTCGTAACCGCTCGAGCGAACGACGGCCCCGCTACGGCGTATATTCCGTCTCGGTCAGACGAACGACCAGCGTCTCCGCGACGTCCCGGAGGTCGTACTCCGGAAGATCACCGTCCGTTCGCCGGACGTACAGCGGCTCGACGAGCCGATAGGTTGGTTCCCCGCCGGCTCCGCTCGAGGCTGCAGCGGCTCCGTTTTCTTCACCTTCGCTCGCGGCCGCTGACTCGTCGTCCCCGCTCGAGGCCGCCGCATCGGGTTCGGTGCCCTCGTCCTCGACGGCAGGGGCGACTCGCTCGAGGCCGTAGATCTTGCAGAACTCGCCGGTCTCGTCGGCGTCTGCCTCGCCGTTCCGGAGTTGCGTCGCGAGCGCTCGCGAGAGCCACTCGTCGTCGCTGATGCTCGGTTCCTGGACGAACGCCTCGTCAACGAACCGCGTGCAGTACCAGTTCAGGTCGTTCAGCAGCGAGACGGCGGCCCCGACGCTGACCGTCCGCAGGGCCAGCGAGTTCTCGAACGGCCGCTCCAAGTCGTAGGTCGCGAGCGCCTCGCGGGCCGTCTCCCGCGAGAGGAGTTCGTACTGGAGGTCGCTCCCGGCCTCGCCGATGAGACAGACGCGGGTCACTGGTTCGTGGTGTGTCCGACGGCGTAATGGGGGTTTCGGCTTCTCTGCGATGAAGACACGAGTAAATCTGCTGTCGGAGACGCCACGACTACGAAAGCGCGCCAGCCCATTCCAGTCCCACCCGGCCGTGGGTAGGTGAGGTGTCTACGAGCGGCGGGAAAACGGGCGGTTCGAAGCCGACTCAGGGTTCGACCAGAGTCGCGTTTTTCGCCGCTTCTTCGGCCCGCTCGAGCAGGTCGTCCGGTTCGTGCTCGAGCAGGGGCTTCAGGCGGGCGTTGGTCTCGACCTGATCGGGGGTGACGCGGTTGCAGCCGGCGTCGATCGTCGAGTCGCTGAAGGTACCGATCTCGCGGGCGCGGGCGACGATGTCCTGCTTGTCCCACGTCAGGAGCGGGCGGTGGATCGGGAGCCGGGTTGCGCGGCTAGTGACCCCGAGGTTGCGGACGGTCTGGCTGGACTTCTGGCCGGCGGCTTCTCCGGTGACGATGCCGTCGGCGTTGACGCGTTCGGCCAGCGTCTCGGCGGCCCGGTAGAAAAAACGCCGCAGGGAAAGCATCCGGCCCTGTTCCATCTGCCGGACGAGCAGGTCGACCGTGTCGCCGCCAGGGATCCGGTAGACCTGCATATCGAAGTTCGGCGCGTAGTCCGAGAGGAGCCGGACCGTCTCCATGGCGCGGGCCTCGTGGTCGATCCCGCCGTAGTCACCGAGGTCGACGTAGGCCGGGACGATCGGGCTGCCGCGGCGCATCATCTCGTAGGCCGCGACCGGCGAGTCGATGCCGCCGCTGACCAGGGCGATGACCG
The DNA here is from genome assembly GCF_041821105.1 of Natrinema sp. H-ect1. NCBI lineage: Archaea > Methanobacteriati > Methanobacteriota > Halobacteria > Halobacteriales > Natrialbaceae > Natrinema > Natrinema sp. H-ect1. The sequence goes on along the minus strand of NZ_JBGUBA010000001.1, from coordinate 64,496 downwards.
GCTCCTGGGAACCCAGCGGGAGCCCGCCCGGGCCATCGCGCTGCTCAAGGTAGTGGAAGGCCGCGTCCTCGCGGACCTCGACGCCGAAGGTCAGGTCGGGATCGTCGAGATCGACGTCGGGTTCGAACTCGTCCTCGACGGCCGCCCAGATGGCGTTGCCCGCCTCGCGGGCGAGGTCCTCGCTGTCGTAGGGCAGGCTCTTGTCCGCTCGGCGGGCCTCGACGGCGAACGTCCCGCCGTCGTAGTGTTCGCGGGCCGTCTCCGCGAGGGCCTCGAGGATCCGTGCTTTCTCCGTACTGGTGGTCAGGGCAGGGCTGGCGGAGACGACACCGAAGGTGTCGGTCGCGGCGTCGGTGGCGGCCTCGACGGCGTCGCTCTCGGTGTGGATCAGCGGCCGGCTCCACCGGCGCTCGACCTCGCCGGGAATCGACCGCGCGGACAGGAGGGCCTCGAGGTTCTCCGCGAGGAGGTCCTCCATGTACCGCTTGACGGTGTTGCTCTTGGTGTTGACGTCCCCGTGACGGACGAGGACGGTGTCGGCTCCCGGGGGGTGCATGGACTGTGATAGATGATCGGAGCTATAAGGGGGTTGCGAGGTACGTCTCGGCCTCGAGCGATCCCGACGAGTCGCGGACGGTCTCAGACGATGGATTCCTCGACCGTCGGGCTCAGGCTGCCGGTGTAGGTGTAGATCCCGACAACGAGGATCGCACCGGCCAGCAGCGGGATGGTCGCGCTGAGCGCGTACAGCACGTCGAAGCCGATCGCCTCGGCGAAGGGCAGCGAGATCAGCGGGCCGACCGCGCCGCCGACGTCGCCGAAGACGTTGTTGGTCCCCATCGCCCGCCCCATTCGGTCCTCGGGCGTGAGATCGGCCAAGAGTGCGGTCAGCGGACCGCCGACGCCACCCTGTCCCGCACCGATCAGGGCGCAGGCCCCGACGACGATCGAGAGCGACGGCGCGAGCGTCAGGACGGCGAATCCGAGACAACTCGTCACGAGGAAAACGAGCAACACCGGGACGCGAGCCCCGACGGCGTCGCTGATCTTTCCGCCGAGGATGGTAAAGAGCGCGCCCGACAGCGCCGAGACGGCCATCAGCAGCCCGGAGGTCCCCTGCTCGCCGTACTCGAGGCCGACGCCGGCGAACTCGAGGGTGAGGACCGTCGACTCCGCGTCGAGATACAAGACGAGCGTCGAGAAGAGGACGCCGAAGTACGCGAAGTAGAGCCCGAAGTTGACCAGGCCGACGGTCAGCGCGGGGAGGGTGGTCTCGAGGTCCCACGGCTTGATCGAGGCGTCGGGGCTGTCGACGTGGGTCTCGGGGACGATGAAGTAGGCGATGACGCTCGCCAGCCCGGCGAAGCAGGCAGCGAGGACGAAGGCCGTCGCGTTGCTGTAGACCTCGCTGACGATCCCGCCAAGTACCATGCCCGCGGGGAAGCCGAACGTGATCCCGGCGCGGACGATCCCCATGCTCTCGCCCCGCGATCCGGCGTCGCTGACGTCGGCGGTGATGGTGTAGGCCGTCGCGAACACGAGGGCGCTGCCGACGCCCCAGCAGACTCGCGCGAGGACGAACCAGAACTCGGGCACCGACGACGTGATCGCGACGACGTAGCCCGCAGTCGCGGCCCCCTCGATCGCCAGCCCCGCGACGAACGGTTTCCGGGTCCCGATCCGGTCGACGAGCGCGCCGGCCGGCCCGTTCGCCACCAGCCGCGTCCAGCGGTTGGCCGAGAGGATGACGCCGACCATAAACGCCGAGATGCCGAGTACCTCGCCGAGGTTCGGCAGGATGGGAAAGACGACGCCGCCACCGAAGCCGACGAAGAAGGTACTCGCGACGACGGCGTAGACCACGCGATTCGAACCGCTTGAGGGGAGGTTCACGGATGATCGTTCTCGAGGGATGCCGATTCGTAACGTGCTATCAGTGTTACACACTGTCGTCGCCAAAGGGTCTGTCGAACCCGGTGATCACCCGACGTGGCGGCTCTCGGCCGGTAGCACCGAGCGGTCAGCCCTGCTCGCTCTCGGAGTCGGCGATCACGTACGAATACTCGAGACGTTCCCGCAGCTTCCTCAGGGCGTCGGTAGCCGCGCGCATCGTGTCTCGGTCGGGGAACGCGATTCGGGTCGGGGGAGCCACCGATTCGGGATCGAGCAGGTACCGCAGAATCCGGCGCGGCCACGTATCCGCGGCCGACGGAGCCCACCGGAGGACGAGTTCCTCGCGGTTCGGGACGGGACGAACGCGTTGGAGTCGATCTAGTTCGAACGCCGACCAGCGGTCTCGATCGGCGTCTCTCTCACGCCGGCGCAGTACGTCCCACGACAGTTCGTACCGGTCGCCGTTCGATCGCCACGTAACGAGTCCGTCGACCGGAACGACGGTCGAGCGAGGAATCGATTCGAGTGCGTCGGTGACGGCTTGCAGGAGCGCGTCACAGCCGTCCGCGTGCAGTTCTCGAATATGGGCGTGATGGGGAACCGACCGATAATACCACGTGGCGTCGGTACGGACGACGAACTCCTCGAGGGAGAACACGCGATCGACCCACACGTCGGTATCGTCCGGATCGACGGCCAGCACCGACCGGACGACGCCGGCGTCGCCGGGGAGCGTCGCCCGATACTCCGGTCCAGAACCCGTGAGAACCCGATCGGGTCCGCGGACGCGCTCCAATCGCCCGTCGGGGTCCAATCGGGAAGCCGCCCCGTCCTCGAGACGCAGATGGACTGCGGTCCCCAAGGACGCCACGGCGTCGACGACGCGGTTCTCGACGGTGATCCAGCCGGTCTCGTCGTCATCGGCGACGCCGGACGGTTGCCGCGTGATGACCCGGTGGGTTGCCGCGCGCTCGTCGAACGGCTTGCGGAGGGCCATTACCGGACGGCACGCGATCCGTGGACAAAACGTCACCCATCCGACGTGGCGCTATCGGTTCCGGGACTGGGTCGCAGTTCGGATCGAGGCCCGATCAGAACGTCGAGAGTTCGCCGTCGATCACGCTGCGCGTGATTCCGGTGACGTCGGCGAGTTCGGCGTCGACGATGGCCGCGACGTCGTCCTCCACGTCCGCGACCGAGACGCCGTCGTCGGTGACGACCTGGACGTCGGCGACGTGGGGCTGATCGATCGGCCGGCCGATCTGGGAGAGCAGTCGCACGCGCAGGTCGCGGATGCCGTCGACCTCGCCGACGACCTCCTCGGCGATCGCCGTCGAGAGCAGGTTGTAGATCTTCCCGATGTGATTGACCGGGTTCTTGCCGCTGGTCGCTTCCATCGACATCGAGCGGTTCGGCGTGATGAGTCCGTTGGCGCGGTTGCCGCGACCGACGGAGCCGTCGTCGCCCTGTTCGGCGGAGGTGCCCGTCACCGTGAGATAGATCGAGCCCTCGTCGTAGTCGTCGGCTGTGTTGACGTGGACGTCGACCGCGCGGTCGGTGTGGTCGCGCGCGACGCCGTCGACGAACTCGCGAACCGATTCGACGGCCTCGACGTACTCGTCGAGGTCGGCGACGTACTCGTCGACCATCGCGGCCGCGACGGTGACGTCGATCTCGTCGCCCTCGCGTTTGCCCATGATCTTCACGTCCGGCCCGAGTTCGGGGTGTTCGTCGGAGTACTCGCCGTTCAGCCGTCGCTCGGCCTCGAGGACGATCCGCTCCGTCTCGGTCAGCGGCGCGTGGCCGACGCCGAAGCTGGTGTCGTTTGCCATCGGGACGCTGACTTCGTCCTCGCCGAAGACCTCCTGCAGGTCGCCGCTGCCCTCCCCGAGTTTGACGTCGACGACGACGTCCTCGCCGACGGTCAGCTGGGGGATGTTCTCCTCGAGGTACTCCCGTGCGGCTCGCAGGGCGATCGTCTCGGCGGGGATCGTTTGGCCCTCGTAGTGTTTGGTCGCGCGGCCGACGATCAGTAGATAGATCGGGTCGACGACCTCGCCGCCGCCGAAGGCGGGCGCGGCCTCGCCCGCGACGAGCTGGGTCTCGTCGGTGTTGAAGTGCAGCACTTCGCCGACGCGGTCCAGATACTCGCGGGCAAGCGCCCCGGCGACGCTCTCGGCGATGCCATCACAGATGGAGTCGGGGTGACCGATTCCCTTTCGTTCGACGATTTCGACCTCCTGATCCTCGACCGCCTGCCGGTCGATGGATTCGATACGGATGTTCCGCTCGCTCATTGGCGGTTCTTGACGGACCGCGTTCGTATAACTTGCGGAAACAGATACGGGCCGTAAAATGCCTGTAAGTTATGGATTCGCCGGCGTCGCTTTCGCACTCTCTCAGGACTCGAGCAACAGGCCGAGATACGACGTTCGGAGCTGCTCGTCGGGATCCAGCCCCAGCCGCTCGAGGACGTCGTAGGCCCCCTCGCGGGCGGCCTCGAGTTCGGCTTCGGACTCGAGTTCGGTCTCGACCTCGACGTAGTCGCCGACGTCGGCGACCGAATCGAGGGTGACGGTATACCCCTCGAGCGAGAACCGCTCGCGCTCTTTCCGGACCGTCGCGGCGGGCTCGAAGCCGAGGTTCGTCAGGATCGCATCGACCTTCTCGCCGTCCGCGACGGCGGTCTCGACCTCCTCGCGGGTCTTGGACTCGTCGTCGACGAGCGGCCCCTTGTAGGTAATGTGGGTCTCCGCCTCGCCGTCTTCGGGTCGCTCCGACCGGATCCGCAACGCCTCGTCGGTCTCGACGAACGCCCGATGGGGCGCGTCGTAGTAGGTATCGACCTGCACGACCGCACCCTCGGGCGTCGCCTCGAGGGCCACGAGCCGCTCACGGACGGCCGCGAGGTCGGCGGGGACCTTTGCTTCGACCTCGTACATGCTCGAGTCGACGCGGGGGGATCGTAAGTATCGGTCGCTCTCGCCCGAAAACGTCGTACTTAAATGTAGACGGCCGGACGTACAACGTATGACCGAGGAACAAGAGGCCGAGCTAGACGAGCAGGCCGATGACGTCGACGAAGAAGTAGCCGACGAAGCCGCCGACGGACTCCAGACCGGCGACTTCGTCGAACTCGAGTACACCGCCTACACCGTCGAGGACGACCAGTTGGTCGACACGACCGACCCCGAGGTCGCCGAGGAAGAGGGCGTCGACGAGCAGGGCCAGGAGTTCAAGCCCCGAACGATCGTCGTCGGCGAGGGCCACATCTTCGAGGCCGTCGAGGACGACATCGTCGGCTCCGAGCCCGGCGACTCTGGCACCGTGACCGTCCCCGCCGAGGACGCCTTCGGCGAATACGACCCCGACGACGTCCAGACGGTCAGCGCCGAGAAGATCGACGAGGACGACCGCTACCCCGGTGCCAACGTGCAGATCGAGGGCCAGCAGGGCTACATCAGCACGATCATCGGCGGCCGCGCCCGCGTCGACTTCAACCACCCGCTTGCCGGCGAGGACGTCGAGTACGAGTACACGATCGTCGAGGAAGTCGACGACCGCGAACAGCAGGCCGCCGGCCTGTTCGAGATGTACCTCGGGATGGAGCCCGAACTCTGGATCGAGACCGACGAGGTCGAGGAAGAGGTCCCCGTCGAACCCGATGACGACGACGAGGACGCAGAGCCCGAGTTCGAGACCGAAACCGTCGAGAAGGAGACGCTCTACCTCGAGGCCACGCCCCAGATGACCATGAACCAGCAGTGGATGATGGGCAAACAGCAGATCGGGCAGGACATCATCGAGAAGGTCGGCGTCGACCGCGTCATCGTCCAGGAAGTCATCGACGGCATGGGTGGCATGGGCATGGGCGGTATGATGGGCGGCATGGGCGGCATGGGCGGCGGCGACATCGAGGAAGCCCTCGAGGACGCCGACGTCGACGCCGACGAGATCGTCGACGAACTCGAAGGCGCGGAAGAGTAAGCCGACGCTGCGGACCCGACCGCTCACCGGTCGTTACCGACGGACAACGAGCATGTGCGGATCGACTTTTTTGCGCGCGTAACCGCCGAAGAGAGGGCGGCGTGTCGAATCGACGAGCGAAGCCGAGGTACAGTACGATGCCCACACAGGAGGGGTAACGGAATCGGCCGGGCAGCTGGACTCAGGCGATATCGCGGCTCGTGTCGATCGCCACTTCCTCCGTCAACTCGAGCTTGATCGCGTCGGTCGGCTGGCTCCCGCCGCGGAACTTCGGGATCGTGAGGTGGTTCTCGAGTTCGGTCCCCGAAATCTCGGTCCGCAGGTCGAAGACGGCGTCGGCGGCGTGGTAGGTCCGGGATCGGTTCGGCGGCTCGTCCTCTCCTTTCAGACAGTGGAGGACGGCGATGCTGCCCGTCTCCAGCATATGCGACTTGAGTTCGTTGAGGAATTCGATGTACTCGTCGGTGTCGCAGCGCTCGAGGACGTCCATCGTGTCGATGATGAGGTTCGCGCCGTCGGGCAAGGCACCGATGAGTCGGGTCGCCTCCTCGAGGGTGTCCTCGCCGCTGACGTGTCTGACCGTCGGGCTGCCGACCGAGGAGGGCGAGGTCTCGATGGCGTGACGGACGGCGTCGTCGTCGCGCTCAGTGGTGAGATACAGCGTGCCGCGGGCGGCCGTGAGTTCGTAGAGGAGGAGTTCGGACTGGCTGGCCGGCTCGGCGGTGTACGCGACGATACACCCCGGGGGGAGCCCACCGTCGAGTTTCCGGTCGAGGACGTCGATCCCAGTGTCTAGCCGGCCGACCATACAGTTGTGACCAATTGCTGTAGTATCTGTATAACACTTTTCCTTAGGTTACTGACTCGAAAACAACCGCCGACGCGGGCGTCTCCCGACCGGTTCGGGGCCCGTCGTCGAATGGAGAGATTCAAGGGGCACGCCACAGCCTACACGAACGAATGCGCCACGATCACCTCATCACGAGCAAACAACTCTCGCGGCCGGACATCGAGACGGTACTCGACCGCGCGGCCGAGATCGACGCCGACCCGTCGGCGGTCGCCGATCGCCACGCGAACACGCTGCTTGGATTGCTCTTTTTCGAGCCGAGTACGCGGACGAAGATGAGCTTCGAGACTGCGATGAAACGGCTCGGCGGCGACGTCGTCGACATGGGTTCGGTCGAATCCTCGAGCGTGAAGAAAGGGGAGACGCTGGCCGACACCGTCCGTGTCATCGAGGGCTATACCGACGCCTTGGTCCTGCGCCATCCCAAGCAGGGGGCGGCGACGATGGCCAGCGAGTTCGTCGACGTCCCGCTGCTGAACGCGGGCGACGGCGCGGGTCATCACCCGACCCAGACGATGCTCGATCTCTACACCATCCGGGAAAACGCCGGCCTGGACGACCTGACGATCGGCATCATGGGCGATCTCAAATACGGCCGGACCGTCCACTCGCTGGCCCACGCGCTGACGAACTTCGAGACCCAGCAACACTTCATTAGCCCGGAGAGTCTGCAGTTGCCCCGCGAGGTCGTCTACGACCTCCACCAGCGACAGGACGGAACGGGGATCAAAGAACACGAGTCGCTCGAGGGGGTCCTGCCCTCGCTGGACGTCCTCTACGTGACCCGGATCCAGCGCGAGCGGTTCCCCGACGAGAACGAGTACCAGAAGGTCGCCGGCGAGTACCAGATCGACGCCGAGACCCTCGAGGCCGCAAGCGACGACCTGACCGTGATGCATCCGCTGCCACGGGTCGACGAGATCGCCCCGGAGATCGACGACACCGACTACGCGGCCTACTTCGACCAGGCGCACAACGGCGTCCCGGTCCGAATGGCGCTGTTGGACCTATTGTTGAGCGACGACCGGGGGATTCGAGGTGAGACCGATGAGTGACGATCACGACCACCACGACGGCAACGACGACCACGAACTGCGGGTCAGCAAGATCCGTGACGGGACCGTCATCGATCACGTCCGTGGCGGACAGGCACTAAACGTCCTCGCGATACTCGGCATCGATGGGACCAACGGCGAGGAGGTCTCGGTCGGGATGAACGTTCCCTCCAACCGGTTCGCACGCAAGGACATCGTCAAGGTCGAGGGTCGCGAACTCAGCCAGGACGAGGTCGACGTCCTCTCGCTGATCGCGCCCGACGCGACGATCAACATCGTCCGCGACTACGATGTCGTCGAGAAACACCGTGTCGAACGCCCCGACGTCGTCGAAGGTGTCCTCTCGTGTCCCAACGCCGGCTGTATTACGACCGGCGACGAGCCCGTTACCTCACGGTTTACCGTCCTCGAGGACGGCGTCCGCTGTTCGTACTGCGAGACGATCGTCCGCGAGGAAATCGCCTCGCTGATCGAGACGTAACCGCTGCCCGCTCGGCGTCGGATTTTCACGTCCGGATCACTATCCAGAATACCTAAGTATTCGCCGGGCGTATTCTCCCCCGTACATGTCACGTACCGTCAAAGTCGTACTCGCCCTGTTCGTCATCGCCGTCCTCTACAAGGTCGCCTTCGGCGGCTCCTCGGAGGTCGAAGTCGACTACGAACCGACCGAAGAATAGCGCTCGATTCCGAACGGCTTACGGGTGCGGGGCCGGACACTGAGGTATGTACGGCGTCGTCACCCGTAACGCCGAGGAAGTACGGTGGCCGGAGTTCGACCGCGGCTTCTACGAAGTCAAGGACGTGACCGGCCGGTCCGCCGAACCGATCGAAGACGGGGTGAACATGGTCTCGTGTTTCGGCGACAACGCCGCCGCCGACGCCGACCCGTCGCTGGTCCCCGTCGACGACATGGGTCGGCCGGCCGACCGCGAACGGTCCTATTTCGACTGGGCGTATATCTGTCCCTCCCGTAAGGACTACCGGCAGGGCCTGTTCGAGGTCATCGACGACTGCGTCGCCGAAAACGAGGACGTTCGCCTCGACGACATCGGCTTTCCCCGCGCGGAATACTGCCGGTGTGGCGTCTGCGAGCAGGCATTCGCCGAAAGCGAGTACGACGACCGCATGGACTGGCGGGCGAGCGTCATCACGGATTTCGTCGCCGAAGCCGCCGACCGCATCCCCGGGACCGTCTACATGACGCTGTATCCCGATCCCTATCCCGGCCACCTCTACGAGCGCGCCGGCATCGACCTCGAGGCCGTCGCCGAACACGTCGACGAGTTCGTCGTCCCGCTGTACGACACCGCCTACGGGACGACCTACTGGCTCGAGACGATCGCGAAGGGGTTCGAGAGCGCCCTCGAGACGCCCTTTAATATCGAGTTGTACGCGGTAAACGTCGACGTCGAGAACCTGATTCACGCCCTCGAGGTCGCCGAGGAGTACGCCGAGGGAGTCTTCTTCGGCTACGACGCGAGCAAGGGCCGCGCCGCGTTGCGCCGGATGCAGGCCGACGAACGTGAGGGCGTGACCCACGGCGAACCCGGCGATCCGGACGCGTAACCGGCGACTCCGCTCGAGTCAGAGGGGCGACGACGCTCGGCCCGCCACTCCTAACGAACTATTACGCGTTTGTACAGCACCGTTGGACGCTATTACGCCACACTAGTCGCGTCTCCCGGCCGTTCGCGATTACGTCGCCAGTCGCCGGAGTTTCGGAGTTACGAACGATTGGGGTCGGGCTTCGGATCGGAACTGACGCCGCCCTTTATTTGCGTCTCGGTCGCGCTCTCCCGTGACCGAGGAGCGCCGACGGTAACCGCGTCCTCAGGTGCATACGATGAGAGACCACCAGAGCCAGCACTCCACGGATAGGGAGCGGATGGCGGAGTCGACGATCGAACGGAGTCAACAGACCATGGAGCGGTTGATCGACCTCCAGCGGAACATGGCGGAGATGACACTGAGTGCCCTCGAGTGGGGTGAAAGCGCCCAGCGACAGGGGATGGAGATGACCCAGTCGATGTTCGAGAGCGCGCCGGGGCCGCAGTTCACCGCCTCGATGATGGAGCGCTATCTCGAGGGGATGGAGGCGATCGTGCCGGAGATGGAAGACGCAATGGAAGCGGGAACCCGGGCGGTCACCCATCCCGGAACCCCCGGCGTCGCCGGCACGGGGTACTCGAGCGGGCAGGCGTATCAGGGCCAGCAGGGAGGCGGCGAACGCGGCGGGACGATGGAGCGACGCCAGCGGCCGACCAACCAGTCGATAGGCGAGCAGCCACAGCCGAGTCAGCAGTCGATGGGAGGCAACCGACCGCCGACCGACCGGCAGCCCACCGGCGGGCAACGGTCGCCCCAACAGCCCATGAGCGGCCAGCAACGCCCGTTCCAGTCGATGGCCGGACAGCAATCGAACCAACAGCAACGCGGCCGACAAGCCTCAAGCGGTCGCTCCCAGTCACAGTGGCCCCAGCAGTCCGCCCGACCCGGCGAGGCATATCCCGAGACCGGGGAATGGGTCACGCCACAGGAATACGGCGGCGAATCGACGGGGACGGCCGAGTACCAGCAGCGGCCCCTGTCGGCCGCGCCGAATCCGTCGCCGTCGGAGGGCTCTCGAGTGACCGAGGGGCGGCCACAGGGGGGCGAAACCGGGGACCCACAGGAGTCCCAGCGGGGTCCGTCGTCGACCGGGACCGACCGGGGACCGCAGGGACAGCCGCGAGAACCGCAGCGACGACCGACGGCCGACTCACAGCGGGGACACGGCCAGTCCGGCGAGTCGATGGCGGGCGGCGATCGATCACACGCCGCTCGAGCGGGCGACCGACCGACGGAGGGCGGACAGTCGGGGCCGGGACCGGGACGGACCGAGCAGGGTCGGATTCGGGATCAGTACGCACGACGGGCCGACACCGATCGGGGCGAGCGTGAGCAGGGCGGTATCGATCGCGGCGAGGGGACCGAACCGGATCGGTCGTCGGAGCGACGCGGGATGGCGGACACGGACGTGCCGCCCGACCAGCCCCGGCCGCCGACCGAGCGGGCGGCTACCGACGAGCCGCCGGAAGAGGAGTGAGTTCCCCGCCGGCGTGAGAACTCGCGGCTCGTGGCTCGCGAAACGGCCGCGGGCACCCGGCAGTGGTGAGTCATACTCGAGAGCGACGCTGTCGAACGACTGAAGAGAAAACGCTCGTCGTCATTACCGTCCGATAGACGGCCGGCTTCGTGGGCGGGCGGAACGCGGACCGATATTAGCGGGTGCTGCTGGTGCGGTCGTCATCGTCGTCGTCGATCAGCCCGTCATCGTCATCGTCGTCCATGAGCGGGTCGTCCTCGTCGCGACGGACCGCCCCTTCGTCGTCGGCCCCGCTGATGTCGTCCTCGTCCCGATCGATGCCGCGGTCGCTCTCCGTCCCGGAACCACCGGTTCTCGAGTGGGGTTCGGTTTCGCCTGTCCCGGTGTCCGTGTCGGAGCCGGTCAGCTCCGTGTCGGCATCGCCCGTTCCGGTATCCGTCATCCCGACGTCGGGGTCCGTGTCGGTGGTGCCGCCCGTCCCGGCCGAGCGACCGCTCGAGCGGTCGCCCTCGAGGTGGATCGCGTCGTCGGTGACGTGACCGACCGCGGCTTCCTGCAGCGGGTAGGTATCCTCGCCGCTGTCGGTCCAACCGAGCGTCGCCTTGATCGAGTCCGTGATGCCGGGGTCGGGTTCGACGTGGGCCGTGCCGTGGTCGACGTCGACGACCATGCCGACCTCGTCGCCCGCGTCGTTGACGACATCTTTGCCGACGTCGTCGTCGGTAAACTGTGGGGACATTGCGGTTCGATTGACGGTCGATTCGGGCAAGGCGGTGGTGCTTGCGGGTGCTTGCGGTCGGTTCGAGGCACGGAACCGGTCCGCAGCCGCCTTCGGGCGGGTTAGAACTCCGGCTCCCTGTCCTCGAGAAGGGCGGCGACACCCTCCTCGTGGGCCTCGGACGTCCGGGCCTGGGCCTGCAGTAGGTTCTCGTAGTCAAGCGCCTCGTCCCAGGAGCGCCCGAGGTTCTCGTGCATGGCCTGTTTCATCAGCCCGATCGTCTCCGTCGGGCCGGCCGCGAGCGCGTCGACGGTGTCGGCGACGCGAGCGTCCAGTTCGTCGGCGGGCACCGTCTCGTTGACCAGTTCGAGGTCGGCCGCTCGCTCGGCGTCGAAGAACTCGCCGGTGAAGGCCAGTTCCTTGGCCGCCCGCAGGCCGACGATGTGGGGCAGCATGACCGTGCCACCGGTGTCGGGGACGAGCCCGACTCTGACGAACGCACAGGAGAAGGTCGCGTCCTCGGCCGCGTAGGCGATGTCGGAGACGGCGACGAGCGAGAGCCCGGCACCGATCGCGTCGCCGTTTACCTTCGCGACGATCGGCACTCGACACTCGAGCATCGCCTCGACGGCGCGGCCGAAGCTCGCGGTGACTTCCTCGTAGGCGTCCTGTGAGGTGTCGGGCGTCTCCGCCAGCATCTCGAGGTCGCCGCCGGCACTGAACGCATCGCCCGCGCCCGTGAGGACGATCGCGTCGTACTCCGCGGGGGTCGCGTCCTCGATCGCGTCGGCCAGTTCGACGGCCGCCTCTCCGGTGATCGCGTTGAGCGCGTCCGGTCGGTCGAACGTGAGTCGCAACACGCCGTCATCGTCAGTGATTCGCATGCGCCACACATGGGCCCCCCGGATAGTAACTGTGGGCGGTTCGCGGTCGTGTAGCGTCACTCGAGGCGCACGGATCGGTGGTCGCGCGCTCGAGGTCGCCACTCGAACGGCGATCTCGCTGCTGCTGGCGGTTGAAAACATCGAGTCGGCCGTCACGGGACGACGCGGTCGGAGTGGAATCAGTTCGTAGGGATCGGCGGCGCGGCGGCGTCTTCCTCGGTCACGTTGAGTTCGGCGGTGACGAGCGCGCGGTAGGCCCGGCGTAGCCGTTCGGACAGCGCCTGGTGGGAGATACCGAGTTCCTCGGAGAGCTCCTGCATCGAGACCTCGCGGGGAATCTCGAAGTAGCCGTGATCGATGGCCGCGACCAACGTTTCGTACTGGCGAGCCGTCAGGCCACACTGGGAGTGGCTCTCCTCCGCGAGGTCGAACAGGCGAACGATCGTCGGCGTCACGTCGTTGTCGTCGAGTCGGTCGTAGAGCGAACTCACGCTCTCGCGGTCGACGACGCGAATGCTGAGCAGCCACGTGCCGTCCGAGGCCGAGGCGCTCAGGACGGTCCCCCCCTCCTCGAGGACGATCTCGAAGGGGTCGACCGTGTCCGGCTCGAACTCGATGTCGTAGAGCCAGCGGTCCTCGTCGCTGCTGATCTGGGAGTACGTTCCGATCGCGTCGGCCTCGTCGAGCGCCGCTTCGATCTCGGACTGGGAGGGCCCCGCCAGCCAGAGGCCGTGCCCGCTCGAGGCGATTACCCGCTCCATCTCACACGTCAGGGAGGGGACGGCCTCGAACAGCTGACCGGTTCCGGTGCCGTCAGCCGGGATCTCGATGTCTGCGATGGATGTCATGAGTCTCGTTTCTCCGTACAGCGACGATGTCCATAACCGCACTTCCAAAGCACTTAGAAGCGGTTAGAGCGAATGACACGCGATCTGATTTGTTTTCGTTCGGATTCGTCGAGAGCGCCGCCACCGCCGCCGATCAGCCCCGACGAGGGGTGCCGACCAGCAACTGAACGGCCACGACGACGACCACGGCGATCGCGAGCAAGGCGATCGCGATCGGGACGATGGCGTCGATCCCGCGAGCGATGAAGGCGACGCGGATCCGGGTCGGCATCGTCCGCGGCGTGTACGCGACCATCATCGTCGCGCCGAACTCGCCGATCGCCCGGACGAACGTCAGGACGATCCCGGCGGCGATGGCGTTGCGGGCAAGCGGCAGGGAAACCAGTCGTATCGTCCGCAGTCGGCCGTAGCCCATCGTCCGCGAGGCCTCCTCGAGGCGGGGGTCGACCCCGTCGAAGCCGGCACGGGCGGTGACGACCAGAAACGGCGCGGCGACGAACGTCTGGGCGAGGACGACGCCGGCGGCGCTGCCGGTCAGTGGCACTCCGATCGCCGCCGCCGCAGCGCCGATCGGCGTATAGCGGCCGACGACGGTCAACAGCATGACGCCGCCGACGATCGGCGGGACGACCAGCGGCAACAGGACCAGCGCCTCGACCAGTCGCTTCCCGCGGAACGAGGCCCGCGAGAGGACGTAGGCCAGCGGCACGCCGAAGACGGTCGCGACGGCCGTCGAGACCGGTGCCGTCAGCAGCGACGTCGCGATCGCATCGCGGACCGCGGGATCGGCGAGCCCGGCGACGACGTCGACTCGCCGGCTCCGGAACAGAAAGGCCGCGAAGGGGACGACGAAGTACGCGAGCAACACCGTCCCGAGCAACGTGGGGACGGCCAGACCGCCGGAAGTCCACGGTCGATCGACGCCGAACCAGCCGCGGCCGCCGCTCGAGGCGGTCCGGCGCTCGCGGTCGGCGTCCGACGCGCGCTCGGGCCCGCGGTCCGAGGTGTCCTCGTGACTGCGATCGGGGCCCGACACCTGTTCGGGCTCGCGGTTCGGGGGGGTCACGGCGCGATCTCCTCCGGTGGATCGCCGTGGAACTGGGGGATGGCATCATCCACCCGCAGCCCGTGATCGGTCAGCAGGCCCTCGTTTTCGAGCAGGAAGGAGACGAACGCCCGACCGGCGTCCGGATCGTCGGCATCGGCCGGGATCGTCGCGTTGTAGACGACGGGCGACCCCGTGACGGTGTGGCCGCGTTCGGTGGTGTAACTCGCCCGCGCGTACCGGTCGGCGTTCGCGCGGCTCCCGAAGTTGTAGGCGTCATCCAGCCGCCGCACGGCCGCGTTGCGCTCGACCGCCATGTTGCGGTAGGCGACGACACAGGCCCGGTCGCCGTTCTCGAGTCCGGCGAGCAGTCTGGGTTCGTCGGCGACGTGGGCGACGCGGTCGGCCATCGCCGTCCGGAACCCCTCGAGGCCGTGTTCGCGCTCGGCGAGTTCGAACAGGAGCAGCGCCCGGTAGCCAAGCGGGTCGACGTCGGGGTCGCTGATCGCGATCTCGCCCTCGTCAGCGTCGGCGAAGACGTCGTACCACGGCTCGCCGGCCGCGAGGCGCTCGCCCAGCGCGGTCTCCGGGGCGTACGCGATGACGACTTCGTTGGCCGCGAACGTCACGTCCCAGTCGGCGTGATCGGGATAGAGCCGATCCCGGAGGAGGGCGGCGTCGGCCCCGATCACGACGTCGGGGTGCTTCGTTCCATCAACGACCAGTCGCAACACGGCGTTGGTCCCGTAGTACTCGCCCGCGTAGCCGAACTCGGCGTCGGACTCGAAGGCCGGACCGACCCCGTTCTCGAACGCGCTGGCCAGGCTGCCGGCGGCGAGGACGCGGACCTCGTCGGTGGCACCGAGACAGCCCGCCGTCCCGACCAGTCCCGCCGTCAGGCCGCCGGCCGTAGCGAGTAGCTCCCGACGGCTCGTCGGGTCCGTCCCGTTGCCGTCGTGACTGCGCATGCGTTCCCTTCGAACGGCCGTACAAAGAAAACTGGTTTCCATTCCTATTCCGTGGGAAAACAATTGAATATGGTTACGCGATGCCGGCGGGGCGGACGGCGACTACGAACCCGCCGGCTCTGACCGCTCCATCGAGTCGGCGAGCCGACCGCCGTCTCCCGGTCAGTCAACCGGCTCGTCCGTTCGTCCGCCGCCCGCCGGGACTGCGAGCCCCTCGAGCGAGCGGATCGACTCGAGGAGGTCGTCGATCGGGTCGTCGCCGCGACCGATGACGGTCCCGCCGACCGCTTCCGGGTCGCGATCGCCGACGAGGATCGTCGGGACCGATGCGTCGGCGAAGCCCTCCACGATCACGGTGTCGTAGCCCCGACCGGCGAGGCGCTCGAGGGTCCGCGAGAGCGCCCGCAGTTCGGGGTCGTCGGTCTCGAGCAGCGGTTCGTCGACGGTCGGCTCGGGCGGGTTCCGCTTCCCGCGGGCCGTGATGTCGAAGGTGAGTTCGGGCGTGACCCCGACGACGGTTTCGGCACCGGCGCTCCGGTGGCGGTGGGTGTCGGTTCCCGGGGTATCGATCTCGATGTCGTGGTGGATCGACTTGACCGTCGCGACGCGGCCGTCAGCGGCCAGTCGCGGGACCAGTCGCTCGACGAGCGAGGTCTTCCCCGCGTCGCTCGGGCCCGCCAGACAGACGACCCGTAGTCTCGAGTCCTGATTCATACGAGTTCGTTTCGGACGTGGATACAAGCCCCGTTCGGACCGCCGCCGAAGCGACGCCAGACTCGGCTACCGGGCGACGGCCATCACCCACTCGTCGGGTGCCTGCCTGCGGACCTGATACTCCGCGAAGGCGTCGCCGGGCGCGCCCTCCCGGTCGACCGCCGAGACGAGTTCGTTCGCGAGCGGCGACGGGTCGTGGTCGTTGATCAGGTAGAACGTCTCGCCCGGCTCGGTCGCGCGGAACTCCTCGGTGGCCTGCTCGTGGCGGATCCGCTTTGGCAGCCCGCGCAGGTCCAGTGCGTGGTCGGGCACCGAAAGGTCACCGACCGCCTCGAGTCGCTCGTCGACGGCCCCAGCCAACTCGCGGGCCTCTGGCGGCACGTCGTCGAAGTCCCGAACGCGCTCGTCGAAGGGGAACTCACAGAGGACGGGTTGATCGAGTTCGGCCTCGATGTCAGTCTCTGGGAAGAGGTCGTGTTCGCGGCCACACTCGCAGCTGAACCCGCGCATGTTGACGACCGTACCCAGCAGCGGGACGCCGTTCTCCTCGAACAGCGTGGCGCTGCGGGACGTGTCGCCGACGCTCGTCGGATGTGGCGTACTCACAAGCACTGCGCCGTCGATCGGCAGCGACTGCAGCGCCGTCAGGACGATGTCGCCGGTCCCCGGCGGCAGGTCGATCACGAGCGTATCGAGGTCGCCCCACGCGGTGTCCTCGAACAGTTCGCTGACGGCCTCGTGGGCCATCGCGCCCCGCCAGGCCAGCGGCTCGTCGTTGGCGATCAGCCCGACGCTCATCGCGGTGAGGTCACCGGCCTCGATCGGCTCGGCGTCGCCGTCCGCGTTGGCCGACACCGGCCCCTCGAGGTCCAGTAGTTCCGGGACGTTCGGCCCGTAGAGATCGGCGTCGAAGATCCCGACGTCGCGGTCGGGATCGGCGGCCAGTGCCCGGGCGAGCTGGGTCGAGACCGTCGTCTTGCCGACGCCGCCCTTGGCGCTGGCGACGGCGATCACGGTGTCGACGCCGGCCGCGCCGTCGATGTCATCGTCTGCCGCGCCAGTCGACTCACCCTCGACGGTCGCCCGCTCGACGCCGGGCGTCGACAGCGCCCGCCGGCGCATTGCCTCGGTCACGTCCTCGGCCGTCGGCTCGTCGAACCCCGCGAGATCGGCGGCGATCCGGACGGCCCCGCCCTCGGCCGAGACGTCGGTCACCAGCCCGGACTCGAGGACGTCGGTCCCCAGATCCGGGTCGTCGACGGCGCGCAGCCCCTCGCGGACGCGGGCCGCGAGGTCGTCGGTCGGTACCTCGTCGGGAACGATATCGTCTTTTGCCATGTTACCAGGCCTCGAATTCTTCTGCGTCGTCGTCGGGGTCGCGCTCGTTCATCAGGGTCCCGCCGTAGGGGCGGAAATCGAGGTTGTACGCGTTCGCAACGTCGTCCAACGCGTCCTCGCGCTCGGCGATCGCCGCCGTATCGAACTCGAAGGTCTCGACGGCGTCGACCAACTCGTCGTCGCTCACTCGGCCCTCCGCGTAGCCCGCCGCGATGCCGTCCCGGACGACGTCGGCGTTGCGACGGAGCCGCTTTGCGTCGTCGAACTGCTCGCGCAGGTCGTCGTCGAGGCCACCCCGGTCCAGCGGGATCTCCTCGAGCAGCGCGGTCGCTTTCCGATCGAACTGATCGGCCATCTTCAACAGCTCGATCACCTGTTTCCGCGGCTCGAGTCGGTTCCAGGCGTCGCGGGCCTCGTCGGCGACGACGGCATCGATCGCTTCCTCCCACTCGGTCGAGCGCTCGACGTCTTCGAACGCCTGCGCGACGAACGCGCCGACGTGATCGTCGGGGATCGTCACGCCGAGTGACTCCTCGAGACCGCCGGCGGCGCTGCCGTCGGTCGTACAGCCGTCGTCATCGTGGGCCGACTCCGAGTCGGTGGTCGCGTGCGGTTCCTCGCCCGTGGGTGTGCTGTCGAGTTCGTAGGTCATCGTCGATCACGCTGTCCCTGTGTCAGGCCGTCGATCGAGCCGGCCGGCCCCCGACTCGGGCCGGGGCCCTGTTGCTCCCGTCGGGAGCCCGGCCCGCCGCCGGGCGCGGCGCCGTCCTCGAGTCCGGCATCGATCTGGTCGGGGTCGACGCCGCGGGCCGTCGCGAGCGCCCGCTTTGCCGACCGACGGACGTCGTCGCTGCGGTCGTTCAGTCCGTGGCGCTCGAGGACTGCCTCGGCGCGGTCGGTGCCGAGATCCCCGAGGCTGGTCGCGGCCTTGGCGCGGACGAACGCCTCCGGATCGCGGGCCAGGACGGCCGCGAGGATCCGGACCGCGTCTTCGATCTCGTCGGCGTACTCCCGCAGGTAGTCGGCCGCGTACTCCCGGACGCCGGAGTGGGGATCGTTCTTGATCCGTTCGATCAACAGCTCCTGGGAGGCCGCCCCGGTCTTCGAGAGGGCGATGACGGCGTTGCGCCGTACCCAGCCGCTGTCGTCCTCGAGGGCCGCCCGAAGCGGCTCTTCGTTGCCGGGTTCGGCCCGCGACTGTGCTACGACGGCCTCGGAACGGACCCACTCGTGGTCGTCGGAAAGCGCCGCCCGGATCGCCTCGTGGGCCGGCTCGGCGTCGCCCGAACTGGCGGCGAGTCCGAGGGCTTCGACGGCGAACTGTCGGACGTCCTCGGAGCTGTCGCCGGTCGCCCGCTCGGCCAGCGCTCCGATGGTCGCCGGTTCCAGCCCGTCGTCGGCGGCCGGATCGACCAGCCCGAGCGCCCCGCGTCGGCGATCGCGTTCCCGATCGGACTCGAGCCGGTTTCGAAGCGTTGCCTCGTCGTCGTCGGGTGCCCGGCCGCGGGCACTTCGGTTCGCGTAGTCGGTCATTCTCGGAGCCTCCAGTAGCTGACGAGCCACGCGGCGACCGTCGCGAGCAGCGTCACGGCGGGCCAGTTAGTCGCGGAACTGGCAAGCCAGCCGGCCGTCTCGGTCACGCTGGCCACCGCACCGCCGTCGCTCGCGTCGGTGTCGCCGTCGTCGCTCTCGTCGTCGGCCGCACTGAGCGTGCCGTCGTCGGTATCCAGCGTCAGATACTGGTACGACAGCGACTTCTGGCCGTTCGCCTCATCCGCGCTGCCGTTCCAGACGGCGTAGGTGAGATACATCTGTTCGCTGTCCTCGAACTCGGCGTCGTACTCACCGCTGGCGTCGTGTTCGCGCTGGAACACGACCGCCCAGCCGTCGTCGGTCCGCTCGCCGTTGGCCGAGACGGGCTGGGTCTCCGCGTGGGTCAGCGAGCCGTACCCGGTCGCGTAGTAGTTTTGCCCGTATCGGGTGTAGCTCGACTGTGAGAGCGGGTTCCCCGCCGCCTGTCCCGGCTTCGTCCGGTCGTCCGGATGCGGATACGCGTACATGTCGCCGCCCGGATCGGACTCCGAGAACTGCCAGCTCGAGCGCCAGTACCAGATGTTGACCGGGTCGCCGTTCGCGCCCATGACGATCGGCGGCTCGCTCCCGCTGCGGAGCATGACCGCCGCGGCGTCGCTGTAGGCGTTGGGCTCGTTGATCTCGGTGTCCTCGGTCGGGTCCTCCCACTCCAGACGGAAGGCGACGTGCGTGTCGTTCGTGACGGCCTGGACGTCTACTTCGTCGATGCTCCCGCCGCCGTAGGGGGTCGCCATCTGCTGGGCGTCGAGCGACAGCGTCTCGGTGTCAGCATCGTCCCACGCGTCGGCGTCGGGCTCCGCGGGCACCGAGTCCACCGAGTCCATCGGCTGCGGGCCGATCGTCAGGACCGCGACGACCGCGACCTGAACGACCAGCACGAGACACAGCACGACCGCGGCCAGCTTCGTTGCGCCGCGTGCAGCGTCGTGTTCGATCGAGATCGGCCCGATCTCGGTGCGGGCGCTCACGGAGCCTCACCTCCGCTCGCCGCCTCCGCCGAGACGGTCGGCTCGGGATGTTGCCCGTTGTCGTAGGTCACCAACTCCTCGACGAGGTCCGCCGCGGCGACGTAGGCGTCCTCGTCGGTCGCCTGCCGCAGGTCATGTGCCAGCGCCGGGACGAACTCGACGAGGTGATCGGCAAGCACCGTCGCCTCGGCCTTCGCGACCCGCTCGGCCGCGACCGGCTCGTCCGACTCGAGTGCCACCGCTCGCTGGCCAGCCAGAACTTGCGCTAACTCGAGTTCGGCGGCGACGTGGTCCTGTCGCTCGGCGAAGTCGTCGCTGGGTTCGAGTCCGAACTCCTCCAGCAGCCCGACGACAGTCGCGATCCGGCGCTGCTCGCTGCTGATCTCGTCGCGGGTCGTGTAGTGGGCTTCGTAGGGGATCACCGCGTACGTGCCGTCGTCGCTCGGGAGGCCGAACAGGTTGTTGTAGGCCACCTGCAGGTCCTCCGCCGGGGTTTCCTCGAGGGCCTCGAGCAGCGTGATCGCCTCCTCGGTGACGCCGACGGTCTCGGCGGCGCGTTCGATCCCCTCGCGGGCCGCGGGATCGAGTAGTTCGCTGACTGTCTCCTCGCTCGGATAGGTAAACGCCGCGGCAGCGCCACAGTAGAGGGTGGCCCGCGCGGCGTGGTACTCGGAATCGGGTGTGTCGTTCGGTGTCATTGATCTATGGCTGATTAGTCCACATCTCGCCCTCGCGGACCTCCATCTCCTCCTCGAAGGGGATGTCGACGACCTTGTTCCCCTTGCGGTCCCACCCCTTCACGCGGTGTTCTTTGACGGTGTAGGTCTCGATGAGGCGGGTGGTCGCGCCGAACAGTTGGAGGATGCCGAGGGTGTGGTGGCTCGGGTTGCGGACCCGATCCTGGACGATCTTGACCGATTCTTCGAAGGTGCTGCCTGGCCACTCGTTTTGCTTGTCCTCGGTGTTGGGCGTGAACATCTGGGTGAGGAACTCCGGCGGCACGTGGTAGGGCGGCATGTAGAACACCTGCGGCCGGGTCCCGAACTGCGGGTACAGCGGGAGCGCGATCTTCTCGTCGCTCTTCGCGAGGTAGTTGACCGGGCTCCGGCCGGCCGCCGCCGACGTGTTTCCGCCTGGGTGGCCGGCGTCGGGACCGCGGTTGATGTTGCCGTGCAGGCGCGTCTTCCCGATACACGAGGAGACACAGCGGGGGACGTTGCCCTCCTCGATACGGGGGAAACAGCCGACCGGCTTCTCCGAAACGCCCGTCTCGGGGTTGTACATCGGCTTGTGGTACGGACAGGACTTCACGCACTTGCGGTAGCCCCGACACCGCTCCTGGTCGAGCAGGACGATCCCGTCCTCCTCGCGCTTGTAGATCGCCTTGCGCGGACACGCAGCCAGACAGGCGGGGTTCTTGCAGTGGTTACAGAGCCGCGGCAGGTAGAACTGCCACATGTCGTGGTACTCGTCTTCCTCGAGGTCGCTCTCGACGACGTCGCCGGTGGGGTACTCGCCGTGGACCTGGTCGTCGCCCAGGGCGGGGTACTCCCATTCTTCCTTCTGGGCGATGTAGCCCTTGGCCGCCTCGCCGTCCTCGGCGGCTTCGAAGATGGTCTCGTTCTCGCCTAAGTCGTCGAGCAGGCGCATGTCCCAGCCCATCGGGTAGCCGCCGTAGGGCTCGGTCTCGACGTTCATCCACCACATGTACTCCTCGCCCTCCCCGCTCGTCCAGGTGGACTTGCAGGCAAAGGAGCAGGTGTTGCAGTTGATACACCGGTTGATGTTGATGATCATCCCCCAGTGCCAGTCGCGTTCCTCTTCGCGGTGTTCGTAGGGGTAGCTGTGCTCGCGGCCGAGTTGTGGGTTGTAGGTCTCCGGCATCAGCTGTCACCTCCCTGCAGCGATCCGCTCACGTAGTCCTGGAACAGTTCGTCTTTCCGCGCGTCGCCGGGCCACCAGTCCGCCTCCTCGTATTTCTCGACTTCCACGAGGTCGTCGCGGTTCGTTCCCGTCGGTGCCCAGACGGTCTCCTCGTAGCCGTGCTCGAGTTCGGCTCCCTTCCAGACGATGTCGTCTTCGACGTGTTCGGAGATGTTCGGATCGCCGAAGACGGACTTGTGGACGAGGTCGTCGGTCTCCTGGGCCGGGTCGAGCCAGATGTTCGTCGTGACGTTGTATCCCTTGACGCCGTCGCCTTGCTCCTCGTCGTCGGGGAAGTGCTGGGGCCACCAGCCGTGCCAGATGGTCAGCTGGCCCATGTCGCCGGCCGAGCGGGGGCGCTGGCGCTCGCTGACCATCACGCGCACGACGAGGTCGCCGCGCTTGCCGGTGATCCGGACGTAGTCGCCGTTCTCGACGTCGATGTCCGCGGCGTCCTCGGGGTGCATCTCGACGAACGCCTCGCCAAGCGGCGGGGTCTCCTCGGTCTCGCCCTCGCCCTGCGGGAACGAGAAGTCATCAACTAGCCGCTCGGTCCCCTCGGGATCGGCGTTCGTCGAGCCGAAGTCACGCGACGACCAGATCAGGTTCCAGTCGGTCATCCCCCACGAGGAGTGGGTCCGGTACTTCGGGTGGGGCGTGTTGTAGTAGAACTGGTACTCCTCGTCGTGATACAGCGGGTTCTCCTCGTCTTTCGCCTCGTCCCACTTCTTGTTCACCCCGTAGGGCGTCCCTTCGGGGCTCTCGATGTGGTCGAGATCGTCCCGGCCCAGCTCGAGGAACCGGTCCTCCTCCTTGTGGAACTCCATCCGGCCGGTCTTGGTGTAGAACGGCCGGTCCTCGTTGATCTGGGAGTAGAACGGGATCCGCGGATACGTCTTCAGCTGGAGCCGCTCGGGACCGTCCTCGATGTCCTCGACGTCGATGTCGCGGGTCGTCATCCCCGCGTCGAGCGTCTGCTGGATGTAGTCGCGGACGTCCTTGTCGTCGTCGAGGAACTTCTCGAAGTACGCTCGGTAGGAGTCGACGTTCCGTTCCTCCGGCGGGATCTTCTCATCTAACTTCTCCGCGACCATCGCGACGGCCTCGCCGTCCTGTTTCGTGTCGTAGATCGGGTCCATGACCCCGTGATCCATGTGGATGAAGGGGTTCTCCGGGCCGACCGTGATGTCGGGATACTCGCACTCGAGCCAGGAGGGGACCGGGAGCACGATGTCCGCGTGGCGCGCGGAGTAGGTCATGTGCATGTCCGAGACGATCGAGAGTTCGTTGCTCGTGTCCGGATGTTTGACGAAGTTCTCGATGACGTGCTCCTGATGTTTGGTCTGGTTCAGGAGGTTGCAGTTCATCGTCCACAGGATCGTGGGCTTCGACATCGTGTACGACTCGGCGTTGGTCGGCATCACCGGCTCCTCGGCGTCGCCCTGTGGCACGAGGTCGAGTTCGCGGTCGAAGTCCCCGCGGATCTCGTGGGCGTCGAGCTGTTCGCCCCCGAAGAACGCGAACGCGTAGCCGGGATACATCCCGTGGGCTGCATTGCCGTCGGGGTTGACGTACTCGGGGTAGCCGTCCAGCAGCTCGATCTTGTACTGGCCGGAGTAGTTGTAGTAGCCGGCCCCGCGCTCGCCGATGTTGCCAAGCATCGACTGGATGAAGAAGATCGTCCGCTGGAGCGAGTCGTTGGAGTGGAACCAGTGGTTGATCCCCTCACCGGTGAACCACTGGGCCTTCTCGGCGTCGGCGAACTCGCGGGCGGTCGTCCGGAGCCCGTCGGCCGGGATCGTCGTGATCTCCTCGACCGTCTCCGGATCGTAGTTCTCGAGGATGTTCGACTTCTGGCGGACGAAGTCGGTGTGGACGCCGACCGACTCGCCGTTTGCCAGCTCGAGTTCGGTGTCGACCTCGAGTTGGGGAGTCGCGGGCGTCTCCTCGCCGACCTCCTCGCGGGTGACGGAGACGGGATCGCCGTTCTCGTCGAGGGCGACGAAGTCGCCCCAGTCGTTTTCCTCGTGGCGTTGCTCGCTGTCCTCGGCGGGCGGCTCGTGGTCCTCGAAGACCTCGTGGGCGCGGAGGTACTTCCCGTCGTCCTGCCGGATCAACAGCGGCAGGGTCGTGAACTTCCGCATGAACTCCTTGTCGTAGAGTTCCTCGTCGATGATGACGTGGGCGACGCCCAGGGCAAAGGCGGGGTCGCTGCCCGGGCGGACGGGGAGCCAGCGGTCGCACTTCTGGACCGTCGGCGAGTAGTCGGGGTAGACGCCAACCATCTTGCCGCCGCGCTCGCGGGTCTCCTGGAGGAAGTGGTTGTCCGCGAGCTTGTTGTGGATCAGGTTCTTCCCCTGCATGATCGTGTAGTCGGCGGCCCGCCAGGCCGACGCGTCGGCGTCGCTGGTCTGATAGCCCGTCGTGATGACGTGACCCGGCGGCAGGTCGGCGTACCAGTCGTATTCGGTCCACTCGCAGCCGCCGAAGATCGAGGCCAGCCGCCGGCCGGCCCCGTGGCGGGTGATCAGCCCGTCGGACTTGATCGCGTTGAAGATGTGGAACCGCTTCTCGTCCTCGAGACTCGCCATCTTCTCGGCGATCAGGTCGATCGCTTCGTCCCAGGAGACGCGCTCGAACTCGTCCTCGCCGCGGCCCTCGGGGTTGGGGTCGTCGGGGCTCCACCCCTTGCGGACCATGGGATACTTGATCCGGCTGGGCTCGAACGTCCGACGGTGCAACGTCAGCCCCTTCATGCAACCGCGCGGGTTCCAGTGGCGGGTGACCCCCGCCTCCTCGTAGCCGCCGGGGCCGCCCGGACCGGGGCTGCCCTCCTCCTCGTGATAGATCTGTTCGGCCCTGATCGGGACCCCGTTTTTCATGTAGAAGTTCAGGGCACACGACTGCGTACAGTTGGGGTGGCAGACGGTCCAATCGACCGAATCGTACTCGTAGATGTCGTGGTAGACCTCCTCCCAGTCACGGTTGGGATAGGCCTTGAGCGGGTTGTCGACCTGTGTGATGGAGTCGACGGATTGGGTCGCTCCCCACGCGGAGCCGAGCAGGGCACCGACCGTCCCCGTCCCGGCAGCCGCCAGGAAATCGCGACGCGAGAGACTCATCGTCGACCACCTCGTGTGGCGGAGCGTTTCGATAGCATACATGACGGCGTTGCTACTCGATTCTTTAACCCGGTCCGCCTGTTCCCACGCGTTGGGGACGCTACCGCCAGAATCCCGCTAATGAGGGGTCTTCAAGTGGGGGCGAGAATGCGTGGCCCACCCTTCCGACGACCCGCCCGCGGTAACCGGCGGCCGCGAACACCAGCGCCCGCAGTCACTCCGACCCCTCGCAGTCGAGGTCGAACAACCGATGGGTGGCCTCGATGACCGCGTCGTCGCCGTCGCGGGCGGCCGCCCGGAGGCGCTCAGTCGGCGTGCCAAGCAGCGATCCGGTCAGTGCGCTCGCGAAGTCCTCGAGGACCGCCTCGGCGTCGGCCCCGCTCGCGAGCCGGTCACGGGCCCGCTCGAGTTCGCTCTCGCGGATCGCGGCCGCCGTCCGGTGGAGTTCGCGAAGCGTGTCTTCGGCACGGTTCTCGCGTTCCCGATCGACGAAGGCCGCGACCGCGTCAGTGATCGCGTCCTCGACCGCCGGCACCGCCGCCCGCCGACCCGCGACGGCGGCCGCGATCCGGCGCTGGATCGCGTCGAGGGACACGACCGGCACGGCCGATCGGCGGACGGGTTTGGCGACGTCCGGCGGGGTCGCCAGGTCCACGACCGGCGTCTCGGACGCGACCCCCTGTATTGCCTCGAGCGTCACCACCGGGTCCGGCGCGCCCGTCGCCGTTACGATCGCGTCGGCGTCGGAAAGTGCGGCTTCGAGAGCATCGAGCGGCCAGTACCGGCCGTCGTCGGTCGGCAGTTGGGACGCGGCCGAGCGGTTGACGGCGTCGACGCGGCAGTCCCAGCGGTGGCCGGCGGCGCTGGCCACTTCGGTCGCCATCTCGCCGGCACCGACGACGACGAGCCGGTCCGGGACCCCACCCGCGTCGGCGATGGCCTCGCAGGTCGCGCTCCCGTAGCCGACCGTCCCCTCGTCGATGTCGGTCTCGTCGCGGCAGCGCCGCCCCACCGAGACGGCCGCGTCCGCGGCCCGGGTCACCACGCCGCCGGCGAGGTCCGCCTCGAGCGCCGCATCGAACGTCCGCCGGAGTTGGCCGAGGACGTGTGCCTCACCGACGACAGCGCTCTCGAGGCCGCAGGCGACCCGGAACAGGTGTTCGACGACTGCGAGTCCGGTCTCGGTCCGTGCGCCGTCGGGATCGCCCAGTGCCTCGCGTGCGGCCTCGAGCCCCGCGTCCCGGTCGGCGGGCGTCCGCGTGCTGAGATACGCCTCGACGCGGTTGCACGTCGAGAGGACGACCGCCTCGGTGACGCGGTCGTGGGCCGCGATCCGCCGGGCGGCGGCGACGGGGTCGTCCGGAGCGACCGCACCCAGTTCCCTGGCCGAGCGGCTCTCGTGGTCGAGCCGGTAACACGCGAGTCGGCGGACGCTCTTCGGCACCGCCGCGGCCGGCGACGGCTCGGGCTCGGTCCGCGCATCCGGGGGCGCTAAATCGGGGGCGTACATGGGCCTACTCGAGCGCTGCGGTCGCGTCGACCGGTGGCGCGTGATCGGTCGGCAGTTCGTCGGTGCTGTACTCGGCCTCGGTGAGATAACACCGGGGATCCTCGGCCCAGAGGTCGTCGTGGACCGCCGCGGCGCGGGCTCGGGAGTTCCCGCCACAGACCTCCTTCCACGGACAGCGGCCGCATTTCCCCTTCAGGTGGTCGGTCGGTTCGGCCAGTTCGTCCCAGAGGTCGCTGTCGGCGAGGATCTCGTCGAGTCGGCGCTCGCGGACGTTCCCGAGCGTGTACTGCGAGAGGAACATGCTCGGGTGGACGTCGCCGCGGTGGTCGACGTTGACGACCTTGGGGCCGGCGTCGCCGTTCTTGACCACGCGACCGGGGCCGTCGTCGAACAGGAGCTTTCGAGCCCGGTCCGCGTGGGCCGGCATGTCCTCCCGAATCCGGTGGTAGAGATAGACCGCGTCGGCGTAGTTGCCGGCGGTCAGAATCTGCATATCCGGGTGGGTGTCGGCGAGGGCTTTGGTGCGCTCGTAGAGGGCGTCGACGACCGCCCGCGTGCGTTCGAACGACAGGTCGGCGTCGGTGATGTCCCCGCCGCGCCCGGAGTAGATCAGGTGGAAGACGTTCACCCGGTCGATCCCCTCCTCGACGGCGAGGTCGATCACGTCGGGGACGTCGTCGACAGTCCCCTCGGTCATCGTACACCGGATGCCGGTCCCCATCCCGGCGTCGCGAGCGTTGCGGAGCCCGTTCCGGGCCCGCTCGAACGCGCCGTCGACGCCGCGGAACTCGTCGTTGGTCGCCCCGACGCCGTCAAGCGAGACGCCGACGTACTGCATCCCCGCGTCGGCGACCGCTTGTGCGCGCTCCTCGGTGAGGAAGGTCCCGTTGCTCGAGGCGATCGGCCGAATCCCCTGCTCGGACGCGTATCGGGTCAGTTCGGCGATGTCGTCCCGGAAGAACGGCTCGCCGCCGCTGAACACGAGTACCGGGACGTTCACCGCGGCCAGCGAGTCGATGAACGATTTGGCCTCGGCCGTCGACAGTTCCTCGCTGTCGCGCTCGTCGCAGGCCCCGAAGTAGCAGTGCTTACACTGTAGGTTACAGGCGGGGGTCGTGTTCCAGACGACCAGCGGAACGAGCGCGTCGCTCGCGTGGCGCTTCTCGTATCGGATCTGTTCCGGTCGGTTGTCGAGTCCTCTGATGAGTCGTGTGAGATCGATCATTGGTCCACCTCCGGGCGGAAGATGCCGCTCGGTTTCGCGCCGAGTCCGTCGATCCGGCGGCCGACGGTAACGTCCGTCGGCCGATCGTCGGCCAGCGGCCGCGTGTCGAGTACTGCGAGATCGGTCCGTTCCATGTTCCCGACGTAACACTCCTGGCCGTCGGGCCCAAAGACGACGTGGAGCGGTTCGCCACCGACTTCCACGCGGCCGGCGACGGTGAGGTCGGTCAGGTCCAGCATCGTCACGAACGGTTCCTCGTAGGAGTCGACGACGGCGTAGCGGCCGTCCGGCGTCGTCGCGGCGAAGCCGGTCGTCGTCCCGACCTCGAGCAGCCGTTCGGTCGGCGAGTCGTCGCCGGCCGCGACCGCCTCGAGGTCGACGACGGCGACGCGGTCGTCCTCGCGGGCCGGGAACAGGCCGTACCGGTAGTCCGGCCCGTCGGCGACGGCGAACCCGTGAGGGTCCACTCCCGTCTCGGCGGTACAGCGAACCCGCTCCGTGGCCGGGTCGACGAACGAGGCTGACGACCCGCCGGCGTGGTTGGCGACCACCAGCCCCTCCGCGAGGACGTACAGGTCGTGTGGCTCCGCGCCGACCGGAATCTCGGCCTCGAGGTCGAGCCCGGGATCGGCACCGAGGACGGCGATCTCGTTTTCCGTCTTCTGGCCCACGTAGAGCCGATCGTCCGGCCCGATTCGCATCCCGGAACTCCGTGAGAGCGGCCGTGTTCCCGCGGGCTCGAGCCGGCCGTCCTCGCCGATCGCGAACGCGAGGACGCCGGGATCCGACGACGCCGGCAGGTCGACTGCGGTCCCGACGAACAGCACGTCGCCGTCCGGACCGAGCGCGCTCCCGACGGGCATCGTCCCGAGCCGATCGATGCGCTGGACGGTCTCGAGCCGGTCGAGGTCGACCACCTCGAGGTGGGCGCTGGCGATGTACAACAGGTACGCGACCGGCTCGGTCGGGTGAAACAGCGCCGTGTGCGGGTATCGGCCCTCTCCGAGGTCCGCGACGACCTCGCCCGCGGCGAGATCGACCGCGCTGAAGTGGCTGCTGGCGGCGTTTTTGACGATCGTCGGCACACCGGACGAGCGGGCGCTCGCGGTGTCGGTGTCTGGTGTCATTGGTAGCTCCCTCTATCGGTACGAAAACAGCCCGCAGGGGCCGCCCCGTCGGGCACGTCGATGGTCGCCGCGATCGGGTTGGAGTCGCCGGCTCGAACGCCGTCGACGTCGACGACGGTCACGGTGTCGGCGTCGACGCTGGGGACGTAACAGACCCGGCCGTCCGCGCTGAATCGCGGGTGACGCGGCGTCGACCCGGTCTCGACGCGCGCGACGACGTCCAGGCTCGCGGGGTCGAGGAACGCGACGCGGTCGTCGTCGTACGCGTCGACGGCGAGCAGGGACCCATCGGGGGTAACGTCGGGAAAGGCCGTGGGCGTTCCCAGCGAGACGCGATCCGTGGCTGTCGCATCGGTCTCGCCGCGGCGGACCGACTCGAGGTCGACGACCGTGAGGCCGTCGTCCTCCGTGTCTCCGACGACCCAGCGGTCGCTGCCCGGGACGGCGGTCCCGCCCCTCGGGTTCGGGGCCGGGACCGTCCCGAGGACCGTCGCCTCGAGCGTGTCGACGAAGGTCACGCTGTCCCCGTCGGCGTTGTTCACGCCAAGCAATCCCCGGGTCGGTTCGTGGGCCAGGTCCTGTGGCCCGGCACCGACCGCGAACCGATCCAGGACGTCGAACGGGGGCGTTGCGCCGATCCGGAGCAATTCGTCGTCGTCTCGTAGCGCGACCCACACGTCGTTGCCGGCGCCGACGGCGAGGCCAGCGGCCTTCCCGATCGGGAGTTCGGCGACCGGTTCGATCCGCTCGCCCGCCGTCCGAAAGACGGCCAGCCCCGGGCGGTCGTCGCCCGGGAGCCCGCCGTAGGTACTGACGAACAGGTACCGTCCCGTCCGACTCAGCACCGCTCCCACGGGCGCAGTCCCGACCGCGTCGACGCGGTCCGCGACGGAGAGCGTCCAGCAATCGAGGATCTCGAGCGCGTTCGACCCCATGTAGGGGACGTACGCCCAGCGGCCGCCGGGACGGACGGCCAGCGCGTGTGGCTGGCGGCCGTCGCCGATCCGGCCGAGCGGCTCGTGGGTAGCCGCGTCGATCACCGTCAGCCCCTCCCCGCGGAGGTGCTTGACGAGTGCGAGCGGTCCCGCCGGTCGTCGGTCCGTCCGCGTTCGCGGGGTCGCGTTACTGGTATCGGACATGTGCCTGTGGGAACGGTCGATCGCAGTCAGTGCCCCTCCGCGCGGACGCCGAGGAACTTGCCGGTCGGTGCCAGCAGGCCCTCGATCTGGGTCAGCAGCTCGCCCGTGTTCGGATCGAACACGAGGATCGATTCGTTCTCGCCCTGCCAGACGCTAATGTAGACCTTCTCGCCGTCGCGGCTGAACTCGGGGTGGATCGCGGCCGCGGCACCCCACTGGCTACAGTCGATCTCCTGATCGACCTCGAGGGTCTCGGGATCGATGGTATAGACGTAGGCGTCGTCCTCGCTGTCGGTAAGGATGACGTCGGCCCAGACGTAGTCGCTGTTCTCGTGTTTCCGGATGAACAGCCCGGAGCCCCTGACGTCGATCATCTCCTCCGTTTCCCAGGTTTCGGTGTTCCAGACGCCGACGCTCGGCGCACCGGCGTGGGTGGTAAAGGCGAGGTCTTCGTCGGGATACAGTGCGCCCGGGCCGGGGTGGGGAACCCCGTCCATCGGGATCGCGGCGACGTGGCTCCGTTCTTGCGTGTCGATGATGTCCATCTGGTTGTCCGTCTGCGAGGCGATCATGAAGTAGCGACCGTCCTCCGTGAAGAAGCCGTCGTGGAGGGTACGCCCGCACTCGATGGTCGCGACGACCGGGAACTCGTCTTGCGTGTAGTCGATGAGCCACACCTCGCCGCCCTCTTTCAGCCCCGCGAGGAAGAGTCCCTCCTCGGGGACGTCGTACAGCGAGCAGACGCGGCTCCCCAGACTCTCACCGTCCGGGTTGACGGTGTGGGTCGGGATCCGCTTGATCGGCTCCATCGTCTCGGCGTCACAGATGACCAGATGGTTCGGGTTGTAGAACCCGCCGATCACGTAGTCCCCGTCCCGAGAGACGGCGATGTCCCGGGCGTCCGTCCCGGCGTCGGCGACGGCGACCCGCTCGAAATCGAACAGATCGATCTTGTACATCTCACCCTGTCTAGATTGGGTGTAGACGTACGCGCCCTCGCGCGTTTGCTCCGGCAGGTCGGGGTGGAAGTCGTGGACGTGGATCGCCTTCCCGACGTTCTCGACCCGCTCCATGAACTCGTCGTTGACCGTATCGATCATCGCGACCGAGCCGTTGTTGCGCTCGGTAACGACCATGATATCGCGCAGGTCGAGGTCGTGGCTGGGCTCCTGGGCCAGTTCGCTCTCCTCTTTGAGGATTTCGTGGCGCTCCGTCAGCGTCTCCATGTCGGTAAAGTCCACCTCGTCGACGGACTCACCCTCGGGGACGACGTACAGCTGCCCGTTCATCTGGGCGTGGCCGTCCCCGCAGTAGACCGAACACTCGAAGTCGAAGGTCCCCTCCTCGTCGGTCACGAACGTTACCGAATCGATGACTTCGTCGTCCGTACTCTCGGGCAGTTCGACCGGCCCGACGTCGTAGGGGTCCTCGAGGTAGAACGTGTGCATCGCGAAGTCCTCGTTCTCCTCGAAGGTCGACTGCGTGAACTCGATCGTGAGTTCCGTGTTCGGTGGGACCCGGATCTCCTGGGGATCGAACTCGTATTGCTTGGCGGCCAACTGGACGGTTTCGCTCCGCTCGGCCGACGGCGTCTCTCCGTCGGACTCCCCGTCGTCCGACGAGTCATCGTCATCGTCATCGTCGCCGGCACAGCCCGCCAGCGCAGCCGACGCCGCGACGACGCCGCTGGTCTTGATGAACGTCCGGCGGCCCGGACTGGGCAACCCCATTTCGAAACTGAGGTCGTCATCGAACTCCAAGGTCTCCGCGATCTCCCTCGAAGCGCTCAAGTGACGCTTGATTCGTTCCTCGTGTTCCGCAACCGACTCGGCCGGTGACTCGGATCGTGACATACTGGGCACCTCTCCGGTCGAACGTCTGGGACCCACACCTATAACCCGGCAGCAACGTTTCGAGTTCGCGAGAGGTCACGGGAAGATGTTCGTAGCGGGTTTTTTCAGTCGTGAAAGCATGTCGAACTCCCGGCGAAAACCTGCTCCTTATGCCCTCTAAACTCCATTTTGATCGGTAGCGTTCGATTTCGGTTCCCAGCCCGTAGGATTCGTCGGTACAGCCATTTATAAGGTAATAGATAGTTGAGACCATGACGTCTGACAGTTCCGAGTCGAAACCCCGCGGCGATCGAATGACCACCGGCTTCTTCGAGGACGTCCTGACCGAGTACCTCGCGGACGGCCGGATCGAGTCGGGCGTCGTCAGACTCCGGCTGGACGACGGGCGAACCCGCCGGTTCGTCGTCGGCGACGACACCGAGTCGATGCACGCCTACGAGTACGTCCGACGGGAACTCGCGGAGGCACAGCGCCTGATCGAGGGCAACGACGATCGGTTCGACCAGCCCGTCGAGTTCTCGGTGCCGGTCCGCGACGAGGACCGACTCCTGGCCGAACTCGAGGACGAGGGTGCCGTCACCACCTGGATCAAACCGGACGGGTTCGGCCTCCTGCTCGAGCATCTCCGGGCGATGGCCGACGAACCCGCGCCTGATCCGTCCGACGCGACCGAGTGAGACGACGGCCGATCAGAACAGTTCGACCCGGATCCCGTCGGCCTCGAGGTCGTCGGCGAAGGTCTCGGCATCGGTCTCGATCGGGTCGAACGTGTCGTAGTGTTCGGGCAGGACCAACTCGGGCTCGACGCTCCGGGCGAAGGCGGCGGCCTCGTGGCGATCCATCGTGAAGTGCCCACCGATCGGCGGGACGAACACGTCGGCCGTAACCGACTCGTGATGGGGCAGGAAGTCCGTGTCCGAGGGGAAAAACACCGTCGTCCCCTCGAGGGCAAGCACTACCCCGATCACCTCCCCATCTGCGTGGAACGGCTTCCCGTCCTCGTCGACGTGGTCGCCCGTGGGGTCGTTGTACGCCGGCACCGTCCGCACGTCGATCCCGTCGACGGTCGCCTCGCCCTCGTAGGGCAGGTCGACGACGTCGAACGCGAGGTCACTAGTGTCGATCTCCTCGTAGGCCGCGACGGTCACGTCCGGCCCCGCGACGGCCTCGATCGCGGCCGCGTCGTAGTGGTCCATGTCGTCGTGTGTGACAAAGACCACGTCGCCGTCCGCGGGTTCGCCCGCGAGGACCTCGCCCCACGGATCGACGTAGATCACGGTCCCGTCGTCAGTTTCGATGCGGACGCTCGCGTGGCCGGGTCGCTCGAACTCGAGTCCCTCGTAGGTGACGGTCATCGTGGCTCGAGAGTACGGTGCGGGTCGTCTTATAGACCGGTTCCCACCAGTCTGGAACGACCACTACGGAAACGAACCCGCGGCGCGACGGTCCGAGTACCCGTGACTCATACGTCGAGACGGACGCTGCTGACGGCCGGTGCGAGTACGATCGGGCTCGCCCTCGCTGGGTGTCTCACCGACGGTGCCGGTGAACGGACGCCGGACGAACCGATTCCGGCCACTACCGCGACGATGTACAAGGGCCCGAACTGTCGCTGCTGTGATTCGTACGGAGAGCATCTCGACGCGTCCCTCGAGACCGACCTCGAGACCGTCGTCGCGAACGATCTCACGGCGGTGAAAGACGACCGCGGGATCGACGCCGACCTTCGGAGCTGTCACACGGTGGAACTGGACGGCTACCTCGTCGAGGGTCACGTCCCGGCCGCGACCGTCGCCACGCTGCTCGAGGACGAACCCGAGATCGCCGGGATCGCGTTGCCGGGAATGCCGTCGGGGTCTCCGGGAATGGGCGGCGAGAAACGCGGCACGTGGCAGGTGTACGAACTCCGTTCCGGCGACGAGCCGGCCGTCTACGCGGAGTTGTGATTCCCGCTCGATCGGCGTACACGGATTCGAGTCGCTGTCGCCGGGCGCGATTATGAACTACGCCGAGACGTTCCAGTTCGCTCGCTGCGCTCGCTTACGGGCTGCGACTCGTCTAGTTCAAATCGCTCTGGCCGCTTTGCTCCTCACGAAAGTGTTCGTCGCAAAAGCGGGCCGGGCGCGATTTGAACACGCGACCGTCTGATTAAGAGTCAGACGCTCTGCCGGACTGAGCTACCGGCCCTGTACCTCCGACTTTCCGTCGGTCCTTCAAATACGTTTCCCTTGGTCGGTGCCGTGGCAGTGATCCACGAGCGTACATCCCTCGAGTCGTGCAGGTCGGCTCTCAGGACGTACCACTCTTCGGGAGGGTTAAGTGCGGTGGGTCCGACCACTCGGGCAATGAGTACGGGGGTTACGATTTCGTCCATCTCCGATTACGCTATCTTGGGTTGCGGGAGCGTGGGATACGCCGTGGCGGAGGAACTCGTCGAACAGGGTAAGGACGTGCGGATCATCGACCGCGACGAGAGCCGCGTCGAGTCGCTGCGCGATCAGGACTTAGACGCCCGGCGGGCCGACATCCGCGAGCCGGAGGCCGCGGAACTGGTGGCCGATCGAGACGTGGTCCTCATTCTGGCCTCCGACGTCGAATCGAACAAACGCGCCGTCGAACACATCCGCGCGGCCGACGACAGTCAGTTCGTCGTCGCACGCGCGAGCGACCCCGTCTCCGGCGACGAACTCTCCGAACTCGGGGCCGACATCGTCATCAACCCCTCCTCGGTGATCGCCGAATCCGCCCTGCGGGCGCTGGAATCGGGCGAACTCGAGTACAACGCGGGCAAGCTGGCGGATCTCGTCGAGGAGACGGCGACGCGGCTGGCGATCGTCACACAGGACAGCCCCGATCCGGACTCGATCGCGTCGGCGGCGGCCCTGCAGGCGATCGCCGACCACCTCGGCATCGAGTCGGACATCATCTATCTGGGTGACGTGGGCCACCAGGAGAACCGCGCGTTCGTCAACCTGCTGGGGATCGATCTGGTCCAGTGGGACGAGATCGAGGACCAATCGGTCTACGACACCGTCGCCCTGGTCGATCACGGCACCGCGGGCGAGATGGAACTGCCCGTCGACATCGTCATCGACCACAACGAGTCCGAATCCGAGTCCGAACCCGAGTTCGTCGACATTCGGCCGAACATGTCCTCGACGTCGACGATCATGACGAAGTACATCCAGGAGTTCGACATGAACGTCTCCGAGGAGGTCGCCACCGCCTTGCTCTACGGCATCCGCGCGGAGACCCTGGATTTCAAACGCGACACCACCCCTGCCGACCTGACCGCCGCGGCCTATCTCTACCCCTTCGCGAACCACGACACCCTAGAACAGGTCGAGTCGCCGTCGATGTCACCCGAAACCCTCGACGTCCTCGCGGAGGCGATCACCAACCGCGACGTTCAGGGGAGTCACCTCATCTCCAACGCCGGCATCGTCCGCGATCGCGAGGCACTGACCCAGGCCGCCAGCCACCTGCTGAACCTCGAGGGCGTGACCACGACCGCGGTCTTCGGGATCGCCGACGAGACGATCTTCCTCGCCGGCCGCTCGAAGGACATCCGCATCAACATCGGGAAGGTACTCGAGGACGCCTACGGCGAGATGGGCGAGACCGCGGGCCACTCGACGCAAGCCAGCGCGGAGATCCCGCTTGGTATCTTCACCGGGATCGAGATCTCGGAGGACACGCGAGATACCCTACTCGAGCTGACCGAAGAAGCAGTCAAACGGACGCTGTTCGACGCGATGGGCGTCGAGGGCGGCGGGAGCGAAGGCTCGAACGGGAGCTAAGCGCCGCGAAACGGAATCCGATCAGGCCAGCAGTTCGTCTTCTTCCTCGTCCGGTTCGCGAACCCGTTCGACGACGTCGTTGATCAGGATGATATCGCCGACCGAGCGGACCCAGCGGTAGGGGACGATGATGCCCTGTCCGGTCCGGGCTTCCTCGGCGAACAGTTCGCTGTTCAGGTTCGCGAGTGCGAGGCCGGAGACGGCCTCGCCGTCGATGTTCAGTCGGAGATCCTCGACCTCGCCCACGAAGACGCCGTTGTTCGAGTAGACCTCGCGGCCGACGAGGGAGGTGATCTCTTGGGGTGTGTCGTCCATGTCAGGGTGCATGCGTGGCGGACTCTTAATTCTTGGTCAGACGTGACAGTCACCGCAGCGAACCCGACGGCGACGACTCGAGTCCGTCGTCACTCGTAGTCGGGTTCCCGGCCCTCGCGGAAGGCGGCGATCGATTCGACGAAGTCCGGATGGCGCACGCACTGTTCGTCGAGCGCGTGCCGATACGCCCGTCCGCGGGCGATCTCGTCGGCCCGGTGTCGCACCATCGCCCGCTTCGTCTGCGCGACCGCGTTCGGACTCCGCCGGGCGATTCGACTGGCCACGTCGCGGACCGCGTCGTCGAGGCGGTCGGGGGCGACGACGCGGCTGAAGAGATCGGTGTCGGCGACCGCCTCGGTCTCGAGGACACCACCGGTGAAACACAGTTCCCGGGCGAGTCCCTCGCCGAGTTCCTGACAGAGTCGCTCGAACGGCGGGACGACCCCCATCCTGATCTCGGCCGGACAGAGCGTCGCGTCGGTCGCGGCGATCCTGAGATCACAGGCCATCGCGAGTTCGTAGCCGCCACCGTAGGCAGGACCGTTCACCCGCCCGATAATCGGGACGGACACAGCCTCCATGCGGGCGTACAGCGCCGAGAAGGAGTCCAGGTAATCGATCACGGCATCGGGGTCGTCGGCTCGAGCGGCGAAGACGTCGACGTCGGCCCCCGCCGAGAACGTCCCGCCCGTGCCGGTAACGACGATCGATCGAACGGCGTCGTCCGCCGCGGTCGCCTCGATGCGGTCTCCGAGATCAGCGATAACGGCCGGCGACATCGCGTTGCCCGTATCGGGTCGGTCGATCGCGACGGTCGCGTACTGCTCCGCCTCAGCGTGAGAAACGGTAACGTCAGTCATCCGTACGGGGGCGACTTCAGCCAGCGACAAAAGCGAATCGCCGAGCAGTCGCGACCAGTGGCGGGAAACGGCTCGGTTCCCCGGCTCTACTCGAGAACCGAGTCGACGTCGGCATGGTCCGACAGCAGCCGCTGCATGCGGTCGACGGTGTCGGCGGTGTGGGTCCGGCCGCTCCGGACGACGTCTTCCGCGCGCTCGACGGTGGTCAGCGTGTCCGTCCGGACCGACAGGATCGGGACGCCCTTCTCCCGGGCTTTCCCGGTGATCGCGCTCGAGGGCCGGTGACCGCCGGTGAGGATGAGACAGCGGACGCCGGGGGCCTCGAGCGCCGCGGTGTGGATCTCGGCTCGATCGCCGCCGGTGATGACGGCGGCGTCTCGCGTCCGGCGGAAGTGTCGCAGGGCGCTGTCGGCCCCCATCGCGCCGACGGTAAAGCGCTCGACGTAGCTTTCGGCCCCGTCCGCGACGAGGGTCTCGGCCCCGAGTTCGTCGGCCAGGTCCGCGACGGTCACGCCCGATAGCTCCCGCTCGCTCGGGAGGACGCCGTGGACCGGAATCCCCCGTCCCTCGAGGAACGGGACGACGTCGGTCTCGAGCCCGTCGTAGGCCGCGTCGGAGACGCCGTTGAAGACGACGCCGGCGAGCCGGTCGCCGAACCGGTCGGCGGCGGCGATGATATCGTCGACGTCCGCGGGGATCTCGTAGGGGGCGACCAGCAGGACGCGGGCGTCGAGCAGTTCCGCCACGTCGGGGTCCGCGAGGTCGACGATGCCGCCGACGTCGTAGCGGCCGCCGCCCTCGACGAACATGCGGTCGCGGTCGGCCGCAAGCGTCTCGAACGCCTCTTGGACCCGCTCGCGGAGTTCGTCGGGGTCCTCGCGGCCGCGGATCGCCTGCTCGATGAACGTCGGCGAGTAGACGACCGGCTCGAGGTCGTGGAGTTCGGCCGCCAACTCGAGCAGGTCGCGGGCGAGCAGCGGGTCCTCGTCTAAGGTCTTCCCGACGTTGCTCTGGAGGCGGGTCCCCTTGGGTTTCATGTAGCCAACGCTGTCGCCCTCGTCGGCCGCCGCGAGGCGGGCCAGCGCGAGCGTGATCGCCGTCTTGCCGGCGCTCGCCTCGAGCGAACTGACGAGCAGCGTGTCGGGGTCGCCGCGAACGGCGGTGGTCGCGTCGTCGGTGTCGGTGGTCGTCTCGCTGTCAGCGGTCGTGGGAACGGAGTCTGGATCGGTCATGGGTCTGTCGTGTCGAGGTCGTCCGGATCGACCGTGAGCCGCAGGTCGATCGCCTGTACGCCATCGGGGCCCGCCACGAGCGGGTTGATGTCGAGTTCGAGGATCGACGGGAAGTCGGTCACCAGCTGTGAAAGCCGCTGGATCGTCTCGACGACGCCGTCGATATCGGCCGGCTCGCGGCCGCGTGCGCCGCGCAACAGCGGCGCGGCCTGGATCTCGTCGACCATCTCGCGGGCCTCGGCCTCGCCGAACGGGGCGACCCGAACCGACGTGTCCTCGAGGATCTCGACGAAGATACCGCCGAGCCCGAACAGGACGAGCGGACCGAACTGCGGGTCGCGGTTCATCCCGACGATCGTCTCGGTCGACGCCTCGAGATCGAGCATCTCCTGGATCTGGACGCCGACGATCGTCGCGTCGGGCTGGTAGTTTCGCGCCCGTGCGACCACGTCCTCGTAGGTGTCGGCGACGTCCGCGTCGCTGACGCCGACTCTGACGCCGCCGATATCGGATTTGTGGGAGATGTCGGGGCTGACGATCTTCATGACGACATCACCCTCGATCGATTCGGCGACCTCGCGGGCGCGGTCCGGATCGTCGACGATCTCGCTCCGCGGCGTCGGGATCCCGTAGGCCTCGAGCAACTCCATCGACTCGACGCCGAGGCGGTTGTCGTCGCGGCGTTTCGTCCGGGCGAGGATCTCGCGGGCGCGCTCGCGGTCGACGTCGAACGTCGCCGGTTCGTCGACCGTCCGCTCGCGGATATCCCGGAACCGCGCGAGCGCGTCGAGTCCAGAGACCGCCCGCGAGGGATCGAAGTAGTTCGGGATCCCCGACTCGCGCAGCGTCGCCTCGGCGTCGCGGGCCCGCTTGCCGCCCATCAGGCAGGTGACGACCGGCGTATCGTGGGTCTCGAGCTTCTCGATGACCGTCTCGGCCAGGTCGTCGTAGGAAAGAACGGCGGTCGGCGCGGCGACGACGACCGCGCTACCGACGTTGGGGTCCTCGAGGGCGATCTCCAAGGCCTCGCCGAACCGTTCGACGTCGGCGTCACCGATCGCGTCGATCGGGTTGTAGACGTTGGCCTCGTCGGGCATCGCCGCGGCGAGTCGATCGATCGTCTCGTCGGCAAAGCTGGCCATCTCGAGGGTCGAGTCGCCGACGGCGTCGGTCGTGAGGACGCCGGGGCCGCCGGCGTTGGTGACGACGGCGACGCCATCGGACTCGGGTTCGGGCAGGCCGGCCAGCGCCCGCGCGGAGTCGAATAGTTCTTGGACCGACCGTGCCCGGAGGACGCCGGCCTGCTCGAGGCCGGCCTCGTAGGCCCGCTCGCTGCCGGCGATCGCGCCGGTGTGTGAGGAGGC
The DNA here is from genome assembly GCF_041821105.1 of Natrinema sp. H-ect1. Taxonomy (NCBI): domain Archaea; kingdom Methanobacteriati; phylum Methanobacteriota; class Halobacteria; order Halobacteriales; family Natrialbaceae; genus Natrinema; species Natrinema sp. H-ect1. The sequence continues at coordinate 25,077 of NZ_JBGUBA010000001.1, read as the reverse complement.
CGCCTGCGCGCCGGCATCGGTGCGGCCGGACTTGACGAGGACGATCGGGGTGTCGGCGGTGACCTCGCGGGCGGCCTCGAGAAAGCCCTGCCCGTCGTCGATGTCCTCTAGGTAGCCGATGATGACGTCGGTGTTCGGATCCGACCCCCACTCGCGGACGAAGTCCGTCTCGTCGAGAACGGTCTTGTTGCCCAGCGAGACGACGTCTCGAAAGCCGATCCCCTGTTCGTTGGCCCAGTCCAGCACGGCGGTGATGAACGCCCCGGACTGACTCATAAAGGAGATCGAGCCCTCCCGGGCGTCTTCGGGGCCGAAAGTGGCGTTCATCCCGTTTTCGGTGGCCATGATACCGAGGCTGTTCGGGCCGACGACGTTGAGGTCGTGTTCGGCGGCGATCTCGCGCAGTCGCCGTTCGCGTTCGGCACCCTCGCCGCCCGTCTCCGAGAAGCCGGCCGTGATGACGACGACATTCTCGGTACCGGCGTCGGCCACGTCCCGAATCGCCTCGATGACGATGTCGGGCGGTACTACGACCACCGCCAGATCGATCGGCGGCGCGCTCGTCGCGTCCTCGTAACACTCGAGTCCGAGAACCGTCTCGCGCGAGGGGTTGATCGGAACGACCTCGCCATCGAACCCGTCTCGCAGGTTCTCGAGGATCGCCCGGCCGACCGCGCCCTCGCGGTCGGTCGCGCCGACCACGGCGACGGTCTCGGGATCGAAGAGTGCGGATAACCGTCCCATCGCTCGATGGTTGTCCGGGTAGCGTGTTAAGCATATGGCGTGTTCCCGCCATCCGGTACCGGGCGTCGGAACGCCGCGCTCGAGAGGCGACCCTCACTCGGGGCGGCCGGAACTGGTGGCTCATCGTCGTGGGGTGACCGTCCGACCGCGTAGGCGAGTACACTGCCGGCGACGAGTTCGGCGAGTGGGACCGCCAGACGGAGGGTGGCGACCGCGCCGCCGGCCGCGGCGAGTAACGCGACGAGCGCGAGGGACAGCGGCTCACCCAGTACGTCCGCGACTCGAGTCCAGTAGACGTACCCGGGCGGCCAGAGAACGTAGCCGACGGCGAACGCGAGGACCGCGCTCGTGAGGACGCCGGTCGATCGACTGCGCATACGAACGTATCGGCACAGGACGACGTAATTACCGGGGTCGAAGCCGACTCGAGTCCTGGTGACGGACCGTGTTCGGGCCGGTCTCCCGAGTCGGAATCGATGCCGTGTCTCGAGCGGGCGATACATCGAGACCGACCGGGTCGGTACAGTTATCAGTTCGATATGTCGAATAGACTTATGTCTCTCCGATGTCTCAGCCACGTTCCCGACCGATCGCCGCCATCACCGCATTGCTGGCCGTCCTCAGTTTCGTGACCGCGGTACTGTACGTCGAAACGATCCCGGAAAACCCGCCCGGTGACGGGTTCGCGGCGGGCCTCACCGGACTCTTCGTGCTACTGTGTGTCGTCGTCGGCGTCCTCGCGCTCGCGGAGGCGGGGCTGTTGTTCCTCGTCGACCGCGTCCGTGAACCGACGGAACGGTCGCGACAGTTGCTCACGACCGGGGCCGTCGTCGGGAGCCTCTCGGTCGTCGTGCTGATCGTCCCCATGCTGATCGCGCACGTGTTCGACGTCTTCGTTCCCGGATACGGGCTCGGGATCGGGCTCTTGCTCGTTCCGATCGGCATCCTCTGTTCCGGCGTCGGCGCGCTCGCACAGCTCGTCGACGAGGTGCGCGCGAAATCCGGTTCGTGAACGGGCTCAGTGCGTCGAGATCGCGGCCGTCGAGCGACTCGAGGCGAAGATTGCGAGCAGGTAGCAGGCGATCGCGACGACGACGATCGAGCCGCCGGTGGGCAGCCCCTGCGAGATCGAGAGGGCGAAGCCGCCGATGACTGCGACCTGGCCGACGAGAATCGACAGGGTCAGCGTCTCGCGAAAGCTGTGGGCGACCTGCGTCGCGGTCGCGACGGGAACGACCAGCATCGCGGCGACGAGGATCACGCCGAGGATCTGCATCGCGCCGACGACGACGACGGCCGTCATCACGATCAGTAAGGTGTTGTACCAGGTGACGTTGAGTCGCGCGACGCGGGCGGCCTGCTCGTCGAAGGTGATGAAAAGCAGTTGCTTGTAGGTCGCGACGGTGACGAGGACGACGACGACGCTGATGACGGCCATCAGCCGCGCCCCCGAGGGGGTGACGACCGAGATGTTCCCGAAGAGATAGCCCTCGACGTTGAACCCGGTCATCCCGCGGCCGTAGCTGATGATGAGCGTGCCGACGGCGAAGCTCCCGGTCAGCATGATCGCGATCGGGACGTCACCGTAGGTGTCGGTCCGCTCGGCCAGCCACTGGACGCCCAGCGCCCCGAGGATGCCGACGACCAGTGCGACGAGCATCAGTGAGCCGCTCCAGCCGGTCATCGAACTCACCACGAGCCCGACGGCAACGCCGGCGAACGCAGTATGTGCCAGCGTCTCGCCGATCAGGGCCATCTCGCGGTGGACGAGATAGGTCCCGACAAGCGGCGCGACGACGCCGATCAGGATCCCCGTCGCGATCGAGCGCCACATGAAGGGATGGTAGAAGACGTTCGTCTCCAGGTAGTGATCGAGCCACCAGCCCGCGATCCGGGCCTGCTCGTAGATCACGTCCACGACCGGATACGAACGGAGCGCATCGATCGCCAGCAGGCCGACCATCGCCACCGCCAGAACCGCGGTCAGACCGATCCCGATACGCTCGAGCCGTCGGCGAAGGGAAGAGCGAGTCGACATCGTCAGTGGTGGTGGTGAACGACCTGGCCGCTCGCGCCGTAGGCCTCGGTCAACGCGTCGCTTTCGACGAACGATTCCGTGTCACCGTGGTGGTAGAGTTCGGTGTTGATACAGGCGATCCGACTCGCCCGGTCGGTGACCACGCCGATGTCGTGTTCGATCAGGATGATCGTGATTCCGTCCTCGTTGAGCGACTCGAGCAGCTGGTAGAAGGCGTCGCGGGACTCGGCGTCGACGCCGACGGTGGGCTCGTCAAGCGCCAGCAGGTCGGCCTCGGAGGCCAGCGCCCGCGCGATGTAGGCCCGCTGGCGCTGGCCGCCCGAGAGCGCGTTGATCTGTCGGTCCGCGAGGTCGGTGATGCCGACCGTCTCGAGGGCGTCGTCGACGGCCGCGTGATCCGCGTCGGTCAGTCGGCCGTGGCCCGCGTGGGCGAACCGGCCCATGGTGACGACCTCGCGGACGGTGACCGGCATCGAGCCGCCGCCGCTGGTCGCCTGCTGGGAGACGTAGCCGATCCGCTCGCCCTCCTCGAACGACGACACCGGCTCGCCGAACAGCTCGATCGAGCCGCTATCGGGGCTGCGCAGCCCGAGCATGAGATGGAGCAGCGTCGTCTTGCCCGAGCCGTTCGGGCCGATCAGTCCCAGGAAATCGCCCTCCGCGACGGTCAGCGAGACGTCGCGAACGGCCGGCTGCTCGCCGTAGGCGAAGGTCACGTTCTCGAGGTCGACGACGGTCACTGTGCGTCTAATACCTCTCTGAGCGCGGGGAGGTTTATCTCTTCCATTTGCTCGCGGTACCCCCACCCCTCGTCTTCCCACGCCGAGAGGGTCCCCGAGAGGTGACTCAACGGCATCGCGTCGGTCGCCGTGCTGTCCCGCAGCAGCGTCTCGACGAGTTGTGGGTACTCGTCGGTGGGCGCTTCGAACGGATCGTAAAGGATCGTCTCGATCCCCTCGTCGTCGATGAGCGAGATCGTCTCGGAGATCTCCCCAGACGACGGCGTCTCCTGTGGCGAGACGCCGACGGGCGTGTGCAGTTCGAACCCGTATCGCTCCTGCAGATAGGTAAAGGAGTCGTGGCCGGCGAAGACGGCGGTCCGACGATCGGCCGACTCGAAGAGATCCTGCAGTCGCTCGTCCAGCGACTCGAGGTCGGCGACGTACGCCGCGGCGTTTTCCTCGTAGGTGTCGGCGTTGTCCGGATCGGCGTCGGCCAGCCCGGTCGCGATCGTGTCGACGATCTCCCCCGCGATGACGGGATCGAGCCAGACGTGGGGGTCGTAGTCGGTCTCGTCGTGATCGTGGCCCTCGTGGTCGTCGCTTTCGGTCTCGTCGTGATCGTTCCCGTCGTGACCTCCGGTGTCGACCTCGTGGCCCCACCTGAGGAGTCGGTCTTCCAGTCCCTCGAGGCCGTCGATCACGGCGACGGTGTCGTAGTCGGCCTCGAGGGTCGCCGCGAGGTCCTGCGCCCACGAGAACTCGGGCGTATCGAGGTAGACGAAGGCCCCGGTGTCGGCGACGTTCCGGGTGAGGTCCCCGCTCGGTTGCCAGCCGTGGCCGGCCTCGCCCGTGCCGACCGGGTTCTCGAAGTCGATCGCGTCGCCGCTGACCTGTTCGGCCCAGTCCCAGAGCGTGAAGAAGGCGGCGTAGCCGTCGTCGGTCTCGGCGCTCGCCGGGTCGATATCGTCGAGACAGCCGGCAACAGCACCCGTCGCGACCGCACCGGCTCCCGCTTTCACCAGCGCGCGTCGTGTCAGCTTCATACCCGAACGTCGGTCCGTCGGGGTATAAGAGTTATTATCCCACTGGCCAAAGTTATTAACAGGCGGCGTCGGTGACGACGTCTGTTAACAAATCGTGGTGGAATAGCGATCTGAGTTACTAGCGTCGAGTCGCGGACGGTGCGAATCGAGGGCGGTGAGCGTCGCGTCGGTCAGACGGTCCGCTGTACGTCATTTCCGGTGCCACCGCAAGCCGTGTCGCGGTCGCACCGGTACATCGGTACAGCGAACCGTCTCACTCGAGCGAGACGGCGAGTTCGACCCCGTCGCGGCGGCGGTAGGCGGGCGGGTGACCCGGTTCGGAATCGCGAACGACCTCGAAGGCGTCGAAGCGGATCACCAGTCGCCCGGGATCGATGGTCGCCCGGAGGACGGGGCCGCGGCTCGTCACGACGACGTAGGGCGGCCCCGCGACGGGGCGGGCTTGCAGTTCGTGGCCGGTCGCGTCGACGGCACCGGCGAGAACGCCGGGCAGGGACTCGAGGATGCCGGTCTCCTCGAGCGCCCGGTGGAGTCCGTCGGCGACGGCGTCGGCGTCGGTGGTGCGGGCGGTATCCCAGGGCTCGGCGACCGCGTCGGCACAGGCGTCGATCCCGCTGACGATCGACGCGTGGTCGCGCTGGACGTAGCGGCGAGCGGCCCGGACTGGATGGGACACGGGTTGCGGTGGGGCGGGGAGCCACTAATGCGTCTCGACTCCGCCTTCGAATCTCCGATACGACTGGCTGAGTGGTGTTTTGGACCGCGAACGTCGGAACCGGTATCCTGCTATCGTGGCAGTGGGGAGAGACCACACCCTCCCCAGCCGATTCGCTCGTTCGCTTCGCTCACTCGCTCATCCCTCGCGCAGTGTCATCGGCCACCCTCACTATCGTTCGGACGGCCGACAGCGCGCGCCACCGCAATATGGATCGGTCAGTCCGGACCGAGACGGCGGTCACTTTCGAACTGTGGCCCCAGCCGTCGGCCCTATTTGCCCCGGTCCTCGAGAACGCCGACGTTCAGCGTTCGGACTCGCGAAAGCACGCCCCGCAGCCGCCCCCGCCACGACGAGCCGCGGCTGGCCGCGAGTTCGCGCCGCAGCCGTTCGTTCTCCGCGTCGAGGTCGCGGTTTTCGGTCTCGAGACTCTCGATTCTCGCCTCGAGGGCGTCGACGCGGTCCTCGAGCCGGTAGCGACGACTGCGCTGGGCCTTTCGATCGTTCCGAAGTTGGTCCCGTTCCCGCCGGAGGGCGGCCAGTCGCGCCTCGAGGCGCTCGCGTTCGCGTCGGCCGTCGTCGACGAACGGCTCGCGCTCGGCGTCCTCGGGGATGCCCTCGCGGGATTCGGCCTCGATCCCATCGGGGGCAATCTCGAGGTGTCCCGAGCGCGTCGCGTTGACGACGGCCCCGACCAGCAGGATCAGCCCGCCGAAGTACAGCCACGTGAGCAAGAGCAGGATCGCGCCGATCGGGCCGGCCGAGTCGGAACTGCTCGAGATGGCGACGTAGACCTGAAAGAGCGACTGGAGGAGCGCCCAGCCGACCGCGGCGACGACGACGCCCGGCAGCACCTGCCGGACGGAGAGGTCGGCGTCGGGAAAGCGGTAGTACATCGGCAGGAACGCGAGCGTCAGCCCGACGACGAGCAACAGCGGGTTCAACAGCCCGAGGAAGGGGATCGTCGGGAAGACGGCGAAGACGATGGTCGTCAGCGCCGCGGCGACCAGCGCGATCCCGATCGCCCCGAAGACGACGGCCCCGTCCTGGAGCTGATCGACCAGCGAGTTCTCGTCGGTCGTCGCGTAGATCTCCGAGAAGGCGGTGTCCAGCCCCCGGAAGATCTTCAGCGACCCCCACAGGAGCGCGACGAGTCCGATGATCGACGTCCCGACGCTGCCGGTGTCGCCCTCGATCCCCTGCTCGAGCATCACCTGTCCGCTCTCGGGGAGAAAGCCCTCGGTGATCGACGACACCTGCTGGGCCAGCGCCTCGTCCCCGACGAAGGCGACGAGGAAGAACACGAGGACGAGCAACGGGATCAGCGAGATGAATGCCTGATACGCGATACCGGCGGCCATGAACGTCACGTTCTTCTCGCTGATCCCCGTCACAACCGACTTCGCGAACGGGACCGCACCGCGGACGTTGATACCCATACTCGTTGTCCGACGCAAACTCGGATACCACTCCGGCTTGCAACCACACGGCGCCGGCGCTCACTCCGCCTCGAGCAGCGCGGCGACCTCGGCGCGGGTCGGCAACGCCGTCATCCCACCGGCAGCGGTAGTCGCCCGCGCCCCGACTGCGTTCGCGACGGTTACCGCGGCCTCGAGGTCGTCGCCGTCTCGCAGGGCGGCGATCGCGCCGGCGACGAAGGCGTCGCCCGCACCCGTGGTGTCGACCGTCTCGACTGCGAATCCCAGATGCTCGACCGTCGCCGCCGGCCACGGTGCGTCCGCGCTCGCGACGGCGACAGCCCCCGCCGCGCCCCGAGTGACGACCGCCGTGTGGACCAGCCCCCGCTCGACCGCCGCCCGCGCGATCGCCGTCGCGGACTCGCCCTCGTATCCCAGCGCCGCCAGTTCCGGCCCCGTCGCGAGACAGACGTCGACGTAAGCGAGCGCATCGCCGACCACGCTTGCGAACGCCCCCTCGTCGGGCCACAGTTCGCTCCGCAGGTTTGGATCGAAGGAGACGGTACAGTCGGCGGCCGCGGCCCGCTCGAGCAGGTCGAGCGTCGCCTCACGCGCGGAACCGCTCGAAAGCGTCACGCCCCCGGCGTGGACCCACTCGCAGTTCGCGAGCGTCGCATCGTCGACCCGCCCGGGCTCGAGGCGGGTGTCCGCGGTCCCGTCCCGGTAGAAGGTAAACTCGCGCTCGCCGGTCTCGTCGTGGGTCACGAACGCGAGGGTCGTCTTCGCCGCGGGGTCGCGCTCGAGGAACTGGTCGGGGAGACCGTGGTCGACCAGCGTCCGCTCGAGATACCGACCGAACGGGTCATCGCCGACCCGGGTCCAGAACAGCGGCGGGTCCTCGAGGCGGGCGAGCGCGACGGCGACGTTCGCCGGCGCACCGCCGGGTCGGCGCTCGAAGCCGGGGACCTCCTCGAGCGGGCCCGACCGCTCGGGAATCCAGTCAATCAGCGTTTCGCCGGCCACGAGGATGTCACGGGACATGGCCGACTCTCCACCACCGGTACCGGTAACTCCTTCGGCGTCCCCGTTTGGCCCGATTGCGCTCGAGGCAGGGCGATCGAACAGCTATATATGCCGGAGGTTTCAACCAAATATAATCAGTATGAAACACACTCACCGACGGGAACTACTCGTGACGACGGGAACGGGGATTGCGGCGCTCGGTGCCGGCTGTCTCGGCATAGACGACGATGACGAGGGAACGGACGACGACGCCGACTCACCGGCCGAGGCCGGCGACTCGTCCGCGTCGACACCGCTCGAGCGGTGGATTCCCGCCGGAGGGACCGATCCGCTCCTCTTTCACTACCGCGATCTCACCGCGCTCGAGACCTACGAGGACGCCCTGCAGGCGTCCGTCATCGAGAGCGTCCCGACGTTGCCGGACGGCGACAGCGCCGGGATCGTCGAGGACGCCGCCGACGGGACGGACGCGATCGACGCCGTCCTCCGGTTCGGTTCGAAGGGCGTCGTCGGTAACGTGGTCGTCAGCGGCTCGTTCGACCCCGACGCGCTCGAGACGGACGGTGACGCCTCGGTCGGCGCGTTCGAGACCCTCGAGCGCGACGGGGTTTCGGTAGCTGTCTCCGAGGAGACACTCGTCGTGAGTCCGGCCGACGGCGCGGATCTCGAGTCGATCCTCGCGGCCGGTGTCGAGGGAACCGATCGGCGGGTCGAGGCGAGCGAGAACGTCGCCTCGTTGGTCGAGCGCATCGCCGACGCGACGTTCTGCTGGGGCCAGTACGAGGGGACCGACGACGGGCGGGGGGTCGCCTTCTCGTGGTCGCTCGGCACGGAGACGACGACCTATGCGGAGGTCGCTGTCTCTGCCGACGTTGCGGAGAGGGACGCGTTCGAAAGCGAGTGGGAAGGCGTGGAGGACGCAACGGTCGAAACCGCTGGCAACATGGTCGTGGCGACGCGGACCGTTCCGACTGCGGAGTACGAATACACCAATCTGTTCGCCGGCTACGGGAGCGAGCCGTCCAAGCCCCGGGCGGGCGTAGCGTTCGATTCTGATCGGTCCGACCGAACGGTGTCCGTGACCTACAACTCGAGCGACGACGTCGATCGGCTCGAACTCAGCGACGATCACGGGAACAGCGCCGAACTGACCGCGGTCGGCGAGCAGGTGACGTTCGAGTACGAGGCCGGTGCGTCGGGCGAACTGATCGTCGTCGGCGTCAACGAGGACGCCGAAGCCGTCGTCGCGTCGTACGAGTACGCCTTCTGAGCGGGACCGGCGGCGGTGGTATCGGCCCTCGAGCGCGACCGACCGCGTTTCAGAGGACGATGCTCTTCTCGCGCATCATCGCGTGGATGGAGGCGTCCAGTCCCTCGCGGCCGATGCCAGAGTCCTTGTTGCCGCCGAAGGGCACGTCCCCCAGCCCGTGGCTCGGCGCACCGTTGATTCGGACCGCGCCGGCGTCGATGCGCTCGGCCATCCGCATCGCGCGCTTGTAGTCGCTGGTGAAGACCGCGGCGTCGAGCGCGAGGTCTGACCCGTTCGCGATCTCGAGGGCCTCGGCCTCGTCCTCGAAGGTGGTGATCGCGGCGATGGGGCCGAACTGTTCCTCGTCGACGATGCGGGCGTCGTGGGGCACGTTCGCCAGCAGCGTCGGCTCGAAGAACTGGTCGGCGAGTTCGTCCGGGACGCCCTCGGGAGCGCGACGGCTTCCCCCGCGGACGATCTCCGCGCCCTTTTCGACGGCGTCCTCGACGAGTTCCGCGACCCAGTCGGCCTGGTCCTCGCTGATGAGCGGGCCGACGGCGGTGTCCTCGTCGAAGAGGTCGCCGGCCTGCCAGGCGTCCATCTGGCCGTCGATCAGGTCGACCAGTTCGTCGTGGACCGACTCGTGGGCCAGCACTCGCGAGATCGCCGAGCAGCGCTGGCCGGCGTACTTGAACGAGCCCTTGGCGCAGTCCCCCGCCACGTCGGTCAGGTCGGCGTCATCGAAGACGATCGCCGGGGCGTTGCCGCCCAGTTCCATGTGGAGGTTGACCATCCCGCTCTCGCGGGCGACGTGTTTGCCCGCGCCCGAGGAGCCGGTCATCGCGATCGCGTTGACGCGGTCGTCGCCGGCCAGCAGGTCGCCGATCTCGCTCGCCTCGCCGGGGACGAAGTTGAACGCGCCGTCGGGGATCCCGTCGACGTCGGCGATGACGTCGGCGAGGATCGCGGCCGAGACCGGCGTCTTGCTCGCGGGCTTGAGCAGGACGCTGTTACCGGCTGCGATCGCGGGCGCGACCTGCAAGGCCGTCGTCGCCAGCGGATAGTTGTAGGGGGTGATACACAGCACCGTACCGATCGGCTCGTGTTTGACGATCGCCTGCCAGCCCTCGTGGCCCGCCGTCGAGCCCTCGCGGTACTCGCCCTTGCTGACGATGGTGCGCGCCTCCTCGGCCGCCCGGTCGAACCGCTCGGCCGCCTGCCCGACCTCGCCGCGGGCCGACGAGATCGGCTTGCCCGCCTCGCGGACGATCACTTCTGCGAGTTCCTCCTCGCGCTCGCGGAGCCGGTCGGCGATCGTCTCGCACCACTCGGCGCGCTCGACGACGGTCGTCTCCCGCATGCGCGGTTTGATCTCGTGGGCGGCCTCGAGTGCGGTGCGTACGTGGTCCGGCCCCGCGGCAGCTACCTGTGCGAAGGCCCCGCCGTCGGCGAGGTCCGAGACCGACAGTGCGTTCTCGGTTTCGATCCACTCGCCGTCGACGTAGAGCCGCTCCCGCCGCTGTGCGATTCCGGTTGCCATACGCGTCCATTCGCCCTCCCCACTGAAAATGTTTACTCAGGCTCGAAAAAATAGAGATTCGCTTGACGGTGTCGTTCGATGATACGTTTCGTAGCTACTGAGGGAATCGTAGTGCCCTAATCAAAAACAGATCTTTAGGTATACCAAAGAAATGTTTTCTCAAGGGAAGTCTTTAAGTGGAACGCGTCCGTACCTGGGAGTAGGATGAGTACCCAAAAGACCGTTCGCCAGTCGGCCGACACCGTCGAGGAGAACGAGCTTCGCCTCGAGCAGGAGAAGGCCGAACAGATCGTCGACGCACTGAACACGGAACTGGCTAACGCCTACGTCCTCTACCACCAGCTCAAAAAGCACCACTGGACCGTCGAAGGCGCGGAGTTCCTCCCGCTCCATGAGTTCCTCGAGGAGGCCTACGAACACGTCGAGGAGGGTGCGGACATCATCGCCGAGCGCGCGCAGGCGCTTGGTGGCGTCCCCGTCTCCGGGCCGGCGAACCAGGAGGAGCGCGCCACCGTCGAGTTCGAGGGCGAGGACGTCTACGACGTCCGCACGATGTTCGAGAACGACCTCGAGATGTACGGCGACATCATCGAGTCGATGCGCGATAGCATCGAACTCGCGGAGAACCTCGGCGACCACGCCACCGCCGAGATCCTCCGGGAGATCCTCGTCGACCTCGAGGAGGACGGCCACCACTTCGAACACTACCTCGAAGACGATACGCTGGTCCTCGAGGAAGCGACGCACTGACGGCGGCACATCGTGGCGGCGGTTATCGGACTGCGAACCGGTTTTTTCGGAGAGGAAAACGGCGGAGAGCGATCAGCAGGTGATGCCTCGGTCGGTTCCGGGCGTCGCCGATCTCACCGCTCGAGGTCGACGGTCAGATCGGTCGCGATCCAGCCGTCGCTGTTGTCGCGTTCGGTAAAGACGGTCTTTCCGGGGCGGGTCTCGTGGCTCGTCACGACCGCCGCCGGTTCCTCCTGGTCCTCGTCGAGTTCGGGCTCCTCCCTGCGGGCGGGTACGTCCATCACGAGGAGTTAGGTGAGCCTAAATCTAAAAAGGTTTTGGTCGGCCTAAGATCTCGGGAGCGGAGCGATCGGTTCCCGGTCTCGAACGCGATCGAGAATTCGACGCTGTGGCGGCCTATCGTAGCGTTTCTGGACGACCACAGTACCGTCACGCGAATATAGTGTCCTTTTTCATGCTCGAGTGAAACGTTGTTCTCATGAGCTTACACGGGGATCGATCACAGGGGGCACGGGACCGGCGCGGTCGCGAACTGATCGCTCACCTGTTCGATGTTGATACCGGCCGCATCGAGTCGTTGAGTTGGTCGCTCGGCAACCGCGTCACCGTCGAGGCCGACGCTGAGCGGCTCTTCGCGCTCGAACACCGCCGGTCCGCACGAACGGTAACGGCGTTCTCGGTCACGGACTACACCTGCGTCGTCCGACTGCGCTCCCCGGTCGGCCGCGAGAAGTTCTACGGGATCGCGGACGCCGACCTCCCGACCGAGCCGGCGGGCCCGGAGTGGGGCCGGACCGACTGAGTCGAGCCCACCTCGCACCCACGGTCAGTTTCATTGCGCTCGATCCGGAACGCCCGAATATGGAGTACGAGGTCGTTCAGGGAGACATCGCCGCACAGTCAGCCGACGCCGTGGTCAACGCCGCTGGGACGACCCTCCGGATGGGATCGGGCGTCGCCGGCGCGCTCCGGCGCGGGGCGGGCGAGGAGATCAACGAGGCGGCCATGGCGAAGGGGCCGGTCGACCTCGGTGCCGTCGCGGTCACCGACGCCTACGACCTCGATGCCGACTACGTTATCCACGCCGCCGCGATGCCCCACGGCGGGGACGGACGGGCGACCGCCGAGAGCATTCGAGACGCGACGTACAACAGCCTCGAGACGGCCGACGAACTGGGCTGTCGCTCGCTCGTGATCCCGGCGCTTGGCTGTGGCGTCGCCGGCTTCGACCTCGCAGACGGGGCCGCGATCATCGGTGCGGCACTCGAGCGCTACGACCCCGACTCACTCGCGGATGTCCGGTTCATCGCCTACAGCGACGCGGAGTACGAGACGGTTCGTGCGGCGACGGCCACGGGGAGCGACGCGGACCGGTGACAGGAACACTCGGCTGACGGGGATTCCGACCGCGCCGGGGAGTCCCGCTCGGTCGGACTGCCACAGAGTGAACGACGGCTGTCGGGGGTAGGAACGTCGAGGATGGTTTCGACGTACTGAGAACGGCTGCTAGTTTTACCACCGCTGCCGTCGAACCATCAGATGAGTGATAGCTGATGTACGATACGATCCTCATTCCGACCGACGGAAGCGAACAGGCGAACCGCGGGGTCGAGCAGGGGTTAAGCCTCGCCGAGAACTACGGCGCAGACGTCGTGCTGCTCTACGTCGTCGACGAACGCCGGCACGGACGGCCGCCGGCACTGGGTAGTACCGAGATCGAACACGTGAAAGTCGAGGACGAGGCCATCGAAATGCTCGAGGAGATCGCGGACCGGGCCCGCGGTCGGGGACTCGACGTCGACCGCGAGTGTCACCGGGGGCTCCCCTGGGAGGAGATCACGTCACTCGCGGAACAACGTGACACCGATCTGATCGTGATGGGGCGACGCGGGGCGACTGACGACCGACGAACGCCGCTCGGAAGCGTCGCCGACCGGGTGATGCGACACACCGACATCCCCGTTCAGGCGGTCTGACCGTCACGGCCGTCCGTCGGTCCCCTGATTTCGTGTCGTCCGTGCCGCGTCTTCCCGCCCATCCGGAGACACCGCCGCGCTTTTCGAACGGTCCGCCCGAGTTCAGGACAGCGAGCAGCCGCGGATCTCGACGCCGTCGCCGTCCGTAACGCGGCCGATGATCCGTCCGTCGGTCTCGGCGACGAGGTCGGCGGCCCGGTCTTCAGGAACCGCGACGACAAAGCCGGTGCCCATGTTGAACGTACGGTGCATCTCCTCGTCGGAGACGTTGCCCTCCTCCTGAACGAACTCGAAGATCGGCTGGGCCGGCAGCGGATCGTCGACGACGTACTCGTACTCGCCCATCCGCAGCAGGTTCGTCCAGCCGCCGCCGGTGACGTGGGCCGCCGCCCGAACACCGCACTCGCGCATCGGCTCGAGCAGATCGGTGTAGATCCGGGTCGGCCGCAGTAGTTCCTCGCCGATCGTCGTCTCGGGGTCCAGCGGGAACGCGTCGGTGTACTCGTGGTCGCGGGTGACGGCTTCGCGGGCCAGCGTCAACCCGTTCGAGTGGATGCCGTTCGAGGGGAACCCGACGAGCGCGTCGCCGGCCGCGGCCTCCCCGGCGAAGATCTCGTCTTTGGCCGCGAGGCCGGCACAGGTGCCCGCCAGATCGAACCCCTTGACGACCTCCGGCATGACTGCCGTTTCACCGCCGAGCATCGTGAGATCCGCCTGCTCGAGCCCCACCGCGAGCCCCTCGCCGATCCCGTTGGTCAGGTCCTCGTCGGGTTCGTCGATCGCCAGGTAGTCGACGAACGCGACGGGCTCGACGCCCGCGGCCACGAGGTCGTTGACGTTCATCGCGATGCAGTCGATCCCGATCGTCGAGAAGTCCTCGACGGCTTCGGCGACTAACAGCTTGGTCCCGACGCCGTCGGTCGCCAGCGCCAGATACCGGTCACCGATGTCGATCATCCCAGCGTACTCGGTCCGCAGGCCGCTCCCGAAGGCCTCGAGCAAGGCCGCGGTCGCGTCCTCGCTGGCCTCGATGTCGACGCCCGTCTCCGCGTAGGTGAGCCCCTCGTCGTCCGCGTCGTCGGCTGAGTCGGTCATGTCTCAACGACCTCCCGGGGCGAGCAAAAGATCACCGGTCCGCTCGAGCGAGCCGTCGGCAGCTCAGAACAGTCCGACGTAGAAGATGATGATCGCCGCCAACAACACGCTGGGAACGAACACCAGCGCAAAGACGCCTTTGTGCCACTCGAGGACGGACTTTCCGTCGAGTGGACCGAAGGGGATCATGTTGAACGCGGCGAGTACGATGTTGATCCCGACGCCCATCTGGCCGATCGTCCCGAGGTAGGTCGGGAAGACCATCAGCGGGAGAAAGAGTAGCGCAAGCAGGAGGTTCGTCACCGGTCCCGCGAGCGAGATCAGTCCGTTCTCCCGCTGGGTGATCCGGCCCCGGTGGTAGACGGCCCCGGGCGCGGCAAAGAGGAAGCCGACGAGCGCGCCCATAAGCGCCAGAAACAGCATCTGATAGTCGGCCCGGAACTCGGCGACCTGCCCGAATTCGACCGCGACGACCTTGTGGGCGATCTCGTGAAGCAGGAAGGCGACGCCGACCGTGACGAGGCTCAACACGACCATCGTGAGGAAGAGGCCGACCGCCTCGCCCCGGTGGACGGGCGCGAAGATCAGGGCGAAGGCGACGCTGAGGGTGACCCATGCGATCGCGAGATCGCGTTGCTCCCGGTCGCTGAACGTGAGTTCGGGCTCGGAACTGGCCCGCGTTCGGTGGCTCATAGCAGCCCCCGGAGCAGCTCGAGACTGTTCTTCGCCCCCTCGAACAGTTCGCCCATCAGCGCGTCGACGCCGCCGATCTCGGGGCCGGCCAGCCACGGCAACACGACGAAGGGGAACAGGAAGGTCGCGATCATGCTCCCGACGTTCGTCAGCGCGACGATCATGATCAGCCGGAACAGCGGCACGTCGAACATCGCCGACATGGCCTCGTCGATCGGCCGCTCGGTGTCGTCGACGATCTCGTTGAGCGTCTGGATGTCGCGGACGTTGACCGGCCGGTGTCTGAGTTCGACGTAGCCCGCGAACCAGCCCGGCGCGAGCAGGGGGTTGATGCTCGTCAGCCACGCGACCGCGCCGCCGACGCCCGCGCTGGTCCAGCGTGCGCCGGCCAACCGCGCCAGCGTAAAGGCGAAGATCCCGTTAAAGAGGAACCAGGCGGCGAACACCTTCAGCAGGAAGACGTTCCTGACGCCGGCCATGATGAGCAGGAAGAAGAACGCGAGGAAGCCGACCATGACGAGATAGCCCAGGATCTTCAGCGGGGAGAACCGGCGACTCGAGGCAGTCCCCGAGATCGACTCCCGTGAGGGGATCTCCGCCGGGTTCGCGAGGTGGCGTTCGATGCCGGCTCTGTGGCCGGCCCCGACGACCGCGAGGACGTCGTACCCCTGCTCGCGAAGGTCATTGAGATGCGATGCGATGTAGGCGTCGCGCTCGTCGATCAGGGCGTTCGCGCCGCTGGGGCTGAACTGCCGGAACTCCTCCATCATGGCGGCGACCACGTCGCCGTCGGTCATCTCCTCGATATCGATCTCGTCGATCTCCTCGACGTCGGCACCGGCCGCGTCGAGGAAGAGGCCGACGACCGCCCCGATCGTGACGCCGACGCCGAGCCCCGCCAGCATTCCGGAACTCCCGCGGACCGCATAGATGCCGGCGCTCTCGACACTTGCCGCCGAGAAGGGGCCGACGAAAGTGTCGGTCGCGACCAGCCCGAGACAGGCGACGACGCCGAGGGCGATCCCCCCGAGGACTCGTATCGAGAACCCCGAGAGGAGACCGCCGGTGTACGCTTCGGCCGACTCGAGCGGCGGGAGGACGAGCAGGCCGGCGACGGCACCGACCAGCGCGCCGATGGCGGCACCGCCGGCGTACTGCAGCGTCGCGGCGTCGGTGATCCCGAGCAGCAAGACGTCACCGACCCCGAGCAGCGGGGCGATAAACGCGGCGACCAGAAAGCCGACGAGCAGGCCGCCGATCGCGCCGAACGTCAGCCCGAGCGTCCGGGGATCGGTGATGCCGAGCGCGAGGCCGCCGACCATCTTTAGCTTCTCCGTGAACGTGAGCCGACTCCAGAACCGCTGGATCGTCACCTGAATGTCGCGATCGACCAGGGCGACGCCGCTGCCGTGTTCCTCGGCGGCCTCGATCGCGGCACGCATGTCGGCCCCGGGCTCGATGTCGAACTGGTCGCCCAGCCGCGACTGGACGTACGACAGCATCCAGTAGGCCAGAAACTGGAAGACGGTGTTGCCCGAGAGCAGGTCTTCGGCCTCGACGTCGTCGGGCGTGCCGCCCTGCATCTGGTTGTACCGGCCCTCGTCGAGTTCGACCGCGACCACGTCCGGTCGCTCGCGCTCGATGGTGTCCCGTACCTCGTCGACGCTCGCCTGCGAGACGTGTGCCGTCCCGAGAACCTGGACGGAGCCACGCTCGCGGTCGGGTGGCTCGGGCGGCTCCGGCACGTCGGCCTCGCCTGCATCGCTCATTACTCGCCCCAACTCGGCGGCGACTTTTACCAGTATCGGACCACGAACCCCTGTAAAATATCTACGATGAGCGCTCCGGAACCGGCGACACGTCGCTCGAGTCGTCCGCGGTCCGCCGAGAGTAAGACTGATTGTCGCCGTGGGAAAACGTCCGCCGATGACGGACCTCATGGAGACGGTAATCGAGAACCGGGAGATGGTCCAGCCGAACCACGCCAATATGTTGGATGTCGCTCACGGGGGCAACGTGATGAAGTGGATGGACGAAGTCGGCGCGATGTCGGCGATGCGGTTTGCCGGCGAGATGTGTGTCACCGCCCGCGTCAACCAGATGAACTTCGAGCGACCGATCCCGGTCGGCGATACCGCCTACATCACCGCCTACGTCTACGACGCCGGGACCTCGAGCGTGAAGGTCCGGCTGATCGCCGAGCGCGAGAACCTCCAGACCCGCAAGCGCGAACGGACTACCGAGTCGTACTTCGTCTACGTCGCGATCGACGACGACAACACGCCGACGACCGTCCCCGAACTGACCGTCAGTACCGAGGAGGGCGAACAGCTCCGACAGGAAGCGCTGGCGGACGATCTGGGCCGGGCGGACTGAGCCGGGCGGCCGAAACCAGTTCCGGTTTCGGTTCTCCACACTCGTCTATCACGCGGTGACAACGCCGTTCGCTATCCGGCGCGAACGAAAAACGGGTCCGTGGGTCCCCGAAACGAGGACCGTCCCGGTCGCGTTACTCCTCGCTGCCGTCGGTCGACCGCGGGTCGAGTTCGCCGAGGTCCTCGAGGGTTCCCTCGAGCGTGCCGCGGGTGTCGGCGACGGTCGCGCCGACGAGCCCGCCGATCGCACCGCCCGTACTCGCGGCGTTGCGGCTGAACAGTCCGCCGATCGCTGCACCGACGGCTGCACCGATGGCCGCGTATCGAGCGCGCAACAACACTGCTGTGATTCGTTCTTTCATGTGTCGTACATGGATACAGTCACGGATAAATATACCTCCCGAGGCGTCGCAGACGGCCCGCCGGAAGTCGCTCCCGCGCAACCGCGACCACCCTGCGGTTGGACCGGCAAATTGGGACAGATCGTCTCAGAGAAGCGTGTCGACGGCGGCCAGCGACTCGAGGACGTGATCGGGTTCGGCGTCGGCCCCGACGTCGGCGAGGTCCGCCCGATCGGTGACGCCAGTGAGGACGAGTGCAGTTTCCATCCCCGCTCGATTCCCCAGCGCGATGTCGGTATCGAGCCGGTCGCCGACGACCAGCGTGTTCCGGGGGTCGGCCGCGAGCCGGTCCATCGCGGCCGTGGCCGCGACCGACGAGGGCTTCCCGAGGATCGCGTCGGGCTCGCGGCCGGCGACGGCCTCCATCGCGGCGATCATCGCGCCCGAACCCGGAATCTCGCCGTCGTCGATCGGAACCGTCGCGTCCGGGTCGGTGCCGTAGAACGGCACGTCTCCCTCGAGCGCCTGCAGGGCCGACCAGAGCGTGCCATACGAGAAGGTATCGTCGAACGAACCCAACACGACCTCGGCCTCGTCGGGCTCGGTCGTCAACTCGACGGCCGCGTCCTCGAGAATCGACTCGAGACGGTCGCTGCCGACGAGATAGACGCGCTCGCCGGGGTGGGTGGCGGCGAGGTACTCGGCAGACACCGTCGCGGAGGTGAGGACGGTCTCGGGATCGACATCGATTCCGTGGGGCGCAAGCGTTTCGCGGTAGTGATCGCTTCCCCGCGTCGGGTTGTTCGAGAAGAGCAGTCGCGAACAGCCCGCGGCCTCGAGCGTGCGTAAGCCGTCGGTCGCGCCGGGGAGCAACTCCTCGCCTCGGACGATCGTCCCGTCGACGTCGAGGATCGCCGCCTCGTAGTCGGTCATCGGCCGTCCCTAGGACCGGCCGGCGATTGAGTGTTGGGATGGCCTCAGCGCTCGCGCTCGAGTGAGAGGTCCGCCGTCTCGACGTCGGCATCAGCAGCCCGTTCGTCGGCCTCGAGCAGTCGGTCCAGCTTCGCCTCGAACTCGGCGTCGGAGAGTTCGCCGGCGGCGTATCGCTCCTGTAAGGTCGTCACGGGGTCGGTTTCAGCGGCGGCCGCATCGGACTCGGCGGCCGAGGCGGACGATTCGGAAACGGCGGGCTCGTCGCCCCCACCCTCGGCGAGATACCACAGGAGCAGTCCCCCGAGGACGATCACGGCAGTAGCTAGAATGGCGTAGATCGGTCCAGCCAACAGCAGTAAAGCGATGATGAGGACGTCGGCCAGGACGAACTTCATGGCGAACAGTTCGACGAGGGAATACTCCCGGCCGCCGGCGTTTCCGCTGGCCATACGCGCTAGTTGTGTGGCGGCTGAAATAACTGTACGGGACCGCGATCGCAGGTCGGCCGCGACCGGCAGACAGCCCGCGATCAGTCCGCCCGGACCTGATCGAAGAACCCGTCGCTGGTGTCGTATCCCTCGCCGTTCTCGACGTAGTGGAAAACGGTCGAGTACCCGTTGTCGTCCCAGGCGCTCGAGGCGGCGTCGCGGGCCTCGGCGAAGTTCCAGGGCGGGCCGTCGTGGAGGACGGGATCCTTGTGCGCCTGGCCGGCGACCGCGATGTTCTCCTCCTCGTACTGGGGGAGGTCGTACGCGCGGACGTGGTACTGAGTCGTCGGCGTCGACAGCCCCTTGACGATGTGTTCGTCCTGTTTCGTGACGTAGGGCAGGGAGGCGTCCTCGTCCATGATGACGTATCTGTCGCCGGGGCTGCCGGCGTACAGCGACGTCCACCCCCACGACTCCATCTGCGAGTTGATCGACGCGGCGTCGCGATCGAGGTCGCGGTTCCAGCCGACATTGATCGGGCCGGTCGCCTCGCCCAGGTCCTCCTCCTGTGGGTTGTCCACGTCGGAGTTGTAGACGTACAGCGGTCCGGTGTAGTCCGGGATCGACGCCGTCCCGACCGCCGCGTCCGCGCTTCCCGCGTCCCGCTGTTTTGTCTCGAGTCGATCGAACTCCCGGAACCGGCCGATCACTGCCGTGTCGCGATAGTTCAGGGTGAACGCGCGATCGGGGTCGGTGTACTCGTCGGGGACGGCACGTCGGTGGATCGTTCCCTCGTCGTAGACCAGCGTCGCTTTCCCGTAGTAGTCCCGAAGCTCGGGGCTGACGAACCGCTGTTCGTGTTCGAAGAAGTCGCCGTCCGGTCGGTACTTGTGGATGCGGCGACCGGAGACGGTCACCGGCCCCGCGTCGTCGTCGCTCGCGGCGCTTCCCACGCCGACGAGTCCAGCGAGCAGGCCGCTGCTCGCGATCGATGCGAGGAATCCGCGCCGCCCGAATCGTGTCGGATCTTTCGCGTCCATGATCCGGATCATCTTCCATCTGGGACTGTAACGTAATTTTATAATATCGCTCCGTACCGGATCGACTGTCAGCGTCTCTCACAGAGGAGTATTGAGGTAGGATTATCGGGCTAGCGGCCGTCGTCCGCCCCGTGACATCGGCCGTCCCCTCGGTACTACTCGGTGGCGATCGCTTCCAGTTCGTCGCGCTCCGCTGGACGCTGCTCGCACTCGCCGGCGGCACGATCGCCGGCGGACTGCGTCTGGCCTACGTGACCGGAACCGTCGACGCGAGCGGGTACCACGCGCTGTCGGAACTCGCTCTGTACGCGATTCCCGCCCTCGGATTCCTCGTTGCAGCCGGAACGGGATATGCGGGCCAGTGCCTGCCGCAGGGGATGCTGTTCGGTCTCGCCGCCCCCGTCGGCGCGGTGCTGGCCCTTCTGGCGTCGGCGGCCGTCGGCGTCTCCCGGTTCGATTCGGACCCCCGGACGTGGCTCGTCGCGACCGTCGCCGTCGGCCTCGCGGTCGGGCTACTCGGCTGGGGAACCGGTCGACTGCTCGGAACGCTCTGGGGGTAGTCGACGGCGGGGAATCCTTATCCGGATACTCGACGTAAGCCCAGTATGTCACTCGATGTCGAGGTTCCCGATCCCCCGTCGCTTCACGGCTCCCAGCACCTCGGCGACTACGACGCCGTCGAGGAACCCGACGAGCGAACCGGGGACAACGTCCGCCGCGAGGCGCTTGCCGACTTCCTCGAGGGAGGCGCCTGGGAGGACGCCTTCAGCCAGTGGGCGCGGGAGACGTCCCTGACCGACCGGGAGTTCCGGCTCGTCCGAGAGTACGGGCTGTTCGACGCGTTCGACTTCTACTGGAACCAGTCGGCGGAAGACGTCGGCTACCGAGTTCCGTCGGTGCCGACGGACGCGGTCGCTGCTCACGACGATCTCGACGACGTGGACATCGAGACCATCGAGGAGGAACTGGAGTCGCTGGGGTGGATCGTCAGCGAGGTACTGGAGACCGACTACATCCACCGCGACGGCGAGGAGTTCGGCTATACCTGGGAGTAGCGACCGACCGCGTGGCCGCGGGCTCGGTCGCTTCCCGGTTCGAAACCGACCGCGGTGGGAATTCTTATCCGGGAACCCGACCTACGGCCGGATATGACACTCGAGGTCGAGCCCCCCGAGCCGCCGGAACTGGAGTTCGTCGACCCCAACGAGTACGAGGACGCGACCATCAGCGCCGACGGCGAGGAGATCGACTACCGCCGCGAGGAGCTACAGGCCTTCCTCGAGGAGGGAGCCTGGACGGAGGCGTTCGACGAGTGGCGCGCCGACACCGATCTCGAGGACCGGGAGTACGGGATCGCGCGGGACCTCGATCTCTTCGCTGGCTTTGACTTCTTCTGGGACAAGTCCCCCGCTACTCGAGCATTATTCTAATAGTGGTTAATAATATTATATTTTATCCAGAACAGGATATGAAACTGGAAGAGGTGACTGTAACTACGTGTGCGAACCGAACGAAAAGTACATTCACCCACATAATCAAAATATGTTTTCAAGCTATGCGGGCAGGAACTTTATACGCACTGATGCCTGTACTTTGTCCACGGACTACAATGAGAGACAAAACCAGAGAGAATGGGGAATCTCAAAGTGAGGAAATGCCCCTGCCAGTAGAGGAGACTTCGGTAGATGAACTCCTTAAATTGATCTCTCACCAACGTCGCCGTGCAATTCTTGATCTCCTCTTCACTCACGACCGGCCATTAACTATCACTGATCTTCGTAACGAGGTTGTCGAAAAGGAGCAGGACGCAGAAATAACCGAAATCCCCAGCGAACGGGTGAAACAGGTTCAGATATCATTGCATCACGTTCACATTCCAAAATTAGAGGAGAAAGGAGTCGTCAACTATGACTCGAACCGGAAAATCGTTGAGCCGACGGAGAAACTTAGCCAACTGGAACCGTTCCGCGACCACCTGTAAATCACTTATACGCACTTCCGATTACGTGTTCTCTATCGGGCTGGCCTCAATCGTTCCCTCACTAAATGCGGTCACAGCAAATCCCTCATACGAAAAAGAGAGACAGGTATTTTTCTCGTCGTCAGTAGTTGTCTTCGACAGAAGATTATCGAGAGTCTCTGTATCAATCGCGGAATGAAGAGGGGACAGTTCAATGGCATCTCTATTGGAAGCAGCCGCTACCACAGCAACTATTGCAAGACTCGGCTGATCACGACTGCTGTCGTATTCTGCTCGGAAGATATTCGCATCTACATCGAACTCCACGTTGTTCATTGAGTCTACAACCTCGACAGCACCGATTTCTTCTTGGGAGGGATTCATCACCCGAATAGAGAGGGCCCACTCGGATGACGCTGAGTTTTGCTCGCGCAATTTGTTTAAATGAGGTCTACGACTTACTCTTGAGTCGTTATCAGAGTGCTTGCTACAAGCCGTCGAAGACCGCGCTGCAAACGCGATGAAACCGCCTGCCGGCTGATATCAAGTTCGTTGGCGATATCGTCTTGAGTGGCCTTTCGCGGCGAGTCAAAGTACCCTCGTGAGTAGGCAAGTATCAACGCTGATCGTTGTCCATCGGTCAAATCGAACGCCCGATCTGATTTGAGTGGCGAGAGTGCATGGAGTTGGGTGAGTTCAATGGGGATATCATTCTCCCGGCAGTACGATTGAAATTCGGAGATACTCTCTTGATCGCTACTCCTAACTTCAAATGTCCAGTTCTCCTGTTCTCCCAGTCCAGAGAGAAGTGTGACATTAGTGTTGACGATTGCGATTAGAATACTTTCGTAGTTGAGGTTCCATTTAATACGGATGAGCATCTCTTCCTCTAATTCGTCGATTATTTTGAACTCCTCAACCCCCTTGTCACCACTCAAGTCCGTTGTGAGGTCCCCAACATTCTCCGCGTGAATCCAGAAGTACGGTATGACAGCATCGTCCGTTGGGACAACGCGATCCAGTTCAATAGTTGCGTCTGGCAACTGTTCAAAAACTGCACTCAAAGGGAACTCGGGTTGCGAGACAGTAAATGACGCTTCAATTGCCATGGACACGATTAGTAGGAACTCACTTTTGTGTTTCTCGCTGCTACTGCTTGTACTGACAAACGCTCTTCACTCAACAGACTATGACTGATGGTCTTAATGAGACATATTACCAATCCGATATAAATAAGATAAAATGCGAGTGATATACTGATTTTTCACTATAATTGTCTAAATCCCACTCCCTTTTGGTGAAATTGATAGGTACTTTGGAAACAGTACGGTGCCAATTTTGTATCTCACCGACTCTTCTTCCCTTCTATGTTGATTCTCATTGACTATCCTTCAGTGAGGTATAATCACCCTCCTTGGCGAGAATCCACATCGTTTCGAGTTCTTTGTCAGTCGCGTTCGATGGGTAAAGAATGCATTCATCGACGGAACTTGGATTATCTATTACAACAGCGTTCAATTCACCACGGCCAGATGCCTCTTCAACAGTAGGTGTCATATTATAGGAATATAGCATATTCAGGGAGGTGTTACGTGGCTGGTGGAGGGTGCGTCTGAAGGGATTGGTTGAACCCGTCCAATAGTAGGTGAATTGCGTTCATGTGTGCGTCTTTCTGGCGATGAATATGGGACGGACGAATCGGTTGTGCATCGTAGGAATCAAATGCACCGTATGGCACATTGCCCTCTCGTTCAAGGTACTCACGTGTTTCGAGGAGCAACGAATGAAGGTGGATGAGTTCTTGGGTTTTCACGCTATAATGCACTACTCCAGTATCCATAAGCTATTTCGCAATATATCGTTGGTGTAATGATATTGGTGACACACCCAATCAGGCAGCAGACTTTGCGACTGGACTAATAATATTGATTCTTTTTCGTTACCTGCTTGGCCTGTACTTGTCGCGAGTTTTAGGAAAATCTCGGATGAAGAAACACCTGCTATCTACTGCTAGCTGTCGTTAGAAATCAGGTAGATCGTCCGGTGGTTCGTAATCGGATTCCCACTCGATATATTCTTCTTTCAAAATGTCGCAAACTATCTGGCCTAACTCGGTTATTTCTGCATTGATCGAAGATACCTTCCCCCACGAATCGAGATTATCGTGATAGTCTCGCTCTTGCCAATCCTCTGGTATACCGGGCGCATGATAGCCAACACGATCAGCAAACGAATCCCAAAAGAAGTCAAACTCGCTAAACAAACCGAGATCGGTAGAAATTCTAAACTCTTCCTCGCTGAGATCGGAGTCCACACGCCATTCCTCGAACGCTTTCTTCCATGCTCCTTGTTCTAAAAAGTCCTGCAACTCCTCGCGTCGGTAATCGATCTCGTTCGGATCATCCGCGCTGACTGTTGCATCCTCGTACTCGTTCGGATCTACGAACGATAGCTCAGGTGGGTTCGGTGGATCTACGTCGAGAGTCATGCCTGTATAACTGATATAGCATACAGAACCAAAAACAAGAGTGTTTCCTAGCTCTTGTCGGCCGTTCGGAGAATCGCCTTCGCTATTTCTGCCGCTGGATTATCCGACTTAGCCAGCGCCTCGAGATCATCACGATGGCCATCAATCTCGGTCTGTCTGCTCGGCTCGCCGGCACTACTCATCGTCGTCCTCGAGTGGTTCGATTAGATCTTGCAAATAGTCGTGAACGTATTCGAGGCTTCGCGTGACGTTCTCGGGGGTACAATCCCGTAGCTCGGCTACCTGTTCCGGACTTTGTCCCTTTACGACGACTCGGTGATAGTGATATGCTCGTGCCGGGGTCAGCCCCATTGCTACCAGATTGTTCAAGCTAATGTCGATGTTGTTCTCGTCGTCGCTCATTGTCGTACCTCGTCTTTCGCAAATTCCATCTCACAGATCCCACACCGAATCCCATCTATATCGCGGGGATTTTGGATCGAACTATGTCCACAGGGGAGCAGCGC